>JBFWXN010000060.1:0-31879 GCA_050187415.1 Hyphomicrobiaceae bacterium | reverse complement strand
CACCATCCCTGGCTCGCTCAGTGCCGACGCACGCACAGAGCACCATCTTCAGAATATCGCAGGTGGGGTCAAAATTGCGCGCCGATTACCCCAAAACAGGGGTCAAATTTGCACGCCGGTTCACACCAATCCGGCGTAGGACCCTGCCTCAAGACTGAAGGTCTCTTGGCCAGCCCAGGACCCGAATCCCGATATATCCGATCGGATATAACGGGGTCCGGTTCAAATTATTTACGATCCGTAAACGTCCAAATCCCTATCAACCCCTGAATTCCTGTGCCAAAACGGCACAAAACGTCCCAAAATGGCACAAAAGATGCCGTTTCTTAGTGAATTAACCTGATTTCAACCAATTTATCGAGTTTCGCTTGACGACCTCGACCTCAAAAAACGTGCCAATTCCTGAGCCCGCCCACAAAAACGGTCCTTTCCGAGGGCATTCGAAAAGCGATCGGCAAGTGCCGTGCCAGCGCTTCGTAACGAATGAATAACCACGAATATCTTAGGCGCTTTAGCAACTGCTATATTCGGGCTATCCTTTGCCTATCAAATCAAATGAAAGAAAAACGATGGCGCGGCCCCTTAAATCTCGAAAACAGTCATCGAGCCATCAAATGGGTGTCAAGCGTCGCGCCTGGATTTACTGCCGTGTCTCGACGGCAGAACAAGCTGACGGCTACAGCCTCGACGTCCAACAGCAGCAGTGTGAGGCCATCTGCACTTTGAACGACTGGGAAGTTGCTGGCGTCTACTGCGACGTTGGCGTGTCCGGCTCGATCGCCTTCCGGGATAGGCCCCAGGGTGCCGCTCTTTGGGTCGTGGTCGCCTCAGGAGACGCGATCGTGACCTCGAAGCAGGATCGGCTTAGCCGTGACACGATGGACAGCCTTGCGCTCCTGAAGGACTGCCGCTCAGCCAGCGTCGGTCTTGTGCTCGGCGATCAAGGGACCCGCGACCTCGCCGACGATGCAGTCGCCGAGTTTACCTTCACGATCATGGCGGGTCAGGCGTCCTTCGAGCGAGCCCGCATCCAGGCCCGCATCCGCGAGGCCAAGGCGCTTCAGAGGTCGCGCAGCGAGTATCTCGGCGGACCTGTTCCATTCGCCTACCGCAAGGCCTTTGTTGATGGGGTCGCGGTTATAGCGCCCGACACCGAGTTGCACCGCTACGTCCTGGACCTGCATCGGCGCGGCTACGCATCACGAGCGATCATCAATCACATGCGTCTCAATCGCGGCGTCTCGGCAACTCCGAATACTCTGTGTAAGTTCATTCGCGAGCACACCCGAGCGTGACTGTCCTTCAGACAGTAACCGCTTCGCCTGTCCTGCTCGCGACAAACCAACATCGATCCTGAAAGCCAATTGCGCTGAGTCTCGAGTTGCAAATCAAATCGATTAAAGGAACGACGCGCTTCTCAGCGCCGGGCGATGCCTACCTACTACCTGAGATGTCTGTCGATCTCATGTGCTGTATTGAGAATGATCACAAATCGGCCAAACTCGCTCGCTGACGGCGCAGCCCGGGGTCCGAGGATGTGAAGTTCATTCAGCACCGCGCGGACGTTCCACGCGATCTTTGGAAATAATCAGACTACGCATGGAACCACGGCGGGAGTACGCACTCGAGGCCTTCACAACCGCCACCACGTGCGGGTCAAAATAACAATCACAGGCCGCTTTAATACATTAGTAACGTTGCTTGAGAACATCACCGCATCGGGTAGAGGCTCGTTCTCGCGTAGTCGTCGGCTCGATCTGGATCTGAGCGTTTCATCTGCGCGTACTTAATCAGGTCCATGTGGACCACGCGCGCCGCGAGGGTCGGAGGATCCGTGATCTCGGTCTTCGTGGTGCCGTCAGTGTAATGGTGACGCAGTGAGATCCGTGAACACCCGCGTGCCGTCGTCATGACTTCCATCAGCCGCATGCCGGGTGCGAGATCGAAGGCGCATTCGGGCGCTACGCTCTCAACGGTGGTGGAAGCGGTGGGTAGGAGTTTGGTCACGCCGTTTCCGATCCCAATGCCGATGGCACCAAGCACGAGGGTCGCGACGAATAGCGTTTGGGTATGCATGAATATAATGATCCCGTGGACAATATTCAGTCGACAAAGAGTACGCTTAGCGATTTAACGTCGTGTGAAGATTCAGTTCAATCAGCGCGGTCCTTGGTGGTCAAGCCATTGAGAGCTGAGAGACGAAACGCCCCTCAGTTCTTCAGTTCACGCGGTCCGGTTCATCTGCCCCGCGACTAATTCCCTTTTTGCAAGCGACACCCCATTTCGCGATGAATCTCGTCCCACACTTTCTGATGGTCGGCATCGTCAGGTGTTATCCGCTCAGCGATTGATCTGGGGCTTGCGCAACGAATGGCTTGCGGAGGTAGCGCACTATCACGCCCCAATGGCGCGCTGCACTGACGAGCGTGGTCCCAAATTGCGGTCATCGAGCGAGGAGCACCCTGATGCCAGGTGTCCGATCACGTCCGTGTCAGCGCAATCAACGTCAGCTGCTCTTTTTCTCGTCTACCATGTCGGCATCTTGAAAAGTCGACCGTCGTCGCCCTCATCGTGTAAGAGCACGACGATCTCATCCTTCTCGAAAACGGGAGTTGCCTCATCATTCTTCGGAAGGTCAGAATCGATGAGTGTGATAATAGGCTGCAGCCCTTCGCCAGCTAGTCGCCGGATCACGTCGAGAAGTCTCTCCTTCTTTCGGTCATCGAGCGATTCAAACACGCCGTCGTGAAATACAAAACGTGGGAACCTTACATTTAGATGTGAGCGCAGCACAGCGAGATCGAATGCTATGCACAATAGCTTGCGATAGGTATACCCGAGTCCAGCACTCGTTGCGTTGCCTGCCTCATCGAGAATATCGGCCTTGAATTCCAAATGCCCCTCCCGATTAGGAGCTACGCTGAGCAACGCCTTTCTATCGATCACTCCCTCGACAATCTCATTGAAACTCAGCCGGATCTTTGAGAACAAACTGTCCTTATTACTATTTTGCTTCTCAACATCAGCTTCGATTTGCTCCTGCACTTGTTTGATCTCGTCGCCGAGTTGTCTGATTTCATACCGCAATGTTTGTAACCGATGCAGCAAGTCGCGCTGGCGCTCAAGCGAAATAATATCCGCCTTCAATGTCGCCATCTCATCGGAGGCCCGCTTGTATTTTGTAAATACGTCTGTGCTGCTCAGAAATGCAAGCGTCGCGGAGCGCCTCTTGTTTAGGGCGTTCAATTCCGAAGTGATGGTTTTTGCCTCACTCTCAATCTCTGCCTTTTCTTCCAACAGGTACTTGCCACGCTCGTCGGTTATTGCCCGATTGAAGGCGATCAGTTGCTCAAAATCCTTCTTGATCTGCCCTTCGAAAAGAATTCCAGCCTCGGCAAACAGTCGCTTTGCCTCCTCCGGATCGAACAAAATAATATCATCGTCGAGTGACGTCATTATTCTCTTTTTATTTTGGTTCAACGAATACCGACGCTGATTGCGCGCGGCGATTTCTTGATCGATCTCTTCGACAAGCTGTCGAGTTGCCTCGCGGTCCCGCGCGCGAAAATCAAACGCATCCAGCAGAGCTTGCTTCTTTGCAGCTTCGTCGCGCTTCAGAAGCAGAAGACCTTCAATTTTGCTCAGATCTTCGACAGACCCCCCCAGCTCGCTCTTAAGGGTCTTCTCGGTCGCCTTCTTCTTTTCGAGGTCTCTTTCCTTCGCGTAGTGCTGTCCGATCAACGATGCCTTGAATCCTAGAATGTGGGCCAAGTAGGGCTTCCACTCACTGTGGGCAGCTGATGCGAGACGACGCAACTGATAGACGTCGCGATAGTCGTCCTGCGAGCGCAGCTGGTACCCAAGGCCTTTGCGGAATGACCACGGCTTAAGTGCGCGCCAGTCGAGCAATCCGTCCAGAAGATCGCGCGCCCGGTCGAACGGCACGTTCCAGTGGTTCCAACCACTTTCGCTCAGGTGCGTATAGTTCTGGCGACCCAGTCGATGTTTTTTAAAACTAATTTTCGTTGGCTCCATGACGCTTCGCCGCACCGTGACGAAGCTGCTTTCGCCAAGCTCAATCTCGAGAAAAAAAACAAACTCCTTAAAGCGATCGGCATGCTTCACCAGAAAGAATCTGGCGTCCGTCCGAGCCAGGAAGCCGAAATCTAGCAAGCGCCCGAGCGTAGTCTTGCCGAGGTTGTGTGTGTCCTTCTCCTTGTTCGCCGGCAGACGGATTTCGCCCAGAACTACGTTGAGGCCGGGAGCAAAGTGGATCGGCAAAAAAATGTCCGGCTTGTTTGCATATAGCTTAGACAGCCTCATTGGGACCCACGTACTCTATGGCATCGGTCTTCGCTCGATATTCGATGACACCCAGAAGGTATAGGAAGCTCAGAGCCGGAAGAAACAACACGTCGCCGCCGACAACCCTCGCTTTGGCAATCGTCCGAAGCGTCGTGTAGTCCTCTACCCGCTTCGACCTCAAACGTGTCAACAGGATCAATGCAAGGCTGACTACTGTTCGGTCAGGATGGGAATGTTTTGTTGGGCGTAACATCAGGAACCTGTCCGATATCGCAGTTCCAATACATATAGAAGAGCACGGTCCGCGTAACCCGCTTGTGGAGCCGTTGTCGTAGGATCGGATCGCGGCCGAACAGCAAGTCTACCAAGTACTCCATCACCATATCGAACGACTGGTAGTCCTTCCGTCTGGCAGTAATCTTGAGTTGAAACTCATCGACGACGGACTCGTAGAGCCGCAACAGTTCGATGTTCTCCGGCGCGGCCAGAAACGCCTGGATCTGTCTCGTGTCCTTTAAATAGCGTTTGCGCTGCTCCTTCGCATACTCGACCGACATGTTGTTGAGCTCATTCTTCAGCTCGTAGGGTACCCGGTGGGTCGGTGGGTCATCGACCACGATCTTCGCAAGGTCATCCTTTGACCTTGCCAACGCTTGAACGATTTCCGCAAGATCATCTGGACTGACAAGCAGCGGTGAATCGACCGGATCGAGTTGTGCCTTCTCCGCAACGTCTGGGAATGTCTTCAGCCACACTTCCAACTGTTCAACGCCACACAGATAAACCGAACCGACTGCAAGCTTACACTCGGTTGTGAGATGCTTGCGGATAGCAGCTTCAACGCCGCCAGCCAACCGACGGTTGGAGAACAACATGTAGTTATCTAGTTCTGCTCCTGCGCGCAGCTTGCGAATGCGGGGAACTTCTGCGCCAACCACTGAACTCTCAGCCGTCGGATTGAAAAAATCGGTCTCGGCGAAGTGCCGGTTGTACCCGTTGGTATGTTTCGCCTGAATGATCGTCGTGCCAGTCCATGGTGAAGCCTTGCTGGGGTGTCTCTCTGCGGTGCCAACAAACTTCGCGTCCCTGCCGCCGTCGGGGCCCCTTGCGAAGCCTTGGACCCCGACGCCCAGCAAACATTGGCAGATGAATAGCACCAACTGCTCAAATTGGTCGGGGCTCAAGTCCTCGTATGCGTACTTCATTTGTTCCTATCGATGCCATGGCGTCTTGACCCGCATATAACATCAGTCAGCGGACACTTTAGGGAGGAGGTCGTCTCCATCAAGAGGCACCAGTGTTATTCCCCGAAAATCTTAGGCGGAAGGAACCGTTGTGGCCATTACTCGGATGGCGATACCCCATGATGCCGCGGCGTCACCCCCGCAATGGGTCCACCTTCCTCAACCAAGGCAACATCGTCTTCACGTCGAAGCCAGAACCATAGTCGCCGTGCGCCCCTGCCTCACTGTCGTGGCCCACGATCGCCCGCCGGATGTCCTCAGGGACGCCAGCAGCCCGTGCAGCGTCGATCCAGCGGTGTCGCAAACTGTGCAGGGAGACCTTCGGGCGGGTGATACCGATCTCATCAAGAAAGGCGCCGAACCGCCTGATGATCCATCCAGCGCGCTGGCCTTCTCGATAGTAGGTCAGATCGAATACCCAAGGGCCTTCCGATCTCGCGACGTGCTTGATGAAGCCAGAGCACTTCGGGTGTAGGGGAACCGTCCGGACACTTGTTGGGTTTTTGATCCGGCGCTCTTCGTCATTCACGTCCAAGCACCAGATACCGTCGACTTGGCGCACGTCCTGCTTCCTCAGGTTCGCGACCTCATTGATCCGGCACCCGTGATAAGTAGCGAGTTTGATCACCCATTCGATATCTCGGCGCCAATCCTCGTTGCTGGTTTGACCTGTTAGAATGTTGAGTTTCGCCAACACGAGGCGGACCTCACCGGCTGCAAACGGTAGTTTCTTCTTGAGGTCCACAAATCGCCCGCCCTTCGGTTTGCGAGGGTTCACCCGCATAAAGGGATTGCTGCTCAGTTTGCCATCCTTGACCGCGGCACTGAAAATCGCGCGCACATAGTCCAGCGTCTTCTGCTGCGCGCCGATGCCCATTTCCCGTGCCGGGTCGCCAAGCCAATCCCTGAACGCTGCGGCGTGCGATGTCATCACACCACTTGGGGCAATGTCGCCCACAGCCTGAATAAAAAGGCGTAAGGCACGTCCGTACTTCTCTCGGGAACGGGGGTCCTGAGGCGCAACGACAGTCTCCCATAGATCGAGCAACCGGCCCAAATCAGTAGCCTCGGGCGTCTTCGTTTTCATCTTTGAAACAAGCTTGGCGTTCAACTCCGCGAGCGGCTTCAGTTGTCGACTGGCAGCGAGTTGGTTGGCGATCATGATCGTGAACTGATCGCGACTAATCTCATACCGCTTGCCCTCAAATTCGAAGGGTCCCGGCGGATCAATCTTATCGATGTTCATGAGCATTCGGGCTGGGCCCTCTATCGAATCCTTCAGCGCGGCAGTCGTGTCGTCCAAATTATCGACGCCGCCGGTCCGGAGGAGCCAATCGCGCTCGTCAGTTGAGAGGGCAGAGAGTCGTTCGAATTCCAGGCCGTCCGCCGCCCACTGGACCATCGCCTTTCGCTGCGCCTCTGCGGCGCTGACAGTGCTGTCATAGTAGACGGTCCGAACCCTCCGACCAGCGTAGAGAGGTTGTAGATCCCGCGGAATCCCGCGCTGATACTTATGGCCGCGGCCGTGAGTGCGAAGGTACTTCATTGAGGCCTCCGGGGCGTCTTTTAGCCCAAACTTTAGCCCAAGAGAAGTTGACGAAAGGTACTGAATTACTGTAATTATTGGACATATACCGTGCTCGGATGGTTCGAATCCCTCCCCATCCGCCATCGCTGGCTCTACATCGAGCCAGGCCCACGGCTTTGCGAACATCATCTCGCAACGTCAAAAGCACGGCTCGCCGGCCCATTGAGAACGCCTACCATCGGAAACTGGTGGTATCGGCGCCCCCCCTTTTTGGCAGACACGCATTCGAATCGCGCTGGAGTAGACAGCGGAGATGGATGCCCGTGTCCTGACTAGTCCGATAGCCCACTGTTTCGCGCGTTGGTTGGTGGTCCGCGGCGACTTACGTTCTCAAGCGCGTGGCGCGCTCGCCACATCCGTGACAAAACCGCGGCCATAATGTTGACAACTGCAGTCTGGAATGCTCACTGAACATCGATACGGAGCTGTGTGCGAAGCAGGCAAAACCCACCGACGCAACCTCCATCCCCGGATCATTCAATGAAGAGGACCCTGGAATGAGTGTCGGTCATGCCTCCGCACGAGGTTGGGCTATTTTTTCGGATGCCGGCAGCGTCGCCCCGTTCGGAGCGGCATCGCTCGGATTAGCGACCGCTTTGGTCGCCGCCGGTGCCAACGCGCAACAGGCCCCGTCTCAACAGCTTCCCCCGATCGTCGTGGAGGGACAGGCAAAGGCACCCCCACCCGCCGCCCGGAAGAAATCGGCGGCGGCGCCAAAGGCCGCCGCGAGGCGGCGCCGCGCAGCACCACCACCTGTCGCCCCCGTCCAGGCCCAAGTGCCGGCCCAGCCTGCGGTCGAACAGCCCGGCACGTTCTCGACGACGCCTGCGTCCGGCAATACGCTCGAGGCAGGTACGGGAATTGCGCGGTTGCCCGGAACAGTTCAGGAAACGCCGCAGGTCGTCAACGTTGTCTCGCAGGAGCAGATCAGCCAGCAGAACGCGACCAGCGTGGATCAGGCGCTGCGCAATGTGCCGGGGATCACTGTCGCGATCGGTGAAGGCGGTGGCGGCTTCAACGGCGACCAGTTCCGCGTCCGTGGTTTCGAGGCCAAGGGCGATATCTACGTCGACGGACTGCGGGACTTCGGCGTTTACGTGCGCGACAGCTTCGCTACCGAGGAAGTCAGCGTTCTCAAGGGCCCATCGTCGGAATCGTTCGGCAGTGGAACGACGGGCGGCGTGATCAATCTGCGCCAGAAGACGGCCCATCTGGGCAATTCCGGCAGCATCGAGGCCAGCATCGGGACGGGGATGCTGTACCGCACTGTGATCGACATCAACCGGCAGGTGTCCGAAACGTCCGCTGTGCGCGCCGTCGGGATGTACCACAACCAGGGCATCGTCGACCGCGACCATGTCGACTCGAACCGGTGGGGATTCCTCGGCTCCGTCGCTCTCGGTCTCAAGACCGATACGACCTGGACCATCAATTACATGCACCAGACGTTCGACCGCACGCCCGACTACGGCGTGCCTCAGATCGCTGCGAGTGGTACGACGAAGGGCGGCCTGCCGGTGACCGAGTTCGGTGTGGACCGGTCCACGTTCTACGGCCGTGCGATGGATCATGACGAGGGTACGGCAGACATTCTCACTTCGCGGTTCCAGACGAAATTAAACCGTCAAGTCACCTTTTACAACGATACGCGCCTCGCGTTCTATCAGCGTGATTTCTCGACCACGGTCCCCGGATGCTCAACTCTGCCTGGCGATTGCGCAGATCAATTCCTGGCTGGCGGCAATCCACTCGTGTCTTACGGAGGCGGCAACCCTACCTACAGGCAAGACGTATGGGGCGTGCAGAACGTCACCAGTATGGTGGCGAAATTCCACACGGGCCATCTGCGCCATGAGGCCGTCGCCGGCCTCGACGTCTTCTATCAGGAGGACGATCGGCCAGGCTGGTCGGCGACGGGCAAAGTGGCCAATGCGACCATTCGCAACCCCGGCGAACGCTATTTCGACGGCTATACGCTCGGTCCTAATCCGGTAAACTATCGCAACGGCACCGGGAGCGAGGTTGGCGTTTTCGCGAGTGATCGTATCTGGCTTCTGCCTCAGTTCTCGGTTCTCGCCGGCGTTCGCTGGACAAGCTTCGAAAGCTCCTACAATCAGCCGAATGCCGCCGTGCCTATCGACCGCAACTCGAGTTCCGACTACGTCGCCCCTAAGGTCAGTCTGATCTGGGAGCCGACGCGCCAGCAGACCTACTATGCGTCGTGGGCGACGGCGGCCACTCCAATTGGCCAGTTCGTGACCAACGCCCTCAATCCCATCGGCTCGGACGCCCAGCAGAACCTGCTCGAGGAGCACGAGTCCTGGGAGGTCGGCGCCAAGTACAGCTTGTTCAACGGCAAACTCGGTCTGACGGCGGCGGCATTCGAAGTGACAAAGGACAACGCCGCCGCCACCGATCCGGCGACGGGCTTGACGGTTCTGACAGGCGAGGTGCAAAGGGTGCGTGGTATCGAGCTCGGCATTTCGGGTTCGGTGACGCCGGCCTGGAAGGTCAATGCCGGATACGCCTACCTGGACTCGGAAATCTTGGAATCGGCAACGCCGACGAATGTGGGCAACCGGATTGGTGGCGTACCCGAGCATGCCGCCAGCCTCTGGACCACCTATAATCTATCAACGCATTTGGTGCGCGGTCCCGGCGAATGGCTCGTCGGTGCGGGAGTGAGATACCAGAGCTTCATGTTTGCTTCGAACAACAGCGCCAACCTCTACGGCATACCCGAGGCCGTCACGTTCGATGCCTTGGTCTCGTACGAGTTGAACGGCTGGAAGGCAGCCGTCAATGGTTACAATCTGACCGACGAGCTTTCCTACGACTCGTCCTTCAACAATCGCGCGATTCCGGCGGCGGGACGCGCCGTCGTCTTGACGATCTCGAAAAAGTTCTAGATCGAGCCTGGTGATCGAAGATAAGCCGAGATCCGGAGGAACAAGGTTTCCGGATCTCGGCGTAACAGTTGGCGGCGTGTCAGAATGCTAGTTCATATTCCCGCGGTGCTTTCCAGCAGCGACGTTGCGAAAGTTCGAGATCTTCTCGAGCGGGGAGCTTGGGTGGATGGAGCCGAGACGGCGGGCGAGCAGGCTGCGAAGGCCAAACACAACCTTCAAATTCGTGAAGGCTCGAAGACCGCGGTCGAAGCGGGGGAGATCATACTCCGCGCGCTCGCCCGAAATCCCGTGTTCAATTCGGCTGCATTGCCGATGCGGGTGCTTCCGCCACTCTTCAATCGCTATGACGTCGGAATGAAGTTCAACGATCACGTGGACGGCGCCATCCGGATGGTCGCTGGCGCGGGAATTCGGATGCGCGCCGACGTTTCGTCAACGCTCTTCCTGACGCCGCCGGAAGACTATGACGGCGGAGAGCTCACAGTGTCGGACACGTACGGCTCCCACAAAGCGAAGTTTCCTGCAGGTGACATGATCCTCTATCCCGCGACGAGCCTGCACAGCGTCACGGCAATAACGCGCGGCAGCCGTTGGTCGTCGTTTTTCTGGACGCAATCGATGGTGCGCGACGATGGGCAACGAACGCTCCTTTACGACCTGGACAAAGCGATCATGGAGGTTCGCGCAGAACTTTCCGACGACAATCGTGCCGCCGTGGCATTGACCAGCCACTATCACAACCTGCTGCGCCGATGGGCAGAGCTTTGAGGATATTGGTGGCCTTGGCCCGCATCTGCACTCAACGCGGCATTGCCTATCGCTCGGGTACGGCGGGGACGACACGAGGCATGGTCGGCCTGTGAGCGGACGCGAGCGGACATCACCCGGCATCTCCACGACGAACGCCAACCGCCGTGCATTTTGGATGCGCCAATTCCGGACGTGGCACTGGATCAGCGGTGCAATTACTCTGATTACGACCTTGCTGTTCGCGATCACAGGCATAACGCTGAACCACTCGGCGAACTTGGAAGGCAAACCAGTCGTGACGACGACGTCGGCGAACCTCGGTGCCCCGGCCCGCGTAGCGCTCAAGGCCGGGCCCGCAAAAGGTGTTGCTCCGGTACCGGGTGACGTCGCAGCAAGCATTTCGGCGGAGCTCGGCGTCGACGTCCGAGACAGGCCGGGCGAGTGGTCGACGGATGAGGTCTATGTGTCTTTACCCCGCGCGGGTGGTGATGCCTGGCTCGCCATCGATAGAGACAGCGGGACGGCCCGCTACGAGATGACGTCCCGAGGATGGATCGCCTACCTCAACGACCTGCACAAGGGGCGGAACACCGGCGTGGCGTGGTCGTTCTTCATCGATGTCTTTGCGGTCGCCTGCATCGTTTTTTGCGCGACCGGGCTCCTGCTCCTGCAGATGTACTCGGCGGGCCGTCCGCTGACCTGGCCGCTGGTCGGTCTCGGAATTGCGCTTCCGATCGTGCTTGCCGTTCTCCTAATCCACTGACGCGAGGCCGTGATGCGGAAAGTTTTCACTATCGGTGTGGCGGGGGCGATGAGCGCCCCAGCCGGGGCAGCCGAACTCGAGGTGAACATCGAAATCCCCCAACTCGATGTCGTCGAATATCATCGTCCGTATGTCGCCATATGGTTGGAACCGGCTGACCGCACGGCCGCGAAGACGCTTTCCGTTTGGTACGAGGTCGCAAACCGTAAGAAAGAAGGCGACAAGTGGCTGAAGGATCTTCGCCAATGGTGGCGTCGCGCCGGTCGCGACATGAAGGTGCCGGCTGACGGGATAACAGGCGCGACCAAGCCGGTCGGCAAGCATGCCGTGCGTCTCGATCCCACCAACAAGGTTTTGGCCGAGCTAGTTCCGGGCGATTACGAGGTGGTGGTCGAGGCCGCGCGTGAGGTGGGTGGACGCGAGATCGTGCGCCTTCCCTTGAAATGGCCCGCGGAGGCCCCCGTGCTCACTGAAGTCAGGGGTAAGGAAGAACTCGGTTCGGTATCGCTGAAGGTAACCCCGTGAAAGGAGTGCGACGCATGAGACTTAAGCCACTTGCCACGGTCGCCGCCGTTTTCGCCATCATGTTGCCAACTGTCAGCTACGCGCATCGCGCCTGGCTGCTGCCATCGGCAACAGTCCTTTCAGGCGATAGCCTGTCGGTTACGATCGATGCCGCCGTTTCGAACGACCTGTTCTATTTCGAGCATCGTCCCATGCGATTGGATCAGCTCGCTATTACTGCACCGGATGGGTCCAGCGTTGCGCCGGAAAACACCTCGACGGGAAAATTCCGTTCGACGTTCGATCTGACGCTCACCAAACCCGGCACCTATCGTGTCGCCCTCACCGGGGATGGAGCGTTCGCGCGTTACAAGCTGAATGGCCAAATGAAGCGCTTGCGCGGCAGCGTGGGCGAGATCACGAAAAAAATTCCGGCTGACGCAGCCGAGGTGGAGATCACGCAGTCGCAACGCCGAATTGAGACCTTCATCACGATTGGCAAGCCATCGGACACGCTGACGAAGCTGACCGGAAAAGGCTTGGAGTTGCTTCCGGTCACCCATCCCAACGACGTTGTCGCGGGAAACGAAACCGCATTCAAGTTCATGCTGGACGGCAAGCCGGCCGCCAACGTGAAGGTAGCATTGATCCGGGGCGGTAGCCGGTATCGGAACAGCCTCGAAGAATTGAACATCGCAACCGATCGAGAGGGCAAGGTGGTGTTCAAGCCGACCGTGCCCGGCATGTATTGGATCTCCGCCAGTGTCCAAGATGACAAGACGGACATCCCGAACGGGAAAAGTCGCCGTGCCACGTACTCCGCAACATTCGAGGTGTTGCCGGAGTGAGCGTACACCGCTTTCGCCGACGTATCGGTGACACGACCGGAGCCCGCCAAATCCTGAT
The DNA here is from genome assembly GCA_050187415.1 of Hyphomicrobiaceae bacterium. GTDB lineage: Bacteria > Pseudomonadota > Alphaproteobacteria > Rhizobiales > Hyphomicrobiaceae. The sequence goes on along the minus strand of JBFWXN010000060.1, from coordinate 18,910 downwards.
TCCCCGCATCGTGGGAGCGGGTCAGCGGTATCCGGCCAAGTCGGACCATGCGGTCAGGCAAATCGGTGGCCTGACGATGGGGACGAGTTGGAGTGTGAAACTGGTAGCGGCGCGACGTATGCCGCTGGGCGAGATCAAGTTGGGAGTGCAGGACCAGCTTGATCGCGTCGTCGCACAAATGAGCACGTGGCTCGGCTCGTCGACCATCAGCCACTATAATCGTGCGGCGGCCGGTTCGTGGCACCCCATCGAGCCTGAATTTTTCGCCGTCTTGACCGCAGCCTTGGAATTGGCGCGAAGCACCGGCGGGGCATATGACCCGACTGTCGGGGAGATGGTGGGGATGTGGGGGTTCGGCCCGGGCGAATTCAACGGCGCGCGGCCGAGCTCGCAACAGATTGCAGCCAGCGTCTCGCGGAGCGGATGGACGAGGGTATCGGTCGACTCCGGCGGCCGGCGCATCTTTCAGCCTGGCGGCGTGGAACTCGATCTTTCGTCGATCGCCAAGGGATCCGGCGTCGATCAGGTTGCGAGGTTTCTCGAGCGCGAGGGCTTCGGCGATTTTCTCGTCGAAGTCGGCGGCGAGTTGCGCGGTGCCGGCTGCAAGCCCGATGGAACACCGTGGTGGGTGGTGCTCGAATTGCCGTATGAGGCGACATCATCGCCAGCACAGGTGAGCGAGGCTTTGTTGGCCTTGCACGGCATCTCCGTCGCGACGTCCGGCGATTACCGCCGCCGGGTCGTCATCGGCAACGACGTCTTTTCTCATACTCTGGACCCACTGCAAGGGGCTCCCGTCGCCGGGCCCCTCGCTTCGGTGTCGGTGATCGCGTCCGACTGCATGATGGCCGATGCGCTCGCCACGGCCCTCTTTGTATTGGGGCCCGTCGCCGGGAAGGATTATGCCGTGCGCCATCAGATAGCAGCGCGGTTTGTCATGAGAACAGACGCCGGATTTCATCAAGCGATGACGCCTGCGATGGTGGCAATGTTATATTAGAAGGGCTGAAGCCCCGCCACTGCTGCCGTATTGGCCGTCAGGCCAACGGTGGAGCGTCAAGCCCGCGCGCTGCGCCATCAGTTTCCCTTCTGGGAGTTCGACGCGGGGCCCCATCTGACCAGCCATACGGCGAGGAAGGCCGCCGCTCCGTAGGCGAAGAGCGACACGCCGACGAGGGCAAAGAACGCTGTCGCGCTTCCTCCGACCGCATTCAGCCACCAGCCACCGATGGCAATCACCAGCAGTCGCAGACTTTGCGCCAACACTGGCCCGACAATCTTGCCCGATCCCAACGAGGCGAAATAAAGAGCGAGCCCAAGTCCCAGGAAGGTGTATGCGGGGCCGGCTATCGTCAGATATGTGCGCGCCGCGCTCAGGACCCCGAGGTTGTCGGTGAAGAGACGGGACCATAGGTCGGGCGCCAGCGCGACGACCACACCGATCGCACCGATGAGACCGGCTGCGAGACCGCCCGCCGTCCATGCCACGCGGCGCGCGCGAGCCACGTTGCCTGCGCCGATGGCCATGCCGACCATGGGCACGCTGGCCACACCGATGGCAAATGTAATGGGCACCAAAAGAAATTCGAGCCTGGCGCCGATGCCGTAGCCGGCTAGCATCTCCGTGCCGAACCGCGACACCATGGCTGTCACCAGCAGCACCGTTGCCACCGACTGAACCGGAGAGACGCACGCGACGGCCCCGACCTTTAGAATGTCGCGGAACATGGACCACTGCAGGCCGCCAGACAGACGCAATCGCACACGCGCTCGTCCTGACGCCAGATGCCAGACCAGAAAGCTGGCGCCGCCGAGGAAGGCGATGACCTGGCCGAGGGCGATGCCCGACATCCCGAGTCGGGGCAAGGGCCCGACGCCGAGCCCAAGTGCGCCGCCCAGGACAATTTGCAATGCGGCGAGGACAAGCAGCACAGCCGACGGTACACGCATGTTACCTGTGCCGCGCAGAACCGAGGCAAGCGTATTGGTCAAACAGATGGCAATCGAACCTAGGAAGGCGACGTTGGCATAGGCGAGCGCCTGCTCCAGCGCGGCGCCGCGCCCCCCGAGCAGCCGGAAGATGCCAGGCCCCAGCGTCAGGAACACGGCGGTGAAGATCGCTCCCATCGTAAGGCCGATGATCATGGCATGCCGCACCAGTGTTTCGGCGCGCGCGACATCACCGGCACCGAGTGCCCGGCTGATCGCCGACGAGACGCCGCCGCCCATGGCACCGGCGGACATCATCTGCTGCAGCATGACCATGGGGAAGACGAGGGCGATGCCGGCCAGCTGCGGGATGCCAAGCAGGCCGACGTAGGCCGTCTCTGCGATCGCGACCAGCGCCGTCGCCATCATGGCAGCAACGTTCGGCACGCTCAGGCGGGCAAGCGTCGGCAGAATCGGTCGCGACAGCAAAGGGTGCTCGGTCGTCACTGGCGCAGCCGCGGCAGCCGCCGGCTGCGGCCGTTCTGTGGACATTGTGACCATGGCCATCGGATGCTTTCCTTATTGGAACTGCTCGAGCCGGCCGGGTCTGTCGGCTTTCGCCCTACCCAGTCGCGGTCGCGCGCCCGACTTATTTTTGCAGATCGTTCGCGGCGGTATGCCGCCCCATCAGGCTTGCGCTCCGGTCGCGCTCAAACGCGCTACGGGCTTCTCTTCGATCGGCCAATTGAGCAAAGCCGCGGCCAAGCCCAGCACGATCGAAATCCACCACATGGCATCGTAGGATTTGGTCAGATCGAACAATCGGCCGCCGAGCCAAACCCCGAGGAAGGCTCCGACCTGATGCGACAGGAATACGAAGCCGAACAACATCGACATCCAAGTCGTGCCGAAAAACGTGGCAACGAGACCGCTGGTCAACGGGATGGTCGCGAGCCAGAGCAGACCGAGCATGCCGCAAAGGCCAATCACCGTGACCGGGGTCATCGGCAGGAACAGGAACCCGAGGAACAGGATGGCGCGACCGAAGTAGATCAGGCTGAGGCCTCGCCGCTTCTCGATGAAGCGTCCGGACTGGCCTGCAATGAACGTGCCGATGATGTTGGCCACGCCGACGACAGACAAGGCAACCGGACCTACCCACGACGGCAAACCCTGGTCGATCGCGAACGACGGCAAGTGCACCATGATGAAGGCCACATGGAAGCCGCATACGAAAAAGCCTCCGGTCAACAGTAGGAAGCTCGGATGCCGGAATGCCTCGACGAGTGCCTCACGCGATGACTGAAGCTTTACGGCTCCCTGCTGCGCAGCCGGCCTCTGCCCGATCGGCCAGGCCAGCGGGATGAGCAGCGCCGTGATTGCCATTAGCCAAAGGAGGCTCTGCCGCCAGCCTGCCAGCTCGATCAGCAGATGCATCACGGGCAGGGCGACGAAGCCCCCGATACCCGCTGCCATGCCGATCGAAGCGATGGCGGAAAGCCTCCTTTCAGGAGGCGCCAAGCGGCCCACCGTGCCGACGAGCGAGGTCACGCCCGTGCCGCTGACGCCGATGCCCAACAACACGCCGCTGATCAGCAGGTGTGTCGCGGACGTTGCCGCGTACATCATATAAAGGCCCGCGATCGCGGCCAGGACACAAATCGCGACGATCCGGCCGGCGCCGAATTTGTCGATAAGGCCTCCCGATAGCGGCGCGCCGATACCCATCGTCAACTGCGCAAGTGCCATGGCGAGACCGAACGGCTCACGGCCGACGCCGAGCGCGGTCGTGACGTGCGGAAGATAGAGGCCCATGGACTGCGTCCGCCCCATCGACAGCCCGACGATCAGGCCGACGATGAGGATCAAGAGCCAGAATGGTAGGGCGGATCGACTTTGAACTGTGCTCATGGATGTCCCACGGATTTTGTGTCACGCAGACAGGTCGCCGGCAGGTCGCAGCGGTCGTTTCGCGGAACTCTATGAAAGGCCCGAACCGGTTCCTGGTTTCAGGATGAGACACGTCTCGGTGCCGTGCGCCAGCAGCGTGCCGCGGGCATCCCAGAGACGCCCCTCCGCCGTTGCGATCCGCCCACCGGCATGAATGACTTTGCCTTCACACCGGACGATGCCGGTCTTCTCGAGGATGGCTCGCACGAAGCTCACCGATAGATCGACGGTCGTGTAGGCTTGGCCGGGCTGCAGCAGCGAGTGCACGGCGCAGCCCATGGCCGAATCGAGCAGTCCCGATATCCAGCCTCCGTGCACCGTTCCGAGCGGGTTGTAGAACTCCGCCGAAGGCAACGCCTCGAATACGACGCGACCATGCTCGACGTCGGCGATCGTGATGCCGGATGCGGCCGCGTACGGCGGCACGGGATGTTGGCCGTCGCGAAGCCCCTGCAGGAACGCAAGGCCGCTGCTGGCGATCGCTGCCTCCATCGGCACGACACCTACCTTCCCTCTGGATGGAGCAATCGACATCCGTTTTCCTCCTGGCACATGCTGTGCCTGTATATGCAGGTACTTGTGTCAATCGTGCCGTCAGCCACTCAGCCTTTCCAGCATCCGGTCTATCGTCGCCGCTAGCGCCGGTCCGTCTTTCTCGCCAAGAACAGCGGCGATCTCGCGCTGGGCCGCTTCCCATCCGGATCGCGCACCTGCAAATTCCTCGCGTCCGGCCGCGGTCAGATGCAGGTTGCGATTGCGTCGATCGGCGGGGTTGGGTGCCATCACGACCAGTCCGCGACGTATCAGAGGCCGCATATTTCGAGTGAGCGTGGTCGGATCCATCACGAGCATCTCCGCCAAAGCACCGATACCAATGCCGTCGTGCAGACGGACATGACCCAGCAATCCGTACTGCGTCACCGTCAGGCCGAACCGCTGGAGATGCTGGTCGTAAATCTGCGACACCCGGCGCGCCGCCTTCCGAAGTCGCAGGCAGGTACAGCCGGACGTCAGCACTGGTATTTTGTCGACTGACATGCGTTAGAGATAACTCTGCATATGCAGATTATGTCAAGGCCCGAGGCATGCGCACCTTATCCGCGCCATCCAGCGCCGGACCTCATCATGCGCTGCTCGATCGCGCGCTCTAGACTGTCCGTGAACCGACCACCGGACCGCGACAAGAGCAAAGACGCTTCTTTGTCCAGCGCGGTCTCGCGGGGGGTGGACCGCAACCAACGAGAGAGCCGTCGGAAAAGGCCGACCTTTGGCGCGATTGCTACCGATGCTTCATGCGAGTGAGTGATGTCGAGATAGGACCCGAAGTCCCTACGGTGTGCAGCGTAGCTCATGTCCATAGCTTCCTTCAGAACCGTCGATGAATGAGTAATTCTCATTTTTATAGAGTGTGGACCGCAGAGATATTTCTGTTTTACCGCATCAACAATCGATATGTTCTCAGGCTATAATTGAGGTAATCTCACTCGTAAATAATTCCGAGCGGATGAACCGCGCGCGCCTGTCGGCGGCGGGACGTGCTTAGCAATGATTTTCGCGCCGCGAATCGGCGCGCGCGGATGGCCGAGGGCGGTAAATCTGCTGCGACGACGACGAGCGCTGGACGCGGGAAGGTGGTTCAAGGCCGGCTTGCTGAGCGAAGAAAGACTTCACGCGCAACGGCTCGCGAACATTTTGCGTGGAATTCGAGAATGATGAGCGCTTAGATCAGCGGATGAGCCCGTCCAGAACGAAGTCCTTGTGAGGCTTCGGCGCTTCCGTCTCTTTCTTGCCTTGACCGGAGTCTGCCGACGCCGTGGCACTGCCCTTGCCAGGATTCTCCAGAGATCCGCGAACACCGCATCCGCCAGCCGCCGCAGCCAAGGCGATCACGGCTGCGTAGAGCCCCGCCCTGGTCCCCGTCCATACCCTCGTCTTGGCGATGATCATGCTCCGGCCTTGCCGTTGGGTCGGCGCGCCCTGTTTTTTTGCGCGCCGGTCAAGTCCTAACCACTGCTCGCGGCCTTTTCCAGCCGTCTCACCCACGCTCGCGCCATTTTGCGGACGTTCTGTGGCGCAGTTCCACCATAACTCGTCCGGCTGCGAACCGAAGCATCCACGGAAAGCACCTTGAATACGTCCGCACCGATGCGCGGCTCAATGGCCCGCATGGCCTCGAGTGGCAGCTCCTCGAGCGTCTGTCCGCGCGTCTCGGCGAGCCTGACGATGGCCCCAGTCGCGTGATGCGCCTCGCGGAACGGCAGCTTCAGCGTGCGCACCAGCCAGTCGGCAAGATCCGTTGCGGTGGAATACCCGGCCCCGGCTGCCGCGCGCATGGCATCTGGTTCGGGCTCGAGATCCTGGATCATGCCTCCCATGGCCGCGACGGCAACGCGAAAGCTGTTCAGCGCGTCGAAGGTCTGTTCTTTGTCCTCCTGCATGTCCTTCGAATAAGTGAGAGGCAACCCCTTCATCACCATCAGAAGCCCCTGGAAGGAGCCGGCAATTCGCCCGACCTTGGCCCGGCACAGCTCGGCCGCATCCGGGTTGCGCTTCTGCGGCATGATCGACGAGCCCGTGGTCCATTTGTCCGACAGGCGAACGAAGCCGAACTGTGGCGTCATCCAAATGACGATTTCCTCGGCCAGACGGGAAAGGTGCATGGCCGAGATCGAGCAGGCGGCAAGGGTCTCGAGGGCGAAATCGCGATCGGAAACGCCGTCGAGTGAATTCGCGGTCGGTCGGTCGAAGCCGAGGGCATCGGCGGTCATTTGCCGATCGATAGGGAAGGACGTTCCTGCGAGCGCGGCAGATCCGAGCGGACATTCGTTCAGCCGTCGCCGGGCATCGGCGAAGCGGCTCCGGTCGCGCGCAAGCATCTCGACGTAGGCCAGAAGGTGATGACCGAACGTGACGGGTTGAGCCGGTTGCAGATGGGTGAAGCCCGGCATGACCACATCGGCATAGGCCTCGGCCTTGACGGCGAGACCGGTCTGCAATTGCAGGAGGCCGCGGTCCAGGCCGTCGATCGCATCGCGCACGAACATGCGGAAATCGAGGGCGACCTGATCGTTGCGCGACCGTGCGGTGTGAAGCCGACCTCCGGCCGCACCGACCAGCTCCGTCAGCCGGTTCTCGACATTCAGATGGATGTCCTCGAGGCGTTCCGAGAATTCGAACGTGCCGGCGTCGATCTCGGCTTTGACCTGCTCGAGGCCGCGAGTGATTTCGCGTGCATCCGTCTTGGTGATGATGCCCTGCGCTGCTAACATCTCGGCATGCGCCTTTGAGCCGCGAATGTCCTGCGGTGCCATCGCCTTGTCGAAGCCAATCGAGGCGTTTATCTCGATCATGAGTTCGGCAGGCGACAATTCAAAGCGACCGCCCCACATCTTGTTGGCGCGTTTCTCTGTCACTGGGCTCGCCTCGTTGTTCAAGAGGTGGAGGAGGATAGACGTGAAGTCGAAATCCACGTCATGGAACATCGGACCGACGCGGGCGGCCTGCCTCGTCACCGCCCTGGGGGCGGCGCTCGCAGGCTTCGGCGCGGTATACGTCATGGCCGGCGGCGCTGACAACGGCCTCGAGCGTCCGGTCAGGACGGCCCAGGCTCCTGATGCCAAGCCCGCCAGTCTGCCATCGGGACCGGGAACCAATCGGCTGTCCACCGGGCAGATGGCTGCGTTCGTCTTCAAAAAGGCGCCGGAGGAGCTGCCCGAGCTGCCATTTCAAGACAAGGATGGAAAATCGCGGACGTTGAAGGAGTGGCAGGGAAAAGTCGTACTTGTGAACCTGTGGGCGACGTGGTGTGCCCCCTGCCGCAAGGAAATGCCCAGTCTCGACCGCCTCCAGGCAGAACTCGGCTCCGACAAGTTCGAGGTGGTTGCAATCAGCGCCGACAAGACCGGCATTGCGGGCGCCAAGCGGTTTCTCGATCAGATCAAGATCCAGAAGCTCGGTGTTTACGCTGACCCGACCGTGCGCATTCACTCCGGCCTCAAGGCAATCGGAATGCCCGCAAGCCTGGTGATCGACGCCAAGGGGCGTGAAATCGGCCGTCTGGTCGGCCCCGCCGAATGGGACAGCGCCGAAGCGAAGACGCTCATCAAGGCGGTGATCGCAGCCCAGACAGAATAAACAATGGCGGTCCACCGGAAGCGCTTTGCCGACCGAAGGTCGCAAGAGCGTCACAACCTCGCTTGGCGGCGCCTAGTCTAGGTCGCAGGCACTACCTCGCCCGATTGGCCATGCCCATAAACTTCCCGCGCACGGGCCTCGAAGGCTCCGACGCAGCGCCGGAACGCCTGATCGAAAAGGCCTCCGACCAGCATCTGCAGCATGAATGATTTCAAATCGTACTCGATAAAGAACTTAACGTTGGTTGCGCCATTCGGGGCCTCGGCGAAAGCCCATCGGTTCTCCAAGCGGCGGAATGGGCCATCCACCAATTCAACGAGCACCGACATTGTCCGCCGATCGAGCGTCACGCGACTCGTGATGCTTTCGCGGATCGCCTTGTAGCCGAGGTCCATCACGGCTACGAGCACCTCCTTGTCCCCTTGGCGCTCGCGCGATTTGACGTGCAGCGCTTCACACAGAGGGAAGAACCGCGGGTACTGCTCGACATCGGCCACCAGATCGAACATCTGGGTCGGAGAAAACGGAATTTGGCGGGTCGTTTCGATTCTCGGCATGATGCGATGCATGTAACGTAGACGAACTGGATGTTCGAGATCGTCGCCCTGCCACCAATTGGCGCACGGCCTTCGATACCAACTCCGATGCGCACCCTGGGGGGTTAGCGGCCTTTGGCCAGACGCGCCGCCTTGAGCCGGGCAAAGTCGGCATCGGCGTGGTAGCTCGAGCGCGTCAACGGTGTCGCCGAAACCAGCAAGAAGCCCTTCGCCAGCGCAATGCGCTCATACGATTTGAACTCATCGGGCGTCACGAATGACTTTACCTCGGCGTGCTTGCGGGTTGGCTGCAAGTATTGCCCGATGGTCAGGAAGTCGACATCCGCCGAGCGCAGATCATCCATGAGCTGGAGCACTTCGTCTCGCGTCTCGCCGAGGCCGACCATGATACCCGACTTGGTAAATACGGTCGGGTCGATCTCCTTGGCGCGCTGCAGCAGGCGCAGGGAGTGGAAATATCGCGCACCCGGACGCACGCGAAGGTAGTGGGAGGGCACTGTTTCGAGATTGTGATTGAAAACATCCGGGCGCGCATCGATCACCGTCTCGAGAGCGCCGTCCTTGCGCAGGAAATCCGGCGTCAGGACCTCGATCGTGGTCTGCGGGATCCGCCCCCGGATACGTTGGATGACAGCCGCGAAATGGGCTGCCCCGCCATCCTCAAGATCGTCCCGGTCCACAGATGTGATCACCACATGGCCGAGCCCCAGCTTGGCCACAGCCTCGGCAACCCGGGCAGGCTCGCCGTGATCGAGCGGCTTGGGCAAGCCCGTCGCAACGTTGCAGAACGAGCAGGCCCGCGTGCAAACGTCGCCCATGATCATCATGGTCGCGTGGCCTTTGGTCCAGCACTCGCCGATGTTCGGGCAGCCAGCTTCCTCGCAAACCGTGGCAAGCCCATGCTCGCGCACGACACGCCGCGTTTCGGCATATTCCGGGCTGACGGGGGCGCGCACCCGAATCCACTCCGGCTTGCGCAGGAGGGGGGTATCCGGCCGCTGGGCCTTTTCCGGATGCCTGGGCCGCGTATCGACGACTGTGACCATAACCACCATGTAGCGCGGACGTGGCGGCTCGCCAATGGGCCGCCGCGATCGCCGTCAACGATGCCGGTGCGGGGAGACCACGCTGCGTGCGACCAGAATGACGATAATGGCGCCAATGACGGCCACCGCCAGCTGCTCCAGCAGCGGATTGCCGATCCGCATCAGGTCGAGCTGGGCGTGACGCTGAACGAAGGCGCCGACATACGCGCCGAGCACGCCGGGCACGAGGCTGGCGACGAGATCGGCGCGATTGCCGAGGATGAGGTTTGCAATCCAGCCGGCGGCAAGGCCCATCAGCCCCATCATAATCAACGGTCCGTATTCCATAGATCTGCTCCAATGGCTGTTCGGACCACGCTGGCGATCCGAATTGAACATTGATCAAATAACATGGATGGACAGTTTTTACAGTGGGCACCGTGCCACGAATGCGTGAGATGCCGTGAAGGCCGCCCCCGTCACGAGATTATTCTGGCCACGATGATCACCACGATCGCACCAATGGCGCCCTGGGCGATTGCATTTGCGATCGGGTGACCGAGGTTGAGGCTGATCTTGGCGACGTCGAGCAGCCAGCCGCCCACGACACCACCTATGACGCCGGCGACGATGTAGCCGATCACGCCCCATCGCCCACCGCCGACGATGAAGCTGGCAAGCCAGCCGGCGATGGCGCCGATGATCAGCATGATAGCGAGTTGGCGTCCGTCCATTTCAGGGCCCTCCTGGCAGCCACCTCGGCTCGGCCGTTTACGGATTGATCATGCTACGAATCGAGCATCCACGCCATAGTTCGCGGCGGCTCGTCCGCAGACGCTCTCATGTCCGCCCGTTCTTGATACCATGAGGTCCCCGGCTGACGGCAGCGATGCCCGTGCGGGCAACCTCCACCAGCCCGAGGTCCTTCATAATCGAAACGAACTGATCGATCTCGGACGAGGTGCCTGTCATCTCGAAGACGAAGTGCTCGATCGAAGCGTCGATCACGCGGGCCTTGAAGATTTCGGCGAGGCGTAACGATTCAATGCGTTTCTCGCCGCGCCCCGCCATTTTGATCAGCGCCAGCTCCCGTTCGAGCGGGTCCGTCTCCACCGTCAGGTCGATGACCTTATGAACCGGTACCATCCGGTCCAACTGGTTCTTGATCTGCTCGAGCACCATCGGCGTGCCTTTGGTAACGACGGTAAAGCGCGAGAGGTGGGTCTCATGCTCCGTCTCCGAGACGGTCAGGCTTTCGATGTTGTAGCCGCGGCCCGAAAAGAGCCCCGCGATGCGGGAGAGCACACCCGGCTCGTTGTCGACAAGGATCGACAGCGTATGGCGGACCAGTTCCTCCTTGCTCTCCTCGATGAAATAGGCCGAGCCAGTACCTTTCTGCGACATTGGTCGTTCCTCTTGGGTCAGGGGCTGGCGCTGGGGTGGCCAGTCAGGATGGTCGGCGCATGAAACCGCTCGGCGGCCGTCCAGCCCCGCTCGTAGTGCGTGATACCCCATGGCTCGGTGAGTGCTTCGGCCCTCCATTTGACAAACCCCGGATGCGCGAGGATCGCGTTGACGTATTGGCGGGTCTGAGAGGCCAGTTCGATCTGGTAGGTATCGAGCCGAGTAGCGAGCGGCGCGTACATGGCATCTGCGGCCGAAAACGAACCGTAGAGAAACTCTCCGCCCTTGCCGAAGCGACGGCGGCAATCGGAGACGAGCCCCTGGAAGCGGCGAACATTGTCGTCCACGTCGGGGCCGAGGTCGCGGGGCATGAGGCGAGCGGCGAGATTCATCGGGCAAGCGTTTCGCAACGCTTGGAATCCGGCATGCATCTCGCTCGCCACGGACCGCGCGTGGGCGCGCGCCGCAGGCTCGCCTGGCCAGATGCCCTTCCCGGGAAACCGCTCGTGTAAATACTCGATGATCGACAGGCTTTCCCAAACCCGCACGTCGCCGTCGACGAGGCACGGCATCTTGCCGGTTGGCGAGACGTCGAGCATCCGCGCCTTCGAATCCGGGAAGTACATCGGAATGCAGACTTCTTCGAACGGGATCTCGAAGGCAGTCATCAGCAGCCACGGCCGCAGTGACCAGGACGAGTAAAGCTTGTTCGCGATATAGAGTTGCATGCGCCCTCCTGTCTAGCCGAAGCCGAAAACCCGAACATTTCTCTTAACCGTATGGGAAGCTGGAACGGTTATATTTTCGGCGACGTAATGTGACGAAAGTTTCGAGAATGAAGCGCTCACGACATGTGACCCTCGTCAGCATGGGCGCCTGCGCTCTGGCTCTGGCCGCCTGCGATGACCCCAACGCGCTCGTCCCCATCAAGGCTTACGAGGATGTCGCGGCCTGCGTCGCCGATGGCTTCGCGCGGGGTCAGTGCAATGCCGCTTTCGTCGCCGCCGAGAACGCCTACGAGACCACCTATCCAAAGTACGCCTCGCAAGCCGAGTGCGAGGCCAACGCCGGCGTGGAGGGGTGCGAACTCGACCATCCGAGCAGCCGCTCGGCGAGCTGGCGGCCGAGCATGGTCGGATTTCTGATGGGAGCGTCGATCGGATCGCGGGTCCAGCCGCAACCGATCGTTCCGCATGCCGCCAGCCCGAGCGGGCGCGCCACGGCCGGTGGTATTCCGCTTGCTGCGCATGGCGCCAACGCCAGCATCCCCGCCCGTGCCGCATCGGTCCCGAGCGCTTCCCAGGTCGCCAAGGCCCACACGACGGCGCGTGGCGGCTTCGGGGGCACCGCCTCCAAGGTCGCTGCCACGCACTCGGTAACCCGCGTCAAATCGTTCGGAGGCTGATTTCGCATGCAGCGCCGCAGCACGACGCCCCGCCTCGACTGGAAAGAAACAGCCGAGGCAAACGGCTTCGCGTTCCATTCGCCCGACGGTACGGTCTACTGGGACGAGAGCCACTGCTACACGTTTACGCTCGCTGAGATAGAGGAGGGCCTCGAAGCTCCGGCGGCCGAGATCGAAGGCATGTGCCTCGACCTCGTGGGGCACGCCGTGACGGACGGAGCAATGCTCGAGCGCCTGCGCATTCCGGTTCGCTTCTGGGACTACATTGCCACTTCGTGGCGCAATCGCGAGCGCCATCTTTATGGCCGCATGGATTTCGGCTTCAGCGGTAGTGGACCGGCCAAACTTTACGAATACAATGCCGACACGCCGACATCCCTCTACGAGAGCTCGGTGTTCCAGTGGATTTGGCTCGAGCAGATGCGCCAGCGACGCGCGCTCGAAGCGTCGGCCGACCAGTTCAATTCGCTGCACGAGCGTCTGGTCGACGCATTTGCGCGTTTCGGCGTGCCCAACGGCACATTGCATCTCGCAGCCACCGGCGCGAGCATCGAAGATATGGGCACCATCGCCTACCTCGCCGATTGCGCGCGACAGGCTGGCCTCACGGCGCATGAAATGGCCATCGAAGACATCGGCGTCGTCGTTCGCGGCAAGTTCACCGACACGTCGGACCGTGTGATCGAGGCGCTGTTCAAGCTCTACCCCTGGGAATGGCTGCTGGCGGAGGAGTTCGCTGCGCACATCCCGGCATCGGGTTGCCAATTCATCGAGCCCGCCTGGAAGTCGATCCTCTCCAACAAGGGCTTGATGGCGCTCCTCTGGGAGGCGCATCCCGGACATCCGAACCTTCTGCCGGCCTACTTCGACGGCGATCCACGCGCCGCCGATCTGGGCGATCGTTACGTGCGCAAACCCATCTACTCGCGCGAAGGTGCGAATATCGAGGTTGTCCTGCCTGGCAGGACGGGACGGCGCGCCCTGACGTCCGGTTCGCCCGGTCCCTACGGAGCCGAAGGCCACATCGTGCAGGCATGGCATCCCCTGCCCCGCTTTCATGGGCGACGCCCGGTTTGCGGCGTGTGGCTCGTCGCAGGCGAGCCGGCAGGGCTCGGCATCCGCGAGGGCGACGGCGACGTGACCACCGATGCTGCGCGCTTCGTACCGCACATGATCCTTGACTAGCAGCCTGGCGCCCGGCGGCGGTCTCGGCGCGAGGCTCCCGTGCGTTCCGCTTCGTCGATCGCCCCCCGAGCACGACAGGATCAAGCCGCGTAGCATGCGATCGACCGTTCGACCTTGCCGGCCGCATTGAAGAGGCACGACTCAGCCACGCGTTGCCCCCGCTGGTTGCGATAGAGGATGGTCACGGATTGGTGCCCGACCAGCACGCTCTCGAGCTCGAAGTGGAGATCGGGAACCATCGGCAGGGCGCGGCTCCAATAATCCCGCAGCGCCTCTATGCCGCTGACATGGCCCATGCCGACGACCCGCAGGGCGACAGGGCTCGTGAACTCGATCTCAGGCGCATAGTGCGACAAAATCCGGCCTAGATCGCGGGTATTCCAAGCCGCGATCCATTCCTCGCCAAAAGCTCTCGCGGCATCCGGAGACATCGAGCCACCTCACACCAGCATCTTGCCTTCTTTGCTGATCGCCTTGCCGACCTCCTCGTCACTGACGTTGTCGCCCATGAGCATCTCGTTGTGGGCCTTGCCGGAGGGGATCATCGGGAAACAATTGGCAAGGTTCGTCACGCGGCAGTCGAAGAGGACCGGCTTGTCCTTGACTTCCAGCATGTCCTTGATCGCGTCGTCGAGTTTGGCGGGATCGTCGCACCGCATGCCGACGCCGCCATAGGCCTCAGCGAGCTTGACGAAGTCTGGCAACGCCTCGGTATAGCTTTCCGAGTAGCGGTTGCCGTGCAGGAGCTGCTGCCACTGGCGTACCATGCCCATGTACTGGTTGTTCACGATGAAAATCTTGACCGGCAACCGGTATTGCACAGCCGTGGACATCTCCTGGATGTTCATCAACACGGAGGCGTCACCACAGACCGACACGACCAGCGATTTCGGGTGCGCAAGCTGCACGCCGATCGCCGATGGCAATCCGTACCCCATCGTACCGAGGCCGCCGGACGTCATCCATCGGTTCGGCTCTTCCATCTTATAGAATTGGGCGGCCCACATCTGGTGTTGGCCGACGTCCGTCGTCACGTAGAGGTCGTGATGCCGCGTCGCCTCGTAGAGGCGCTCGATCGCCTCCTGCGGCATGATCTGATTCGGCAGCTTGCGGTACTTGAGCGACTCGCGTGCCCGCCAGCCGTCGATCTGCTTCCACCACGTCTTCAGCGCGGCCTTGTCGGGCTGGCCAGCTTTGGTCTTCCACAGGCGCAGCATGTCTTCGAGCGCGTAGGCGCAGTCTCCGATAACCGGAATCTGGACCTTCACGTTCTTGTTGATCGAAGACGGGTCTATATCGACGTGGATCTTGATCGAGTTCGGCGAGAACGCGTCGGTACGTCCCGTAATGCGATCATCGAAGCGCGACCCGATGGCGATCATGCAATCGCAATCGTGCATCGCCATGTTCGACTCGTAGGTGCCGTGCATACCGAGCATGCCAAGCCACTGCTTGTCCGACGCAGGATAGGCACCGAGCCCCATCAGCGTCGACGTGATCGGGAAGCCCGTGGTGCGGACGAGCTCGCGGAGGAGTTGGCTCGCTTTCGGGCCTGAATTGATGACGCCTCCACCCGTATAGAAAAGCGGCCGCTTCGCCTTCGCCATAGCGTCGACCGCCGCCTCGATCGCGCCCGTGTCCGCTTTCATGCGCGGGCGATAGCTCTTGTGCCCCATCGTGGCGGTTGTCGGGCCGACGTAGGTTCCGGTTGCGAACTGGACGTCCTTCGGAATGTCGACCACGACCGGACCCGGGCGGCCGCTTTTCGCGATGTGGAAGGCCTCGTGGACGATACGGGCGAGATCGTTGACGTTCTTTACGAGCCAGTTGTGCTTGGTGCACGGTCGCGTAATTCCGACCGTATCGCACTCTTGGAAGGCGTCGTTGCCGATCAGGTGCGTCGGCACCTGCCCGGTAAGAACAACGACGGGGATCGAATCCATCAGCGCGTCGGCGAGCCCCGTCACGGCATTCGTGGCGCCGGGACCGGACGTCACCAGGACGACACCCACGCGTCCAGTCGAGCGGGCATAGCCCTCGGCCGCGTGCACCGCGCCACCCTCCTGGCGCACGAGGATGTGCTTGACCTTTTCCTGCTGGAACAGCTCGTCGTAGATGGGCAGGACGGCGCCACCCGGATATCCGAAGATCAAGTCAACACCCTGATCTGCCAGGGCTTTGATAACCATCTCGGCGCCGGTCATGGTGCGGGCCATTTGTCTTTCCCTTCGCTTCGGGTGGGGGGACGCGCTCAACGTCCCGTCGGGCAGGATGCCGCGCAGATACGCGCAGAGCCGCGCGACGTCAATCCATTACAATCGATAATTGCGTCTTTAGCTCTATTATTGGCATGATATTTATGTTTTCGCGCACTCATGGGTATTTTTCTTGCTCAAATGCCGTGAACCCGCCAATCTGCCATGAACTTACGAGACCAGGTAACCTGCCGCTTCACATATTGCCGCGTCTCGGCCTTGGCCCGTGCGACGGCTTCATCGCGAGTGAGCCGACCTTCGATATGGCCGATCAGCGGACCGACGCCGAGCGCTTGCATCGCGGGAAGCTCGCGGGAGACGTTGAGTTGCATGAGCGCGCGCACCTCGTCGAGGGCCCCCATTTCCATCATCTCGTCAAAGCGCCGGTTGCAGCGCTGACGCAGGTCGTCGCGAGACCGTACCACGAGCCACTTTTCACAACGATCGGCTGGAAGCAGCGGACATCCCGGCCTGCTCTGCCACTCGGCAAGAGAAACGCCGGTCGCATCGACCACTTCGAGGGCCCTGGTCAGTCGCTGGGCGTCGCTTGCCGCGAGACGTGCCGCCATGACTGGATCGCGCTGCCGCAGCGCTTCGTGAAGACCCGCCGGGTGCCGTCGAGCCTCCTCGCGCCACCGCGATCGCACCTCGTCAGGAATAGCCGGTACCGGAGACAGGCCCTCCGTCAACGCCTTGAAGTAAAGGCCCGTGCCGCCGACGATGATCGGGCACTGCCCGAGATGCTGCGCGTCCCTGATGGCGACACCGACATCTGCAAGCCATTGCGACACCGAATAAGCGTCCGACGCTGCGACGTGGCCGTAAAGGCGATGCGGCGCCCGTTTTTCGTCGGCCGTGCTGGGGCGTGCCGTCAGGATGCGAAGCTCGCGGTAGACTTGCATGGAGTCGGCATTGATGATCACGCTCGCGCGTTCTCGTGCGAGATCGAGCGCGGCGGCCGATTTGCCCGATGCGGTCGGGCCGGAAATCAGAACGGCGACGGGGTTTGTGGTTGACATGGCGCCTGCTGGCTTACGCGTCCGCCGCGTGATTGGCCAGAGTACGGCTCAGACGCGCAGCATCATCCGAATAAAATACGCCACCGTCCCGACCACGGCGACACCTCCCAGCCAGAGGCCGGCAAACCAAACGAGCCGCTTCCAGAGGGGCTGCTCGGCGCTGTGATGCTCCGATCGCGAGGCAGCGTCCCGATCGATCAATGGTAGCCTCCGTCGGGGTCGACCTTTCCGCGAAACACCCAATAGGCATAAGCGGTGTAGGCGAGAATGATCGGCACGAGAACGATTGCGCCAACCAACAGGAAGCTCAGGCTCACGTCCGGCGCTGCAGCGGCCCAAATGCTCACGCCCGGCGGCACGATATTGGGATAAAGGCTGATGCCGAGCCCGATGTAGCACAGAAGAAACAGGCCGAGCGTCGCCAGGAAAGGCTCTCGCTCCCGACCCTCGGTGAGACTCGTGATCAACCGCCACGCCGCGAGCAGCGTCAGAAGCGGCACCGGAACCGAGTAGAGGATCGACGGCCACGACAGCCAACGCGCGAAATACTGGGCCTCGAGGAAGGGTGTCCAGAAGCTGACGACACCAATCGCCACGAGCAACGTCACTGCGAGGCGCCGCGCAAATCCGAACGCGATCTGCTGGAGCTCTCCTTCGGTCTTCATGATCAGCCAACAGGCCCCGAGCAACGCATATCCGATCACGAGCGCGACCGCCGTCATCACACTGAAGGGCGTGCACCAGTCGAACCAACCACCGGCATAGGCCCGGTTCTCGACGGCAATACCCTGCACCAGCGCACCGAGCATGATCCCCTGGCTCAGCCCCGCCAACAGCGAACCGCCAAAAAACGCCGCGTCCCACACCGCCTTGTTATTCTCGCTCTTGAAGCGAAACTCGAACGCCACACCGCGCAGGATCAACCCCAGCAGCATGGCAGTCACGGGCGCATAGAGGGCGGGTAGTATGATGGCATAGGCGAGCGGAAACACGGCCAAGAGGCCACCGCCGCCAAGGACAAGCCAGGTCTCGTTGCCGTCCCACACAGGGGCGACGCTGTTCATGGCCGTATCCCGCTCCCGCTCTCCATCGATCCACGGGAAAAGGATGCCGATGCCAAGGTCGAAACCGTCGAGCACGACGTATGCAAAGACGGAGAATGCAATCAGCAGCGCCCAGATGAAAGCCAGATCGAGCACCATGTCAGCCTCCCCGCTTGTCGTGGGCGGTAGCGGCCTGATGCTGAGCAGGACCAGGCGTCACACCCGCCGCTCTGATCGGCTCGTGGACGCCAAGATCTTCGATCGGTGCGTCAGGCGGCCGCGACATCAATCTCAGGATATAATAGCTGCCG
Organism: Hyphomicrobiaceae bacterium; assembly: GCA_050187415.1. GTDB lineage: Bacteria > Pseudomonadota > Alphaproteobacteria > Rhizobiales > Hyphomicrobiaceae. Next base: position 693 of record JBFWXN010000060.1, on the reverse strand, counting down.
GCGCCGAATACCGCGAAGTAAACAATGATGAAGGCAACGAGCGAGGCTGCAACAGCGGGCAACGCTATCGGAGAGGCGCTGTCGACGGTGCGCAGCAGGCCGTAGACCGTGTACGGCTGACGGCCCGCTTCCGTCGTGACCCAGCCAGCCAGCACGGCGACGAAGCCGGATGGCCCCATGACGACCGAGGCCCACTGCAAAGCACGAACCTCCGCGATATCTCCTCGCCATCGCACGAGCAGGCTCCAGAGCCCGAGGCCGAGCATGGCGAAGCCGATCCCGACCATCACTCGAAACGACCAGAAGATCAGGGGCGTATTCGGCCAATCTTCCTTCGGGAATGCCTTCAACCCCTTGACCTCGCCGTCCGCCCGATGCGTGAGGATCAGGCTTCCGACTTTTGGGAGCTCGATCGCATAGTGCGTTTTTCCAGCCTTATTGTCGGGCCACCCGACCAGGATCAGGGGCGCGCCCTTGCGGGTCTCGTAGTGGCCTTCCATGGCCGCGATCTTCATGGGTTGATGCTCGAGCGTATTGAGCCCGTGCAGGTCGCCTGCGAGAATTTGGAGCGGCGCAACAATCGTCGCCATCCAAAGCGCCATCGACAGCATGAGGCGCGCCGGCGCGTCCTGCCTATCGCTGAGAAGATGCCAGGCTCCGACCGCGCCGACGACGAAGGCCGTCGTGAGATAG
>JBFWXN010000059.1:0-32045 GCA_050187415.1 Hyphomicrobiaceae bacterium | reverse complement strand
AAGCAGCAACAGCGGGTTGGAATCGCTGGGCGTAATTACAACTTCTCGGCGCGCGCAAGTCTCTATGCCAACTCCTCAAGGTGACCGAGGAATTCGATGTGGTCTTTAGTAGGTAGCGGGGCCGAAGAATAATAGCGATGCGCCGAATACGGCGCGAAAATTCTTCGCTCGATACGGAAATCAGCCAGCAATCCAGCTAACCTAGGAGGCAACTTCTCCGGGTCAGGCTTGAGCGTCATGCCCCCCAAGCTTGGGCGCTCTTCGATCTCGTAATAGCGCTTGAGAAGAGACCCGAATGTACCGAAAATCGCCTTATGTTTCACGAACAAGGTATCGAGATCAGATTGCAATTCGACAATTAAATTGCTCGTGTATATTTTTTTTAGTGGCGATTTGACGCGCTGCAATCCGAATTGCTTTCCCCCCTCGGCCAACAGATCCTCCAGAAAAAGATCCGCACTCTCTGTGTCCAAACTATCGATAAGCAGGCCGTGCTGATGTATCTCGAATTGAGCGATCATTTTCCCGTTCGGCGAACGCCCGCGCTCAAAACGAATTTGCGCCTGGTCTGGGGTTGGTGGCTTTACACTCAGAAAAGAATATCTCTCCTGAACCGCAGAAATCACCTCGACGGCATAGAGCCCCTGCGGAGGAGCAAGCTCTAATATATCAATGAGCAGCGTGAGCCGCCCGGACTCCGACGCGACAACCCTCATAGACCCATCCTGCTAGTCGATCGCTTTTGTCCACTGCCAGTCATCGGCATCTGGTTAAACAGTCTATCGTCATAGGGCTTACGCGGCCCTTGCTGACCGCGCCCACTCAGCCACTCCTTAGGCTTCTTCAAAACTGGAGGATCGATTGACGACTCCTTTTCGGGTGTATTCTCTGAATTATCATCCAGGGATACCTCAGCCAGTGGTCGCAAGGGGTGGGCCACGCCGGCTTTGTCGTCGTCCGGTTGCCCGGCAGCCTGTTTCGATCTGGACAACGTGTTTTTGCTGACGTGGTCCTCGCCACTCTCATATCGCGCGATGACGTCTTCAGCTTTGATCAGCGAAATAACAAGCTGCGCATCGAGGGCGTCCGCGATCTTGAGGAGTGTTTCCAACTTCCAGTTCGCCTCATCAGATTTCTCGAAACGAGAGATGGCCGATTGCTTCATCTCCGCGCACTCGGCAAGTTCTTTTTGCGTTAGATCCCGGTCTTCACGTAGAGAGCGAAACATATCTGGAACGGTGACCTCAAGCTGGGCGCGGAACCATTGCAAGCGAAACTCGCGCTGGTTCAGGCGCTCTCTCAGCTTCAAGTCAATGGATCGCAGCATCGCTCATCTCCTGGCCTCCGGCCCTGACAATTTTTAGGCGCCTGCGGGCTTCGTTGACCGCAGATTGGTCTCGTTGCTTCTTCTTAATGAAGCAGAGCACGACGACCACCGCCCCGCGATGAAACCCATATAGCACTCTGTTGGCTTGAATCTTGAGCTCAAAGAGACCGTCTCCTAGCGGGCGCACGTTTCGCCTGAGGCGAGGTCCTTCCTGAGCAAGCTTCTCCATCCAAGTCAGCAGCTTGGCTTCCCCTTCGGCGCCCCGCACCTCGGAAGCAAAGTCGGACCAAGCGCGCGGCCACTCTTTCAGGTCGAAGGACATATATCACTTGCACGTTATTTTTTCAATGCCCCAACACTTGCGTTAATATAACATGTGCGTTATATAATGTCGAGCCGCTAAGCATGGTGAATCATTATGAACCGCCTCTCAACCCAAAAGCGAGTCCAAATCCTCGCCATGCTCTGCGAAGGCTCGTCCATGCGGTCGATCTCGCGGGTGTGCGACGTGTCGATCAACACGGTGGGCAAGCTGCTGGAAGACGCCGGGAAGGTCTGCATGGCCTTCCATGACGAGAATGTGCGGAGTGTGAAGGCGAAGCGGGTTCAGGTCGACGAGATTTGGTCATTCTGCGCGGCCAAGCAGAAGAACGTCGCCACGATGAAGAAGCCGGTCGACGGCGCTGGCGACGTCTGGACGTGGACGGCGCTCGACGCGGATACGAAACTGATCGTGCAGTGGTACGCGGGCGACCGAACCGCAGAGACCGCGAACCTTTTCATCGGTGATCTGGCGAGCCGGCTCGTGGGCCGCGTGCAACTCACGAGCGACGGGCTCAAGGTTTACGTGGATGCTGTCGAGGGGGCCTTCGGTGCCGATGTGGACTACGCCCAGCTCGTCAAAATCTACGGCTCGTCACCCGAAAGCGCTAAGGGTCGCTACAGCCCGGCCGACTGCACTGGGGCGATCAAAAGCCCGATCTCAGGCCGACCTGACCCGGCTCACATCTCCACCAGCTACGTCGAGCGCCAGAACCTCACCATGCGCATGCACATGCGCAGGTTCACGCGGCTGACAAACGCCTTCTCGAAAAAGTTCGAGAGCCACGTCCACATGGTGGCGCTCTATACCGTTTGGTACAACTGGGTGCGCATCCACAAGACGCTCCGCACCACGCCAGCAATGGCAGCTAACCTCACCGATAAGCTGATGGGATTTGAGGATATCGTTGCGCTGATCGATACGGCGGCGCCACCCGTGGGACGGCCTAAGAGCTACAAGAAGCGCGACAAAGCGCCTCAAATTTAGATTTGACGGGAACGAATCTAGAACATATGAACCTCATTGCGTGGAACCTGCCACAGGTTGCACGCTTTTGGTGTCTATAACGTCTCGTGATCATTGAGGTCTCGAAGCGAGTCTGAATCTGTATAACTGGAGAGGGAGGGTGCCATGGCAAACGTATTTGACGTTGCGCGCTACATCCTTGCCCGGTTGGGGGAGCAGGGGGTACTCCCGGTCACGACGTGGAAGCTTCAGAAGCTGGTCTATTACTCGCAGGCATGGTCCGCCGTGTGGTCGGATGAGCCACTGTTTGGCGAGCGTATAGAGGCGTGGGCAAATGGCCCCGTCTGCCCCGATCTCTATGCAGTCCACCGTGGCCAGTTTCAGATTTCGCAACTTCCGGAAGGGCGCGGTGACGCGTCGGTTCTCACAGCCGACGAACGCGAGAATATCAATCTCGTCATTGGGCACTACGCGCCAAAGGCGGCACAGTATCTTAGCGAACTCACTCACGCTGAACGACCTTGGATAGTCGCGCGCGAGGGATTGAAACCCGGAGAACGCGGGTCGAACGAGATTACGGTTGAATCGATGGTCGAATACTACGGCAGCATTGCGGATGCCTCGGGGGACGAAGCGTGAAAAGCGTCTAGCGCGTGCAGCAGAAGCGCTAGACGCCTTCCAACAAAAAAAGTTGCGACAGCTTGAAGACCCGCACTCGTTCAAGAGAGTAGCGGAATTGGCTGGCGTGAATGTTTCCAAGACGATCGTTGAGCCGGTTCTGCCTCGAAATCGGCTTATGGAATGGACGCGCGAACAAGCCGACATCGCCGGAAGCTGGGAGTGGGGTCCACGATCGTGCTTAGATGAGGCGTGGGAGGATGAGCTTCAACCATTCCTCGTGGAGTACGCCCGCAAGACCTGGCTAGAAATATACGACGAACGCACTGGGCCGGCTCATAAGCGGCGGCAGAAGCATTGCGCGTATGATGTCATTCAGATTTGCGATGATGCTCAGTATCGACTCCTGGAACTTGGGCGAGACGACATAGACGCAATTTTTAGGTTCCGGCTCGCAGGTCCGAAGCGGCTTTACGGCATACAACAGGAGCACGTATTCTTTGTGCTTTGGTGGGACCCTTTGCATAAAATATATGAGATGGAGCCGGACTAATTTCAAACTGAGACACTACCGATCGGTCGGGGGCCTTCCGCGACGGGTCCGGGCGCCCTATGTTTGGGGTGAAAGGAGCCACCCCATGCTCGATCTGAATACGGATAAGGGCCGGTTCGTCTCAGCCGCACTGGCCATGGCCGCTGAAGCACCCTGGGCGGACGTGACGCTGTCCGACATCGCTTCACGTGCAGGGTCGACACTGGTTGGCTTGAAAGCCCATTTCTCGTCGAAAGGGGAGATCCTTGCGGCGTTCACCGATCTTGTGAACGACGAGGTTCTGTCACGTTCGCCAGCGCGCGAAGTGGGCCAGGCGAAACGCGATGCTCTCTTCGATGTGGTCATGAGCCGCTTCGACGTACTCCAACCCTGGAAGGCGGCGCTGAAGTCGATCATGGAAAGCAGAGCGCCCGATCCGAGCTGCATCGCCCAAGGTCTCGCGGCCAATCGATGGATGCTCGAAGCCGCCGGGATCGGGACGGGCGGGCTCGACGGCATGGCGCGCGTTGCGGGGCTTGCCGCGGTTTATGGCGCGGTGTTCCGGGTCTGGCTCGACGACGACGATCCCGGTTCGGCGCGAACGATGGCGGCACTCGATCGCCGGTTGCGACGCGGCGAGCGTGTCCTGAAACGGGCCGATGACGTCGCGTCCGGCTTACGCCGCGTCGCGGGCGCGTTCTGCGGCACGGCACGAGGAATTCGCTCGCGCGTTGACTCGGCGCGGGAGCGTGGTACGCGCGGCGGCGGCGCCGAGCCCCGTGACGAACCGTTGGCACCTTAGGCGCGGGGCCCGAACGGGTGACACTGGCGACGGCTGGCCACAGACGGCCGGATAGGACGGCTGGGAAATGAGTATAGGCGAGGTGTCTGGGCAGATCGGGTTCGATCAGTTCATGGCTGTGGAGGTGCGTGTGGGCACGATCATAGCCGTGGAGGCGTTCCCGGAAGCTCGCAAGCCGGCCTACAAGCTGCGCATCGACTTCGGGGCGCCAATCGGAATCAAGAAGAGTTCCGCGCAGATCACGAAGAACTACCGGCCTGAGACGCTGCTTGGCCGGCAGGTTGCCGCAGTCGTGAACTTCCCGCCGCGCCAGATCGGCAAATTCATGTCGGAAGTTCTGACACTCGGCTTTCCGGACGCTGACGGCGAGGTCGTGCTGATGGGACCGGACCGACCCGTCCCCAACGGCGGGCGGCTTTACTGAGCGACGCCGCTCGGCTCGCGGCGCAATCTCGGTTGCGCTGCTTTGGATGTGTGTTGGGCCACCCCCAGCGCATCTTTCACGCTCGCAGGTGAAGTCGATCAGCGCGCCGCGATGTGCGCTGGTCGCCGCGAAGTCAATTGATGCACCGACACAACGCAAAACGGCCAGCCCGTAAAGGGCTGGCCGCGATAGTGTTGAAAGCTCTCTGGATCAGAAGTTGATCCGGGTGCCGACGATGACCGTCTGGAAGTCTGCAACGCCATTTGCGCCGTTGTTCAAGCTGGCGTTCGTGCCGGTGAAGCCCGAGGCATCAAGCGAGAAGTTCTTGTAGGTCGCGAACAGCTCCATCGCTGCAGCGTCGATGTGCTGCGTGATGCCAACGCCCCACATGTTGACCGTGCTCGAGGACGAACCAGTAGCAAGAGTGTTGCTCACGTAGCCCGTGCTGTTGGTAACCCCGCCCGTCACAGAGGTATTGGTGGTGTTGCCGAGGAATGCCGCCTGCTCGAGGCCACCCTTCGACTCCAGGTACTCGCCGAACAGCACCGTCTTGCCGACGCCGAAGAAGTTCTGCGAAATACCACCGGAGACGTACCACCAGCCCAGATCCGGACCATCATAAGAGGTGAGCGCGTTACCCGGGGAGTTTTCGCCGTCGAGCTTGCGAATACCACCCGCGCCGGTGACGAACAGGCCCGTCGGCACGTGCAGGATCGAGGCCGAACCCTTGATGTCCGACGACTTTACATCGCAATTGCCGTTTGAAACGACATTTGTCGTCCCGTAGGCGCCGGCGTTGTCTGCGGGCGTCGTCGTCGACTTGTCGCGACACAACACGCCCAAGGTTCCAGTGCCATCCTGGGAGGGAGCGTTGAACTCGGTGTCTTCCTGGTAGCCGATTCCGGCTGCGAGGCGGAAGCCGCCGAACTCGCCTGCATAGCGCAGGGCGACATCCCAGTAGTTGTCCTCCGCCACAGCCGCTTGCAGCGTGAAGCCGACAAGCGTCGGAGTTTCGTACAGGACGTGATTGCGGCGGGTCGTGTCGAACGACTCGTGCCCACGGATAGCGGCGCCCCAGTTGGCGTTGGTATTGTTCGCCAGCAATCCGTTCCCCGAGCGCAGCAGGAAACCACCATTATAGAGTGCCGCGTCGGGCGTTGCGGCTGAACTCTTTTGACCAAGATCGATCAGGATCAAGTTGTCAGTCGCTGTAGATCCATGGCCGATCTTGACCATGCCGAGCTGCTTGTGGCGCAGCCAGACGGTGGTGTCGCGAAGCAGCGGAGCACTCGCGCCGCCGAGGTCGTCACCGCCGTTGAGCTGGTTCATCGAACCGATAGCGTTCTGGTTGACGCCGAACTCGTAGGTGAAGCCCGCGGTAATCTGCGGAGTGATCTTCGCATCGCCCGTGAAACGGAAGCGCGAGAAGATGTTGCCGCCATCGCCGATGTAGGTGTCCGACTGGCTGCCGTCGTCCCACCACATGATCTGGTGGCCGATGTGTCCAGAGATCCTCAGGCTGACTTTCCGGTTGCCTTTGCGAACGGTCGTCGCTTCGAGTTCAGCAACCCTCTCTTCGAGGTCGGCGCAGCAGTCGCCCCCAAAATCCGCGGCGTTCGCATTGGCGAACAGGCCGGCAGCAGCGAGCATCGCCACAGCGCTAGCCGACTTGAGCAGTCCCCCATTCATACGTACATCTCCTGACTAACGCTACCCCAAGCAACTTGCTACTTGAAGCTAGGTCGCTACTAGATGGTCCCACCGCCGACGGCCGATCAGCCACTGTGCTTGCGATTGCCTGATACGGCCATCGACCTCGTCCGGTGCGCTAGACTTACGGAAGGGTGATGGCCCTGTTAAGGAAAAAAGAGCGAATTTCCCCAGTTCGACCTCGTACTGTTGCGCAATTAACACCATGATTCGAGTCGAGCATTGTTTTTGCAGGAATTTTTGATTCAACTACTGTTGTCGGCAACCGTCGCAATTCGTCCATAAGAGGCTTTTTTCGGCCCCTAGGTCGCCTTTTTCCGGCTGCGACGGAGGCTCGGCTGCACGCGAGCATGTTCCTGATAACGGTGCGCGAAACGCGCTGGAAATCCGCCGAGCGATCGGTGCCGCGATGCAATGTGGCTATTGTGCACACGCGATCGTGCCCGGCTGGCAACAATTTCGGGGTTGCGAACTCGACGGTAAGGTGACCCGACCATCAGTGCCTGGAGGCGCGCTCGAATGACCGATCGCTAGTCACTTGCGAAAGACTCGATATTTCAAATAGCGCAGAAATGCGGCAGGCCGTGCGCCGCAGGTTACCGTGATGGCGCACGAGGAGGCAGACGATGTTGGACACGGTGGCCAGGCGGCGCAGCGAGGCGGGCATCAGCCGGCCGCCGATCGCTGTCGTAGGGACCGGGCTCGCCGGGCTTTCGACCGCATTGGCGCTGGCGGAGCTCGGCGTCGAGACGGTTCTGGTCGGGCCCCGGCCGACCGCCGCCCGAGCCTCCCTGGATACCCGTTCGACGGCGCTGTTCGGCCCGAGCATCGATTTGCTGGATCGTCTGGGTGTGCTGCCGCGACTCGAGCCGCCGCCCGTCCCCCTTGCCGGCCTCCGCCTGGTGGATGCCACCGGAAGCGTCTTCCGCGCCCCGGAAGTGCTTTTCGAGGCGAAGGAGTTGGGGGTTCCGGCATTCGGCATGAATATCGAGAACCATGCTCTGCTGGCGGCCCTTTCCGGCCGGACGAGAGCGTCGCCGCGTGTCGTGTGGCATGAGGCATCGGCGGTCTCCGTCGGCGCAGGGGGGGAGACGGCAAGCGTGGAGCTCGCGGACGGGACGCGTCTGGAAACGGCGCTCGTCGTCGGCGCGGACGGCGAGCGATCACTTTGTCGGAAGGCGGCCGGTATCGGCGACCGAAGTCGACAGTACCCGCAGGCCGCAATTGCAGGGCGTTTCCGGCATCAGCGCCCGCATGCCGCGGTATCTACGGAGTTGCACCGCAGGGCCGGCCCGCTGACGACGGTGCCGCTCGCAGGAGACTGGTCGAGCCTCGTCTGGGTCGAGAAACCGGATGTGGTCGACGGCCTGCTGGGCCTGGATGACAGAGCCTTTGCCCGGAAGCTGGAGGAGGCCCTCGCAGGAATCCTCGGCCGTGTGCTATCTGTCTCGCCGCGCGCGAGCTTTCCCCTGTCTGTCGTGACGGCCGACAGGCTTGGTGACCACCGCATCGCGCTCGTCGGAGAGGCGGCACACCGCTTGCCACCGATCGGCGCACAGGGCCTGAACCTGGGCCTCAGAGACGCGGCTTGGCTGGCCGAATTGGTCGCTGATGCGGTGACCGCGGGTGGCGATCCTGGCTCGCAAGACGTGCTGGACGCGTACGATCGAATTCGCCGCAGCGATGTGGTCAGTCGTACCGCAGCCGTCGACGCATTGAATTGGTCGCTCGTCGCCGACTGGCTTCCCGCCGATTTCGCCCGTGGCGCAGGACTAGCCGCCCTTAAAGCCATCGGCCCTCTAAGGCGCTTGATCATGCGGGAAGGGATGTCGCCAAGCGGTGCGTTGCCTCGGTTGATGCAGCCAAGGGTGTCAGCTGAAGATGGCTCCAAGGCGCGGGCATGAGGCGGCTCCACCGTTTCTGACGGTTACGCGGGACGGCGGGGATTTCCCTGTGTGAAACCGCCCGCTGCGGCCGACTGCTGGCTTGACGGGCCATCACGCGGTTGCAATGGCATCGGTTCAAATTCCCATGCCGCCAGCACTCCGGGAGGTCGACTGCCATGGGCCGCTTGCAAAAGGGCAGTTGCGAATAGATGGCTTCAGTGTTGGTCGATGTTCGCTACAGGCTCGAATACGCACTTCTGATGCTGCTTGTCGGCATCGTGCGACTACTGCCGATCGACGTTGCTGCCGGCGTGTCGTCGAGGGCCTGGCGCATGATCGCCCCGCGCCTCAGGCGGCATCAACGGGCGCTCGACAATCTGGCCATAGCCTATCCGGAAAAAAGCGTGGCCGAACGCGAAGCGATCGCGCGTGCGATGTGGGCCAACCTCGGCCGGGTCATGGCCGAGACAATGGCCATCGACCGCTTGATCCGCGATCCCGGGCGTATCCGCATCGCCAATGCCGACGTTTTTGCGCGCTACAAGGACAAGCTCGGGCCGGCGATCGGCTGCTCATTGCACATGGGCAACTGGGAACTGGCCATCTGGCCACTTGTGGTCGCCGGCGCCAATCCGGCGGCGGTCTATCGAACGGTCAAGAACCCGTATGTTGATGCGTATCTTCGCCATCAGCGGCGCGATCTTTATCCGGGCGGACTGCTGGGCAAGGGGAAAGTGGATGGAAACTGGGAGGAAGGCCAGCGTACGGCCAGGCAGATCACCGATTTCGTCCGTCACGGTGGACGCCTGGGACTTGTCTGCGATCTCTACGACAAGAGCGGACTGCCGGTGCCTTTCTTTGGGACCGACGCCAAATCCGTGATGATTCCGGCGATGATCGCGCGGCGGTTGGGCGCGCGGATCTGGCTTGCGCGCTGCCTCAGGATCGGCAACGAGAGCCGTTTCGAAGTCGATATCAAGGAATTGAAGGTTCCTCGGTCTGCCAACCCGGGCGACGACGTCAAATGGGTCACGGCTGCCATGCAGCGCGAGTTCGAAGCGTGGATACGTGAGACGCCGGAGCAATGGATGTGGTCGAACCGCCGATGGTCGTAGATCAACCGGTCAGTGAGGTGCGTGCCAGCCTTCGGCATCGAATGGAGTATTCGGCGCTTCGGTTGGCGATCGTGCTGTCGCGTCTGGTTTCCATCGAGCGGCTTGCCGGCATCGGCGCGAGCGTCATGAGCGTCGTCGGTCCCCGGCTGCGCCAGCACCGTCGCGCCCTCGCCAATCTGGCCGTTGCCTTCCCCGATCGTTCGGAGGGCGAGCGCCGGGCGATCGCGCACGCCATGTGGGCGAACATGGGGCGGACATTCGCGGAGACGCTCGTTCTGGACCGCCTTCTCCTCGACCCATCCCGCATCGAGATCGCGGATCGTGAGTTGTGGACAGCCCGCGCGGCAGAGGCCGGACCGATCGTCGGCTGTACGTTGCACATGGGCAATTGGGAACTGGCCATCTGGCCACTCGGCATCTTTGGGCGTCCTCCGACGGGCGTTTACAAGCCTTTGGACAACCCACTCATCGATGCCTGGCTGAAGGAGACCCGTCAGGCGCTGTTTCCCGGCGGTCTTCTGGGCAAGGGTGATCGAGAGGACAGCGACGGCAAGGGGCAGCGAACGGCGCGCAAGCTGATCGATCGGGCGCGATCAGGTGGTGCCCTCGGGTTCGTCGTTGATCATTTCGATCGTCGCGGCGAGCCGTTGCCGTTTCTCGGTGGCACGGCCCGCTTCACGACCGCCCCGGCGGGTATTGCGCGCCATATCGGAGCCCGCGTCTGGCTCGGGTGCTGTCTCCGCGTGGGGACAACAAGCCACTTCACTTATGAGGTTCGCTCGGTTGATGTGCCGAGGACCAGCGATAAGAAAGCCGATGCGACGGCACTGATGAGCGAGATCTTTGCAGTCTTCGAGGGGTGGATCCGCGAGCATCCGGAGCAGTGGATGTGGTGGAATACGCGTTGGGTGGACACGCGCGCAGGTGATGTGTCTCCAGCGGTACGGGCTGTCCTCCCGGTATAGCGCATCATTCCGGCAAACGAAGCAGCGGCAATTTCGGCACGGTCTTTCGCAGTGCAGCAAAGCGGGTTAGAAGGCAGTATATCCCTGCAGTTACGCTGAGCATTGCCCATGAACGCCATCCGCACGCCCGCCAAGTTCTATGCGCCCCTCGCGACCGGCGCGCCGGAGCCTTACCGAACCTTGCCCGTACGTTTGGAGCGGATGATCCATTTCGTGCCGCCGCACAACGACAAGATCCGCGCGCGGGTGCCCGATTTGATCCGCCAGGTCGACGTGGTTCTCGGCAACCTCGAGGATGCCATTCCGGCCGATCAGAAGGAGAACGCGCGCAACGGCTTCGTTGCCATGGCGCGGGACAATGACTTCGGCGCTACGGGACTTTGGACGCGCATCAATTGCCTGAACTCGCCATGGGGTCTCGATGATATTCTTGCGATCGTGCCGGCCGTCGGCGCAAAGCTCGACGTGATGATGCTGCCCAAGGTCGAAGGGCCGTGGGACATCTACTATCTTGATCAGCTCCTTGCGCAACTCGAGGCGAAGCACAAGATCGCGAAGCCGATCCTCATCCATGCCATCCTGGAGACGGCCGAAGGCGTCCGCAACGTAGAGGCGATCGCGGGTGCCTCGCCGCGCATGCACGGCATGAGCCTTGGTCCGGCTGACCTTGCGGCCTCCCGCGGCATGAAGACGACGCGCGTCGGCGGTGGGCATCCCGACTATGCGGTACTTTCAGACATCGCCGCGGGCGCGGATGCGGGGGCTCCTCGCGTCGCCTACCAGCAGGATCTTTGGCACTATACCGTCCAGAAGATGGTCGATGCGTGCCTGATGTACGGGCTCAAGCCGTTCTACGGTCCGTTCGGTGATTTCTCGGATTTGGCGGCGTGCGAGTCACAGTTCCGGAACGCATTCCTGCAAGGCTGCCTCGGGGCTTGGTCGCTGCACCCGACCCAGATCGGCATCGCCAAGCGTGTGTTTTCACCGGACCCCGCTGAAGTCGCGTTCGCTGCAAAAATCCTGGCCGCCATGCCGGACGGCACGGGCGCCGCCATCGTCGATGGTAAGTTCCAGGACGATGCAACCTGGAAGCAGGCCAAGGTCATAGTCGACTTGGCCCGGCTGGTCGCTGCGCGGGACCCGGAGATGGCGAAGATCTACGATCTCGGCTGACCCAGCACCACTAGTGCTGCGGCACCGTTACGAGGCGCGTCGCATGCCATGCTCGGCCTCTTTGAGCAAACGCCGATTGCGCAGGAACCACGCGACAGAGAGCAGCTCGATCGCGAGTACGATACAGAAGGCGGTGCGATAGCCTGCGGGGGCATAGCCTCCGGCGTCCGCCTGGGGGTAGAGGTCGATCACCCAGCCGACCGCCGACTGCACCAGGAACGCGTAGCCGAACATCGGCAGGTTCACCGCGGTGTTCGATCGTCCGGAGAGGCGGGCGCCGAAATAGCTGGAAAGCCACGGGTAGGCGAGAACGGCGGTGTGACCGGTCATGGCAAAGATCGACCACGACAAGACCGCCGGCACCGGCGCATCGAGGATGATCGCCGCCAGCGACAGCAGATGAAGCGCCAGAAAGCCCAGGTTTACGTCGAGCAAGCTGACGCCGCGCCGCGTCAGGCGATCAGCGACCACACCGCTGCCGATGACGCCGATCAGGAAGGCGACGCCCATCATCAGCAACGCCTGGCCGATGCCGAAGCGGTCGAGGCCCGCTACATCGCGAAACCAGGGCCCCGCCCATAGGGTCTGCAGTGCGATATGCGATCCGGCGGGGATCGCAAGCACGGGGACGAGGGCGAGGAATACGGGAGAGCGATAGATGCGGCCAACGTCGACGACTTGCTCCTTGAATGTGCTCGGCGGCGCCGCCTCTGTCATCCGTTCTGGAACGATGAAAAAGATCATGGCGGCGACCGAGAGTGTCACCACGCCGAGCCACACGAACGCCATGCGCCAGCCAACGACCTCGACCAGCCATTCCGTCGGAGCCGAAGCGGAGATGACGCCAACCGCGCCCAGCGACATCACGCAGGCGTTGGCGAGCGCTCTGCGCGCTTCCGGTACCCAGATGACCACTGCCTTGAAGCTCGCCATGAGGCCCCCGGCGAACCCGATACCGATCACCGCCCGCGCGGCAGCGAGGCTGACGGTATCCTGGCCGGCCGCAAACAGCAGCGCACCCACGCCGCCTGTCGCGACGAGGGACGATTGAACGCGTCGCGGGCCGAAACGATCGAGGAGGATACCGAGCGGGAGTTGGAACAGGGCGAACGACAGGAGATAGGCTGAAGTCAGGAGCCCGAGCTCCGATGCGGTCAAGCCGACGTCTCGCACCAGATCGGGCGCGACGACAGCATTCACGGCCCGATAGAGGTAGGAGAAAAAGTAGCCGAGACCGAACGGGCCGAGTGCGGCCAGCATCAGCAGCAGTCCATGGGCGTCGGCGCCTTGGTCCGCGCGTTTCCGCATCTTTCGGCAGCTCTCCGGAATGCGCGGCCGTTGTCGGCCTGCTGCCGTAAATTCAGGCACGGCGGGGCGCGCTCGTCAATCGCGGTCACGCCTGCTAGTCAAGGGGCCATCAAACTCAGCGTTTTGCCGCCGGAGAGACCGCCATGCCGCCGCTCGTCTATCGCCCGCTCGGAAAAAGTGGGCTCAAAGTCTCTCCGATCTGCGTTGGCACCATGATGTTCGGAGGGCCGTGTCCTGCCGACGAGGCCGAACGCATCGTGGCTCATGCAGCCGATCGGGGCGTCAATTTCATCGACACGGCGAACACCTACGAGAAGGGGCGGTCCGAAGAGGTCACGGGCCGCGCCATCCGGGCCACGCGCGATCATTGGGTGCTGGCAACCAAGCTGGCACAGCCGATGGGACCTGGGCCCAACGACAGGGGGCTATCGCGCGTCAACATGATCCGGGCGACGGACGACTCGCTGCGCCGCCTCGGAACCGACCGGGTGGACATCAGCTACATTCATCGTGTCGACCCCACGGTGCCGTGGACCGAAGTCGCGCGGACCTACGGCGATCTGATCCGGGCCGGCAAAGTTCGCTATTGGGGACTGTCGAATGTCCGCGCCTGGCATATTCCCGTGATCGCTGCCGCGTGCGCGGACGTCGGTGCGCCACCGCCGGTGGTGCTACAGCCGTACTATAACATCATGACCCGCCAGCCGGAGGTCGAACTCTTGCCCGCGGCACGGGCATTCGACCTCGGCGTTGCAACCTATAGCCCGCTGGCTCGCGGCGTCCTGTCGGGCAAGTACCAACCGGGCAGCAACGCGCCGCCTGATACCAGGGCGGGGCGCGGCGATCGTCGCATGATGCAGACGGAATGGCGCCCGGAGTCGCTCGCCATCGCAGACACCCTCAAGCGGCATGCCACGGCCAAAGGAAGTACCCTCGTCGGGTTCGCCGTGGCGTGGGTCCTGAATAACTCGGCGGTGACATCCGTGATCGCGGGACCCAGGACTTACGAACAATGGGCGAGCTATCTGGCGTTTCTCGACTATGCCTGGACCGCGGAGGACGAGGCCCTCGTCGACACGCTGGTGGCGCCGGGCCACCCGTCGTCGCAAGGCTACACGGACCCAGAGTATCCGGTGGAAGGCCGATTGCCCCGAATCTCGTGAGCCTTCTGACGCCGCACCGGGGATCACGATTCGGTGAAATCGCACGCAAATGCCTGAATTGTGGGCTCGGAATTGCCGTGCAGAACCTCAATTTTGCGCAAGAGTCTGTTAATTGGAGCCGGAACTAACCATGAACATAGTGCCGTTCGTGGCGCGTGAGCAACAAGTGGCCCATTTCCTTCAGAGTTTCACGCCGCAGAGTTTGCCCGCCCATCGGCTCTGCACTAAGCCTTATCACCAGTCGAGTCGTGCGGTGGTTCATAAGACGAGCCAGTCGGTCACCGGGTCGGGGTTCGAAGTGTAACCATTCGAGCCGGTCGCAGAAGCGCAGGAAGCATAGCCCGGCGCCAATCGCGAGACCCCCCGCACGTAGTTCTCCAGCGTTCGTAACAGTTGCTTTCGCGTCGTTCGCGTCTCTTCGAGGCGGCGTGCGCTTCACGCGCGTGCGTGCGGTCTCGCAGGGACACGGAAGCTAACGCCGGGCTGCGCGTGCTGCTTCCTGCACGAGAAAAGAACTGGAGAGACCTAGAATGAAAATCACGACAAAGTTCGCCATCGCGGCGGCAGTCACAGCCCTCATGGGTTCGACTGCTTACGCTGCGGATCTTGGCGGTTCCTGCTGCGCAGACCTCGAGGAGCGGATTGCTGAGCTCGAGGCCACGACCGTCCGCAAGGGCAACCGCAAGGTTTCGGTGAAGATCTCGGGCTTCGTCGGCCACAACGTCATGTGGTGGGACGACGGTTCTCAGTCCGATACGTACATCGGCGACGGCGGTAACATCTTCTCGCGCTGGCGTTTGACCGGCTCGGCGAAGATCAATCCCGACCTCGAAGCCGGCTTCACCTACGAGTTCGGCGTGAACCGTCACTCGATCTCCGGTGCCAACCAGGGCAACGGTGCTGTTGCCAACGGTGCGGGTCAAGGCGACGACGGTGGTGAGTGCACCGATAGCTGCCTCCGCGACTCGACGGTCTACTTGAAGCATAAGCACCTTGGTATGCTGAAAGTGGGTCAGGGCTCGTCGGCGACCGACAACCTCGTGCTGATCGATCTGGGCAACCGTTCTGCGGCCGGCACGATGGACATCGGCCTCTACAATGGCGGCTTCCAGCTCCGTAACAGCGCGGGTGTGTTCCTGCCGGGCTCGTGGGGCAACGCTGTCCGCGGTCATACATCGTTCGATACGTTCCGCACCAACCATGTCCTGTACGAGACGCCGTCTCTGGCCGGTTTCACGGTGCAGGCCGCGGTGGCTGAAGACAATCTCTGGGATGTCGCTCTGCGCTATGCCGGAGAGTTCCACGGTGTCCGCGTCGCCTTCGGCATCGGTTATCTGTCCGACACGGAGTTTAACTCCCCAGTCGGCGGAATCACGGTCGGCGCCAATACGGTCAGCTGTGTAAACAACTGCGATGTCGAAGTAAGCGAGTGGAAGGGCTCGGCCTCGCTACTGCACGTGCCGACCGGTCTTTTCCTGACGGGTGCCTATGCTCATCGTGAGCTTGACGGCCAGCGTACCGCGGGTGTGGCGGCTTCTAGCTACACCGGTCCGGACCTCAACAACTGGCATCTGTCGGGTGGTGTCGCCAAGAACTTCTTCGGCATCGGCAACACTGTTCTCTTCGCCGAGTACTCGAGCAGTGAGGGCGGCCTTGAGCAGGCTGGCTTCCTGAGCGGTGCGCAGGTTTGGAGCAACACCGACATGACCCACTGGGGCATTGGCATCAACCAGTACGTCGATGCCTCTGCCACGCAGATCTTCTTGACCTACAAGAACTTCGAAGTTGACGGCACGATCGCAGCCGCCAGGCAGTCTTCCGAGTTCTCCACGGTCATCGCTGGTATGCGGGTTGACTTCTAAGTCCTCACTTCGAGCACTTGATCTGGAAAGGCCGCCGCAAGGCGGCCTTTCTGTTGCGGGAAGCCTGGTCGCTATTGTTGCAAGTATGCAACATGACACAAACGTCACAGCTTCCTGACAATTGTTATGTGTCCATTCACCGGTGTGGATCATGACTTGAGTTCGCCAGAGTGTGACGGCATTTAGGGCGTAAATCGGCGTGCAGCGTTGAGGACGCGGGACTTGAGGAACATGCGACGCTTGAAATGGATGCTGGTGTGCTGCGGACTCGGAGCCCTGAGTTCTGCCGCGCTGGCGTTCCAGGAAAGTAAGGGCGGGGCCGTCGAGGGAGGGCAGCCGGAACAGTCCGGCACCAAGCTGGCGCCGGGAGTCCCTTCGCTCGACCTGAAGGATACGGGAGTGTCGGTGGCGCCGAGCACGGGCGTTGAGGTCCGGATTCCTGGGCTGGGCAAACTTGGTGTGCTGCCGAAATTCGACTTCGGCTTGGAGCTTCTTTACGGTGTCAATGAGAAGGCCGAGGAAGCCGAGCGGCAGGGTCAGACGTTGCCCGGGGACGATATGCAGATCAGAGGCTCTCTGCGGCATCGCTTCTGAGATGCGCGCTCGCCTTCTTCTACCGGATCACACCAATTCCTGGGGGCGCCACGGCGCTCCTTTTGCGTTATGGAGTGCGGCATGCGAGCAGGAGCGGCTCGGCGCCTGAGCGGCTACGCGGTCCATGCGTTTACGGCATCCGGCAGCGTGTGTGCTTTGCTGGCGATCCTTGCCATCCTGGACAATCGCTTCGAGCAGGCGTTTGGTTGGCTTCTGATCGCCCTCGTCATCGATGCCGTGGACGGAACACTGGCACGTGCCGTTTCCGTCGAAGTGACTCTGCCGCGTATTTCCGGCGAGCGACTGGACTTGGTCGTCGACTACATCACGTACGTCTTCGTTCCCGTGCTCGCGCTGCTCCGCGGCGGCTTTCTGTCGGGCACCATCGGCCTCTGCGTAGGAGCGTTGATTCTCCTCAGCTCGCTATTTCATTTCTCCGACAAGCGAAGTAAAGCCGATGACCATTGCTTCGTCGGCTTTCCCGCGGTCTGGAATTTGGTCGCGTTCTGCGTGTTCGCCTGGGGTCTTCCCACCTGGGCGGCGGCAGGCATGTGCCTCGTGCTGTCCGCCTTGACATTCGTGCCTCTGCACTGGGTGCATCCGATGCGTGTCCGACGCTTCTTTGCAGCCAATATTTCAATGGCGGCGGTCGGGGTTGGAGTGTGCCTGTGGGTCCTCGTGACGGGATTTCCGGGCGGATGGTTGGCACGCGCTCTGTTGGCAGGGTCTGCCGCTTATTTCACCGCCTTGGCGCTTGCCTGGAAAATCATCGCGCGGCCGTCGGACAGCCGCGGCTCCATTCGCTAGGCAGGGCGCGTGGCTGAGCGGTTGCAGTTCGCATCCCACCAGCGCAAACTAATCAACTGTCCCAATCGGATCAGGAGGAAGTCGAGATGGCGCGCCTATGCGAAGGGCGAGTAGCAATCGTTACGGGTGCAGGCCGGGGCTTGGGGCGCCAGCACGCGTTGCTGCTTGCCAAGGAGGGGGCCAAGGTCGTCGTCAACGATATCGGCGCCAACGTCGATGGCGTCGGGCGGGACGAGGGACCCGCCGCACAGGTGGTGAATGAGATCAAGGCGATGGGTGGCGAGGCCGTCGTCAACGGGGACGACGTGTCGAGCTGGACCGGCGCCAAGAGTATGATCGATGCCGCCGTCGCGAGATTCGGCAAGCTCGACGTTTTGATCAACAATGCTGGGATCTTGCGCGACCGTATGCTCGTCAACATGACGGAGGACGAGTGGGACGCCGTGATCCAGGTGCATCTGAAAGGCACGTTCTGCCCGACCCGGCACGCGGCCGCCTATTGGCGCGAGAGATCGAAGGAGATCGGCGGGCCGGTGAAGGCCGCTGTCATCAATACCAGCTCGACTTCGGGCCTCTATGGCAATGTGGGCCAGACCAACTACGGCGCGGCCAAGGCCGGCATTGCGGCTTTCTCGGTCATTGCTGCGCGTGAACTCAAGCGTTTCGGCGTCACGGTCAACTGTCTCTCGCCGTCGGCGCAGACGCGGATGACGGAAGGCCTGAGGGAGCTTACGGCGGAACAGGTGGCCATGCGAGATCCCAAGTGGGTATCGCCGACGGTCGTCTATCTGGCGAGCGAAGAAGCCGCAGACATTACGGGCCGCGTGTTCCAGGCGGGGTTCAGTCGCATCGCCGTCCTTGAAGGCTGGCGCCGCGGCGCCGAGGTCGGACAGGTCGAGGACCCACGGGAGGCCGGCCGTTACTTCCGCGAGATGATGGCCAAAGTGAAGAAGAACGTGGGCATGGATGGGCTTGAGTTGGACTGAGCCGCGCCTGCCGAAAGCGGTACGCGGTCGCCGCGGAGAGCATTTATCGGGAGTAGCAACCATGGCCCTCGTCTACGATGAACTGATGAGCCTCTCGCGGAGCGGCGATCGCTTCAAGTGGACCGACCGCGAGACGATGCTCTATGCCCTGGGCGTGGGCCTGAGCCGCGATCCTTACGACGAGTCCGAGCTGGCCTATACGTTCGAACGCCAGAAGCTGAAAACGGTCGCGACCATGGCGACCGTCCTCCAGCGGGTGCCGCTGCTCAAGGATTGCGGCTACGACTACACCAAGGTCGTACACGGCGAGCAGCGGCTGATGCTCGAACGACCGCTCGAGCCGGAAGGTGAGATCGCCGTCGACAGCCGCGTGCTGTCAGCTTTCGACAAGGGGCCGGGCAAGGGCGCGATCATCAATACCGAGGTGGTCGCGAAGGACGCGCAAACGGGCGCAAAACTCTACACGTTGGTCTCGACGACTTTCGCACGCGGCGATGGCGGCTTTGGCGGCCCGTCAGGGTCGGGGCTCGAACCGCACAGGTTGCCCGAGCGCAAGCCTGATCTGACGGCCTCGGCCGAGACGCGGATCGACCAGGCACTGATTTACAGGCTCAACGGTGACCGCAATCCGTTGCACGCGGACCCGGAGTTGGCGAAGCGCGTGGGGTTTCCCGTGCCGATTCTGCATGGCCTCTGCACATATGGCACCGCCTGCCGCACGATCTTGCGGGAGGTGGCGAAATACGATCACACGCGCATTCGCGGTTTCGACGTGCGGTTCTCGTCGCCGGTCTATCCCGGTGAGACCATTCTGACCGACATGTGGATCGACGGACCTGTCGTATCGTTCCGATGCCGGCTCAAAGAGCGTGAGGTCACCGTCATCAATAACGGCAAATGCACGCTCGCGGCCTGAACCTCCACCCACATCGCGGCCGACACGGAGTTGGCGCCTGATCGGCCTCGGGCGGCATCAGGCGTCCGGCACGAACCGGTAGGCGGTTCCATGGCGCTCGGTATGACCAATTCCGGGCCATGGCAAATGATACCCGGCAAACAGGGCCTTCGAGGAGGCGAGCCGGTCGAGCAGGCGTGCGCGCGTCTCCGCCGCCTGTTGCCAGTCAAGATCCGCGCCCCAGCGCCAGCCGGAGTGAGCGAAGGACACGGCGGCGTGCGTCAGTGCATCGCCCCCGATAACGATCTCGTTGCTGCCATCGCGGACCACCACCGAGGCGTGGCCAGGCGTATGCCCCGGTGTGCCCAGGAATGCGATGCCCGGCGCAATCTCGGTCCCGTCGCGTACGGTCGAAATGACGTCGCCCAAGGCTTTCAACCGTCGATTGATCCCGATCGCCATACCCTTCGCGGCGTCGGGAACCTTGTGCTCGACACCGTCGGCCAGCCAAAAATCCCGCTCGATGGCGGTCATGATGTGCCGCGCGTTTGGCCAGCGCGATGCTTCGGTGAACGGATCCATGACACCCCAGAAGTGATCCGCATGAGCATGTGTGAAGATCACGTGCGTGACCTCGTCAGCTCGCACATCTGCACTTTCGAGAGCGTCCGGCAGCTTCCCCAGCGAAGGCATGAAGTCCGTGCCGCCGCCCGTGTCGATCAGCGCGAGCGTCGAGCCCGAGCGGACCACGACGATATTCGTCTCGCCCACGAACGCCAATCTGTCGCCATGCGATTTGAGGAAGGCCTCGGCTTCCTCCTTTGCCGTGTCGGGAAGCGCAAAAGACAGCGGCAGAACGAAGATGCCATCCGAAAATGTGGTGATTTCGGTCTGCCCCAGCCTCATCGTGTGCGTGCGCGTGGCGGCAATCGATGGGCGCGCCGGCGCACCCATGGCCAAACCCAAAGCGCTCGCACCCGATCCGGTGAGAAAATGCCGCCGGGTTGGAGGTCCCGAAAATCGCATCAGCCGGCCTTGATGTAGGCGAAGCCCTTGCCTTGCAGGGCGGCAACGGTGGCCACGCCCGACGGCACGAGGCGAATGAAATCGTCGGATCGCGCCTTGGACAGGTCGATCTTGTTGTTCTTGAACGTGATTTGGCAGAGATAGACCTCGACGCCGGATTTGGACAGGTCCACGAATCGCTGGAAAACTTCGGGCGGCATCGAGCTGTCGGCCCACGGTGTCCCCTCGAGATCCGTCAGGAATGGCTTTATTCCGCTGCCGTGGGCAACCACCACGATCTTCAGCTTGAAGGGATCGGCATCATAGACCGAAAGGTGATTGGCAATGTTGCCGGCCATCTGCTGGATGCGCTTCGGCTCACCGAAGTCGCAATGGTAGACGCAAGCCGTGTCGGCATCCTTGGTCAAGGCATCCAGGCCGAGCCGTTTCGGCTCGGCCAGCGCCGCGGTTGCAGCGACGGCACCTCCGCCTGCGGCGATTCCGGCAACGAGCGAGCGTCGGGACAAACGGGTCATGATGGTGTCCTTTATACCTGGGCGCTCAAGTGAAAATGTCGGCCGTAATGCCGGCGTACCACCCTATGTTCTCCACCTGGTTCTCCTTGCGCAGCGAGGGTGGCTCGCTCGTCTTGGAAATGAACGTCTCGACGGCCTTGATCTTCCCGTCCCGGGCTTCGTATCGGCCGCCGACCTTGACGGTGTCGTCGGTCTCGATGAGAGACCAGCACGTGTTCGTATATCGCGCCGGAAACGTTTTCGACTGGGTCAGCTCGGCGCGCACCATGAGGGCAGCCACCTTGGCCTGGCTGTTTGCCGAAAAGCCCGACTTCGGCATGTCGCCGGCGATCGCGGAGTCACCGAGGACATAGATATTCGCATCCACCGCCGACTGCATGCTTTCCGGATTGATTGGGCAGTAGCCCGATGCATCCGCAAGACCGGCGTCGAGGGCGATCCGGCCTGCCGTCTGTGCCGGAATGACGTTGACGAGAGCGCAGTTCTTGTACGTCTCGAAACCTGTGACGACGGATTTGCTTTTCGGGTCGACCGATTTGAGGCCCGAATGAATGTCGGGGGCGAGCCATTCCACCATGCCGGGATAATGTCGTTCCCAGCCCTCCTGGAACAAGCCCTGCTTGGAGAACGACGGCTTGGGATCTACGACCACGATGCGGGCCTTGCCCTTGCCGGCTCTTTTAAGGGCGTGGGCCATCATCGAGACGCGCTCGTATGGCCCGGGTGGGCAACGGTACGGATTTGGCGGCGCGATCATCACGACGAGACCGCCATCGGGCACGGCATCGAGCATCGCCTTGAGCAGCTTGGTTTGCGAGCCTGCCTTCCAGGCGTGAGGCATCGTCTCTTCGTGGTCTTTGCCCCACCCCGGTACGCTGTCGTACTTGAGGTCGATACCCGGCGAAACGACGAGCCGATCGTAGCCGAGCGTGCTGCCGTCCGCGAGCCGCACCTGCCTTTTTTCGCGATCGATGCTGGTTGCCCTTTGGCGCGCCAGCCTTACGGCATAGGCCGACGCCAGTGTGTCATAGCCGTGCGTAATGTCGTCGAGGGTCTTGAACCCGCCGAGGTAGAGGTTGGAATGGAAACACGTCGTAAACTGCCTCGCAGGCTCGACGAGTGTCACTTCGATGGCGCCCTTGGCATCGCGCGCGATATACTTCGCGGCGGTTGCGCCTCCAGGGCCGCCGCCGATCACGACAACCTTGGGCTTTCCCTGACCGAGAACTGCGGGGCAACCCAGAGCCAGTGCGCCGGTAGCTGTCGCGGCGCCCGTAACGAACACACGTCGGTTGATCGACATCGCACGTTGCTCCTCCATAAGGCCCGATCTTGTCGTTCCGCACCGATGGCCGATGGACCGACTATGGCTCGGGGCTTCAGCTTGGCGAAGTAGGCGGCGAGCGCCGCTATATCCTCATCGCCGAGACGCGCCGCAATCGTCTGCATGACCGCGCCGGGGCGATCTTTCGTCTTGTAGGATACGAGCACGCTGACGAGCTGCTCGGGTGGCCATCCTACGATGGATGGGATGCCTTTGTCCTTGCCGTCGCTGCGATGGCATGTCGTGCATTCGGCCGCGAGGTATTCGCCATAGGCGGCATCGGCGGCTGTCGCGGGCATGCAGATAAAGAGCAAGCCGACGCTCGATGCCGCCAGCCCGCCAATGCGCCGGGTCATAGGTCCCTTGGTCGCCCTGCGCCCCGGCATGTCAGTCGACTTTCGGCCCGGTCTTCGCGTCGGGCGTCACGTCGAGCACCCGTGCGCGGTTGAGAACCTTGGGTGCGCTTTTGCAGTCCTTCATGCAGGGATCGGCGGTCCAGAACTGCTTCTCGGCCGTCTCGCGATCGTCATCGTAGAAGCCGCCTTTGTTCGGCATCTTAATCGAAGCCAGATTCGACCCGTTGAGCTCGAAATTCGGGTCTTTGATGATGTCGTTGAGATTGAGGACGTAGGCAGTCAACGCATAGACCTCGTCGTCCGTCAGCGACTGCGCGTTGCCGAACGGCATGGCACGCTTGATATAATCGAACAGCGTCGAGGCCTCGGGCCAGAACGATCCCACCGTTTTATCGGGCCGGTCGTGCGTCAAGCTGTCGAAGCCTCCGGCGAGAACCGGCCAGCGATCCTTCCCCTCGCCGAATTCGCCGTGACAGCTCGCACATTGTGCCTGGAAGATCGCTTCGCCCTGCTTGACGGTTCCCTTGCCGGCCGGCAGGCCCTGGCCGTCCGGACGGATATCGATGTCCCAGCCCTTGAGCTCCTCGGGTGTTGCCGCGTGGCCGATGCCGAGCTTCGCGGCGCCAGCGTGAGCCAACGGCAGCGCGACGAACATGGCGGCCAACCAAGGCCTAAGAGATCTCGACATTCTCGGTCTCCCCGTTCGCGCGAACCAGCCACGTCTGAATGCCGTTATTGTGATAGATGCCGTTGACACCGCGCACCTTGCGCAACGCGTCCTTCGTTGGCTGCACGTATCCCGTGTCGTCGCGGGCCCGCGACTGGACGAGCAACTCCTGCCCTTGCCAATCGAAATCGACGTAGAAGCGGGTCAGAGAACGGTCGAGGACCAGTCCATCGATGCGCGCCTCCTGCCAATTCCTGCCGCCGTCGAGGGTGACGTCGACGCGGGTGACCTTGCCGCGGCCCGACCAGGCGAGGCCGGTCAGGATGTTGCGACCTTTCACCTTCAACGGCGCCTGGGGAGAAGGGTTGGTAACGACGGACTTGGCATCCATCACGAAAGTGAAGCGGCGGGCACGGCCGTCTTCCATGAGGTCGGTGTACTTGGAGGTTTCCTCTCGGGCGAGCCACGGCTTGTCTCCCACCTCGATGCGCCGAATCCATTTTATCCAGAGGTTTCCCTCCCAGCCCGGAACCACGAGCCGAAGCGGGTAACCCTGCTCGGTGCGAAGCGCCTCACCGTTCATCTTGAACGCGAGCAGGCAATCATCGAGCGCCTTATCGAGGGGCAGAGAGCGGTTCATGCCGGCAGCGTCGGCGCCTTCGACCATCAGCCATTTGGCATTCGGCTTCAGACCGGCTTCGTCCAGCACGTCCTTGAGGCGCACGCCCGTGTACATGACGTTGTGCACCATGCCGTGTGTAAACTGACAGCCGTTGAGCTGCGAACCCCTCCACTCCATGCCGGAATTGGCCGCGCACTCCAGAAAGTGAATGCGGTTGGTGCGTGGGAAGCGCTTGATGTCGTCCATGGAGAAGATCAGCGGCTGGTCGACAAGACCGTGCACGATCAGGCGATGATCGAAAGGACTTATCTCGGCGGCACCGCCGTGGTGGCGTTCGAAGCACAGGCCATTCGGGGTAATGATGCCGTCGAGATCATGCAGCGGCGTGAAGTTGACCGAACTCTGCCGGGACGCGGTGAGCCATTCGACATCGCGGCGCACGACGTGGGCCTCGAACTTGGACGGCTTGCCATAAGGATGATCGGCTACGCCATCGCCGAGCACCTTTGACCAGTCGGGGACATGGGGGGGCTGATTGTCGGGATCGGGACCGGCCTTTTTCTTCTTTGCGAGCGCGTCGGTGCCGCCAGCGGCCAGTAGACCACCCGCGATCGTACCCGTGAGGAAACCGCGTCGCGACGCCTCCGGCACTGGCTTCGAGGCGCCCTTCCGATCAACCTCTTTCATGTCTGCGCACTCCCGAGTTATCCATCCGTCGTTGCAACCGTGCCGCGACGCGCGCATCAAAGTCCGACGATCTTGACGGCATCGGTCTCCCGCGGTGAAACCACCTTGCTGGCCTCGATATGCTTTGACACCACATCCCAGATCGGAGGGCCCTCGGCCTCCTGATTGATGCTGGCCCAGCCTGCAACCACGTAATCCTTGGAGGGATCGAGGCGTTCGCCGGTCTTGAGCAGCGAAAGGTCCGAGATGCGCTGACCGATCGGCTTCGATATATCGATCGCGTAGCCAAGCCCGCCGGTGCGGACCATGTCGCCGCCCTGCTGATAAAACGGGTCGGGATTGAAAAGGTTGTCGGCAACGTCCTCGAGCACGTCCTTGAGCCGGCGTCCATCCATCGTCATGCGGTAGCAGGCAGGATACGTCATCGCGGTAGCGTTGGTGATGTCCTCGAACGTGATGTCCTGACCTGGAAGCAGGCTCGTCCCCCAGCGGATGCCGGGCGAAAGGGCGATCTCGGCATCGCGTTGCGAAAGAATGGCATCGCAGATCACATTGTCGAGCGTGCCCGCGAAGTTGCCCCGGCGGTAAAGTAACGTTTCGGTCTTGCCGAGAACGCGAGCCAGGTCACCCGCGTGCGGCGCGCGATGCCGCTCGATGATGGCCGCGGTATCGGGATCGGGCTTTATGGCGTCGGCAAAGATGGGGATCAGCCGATAGCGATAGGCTTTGATGGCTTTGTCCTGAACGTCGAGATCGAGACGCGATACGAACTTCCCGTTCGACCCCGTCGCTACAATCAGCGTCTTGCCGATACGGATCGGTTCCGGAATGGCATCGTGCGTGTGGCCGGACAGAATGACGTCCAGGCCTGAGACAACCTCGGCGAGCTTGGCATCCACGTCGAAGCCATTATGGGAGAGCAGCACGACCAAGCCCGCGCCCGCAGCCCGCGCGTCATCGACTTCCTTTTGCAGGTCGCCTTCACGGATGCCGAACGTCCACTTCGGGAACATCCAGCGCGGATTGGCGATCGGCGTGAAGGGGAAAGCCTGGCCGATTACGGCGATCTTCACGCCGCCGCGTTCAAACATTTTGCGGGCGGGAAAGACGCGATCCTCGAATTCACTGTCGCGCACGTTCTGGGCGAGAAACGGGAAACCAAGCACTTCGGTCAGTTCCCGGACACGGGCATCGCCAAGCGTGAACTCCCAATGGCCGGTCATGGCGTCAGGCTTCAGCCCGGCCATGACGTCGACCATGTCCTGACCCTTGGTCTGGAGTGCGGTCCAACTGTTGGTCCAGGTGTCGCCGCCATCGAGCAGCAGCATGTTGGGAGAGCGTTGCGCGCGGATCGCCTTGACGACGGTTGCGATCCGGTCGAGCCCGCCCATGCGGCCGTAGGCCTGGGCGAGAGCGGTGAAGTCGTCATAGGTCAAGGCGTAGGCTTCCGGCGATTTGTCGGCAATGCCGAAGTGCCGGCGAAAGTCCGCGCCGGTGATGTGAGGCACGCGGCCCTTGGCCGGACCAACGCCGATGTTGATGGATGGCTCGCGGAAGTGGACCGGGACAAGTTGCGCGTGGAGGTCCGTCAAATGAACAAGCGTGACGTTACCGAGCGGTTCGAAAGCGAGCAACTCCGCCTCGGTGATCGCCTGCTGCGCTGCGAGCCGCGCCAGCCTGCCGGCAGAGGCACCGGTCAGGATGGCCGTAGCTGCGGTGGCGGTGAGGAAATCCCTGCGGGTAATCATGGGGGCAGGCCTCTCGACAGGGCAGGCGGCAGCCCGGCTTCATCGTCCGGCGACGACATCCGCCAACGGTGTCAGCCCCGCGCAATCAAAGTGCGACCGGGCAGTCGATGTGTTGGACCGAAGGAGCGCGAACTCTACGCACGCCCGACTAATTGACGGTGACTTTATGCTCGGACGTGTAGACGGAGCCGTCGTCATCGATCCACTGGAACGTAAACGTGCCGGTTTCCGGCACCCGAACGAAGAACGACTGATAGGGATTGGCTGAGATCGCGGGATGCCAATCGGCTCGCAGGATTTCCTTGCCGTTGAAGCTCGCGACGAACTGCTTGATGATCTTGCGCGGAATGGGCTTTCCGGCAGCGTCCTTGCGCTGTCCGCTCTCCATCTCGTGGCTGATCAACGTCTTGACCTCGACGATTTCGCCGGCTTTGGCGGTGGAAGGAATGCGAACGCGGGGTTTCGGTGCGGCCATGTCGAACCTCGGAATCGCGCAATCGCGCGCGGTTGACTGCGGTTGGGTGGAAGCAAAGTATCTCGGTCAGCCGCCACAGCCGCCGATCGTGACCTTAACCTCCTTGCTCGCCGTGTAGAGATCGCCGTTCGACATCTCGGCGACAGCAACGAGCGTCTGCGTCTTGGCGAGGCGAATGCGGATCGACGCGGCAGCCTTCGGCGCGAATGGGGTGAAGGTGAACGACGCGACCTGCGGGTTCGGATTGCCTTCAGCGAAAAAATGTACCGTCTTGACGTAGTCGGCCTCTGTCATCGGGCTTTCGACCTCGAACGACAGCGGAACTACAAGGCCATTTTCCGCGATCGAGGGAAGATCCAGTTTGATCCGGCCCTCCTTCAGTACCTTGTCGCCGTAAAGCTTCTTGATCTCGTCAGCGACCATCTTCGCATCAGCCCAAGCGGGCATTGGCGCCAGCGCCAAAGCGGCAAGCCCGCCGGCAGCGGTGCCAAGAAAAGCGCGGCGTGTCGCCCCCGTGATCAAGGTCATCATCTTCCTCCTCTGCGGTCGGCCTTGATAGAGCCTAACCGGGTGCTCTTGCCGACGCTCATTCTGACACATATACGAATTAGCATATGTCGATATTATGTTGCAACCAGCCATTTGTGAGCGATATGATTTGATTTGGTCAACCCTTGCGATCACCGCGCGGCAAACGACGCGGCGACGCGACATCGACGGAGGACGGCTTGAGGGGATTTAGGCTCGCCAGCTATGTGGCAGCGATCGCAATCGTCGCGATGCCGTTTGCGGTCAGTGCTCAACAGGACACGACCGAAAAGGAGATCGAGCGATATCGCGAGATGATCTCAGACCCGTTCTCTAACCCGGGTTACCTCAACGTCGATCGCGGAGAGGTCCTTTGGAAGACAGCCCGGGGAGCCAAGAACGTATCTCTCGAGACATGCGATCTCGGCGAAGGGCCGGGCAAGCTCGAGGGGGCCTTCGCCAGGCTCCCACGCTACTTCGCGGACGCGGATCAGGTTATGGACGTCTCACAGCGCATTCTATGGTGCATGGAGAAAATTCAAGAACTCGATACCAAGGATATTCGAAAGCACAAATTCAGTCCGTCGAACCGCAAGCCGAACTCCGAAATGGAGGACCTTGTCGCTTACGTTGCGAACAAATCGAATGGCGAGAAGCTGTCTCAACCGCTTTCGCATCCGAAAGAGAAAGAAGCGTTCCTCGTTGGACAGGAACTGTTCTATCGGCGATCCGCCACGCACGATTTTTCGTGCCAGACGTGCCATGGCGAGGCCGGCAAGCGCATTCGCCTGCAGGCGCTGCCGCAGCTCAACAAACACGGCAAGGACGCTCAGCAGACGCAAGGCGCATGGCCGACCTACCGGGTGTCGCAAAGTCAGGTGCGCACGGTTCAGCACCGCATCTGGGACTGCTATCGGCAGATGCGGATGCCGCCGCCGGTCTACGCCTCCGAGGGCGTCACTGCCTTGACGGTCTATCTGAACAAGATGGCCGAGGGCGGCGAAATCAATGTTCCTTCGATCAAGCGCTGAGGGCGGACCAATGCACACAATGAAATGGCTCGTCGCTGCCGCTCTCTTCGCCATGCCGGCGAGCGTCATCGCCGAGGAACGCGCCGACCCGGGCAAGGTGGACAAAGTCTACCGAGACATGTTTCGCGACGCGAAGGGCGAGTGGGCCAAGCGGGTCGAGCGTGACGAGACGCAGAAGGTCTGTTCGGAGTATCGCAAGGATTTGCCGAAGGCCGAATTCGAAAAGGTGCTTCAGCGCGAGAAAGCCAATGTCGTGATGCCGGCGGACGGCAAGGTGATGGGCGATTGGAAAAGCGGCGAGAAAATCGCGCAGTCGGGCTTTGGCCTCCGGTTCAATGACAAGCCCGGTGCGATCAGCGGTGGAAATTGTTATGCTTGTCACCAGATGTCGAAGACGGAGCTGAGCTTCGGAACTCTCGGCCCCAGTCTCGTCGAGTACGGCAAGATCCGAAAATACGATCCAGAGGATGCAAAGCGCACATACGCACAAATCTACAACTCGAACGTCGTGCAGCCCTGCTCGACGATGCCGCGCTTCGGCCACAACAAAGTCCTCGACGAGCAGCAGATCAAAGATCTTGTCGCGCTGTTGTTCGATCCAGAAAGCCCGGTCAACAAATGACCCGAGGGGGACGCGATGGGTCGCGCCAGCATTTGATGCGCATCGCGTTGTTGCGCTGCCGTGACGCGCGTTCCCTGCTTGCGATTCTGGTGTTCGTGCTCGGCGCAACGGTCTGGGCGACAGGCACGCCTGCTGCCGAGTTGGTTATGTTCGACGAGGCGGGGTGCGTATGGTGCGCCCGCTGGGATGAGGAAGTGGGCGAGGCCTACGTTCACTCGGAAGAGGGGCGGATCGCGCCGCTGCGGCGCGTCCCGATAGCGCAAGCCCGTCGGCTCGATATTCGCCTCGCAAGTGCGGTCACGGTCACACCGACGTTCGTGCTGGTCGATGATGGCGCCGAGGTCGGGCGGATCACCGGCTACCCCGGTGCCGACTTCTTCTGGGGCATGCTCGACGCGCTGATTGCGCGACTGCGACCGGCCCTCCCGGGCCCAGAACCGCTCGAGAGGCCGATAGTGCCAGGGCGCCAGGCGGTTCAATCGCGCACAATCGGGGGCGGCGGGTCTTTGGCGACGGACGCTTCCGGAGAGTGGACGTTGCGTGCGGAAAATCCTGGATGACCATGGAGCCGAGGTAGGCATGGTGGAGACGATTGCACGCGATCTCGAGAACGCGCTCGCCAAGGGGCATGAGGTGTCCGGTGAGCTGCAATCGCTCATGGGAAAAGCGCGCAAAGCCAGCGATTTCCTGAAGGCGCTGGCACACGAGAACCGATTGGTAATCCTTTGCCTCCTGAGCGAAAGGGAGCGCTCCGTCACCGAGCTGGAAGGGCTGCTTGCGCTCAGCCAGGCAACCGTCTCTCAGCAACTCGCCCGATTGCGCCACGAAGGCCTTGTCACGCCCCGCCGCGACGGGCGCGTCATTTACTACAGCTTGGCCGACGAGACGACGCGCATTTTCATTCACGCCATCTACGAGAAATTCTGCCGCGACTGCTAGGCCCAGGAAACGGGTGCCGACGGGTCGCTTGTGGAGGCGAGCGATGGATATCGACTATGCCACGATCGGCGGCACGTTGTGCGGGGCACTCGCCGGTGGCGGCGCGCGCTACGGCCGGCTGTGCTCGATGAGCGCGATCGAGGACGCGCTGATTGGTGGAGATTATCGCGGCGCGAAGGCCTGGGGGCTCGCCGTCGCGGTGGCGGGTCTGGCCACGATGGGCCTCGTTGCGCTCGGCCTGGTATCACTCGACACGAGCAGCATGCTCGATCCTCGCCTGCATGTGCTCGGTGCATTGCTCGGCGGCTGCCTGTTCGGGCTTGGCATGACGCTGGTGGGCACATGCAGCTTCGGGCTTCTGGTGCGGGCCGGCGGTGGTGATCTCAGGGCGTTGATCTGCGTGATGATCGTCGGCGTCTTTGCCTACGCCGTGACGACGGGGCTCTTGGCCGCCGCGCGCGATCTGCTGCTGGGCGTTGGGGTTCTCGATCTTTCGACTTTCGGCGCGGCGTCGGTGGATAGAGTGCTGGCCCCCATTACCGGTGAAGTTGGGGCGCAATTGATCGTCGCTGGTGGCTTGGCGTTGCTGGCCATGATCGCGCTTGCCGACGAGCGCGTGCTCATGCGCCCGAGGCTCATTGCCAGCGCGATCGCCATCGGGATCGCCGTGGCGGGCGGCTGGCTCGCCACCTCTCAGGCCGTCGAGTCCATGACGGCGACGCATGTCGAAAGCTTGTCGTTCGTTGCGCCGACCGGTCGGGCGCTGTTGCAATTCATGGCAGTTCCGTTTCGCGGCGTGAATTTCGGTGTCGCCGCCATCATCGGTGCGCTGCTCGCCTCGTTCTTCGTCGCCCTGGCGAAAGGCGAGATCCGCTGGGAGGCGTTCGACGATGCGCGCGAGATGCGGCGGCATCTGGCAGGCGCCGCACTGATGGGTGTTGGAGGAGTGCTCGCGCACGGGTGCACGGTCGGGCAGGGGCTGACGGCCGCAAGCGCGCTGGCGCTGAGTGCGCCGCTGTTCGTCGCCGGAACGTTATTTGGCGCCCAGGCAGGCCTTAAATTTCTGATCGAGGGCACATCACTTTGGCGAATGGGCTTTTCGCCGCGGGCGGATTGATCACATTGCGGTCGATCAGCCGGCGCGCAAGAAAAAAAATCGCACGTTTCGACAGGGAGGTTCAAGTGCGCAAGATTATAGCTCTGGTTGGCGCTTCGGTCGCGGTTTGGGGTGTCGCCACCGTAACCTCGCCGGCCTTCGCGCAGGATGTGGAGAACGGCGCCGAGGTTTTCAAGAAATGCAGGGCGTGTCATCAGATCGGCGAGAATGCACGGAACGCCGTCGGCCCTGTTCTGAATGGACTGATTGGCCGGAAGGCAGGAACCATCGAAGGTTTCAATTACTCCGACGCGAACAAGAATTCAGGCGTGACTTGGGACGAGGAAAGCTTCGCAAAATATATCAGAGATCCTCGCGCGGCGATTCCGGGAACCAAGATGGCGTTTGCCGGTCTGAAGGATGCGGAGGATATTAAGGACCTGACCGCCTTCCTGAAGCAGTATGACGCCAGCGGGGCCAAAAAATAGATGCCGGCTCGAGGTGAACTGAAGGGAGCTTGAATCATGGACCTAACCGCCATCGATCTCGCCCGGTTTCAGTTCGCCTTCACGATCTCTGCGCATATCATATTTCCAGCGTTCTCCATCGGGCTCGCAAGCTACCTCGCAGTCCTCGAGGGGCTCTGGCTCGCGACGGGGCGGTCGATATTCATGACCGCCTTCCGGTATTGGCTCCGGATCTTCGCCGTCGTGTTCGGCATGGGCGTCGTATCCGGGCTGGTGATGAGCTACCAGTTCGGCACGAACTGGAGCGTGTTTTCCGACAAGGCCGGTCCCGTCATAGGCCCGCTCATGGGCTACGAGGTGCTGTCGGCGTTCTTTCTCGAGGCCGGCTTTCTCGGCGTCATGCTGTTCGGCCTCAATCGTGTCGGCCCGCGCCTGCATTTCCTGGCGACGGTGATGGTCGCCATCGGGACGCTGTTCTCGGCCTTCT
>JBFWXN010000058.1:0-32450 GCA_050187415.1 Hyphomicrobiaceae bacterium | reverse complement strand
CCGAAGATACCACTGCATGCCGTGATGGGTGGGCTCCATCTCTCGGGCACGAACGAAAGGATCATCCCCCAAACGGTTCAGGATCTCGGCGCTTTCGGCCTTACCACTATCGCTGCCGGTCACTGTACGGGCTGGCGGGCGATGGGGGCGTTGCTGAATGCATTCGGTGATGAATGCCTGACCCCGCTCGCCGTCGGCAAGACCATGACGTTCGAGCTTGCGTAGGCATTTCTTTCCTGGCTCTCCGCCGGTGATTTCAAGGGGCTCGTGAGCCTGGTTGATGCAGAGTTTCCCTTGCCAAACGAGCGCGTTCGGTTCAAGTTGCCCTACAACGATTCTCCTGACCGTGATGTTATGCCAGCGTCGTCCCGAGTGCGAGGGCGGCGGCTGGCAAACTGACCCTCGAGCCAGGAACGGGCGTGGGGCATGCCGACTTCGAGATACTTCATGAGGCCTGAGACATGCGGCTGGTGATTGAACGGAGCGAGCTGATGCGCGCGCTCGGACACGTCACGAGCGTCGTCGAACGCCGCACCACCATACCGATCCTGTCGAATGTGCTCCTGAGGGCGACAGGGTCATCCTTGGAACTCAAGGCGACCGATCTCGAGCGCGAGGTGGTGGAGGCCGTCAACGCTCAGGTCGAGCAGCCGGGTGCGATCACGGTTCCGGCGCATATGCTGAACGACATTGTGCGCAAGCTGCCGGAAGGGGCCGAGGTCGAGCTGGCGCGGGATGCCGAGCGCGAGCGGCTTACCATCCGGGCCGGTCAGTCGCGGTTTGCGCTGCAAACCATTGCGGCCGATGACTTCCCGGATCTTGCGGCTGGCGAGATGGGGCACACGTTCGAGATTTCTGCGGCGGATCTCAAGAGTCTCATCGAGAAGACCCGGTTCGCCATCTCGACCGAGGAAACGCGCTACTATTTGAACGGTATCTATCTGCACACCGCCGAGCGGAACGGACAGCCGACGCTGCGGGCCGTCGCGACAGACGGACATCGGCTGGCGCAGCTCGACGTCGACCGGCCGGCCGGGTCGGAAGGCATGCCCGGCGTAATTGTGCCGCGAAAGACGGTGCACGAGCTGCATCGCCTGATCGAGTCGACGGAAGGCGCTGTCATGATCGGCGTCTCGCCGTCGAAAGTGCGGTTCGAGATTGGACCCATCACGCTCACATCGAAGCTGATCGATGGCAGCTTTCCGGACTATCAGCGGGTCATCCCGCAGTCGAATGACAAGACGATGCGGGTGTCGAACAACCAATTCATGTCGGCTGTCGACCGGGTCTCAACGATCGCAAGCGAGCGCGGGCGGGCGGTGAAGCTCGCCATCGCACCTGAGAAGCTGGTGCTGTCGGTCACGAACCCGGATGGCGGCAGTGCTACCGAAGAGCTGGCCGTGGACTATGGCGCGCCGTCTCTCGAGATCGGCTTCAACGCCCGCTACCTGCTCGACATCTCGGGGCAGCTCGAAAGCGACACGCTACAGTTCCTGCTCGCCGACTCGGGATCGCCGACGATGGTCAAGGATGGTGGCGACGATCGCGCGCTCTATGTCCTGATGCCGATGCGGGTATGAGCAGCCAAAGCTTGCGGTTTGCCGGCTTCCATGCCGTGGGCGATAGGGCTTGGCTATTTGGGCCGCTCAGTGTGTCGCCATCGAATTCGGGGCTCATGGGGATTTCCCCAATGCTGCTTCCCTCCTCGAGGAGAGGACGTAACGCTCACGCATGTGGATTTCGCGCCTCGTCCTGACAGATTTCCGAAACCACGCGCGATTGACGCTGTCGCTCGACGGGCGGCCGGTGGTGCTAGCCGGGCCGAACGGAGCGGGCAAAACCAACGTTCTCGAAGCGGTTTCGCTGTTGGCGGCGGGGCAGGGCTTGCGGCGCGCGGCTTATGCGGACCTTTCCCGGCAGGATGGAAGCGGAGGCTGGGCCGTCGCGGCAACGGTCGAGACGGATGCGGGTCCGGTGGAAGTGGGGACCGGGCTTGATCCGAGCAAGCCGGACGCGGCGCGCAGCGGCCGTATCGTCCGTATCAATGGCGAGCCGCAAAGCGGCTCAGGTGCCCTTGCTGGCCTCGTCGAAATGGCCTGGCTGCTGCCGGCGATGGACGGTCTATTCACCGGTCCTGCGGGTGATCGGCGGCGATTTCTCGACAGACTGGTGCTGGGCTTCGACCCGGGGCATGCGACGCGGGCAGGCCAGTTCGAGCGGGCCATGCGGCAGCGAAACCGATTGTTGGAAGACGATGTGCGCGATCCAGCACGCTTCGCAGGGCTCGAGCACATCATGGCCGAGACGGGCGTTGCCATCGCTGCGGCCCGCGTCGAGATGCTAAGCGGGATCGCGGGCATTATCGGCCAGCGGCGCGAACGCGATACAGACGCAGCGTTTCCTTGGGCGACGCTCTCTCTGGTGGGCACGCTCGAATCCGCACTCGCCAACGTTGCGGCGGTCGATGTGGAGGACCATTATCTCGCGCTTCTGGCCAGCGGCCGCGAGAGGGACAGATTTGCAGGCCGCACCCTGGAGGGGCCGCACCGCAGCGATCTCATCGTCGGGCATGGGCCCAAGGCCATGCCCGCTCAGGCAAGCTCGACCGGCGAGCAGAAGGCGCTGTTGATCGGCCTCGTACTTGCTCATGCAGAGCTTCTCGGCAATCGCCGGCGAGGGCGCGCTCCCGTCCTGCTTCTCGATGAAATCGCGGCTCACCTCGATATGCGACGGCGGGCCGGCTTGTTCTCCGAGCTGCTCCGGCTGGGCAGCCAAGCGTGGCTGACCGGCACCGATCGGCATCCGTTCGAGGCGTTATCGAACGACGCTCAATTCTTTCCCGTCGACGAAAATGGCATCGGTTCTGCCGGCGGTTTGCCGCACCTCGCGAGCGGCGGAATAACCCACTGATTTGCAACATATAAAACTGCACTGAAAAGCACTCGAACGGGCCGATTTTCCGGGCTCCGGATTGGGCGTTGTGCTAGTGTCGATATTCAAAAATGAACCCTATCTCTCAGGATCTTAGCGACATGAACGCGACGCCCGCACGACAGCCGAGCGCGGCCGAGGATTATGGCGCCGATTCGATCAAGATGCTGAAGGGCCTCGATGCGGTCCGCAAGCGTCCGGGCATGTATATCGGCGATACCGACGATGGTTCCGGCCTGCATCACATGGTGTACGAGGTCGTCGATAACGGCATCGACGAGATCCTTGCCGGACACGCGACGGAGTGCATCGTCACGCTCAACGCCGACGGGTCGGTGATGGTCTCCGACAACGGTCGCGGCATTCCCACCGGCATCAAGCACGACGACGATCACGACCCACCGCGCTCGGCTGCCGAGATTGTCTTCACGGAGCTGCACGCCGGGGGAAAATTCGACCAAAACTCGTACAAGGTGTCGGGTGGCCTGCACGGTGTGGGCGTCTCCGTCGTCAACGCGCTGTCGACGTGGCTGAAGGCGCGCATCTGGCGTGGCGGCAGGGAGCACCTTATCGAATTCGCCAACGGCAACCCGGTTGCGCCCCTGGTCGAGATTGGCGATGCGGGGGGGCGCCGAGGCACGGAAGTGTCCTTTCTGCCCAGCCCGGATACGTTCACGAACATCGAATTCGACTTTGCGACGCTCGAGCACCGACTGAGGGAGCTCGCGTTCTTGAATTCGGGCGCGGGGATCACGCTGCGCGATGCGCGCCATGCGGACGTCAAGAGCGAGACCATGCGCTATGATGGCGGCGTCGGTGCGTTCGTGCGCTACATCGATCGCAATCGCTCGCCGCTCATCGCCGAACCGATCATGATCGTCGCAGAGAAGGACGGCATCTCGATCGAAATCGCGCTCTGGTGGAACGACAGCTATCACGAGCACGTACTCTGTTTCACGAACAATATTCCGCAGCGTGACGGCGGAACCCACCTTGCCGGCTTTCGCGCGGCGTTGACGCGGGTCATCAACAAGTACGCGAACGAAAGCGGCGTGGCGAAGCGAGAGAAGGTGGATCTCACGGGCGACGACAGCCGGGAAGGCTTGACGTGCGTTCTGTCGGTGAAGGTGCCGGATCCGAAGTTCTCGAGCCAGACAAAGGACAAGCTGGTCTCCTCCGAAGTCAAGCCGGTGGTCGAGAACGTGGTGGGCGACCAGTTGTCGGCCTTCTTCGAGGAGCATCCGCGCGAAGCGAAGATCGTCCTCACGAAGATCGTCGAAGCGGCACTCGCGCGCGAGGCGGCACGTAAGGCGCGCGAGCTGACGCGGCGCAAAGGCGCCCTCGATGGCCTCCGTCTGCCTGGCGGACTTGCCGAGTGCCAGGATCGCGACGCGAGCAACACGGAAATGTTCATCGTCGAGGGTGACTCGGCCGGTGGCTCAGCGAAGCAGGCACGCAAGCGCGAGTATCAGGCGGTGTTGCCGATCCGCGGCAAGATCCTCAATGTCGAGCGCGCGCGGACCGACAAGATGCTCTCGTCGGAACAGGTGACGAATATCATAGCGGCGCTGGGCACGGGTATCGGACGCGACGAGTTCAGGCTGGACAAGCTGCGCTATCACAAGATCATCATCATGACGGACGCCGACGTCGATGGTGCTCATATCCGCACGCTGCTGCTGACGTTCTTCTATCGCCAGATGCCGGAGTTGGTGGAAAAGGGCCATCTCTACATTGCGCAGCCACCACTCTACAAACTGCAGAAAGGCAAGTCGCACACGTATCTCAAGGACGAACGGGCGCTTGAAGACTATCTGATCGATGCGGGCCTCGATGGCGCTGTTCTGCAGCTCGGGTCGGGCGAGACGAGATCGGCGGGCGATCTTCGCGACATCGCGGAGCAGGCCCGCAGCATCAAGCGGCTGATCGATGATCTGCATTCACGCTACGCGCGTTTCGTGGTCGAGCAGGCGGCGATCGGCGGTGCGTTCGATGCAGGGCTGCTGCTGTCCGCCGAGGCGGCCAATGCGACGGCCGAGCAGATCGCCAAGCGTCTCGACGCGCTGGCGGAGGAAACGGAGCGCGGCTGGGAAGGACGGTTCGGGAACGACGGCTTCATATTCAAGCGACTGGTGCGAGGCGTGTCCGAGGTGCAGGTGCTCGATCGCGCACTGCTCGGATCCCTCGAAGCGCGACGCCTGAATGAGCGGCACGAGCATCTGATGGAGATCTATGGTCTGCCGGCGACGCTCCGCCGAAAGGATGATGAGAGCCCCGTTTTCGGTCCTCGCGATTTGCTCGAAGCCGTATTCGCCGCCGGCCGCAAAGGTATCTCGCTACAGCGCTACAAAGGGCTGGGCGAGATGAACCCCGATCAACTCTGGGAAACGACGCTGGACCGCGAGGCGCGGACTTTGCTGCAGGTAAAAGTCGGCGATCTCAACGAGGCCGACGACATCTTTTCGAAACTGATGGGCGATCTTGTCGAGCCGCGCCGCGAATTCATTCAGGAGAACGCGCTCAACGTCGCCAACCTCGACGTCTAGCCCGTTGGCGATCGCGCCGGTCAGTTGATGCACCCAGCGTAGCGGCAGCCGTACGGTCCGAGGGCACTACCGGCGGTGCGCGGATCGATCGGGGTCTAGCGGAGACGCGCGCGAACGTGCGATGACAAGAGCGTGCGGATTTTGGCTGCTTCCAGCGGGATGCGTCGCGATCCGCCGACACGGATTATAACCTCAGCGTGGATGTGATGACGACGAGCGCAAGAGATATGTTTCGGCTCGACGGGGAGGTGGCGCTGGTGACGGGCGCGTCCTCCGGACTGGGAGCCCACTTTGCCGAAGTTCTGGCAGGAGCCGGAGCCAAGGTGCTGCTCGCGGCGCGGCGCGCGGATCGACTTGAGGCGCTTGCGACCAAGATCAAGCAAGACGGTGGTCACGCCGCGGCGGTTGCGCTCGATGTGCGCGATCCGGCTTCGGTAAAGTACTGCTTCAATATGGGCGAAGAGGCCATCGGCCCCGTCACCATTCTCGTCAACAATGCGGGTGTCACCGATCCGGAATTCTTTACGAGAATGAGCGAAGAGCAGTGGCGCGGCGTTCTCGACGTCAATCTCGACGGCGTTTTTCGCGTCGGCCAGGAGGCGGCGCGGCGAATGGTGGCGACCGGCAACGGCGGCTCGATCATCAACATCGCGTCGATCGTGGGGCTCGGAGCCATCAAGACTTTGTCGGCGTATTCGGCATCGAAAGCGGCGGTGCTGGCGTTGACACGCAACTGGGCGCTCGAACTGGCCCGGGACAAGGTGCGCGTCAATGCGATTGCGCCCGGATATATTTCAACGGAGCTCAACGACGAATTTTGGGAAACCAATGCAGGTAAGCGCATGATCGCGCATGTGCCGATGCGGCGGCTCGGTTCGCTATCGGAACTGGACGGGCCGCTGCTACTGCTCGCATCGCGGGCGAGTTCGTTCATGACCGGCTCGACGGTCGTGGTCGACGGCGGCCATCTCCTGCCGACAGAATGAGGGAATACGCATGGGGGCGCCGAGTGACGAGCACGATACGGCCGCGCACGCGTCTCAGCGGTTGAACACATTTTCGGCGATTGAGCCGTGGCTCGCGCGCGAGCTCGGGGCGGAGCGTGTCGTGATCATGGACGCATCGCTGCTTGCAGGCGGTGCGGTCCAGCAGAACTGGCGTGTCGATGTCGAAGTTTCGGGTGGGCCGCGGGCTGGCCGGCATGCGTGGGTTTTGCGCACCGATGCCGACGCGGGGCTTGACGTCAGCCTCGACCGGATTTCCGAGTTTCGCTGCATCCGGGTCGCGCACAATGCCGGAGTGAAAGTCGCGGAGCCGATCGCGGCGTCGGACGATCTAACGCTGCTCGGACGGGCATTTGCTATTCAAGCCCTCGTCAGCGGCTCGGCACAAGGGCGGCGCATCGCGCGAGATCCCGCGTTGCCGGAATTTGGCGATGGACTTGCCCGCGAGATCGGCGGCGAGCTTGCGCGCATTCACTCTGTGACGCCAACGGACGGCACGCTTTCGTTTCTGCCGGTCCCGGTCGTCAATCCATCGCGGCGCGAGATCGCGACACTGCGCAAGGGGCTCGACGGCGCCAGCGAGGCACGACCGGCGCTAGAATACATTCTCAGTTGGCTCAACTCGAACGCGCCTGAGCCTCGAGCCGTCAGGTTGGTCCACGGCGACTTCCGGACCGGCAATTATATGGTCGACAATGGTCGACTTACCGCCGTCCTCGACTGGGAGTTCTGTCACTGGGGCGATCCCCGCGAGGATTTGGGTTGGTTCATCGCCCGATGCTGGCGGTTTGGCAACGATGATAGAGTAGCGGGCGGCATTGCGAAGCTGGCGAGCCTGCTGGAGGGCTACAACGCGCACGCTGAGACCAAGGTCGCTGCATCGGAGCTTGCCTACTTCGAAGTGTTGGCAGCGGCGCGTTGGGCGGCCATTTCCCTGCTGCAAGGAGATCGCTTCATTCGCGGGGGTGAGCGGTCGTTGGAACTGGCTTTGACCGGTCTGATGCCACCCGAGATGGAGTGGGACGCAATCGATATTATCGATCGACTGACGCAGCGCGGGAGGGTCACTTGAGCCAAGCCCACAAAAAACTGGGGGCGCAGGCGCTGCTCGACTTGGTCGCCGAGGCGTTCAAGACGGAGATCGGGCCCGCTTTACCGCCCGACAAGCGATACCTTGCGGCCATGCTCGGCAATGCCATCGAGATCTCGCGCCGCGAGCTCGCCGTCGAGGAAGAGGCACTTGCGTTCCGGTTGCTCGACTACGTCTACGATGACGGCGACGGTACGCTGCCCCAACTTGCCCGTGACATCCGGTCCGGCGCGGTGAACGACGCAACCCACCCCGAACTGAGGGCGCGCCTCAAAGCCCACCTGGTCGATGAGCTCAAGGTGCGCAATCCCCGCTTTCTGAGTGGGCGAGGCGTGAAGGTCTGACCGGCTTATGCCGCCTTGACGATGCCCGAGTCGATCAGGCCCTGAATGTCGGATGCAGAATACCCGAGCGTTGTCAGGATCTCGCGCGTGTGCTGTCCGAGTGCCGGGGCGATGGCGTCCGACTCGCCGGACTTCAGTCTGGGCGTTCCGGCCGCATTCGGCGTCGCCCACGGGGCGCCGCCCCCTGGATGCTCGGTCCATGAGATAAGGCCCGTCGCCTCGGTGTGCGGGTGCTTTGCGAAGTCCTCGTATGTTTGGACGATCTCGTTCTGCAAGCCGGCCGCAGTGAACTTTTCACGCCACTCGGCACCGGGTCGCATGGCGATGATGGCTTTGACCTGCTCGGCGAGAAAGCCGGCGTTCTGATAGCGGTCCGTCGTCGTCTTGAAGCGTGGATCGTCGATCCATTCCTCCTTGCCGAGCACTCGGCAGATGCCCGCGAACTCGTGGTTTTTGACACCGGCGATCTGTATCCACGCCCCATCGGATGCGAGATAGGTGCCCCCCGGTCCCGACACGTTGCGAAACGGGCCGTCGCGGACCGCGCCGATGAGGCGGATGGATTGCAAGTTGGCCGCGGCTTCCATCAGGCTCGAATTGATGCGCCGGCCAGGGGCGCCGCGGGCTTTCGCGTAGAGCGCCGCCACGACAGCCTGATGCGAGTAGAGGCCCGTCGCCATGTCGACGATGACGGTCGGCGTCCTGTGCGGGATACCGTCTGGCCCCTTGTTCTCGGCCATGAAGCCCGTGAATGCCTGCAGGATGGGGTCCATCGCAGGTTTTGTTCGAAGCGGCCCTTCCTGGCCGAAGCCGGACACCGACAAATAGATCAGGCCCGGGTTTACGGCTTTCAGCTTCTCGTAGGCAAAACCCAGACGATCGATGACACCTGGCCGGAAGCCTTCGAGGAAAACGTCGGCGTCGGGTATCAATTGTTCGACGATCTTCTTGCCGGCCTCTGCCTTCAGGTCGATGGCGATGCTCTTTTTCCCCGGGCTCACGGCAACCGAATAGGCGCAGTGGTCACCATATTGAGCACCGAGCGCCCGAGCCCAGTCGCCTTCGAGTGGCTCGACCTTGATCACCTCCGCGCCATGGCGGCCGAGCAGGTAGGCGCAATAGGGTCCGGCCACGCCCTGGCTCAGATCGACGACGCGGATGCCCTCGTACGGCTTCTCGAAACTCATTGCGTTCCCTCCGGAGGCCGATCGTTGCTGCCGTCGGCACTGCCCAGTCGACTGCGAGCCGCATCGTGCCCGACACATCTCGGAGTGGCAATCATTGGCTCGATCGCGCTGGTCGCCGACTTGGCGCTCGCCGCAATAAGGGTTCACGAGCCTAGCCGCAGGGCATCGTCGTGGGGAACCCGCGGCACCCCGGACTGTGTCAGGCCCGATTGAGGCGGGCTGCTTCGGCCATCACCTCGACGGCCTCCGGCTGCTTCGAACGTACCGTGAGCGATGACGCTCCCGAGTCTTCCCAGGCCCGGTAGCGCTGCTTGATGCGAGCCGGCGGGCCGACCAGAGATTTGGTATCGACCCACTCGTCAGGAACGGCGGCGGCCGCTTCGTCCTTGCGCTTGGCCAGGTACAGCTCCTGGATTCGCTCGGCGGCGTCCTTGTATCCCCGGCGGACCATCATGTCCTTATGGTAATTCTTGTCCTTGTGCCCCATGCCGCCGACATAGAGAGCGACCTCGGGCTTCAGCTTGCTGAGCGCTTCCTTGACGTTGTCGTTGATCTCGACATGACAGGAGGCCTGGATCTCGAATGTTTTCAAGCTTTTGCCGTTGCCGGCACGGCGGAAGCCTTCCTCGAGCCACGGCAGATACTCGGGAAGTGACCCAGGCACGAAGCCGAACGGCAACCAGCCGTCGGCAATTTCGCCCGTGAGCCTGACCGTGGCCTCGTTGCCGGTGCCGAGGTAGATCGGAATGTCGGGGTTCATGTGCAGGATCGACTTCAGAGGCTTGCCGACGCCGAGGGCTCCCGGTCCGGTGTATGGCAGGCTGATCTCCTCGCCATCGTGCGTGACGGGCTCCTCGCGCTTGAACACCTTGCGCATGATCGCCACGTAGTCCTTGATGCGATGGTAAGGGCGTCCCCAAGGCTGGCCATACCAGCCCTCGACGATTTGCGGTCCCGAGACGCCGATGCCGACGATGAAGCGGTTTCCGCCCGACATGGTGTCGATGGTGGCGGCCTGCATGGCAGCGTTGGCGGGCGTCCGGGCCGCGAGCTGGATAATGGCCGTGCCGAGCTTGATGCGCTCCGTCTTGGCAGCGAGGTAGGCGAGCGGGGTCATAGCGTCGGTGCCGTAGGCCTCGGCGGTCCAGACGGAATCGTAGCCGAGTTCCTCGGCGCGTTGAACGAGCTCCACGGGAACTTGGTAGTGGGCCCCCGAATAGCCGATGTGCAGGCCGAGTTTCATTACCGTTCCCTCCTGGGGCCGTTTCTCGTGTGATCGCAAAAAGTTGGGCCTGAAACGCGACCCATGGCTCGGAGCGGGTTCGTTGTCGCATTTTGGGCCCAACGGCGCTTTGAATTCATAGCACTCTCGAGCATCTCGAGACTGGAAATTCGCCTCCAGCGTGGCATCGAAGTGTCGCGAATTTCAAGTCCATTGCTTGGGTCCGGTCGGAGGTTCGGGGCAGCCGGGCTCGATGCGTCGCCCGCCACTTTCAATGCCCGCCGCGCGATCCCATTTAGGCCTTTGACCCACGAAGCAGGGGTAGTCCCATGAAGAACATCATTGCATGGCTCGGCTACGATCCGACGGTGGAGCTGGACGGCGCCTCGCGCGCCAATGCGGACTCCGATGACGCCGATCTGCTCGATGCCTATTCGACCACGGTTACGGGTGTCGTCGATCGCGTGTCGCCGTCCGTCGCGCATCTTGCGGTAGAAGGCGAGCGCGGCGGACGTGCCGCGCGCGGGACCGGAAGCGGCGTTGTCGTCTCGCCGGACGGCCTGATCCTGACGAACAACCACGTGGTTGCCGGCGCGGATCGTATCCGGGCCACGTTACCGGACGGACGCGCGTTCATGGCGCGCTCGCTCGGTCGCGATCCCGACACCGACCTTGCCGTGTTGCGCGGCGAGACGACCGAGACTTTGCCGGCGGCTCGCCTCGGCAACTCGAAGAGCGTCAGGGCCGGTCAGATTGCCGTTGCAATTGGCAATCCACTTGGTTTCGAGAGCACGGTCACGGCTGGCATCGTGAGTGCCGTGGGCCGGTCGTTGCGTGGCGAAGCCGGCCGCCTCATAACGGACGTCATTCAGACGGACGCAGCGCTCAATCCCGGCAACTCGGGCGGAGCCCTCGTTTCGTCGCGGGCGGAAGTGATCGGCATCAACACGGCGACGATCATGGGGGCGCAGGGCATCTGCTTCTCCGTCGCGGCGAACACGGCACTTCTGGTGCTAACCCAAATCCTGCAGCACGGTCGCGTGCGGCGGGCGCGCATCGGCATTGCTGCCGAGCAGATGCCGTTGCCCGCGCGGCTTCGCCATCTCGCAGGGGTGACGCAGGTGAGTGCTGTTCGTGTGCACGAGGTATTGGCGGACGGCCCGGCAGCACTGGCGGGCCTCAGGCCGGGTGACGTCATCCTTGCGATCAACGCGATGCCGGTAACAGGGCTTGACGACATCCATCGCCTGCTCGATCACACGTGGATCGGGCGCGAGGCGGCCTTGAGCATCTTGCGCGGCGGCGCGCGCGCAGACTTGGGTCTCGTGGCCGACGAACGGCAGGCGGCGTGAGGCCGGTCCAACTGGAAGGGACGCATTGCCGATGAAGAGCCTGACGGTCGGCAGCGCGACCATCGATACGATAGCGATCATCGCCAGCGATCGTATCGAGCGCATGATGATGCTCAACGCCGATGCTTCGTTCTTGCTGCTCCAGGAAGGCAGTAAGACGGAGGCGGTCGAGATCTCGACGCACTGCGGCGGCGGCGCCG
This sequence comes from Hyphomicrobiaceae bacterium, assembly GCA_050187415.1. Taxonomy (GTDB): domain Bacteria; phylum Pseudomonadota; class Alphaproteobacteria; order Rhizobiales; family Hyphomicrobiaceae. The sequence goes on along the minus strand of JBFWXN010000058.1, from coordinate 20,574 downwards.
TGAACACGGCCGTCTCGCTGGCCCGGCTCGGATTTGATGCGGCAGCGCTCATCAAGCTCGGCCAGGATCAACGTGCCGAGACGGTATTGGCCCGCCTCATGGACGAGAAGGTATCGCCGCGATGGGCGGTGCGGGACGGGCGTGCACCGACCGGGGCGTCGGTGCTGGTATCTTCACACGATCGGAATGCGGCGATCTTCACCTTCCGCGGCGCGAACACCCTGATCGAGGCGAAGGACCTGAAGGACGACGCCTTCGCCGTCGATCTGGTTCACATTGCATCGCTTTCCAACGCGTCGGCAGATCAGTTTCCGTTGGTCGTCAAGAAGGCGAAATCGCAAGGCGCGCTGGTCTCGGTCAATCCTGGCCCGCGGCAACTTGCGGCGCGGGCGGCGGCCTTCGAGCAATGCCTGGCCGCGATCGACGTGCTGTCCATCAACCGTTCGGAGGCGGAGGTGCTTGTGCCCTCGCTTGTGGCACGTTTCGGGGAAGGCGGCGAAACGCTCGATGGAGACGATCTCCCGCGGCTCGCGGTGCGCGGATTCTCCGGCGGCGGGTTTCACATGAGCCTGAGGAACCTGATGGGCGCTGTTCTTTCGCTTGGGCCGAAGGTGTTGCTTGTCACCGACGGAGGGCATGGCGCCTATGCCGCGAGTGCTGGCGAGATCGTCCATGCGGCGCCCAAACTGGTCGAGGTTGCCGGCACTGCCGGCGCAGGCGACGCGTTCGTCTCTACCTTCGCAGGGTTCACCGCTCTCGGCGCCCCCCTCGAGAAGGCGCTGAAGGCCGCATCGCTGAACGCGGCTGCCGTGGTCGGCTACGTCGATACGCAGACGGGACTGCTGACGCAGGCGCGAGCCGAAGAGTTGCTGGCTGCCGAAGGCGATGCGATACGAATTCGCCGCTGGCGGATCTGAGATCGCTCGCACGGAGATTCAGCGAGCTTTCCCTAAACCTGCGCCGTTTCCGAGCGAGCCTCGAACGCCTTGATATCGGCCTCGTAGCCGAGCGTCATGGCGATCTCGTCGACGCCGCGCAATAGACAGTCCTTTCGGAACGGATCGATCGTGAAGCGGTCCGATTTTCCGTCAGGGCCTTGAACGGTCTGGGACGGCAGATCGACGGTGATCTGGGCGCCGGGCAATTCGAGGAGGAAGCGCAGCAACTCGTTTACGCGAGCCTCGGGTAGCATGATCGGCAGGACGCCGTTCTGGAAACAATTGTTGAAGAAGATGTCGCCGAACGAGGGTGCGATGAAGGCCTTGAAGCCGTTGTCGACGAGCACGGTGACGGCCATTTCGCGGCTCGATCCACAGGCGAAGTTCCGTCCGGCGACGAGGATTCCGGCGCCGGCATACTCCGGCCGGTTGAGTACGAACTCGGGCTTCGGCGTGCCGTTGTCGTTGAATCGCTGATCGCGAAACAAGTGCGGCACCATCGTCTGGCGGGGCAGCGACAGGTAGCGGCCGGGAATGATCTGATCGGTGTCGACGTTGGCCTGGTTGAGTGGCGCGGCGACGGCGGTGACGGATTTGAACGGCTCGCGGGCCGGAACGGTTTCCTGGGTCATGGCGGCTTCCCTCAGGCCATCAATTTGCGGACGTCGGTGAAGTGGCCGGTCACGGCGGCCGCGGCAGCCATCGCCGGACTGACAAGATGGGTGCGCACGCCCTTACCTTGACGGCCGACGAAGTTCCGATTGGACGTCGACGCGATGCGTTCTTCGGGACGGCCGATTTCGCCATTGGTGCCCAGACACATGGAGCATCCGGTTTCCCGCCACTCGAAGCCGGCCTCTTTGAACACCTTGTCCAGACCTTCGGCCTCGGCCTGTTCCTTGATGATGCCGGAACCTGGAACGATCCAGCTTGGCACAACGGCCTTGCGACCCTTGGCAACGGCGGCGGCGGCGCGCAGATCCTCGATCCGGCTATTGGTGCACGATCCGATGAAGACGCGGTCGACATGAATGTCGGAAATGGGGGTACCTGGCCGCAGGCCCATGTATCGCAGTGCCTGGGCAAGCCCTTCGCGCTTCACGGTGTCCGCTGCCGTCGACGGGTCGGGGATCGCCTCGGTGACGGCGACCGCGTCCTCGGGGCTCGTGCCGAACGTGACCATCGGTGCGATGTCTGGGCCCTTCAGTGTCACCTCGCGGTCGAAAGTGGCACCGTCGTCGGTCGGGAGCGCCCGCCACCGCGTCATGGCCGCGTCCCAGTCCCGGCCCTTCGGGGCATAGGGTTTGCCGGTGATGTATTGGAACGTGGTGTCGTCCGGCGCAATCATGCCGGCCCGGCCACCGCCTTCGATCGACATGTTGCAGATTGTGAGGCGGGCTTCCATCGAGAGCGCTCGGATGCCCGAGCCCGCGTATTCCAGGACATGACCCGTACCGCCCGCGGCGCCGATCTTGGCTATGATGGCCAGGATGACGTCCTTGCCGGAGACGCCGAAGCCCAGTTCGCCATCGATATCAACACGCATCGTCCTCGGCTTCTTCTGCCACACACATTGCGTGGCCATGACATGCATGACCTCCGACTGGCCGATGCCGAACGCAAGGCAGCCCATCGCGCCGTGCGTCGACGTGTGGCTGTCACCGCAAACCAGCGTGATGCCGGGAAGCGTGATGCCTTGCTCCGGGCCAACCACGTGCACGATGCCGTTGCGGCGGTCTCCGATGTCGAAAACGGTGACACCGGTCTCGGCGCCGTTGACAGCGAGACTGGTCACCATGCGCTTGCTGTCGGGGTTGGAGATGTCCTCCTTCCGGCGCGTATCGGTCGGCATGTAGTGGTCAGGCGTACCGAACGAGAGGTCCGGCCGGCGCAGCTCGAGCCCACGGTTCTTAAGCCTCTGGAAGGCGAAGTATGAGCCGTCGTGGATGAGGTGGCGGTCCACGTAGAGTAGCGTGTAGCCGTCGGGGCGATCGACGACGACGTGGGACGCCCAGATCTTCTCGAACATGGTGCGCGGCGTGGTGGTGGCGACCATCGGCGTCTCCCTGACGTAGTGTTCGCGGTCTGATGTCTTCTTTAGAACGAGACTAGGCTGGGCCTGAGCGGGCGGCAAGGCCGACGCAGGCGCTGTTCGCCAGGTGCCGCCGATCACGCGGTCGCGGGCCTCTCGGTGCGCCCGCAATCAGGTCTCGGCAAAGGCCGACCCGTATATCAGCGGCTCTCCATCAAAGAGGGCCATGAAATAGGCTTGGCGCCATCGCCTGATCGCCGAGCCGGTCGCGAGAAGATCCCAGGTGACCGAGGCGACGACACTCCCCTTGCGGAGGATCTGGACTTCGAGGTCCGACCATCGGCACGCCACGCATCCGGCTGCTCGGTAATTGTCCAGCGCGGACTGATAATAGGTCGCGATGTCGTGTGGCTCGATAAAGCAGCGCAGCGTGCCGTCCTCGCGCAATGCCACGCCCGGTGCCTTGAAGAGCTTTGCAACCTCGGCACCGTCGAACGTCGAGAACCTCGAGCAGAATCTGTCGAAGAAGTCGGACAGATCACGATGCGAAAGCTCGTCCGGCATGGCGTCTCTCCGGGCGCAGTTGCGCCCTTCCGGTGAAATTGTCGTCGCCATCCGCGAAGATCATATTCGCTGCGGCTGGCGGGGTCGCGCATGTCAGGTGGTGCGCGGCTTCAAATAATTCACGTGGCCCATCTTGCGGCCGTCGCGGGCTTCACGCTTGCCGTAAAGGTGAAGGCAGGCGCCGGGTTCGGCCGCGATTGCAGGCCAAGCGTCGACGTCGTGGCCGACCAGATTGCGCATGATGGCGTCCGAGTGACGGTCGGATGCGCCGAGCGGCCAACCGGCGACGGCGCGGATGTGATTCTCGAATTGGCCGATGGCGCAGGCGTCCATGGTCCAATGACCGGAGTTGTGGACCCGTGGCGCAATCTCATTGACGACGAGTGGTGCCGGGGCGGTATCGCCTAGGTAGAACATCTCTACCGCGAGGACGCCGACATATTCGAGCGCATCGGCGATGCGGCGAGCCATGTCACGCGCCTGCGCTTCAACGCCCGCGGGAAGACCCGATGGCACCGTCGAGACGCGCAAGATGCCGCCCGCGTGTTCGTTGACTGGAATATCATAGATGACGGTTTCGCCGCCGATCGCACGGACGACGAGCACAGAGACCTCGCATAGGAAACTCAGTCTCTGCTCCAGGACACACGGGACGCGGCCGAGTGCATCGAAGGCGGATGCCAGTTCGGCCGCGGAGTCGACCCGGGCTTGTCCCTTGCCGTCGTAGCCGAGGCGCGCGGTCTTCAGAATCGCACCATTCTGCCAGTTGGCTTGCGCGCCCGCAGCAGCCCCGATCTCGGATGGGGTCGCTATCGCAGCGAACGGAGCGACGGCGATGCCCAGGTCGCGAATGAACGTCTTCTCCGTAATGCGATCCTGGGAAACGGCGAGCGCGCCCGGACCCGGTCGAACCGGCACGCGCCGAGCCAGATGCTCGGCAGCGGCAACCGGCACGTTCTCGAATTCGTAGGTGACCACGTCGACGGACGCTGCAAAATTGTCGAGAGATTCGAAGCTTGTGAAGCTGCCGATCGAGTGGCGTGTGGCCACGTCGAACGCCGGGCCTGCGTCGTCGCCATAGACATGCGTTCTGAAGCCGAGGCGGCTCGCAGCCTGCGTCAGCATCTTGCCGAGTTGTCCGGAACCTAGGATGCCGATCACCGACTGGGGCGGCAGGGGCGAATTCGTACTTTTGTCAGGCATCGTCTGTCAGGCATCGTCCTTGGGGTGCTCGGCAACGGCAGCGGTTCGCCGCTTGCGCCAGTCGTCGAGGCGCGACGCGAGGGCCGCATCGAAAAGGGCAAGAATCTGGGCCGCGAGCAGGCCAGCATTGGTCGCGCCGGCTTCGCCGATGGCCAACGTGCCGACGGGCACGCCTGCGGGCATCTGGACGATCGAGAGCAACGAGTCCTGGCCGGACAGCGCCTTCGACCGGACCGGGACGCCGAGGACCGGGAGGATGGTCATCGATGCGGTCATGCCGGGCAGATGTGCGGCGCCGCCGGCGCCTGCAATGATCACCTTGAAGCCATGCTCGCGCGCCGAGCGTGCGAATGCGTAGAGCCGCTCCGGGGTTCGATGCGCAGAGATGATGCGTGCTTCGTGGGGAATATCGAGCTCTTTGAGGATCTCGGCGGCACCCTGCATCGTCGTCCAGTCGGACTGGCTGCCCATGATGATGGCCACCACCGGTGGCCGCGTATCAGTACTGCCGCGGCTTTCGTCCAGTTTGACAACGTGCGTATCGGCCATTCCAGCCGGCCCCTTTCGGTGGTGCTGCAAGGGCGTCCGATTAGCCCCGGCGGCTCGACGTCAAGGCAAGAGCTTCTATCGGTTGTCGGCCGGCTCTGGCAAGGGCTACATGCAACTGATATGGCGGCTGATCCGGCGCGCCGCGGCGTGCCAATTCGGGACTCTGAGACGATTCCATGCGGCTCAGGCGATGATGTCCGGCGTCAACCGGTCCTCGACCGACTTGATCTGATCCTTGAGGAGCAGTTTGCGCTTCTTCAGCCGCTTGACAGTCAGCTGATCGGCATCGGTCGACAGCTCGAGCGCAACGATCTGGGCGTCGAGGCTGCGATGCTCGTCGCGGAGCTTGACCAGCAGCTCTCGCAGTTCACGGTCGTCTCGTCGATGCATGCGCGTCCGGCCAGGCCCAAAGGAAGCATTCGATCCACGCGAACTGCGAGCGACTATGGCTTTCGAGGCCGAGGTTTGCAACCGAGTTGCAGGGCGCGCGGCCGAAGGCTGGTCCGCGGCGGTGACGATCGAAGGGGTCCTTCTCGAATCTTGGACTATCAAGGGCGCCTGTCGCCCCGCAACGCGACCAGGCAAAGCAGCTCGAACAGCATCTGGGCGCCAATCTGTGCAGTTGCCGTTGTGGTGTCGTACTGCGGAGCGACTTCCACGACATCGCCACCGATGATGTCGATGCCGGCAAGGCCCCGCAGCAGCGCCAGTGCTTCGCGGGGAAGGAGCCCGCCGACCTCCGGCGTGCCGGTGCCGGGCGCCAGGGCGGGGTCGATGCTGTCGATGTCGAACGAGACATAAGTCGGCCCGTCGCCGACGATGGCGCGCGCCTTGGCGATCACGGCAGCGAGGCCGAGCGTGTCGAGCTTCTCGGCGTGGATGACCGTCATCCCGCTGTCCGAAGAGAATTCCCAAAGGTACTCGGCCGGACCGCGAATGCCGATCTGGATGGTGCGCTCAGGGTCGAGGACACCGTCGAGAACTGCCAGCCGAAACGGACCGCCGTGATGGAACTTGGCGCCCTCGTACTCGCCCGACGTGTCGCAGTGGGCGTCGATATGGACCATGCCGACCGGGCGGTTCGCGCCGAGGGCACGTAAAATGGGGAGTGAAATCGAGTGGTCGCCACCGACCGAAAGCGGAACGATGCCAGCCGCGGCGATGCCTTTGTACCAGCGCTCGATGTCCGCATGGCAGCGATCGAGCGAGAAGCGACTTGCCATTGGGACGTCGCCGATATCGGCAACGCGGAGGCTCCCGGCCGGGGCGACGCGGAGGGCGTGCTCATAGGGGCCGATGCGCTCGACAGCCCGAACGGCGCGAGGGCCAAGACGTGCGCCCGCGCGATTGGTGACGCCAAGATCCATCGGCACGCCGACAAGTGCAACGTCCAGCCCGGCAAAGCCGTCGGAAGCGGCATCCGGCCGATAGGGCGCGCCGAGGAGTGTTGCGACATCGGCAAACGGCCATTTGCGCTGGTCGGGTGACGTGAAGACGGACGATGCTACTTTCGCGAAGTGCTGATCGTAGATGTCACCGCCTTTGGCGGTCGCGTATTTGGCGCGCAGGGCATCGAGCTTTGCCTTGTCCATCGGTCCGCCTCTCGCAACGAGCTGGTGTCTGGCGTCAAGCTAACCCGCATCCATTGCGAAAACATAGGTCAGAGCACCGTGGCTGGACACATCGATTCGGCCGATATTCGCGTAGCGAATAGGCAAACAAGGGCGGGGATCCGCCTGCCTTCGACATAGCGACGCGATTGCATCGATCGACGAGAGGTGAGAGTGGGGCTCCGCGAGCCCTGCGTACGGAGCCCCGTAGATCACGCCGGGGGGATTCATGCAGGGTAAGTTGACTTTAACCAGGTGCCACTGAACTCAATCTGAACTCCTCGTTCAGGCGAAATTCAGCTCGCGCGTCGCCCGCGTCAGCAGCGAGGCTTCTCAGTCGCCATGCTTTTGGCTATGCAGCGCCTATGGTCCACGGCGAACGATCGATCCTCATCACAGGCTGCTCGACCGGCATCGGGCTTGCTGCGGCGTCGGCGCTGCGCGGGCGCGGGTGGCGCGTTCTCGCGACGGCGCGACGTCCCGAAGACCTCGAGCGACTGGAGCGCGAATATGGTCTCGAGGCGCTGGCGTTGGAGCTCAAGGACGAAGGCTCGATTGCGCGGTGCGCAGAGGAGGCCCTTCGGCGAACCGACGGCAAGCTGCACGCGCTCTATAACAATGCCGCCTATGGCGTGATCGGCGCGATGGAAGACATTCCGGCCAGCGTCCTCAGGGATCAGCTCGAGGTCAACGTGGTCGCGGCGAACGAGCTTACGCGCCGCATCGTGCCCTCGATGCGGCGTATGGGGCGGGGTCGCATCGTCATGTGCTCGTCGGTCCTGGGTTTCGTCAGCGGGCCTTACCGCGGTGCCTACAGTGCGTCGAAGTTTGCGCTCGAAGCCCTCTCCGACGCGCTTCGCGTCGAGCTCAAGCCGGCCGGTATACATGTGTCGCTGCTGGAACCGGGGCCGATCGAATCGCACTTCATGGCGACGACGTTGTCGACGTTTACGTCGAAGGTCGATGTCGAGCGATCGCCGCATCGGGAAGCCTACGAACGCAGGATGTCCGAGATGCAATCGGGCAAAGTCAAGAGCGGGCCGTTCAAGCTTGGGCCGGATGCGGTCGTGGCGCAGCTTATTCATGCCGTGGAGAGCCCGAGGCCGCGTGCACGGTATCGCATAGGGCTCATGACAAAGGGGGCCGGTGTCTTGAAACGGCTCCTGCCCGATGCCGTTCTGGATCGGCTCGTCGCCCGGATGTGACGTGCCGACGCCTCAAAGCTTCAGGTAGGATCGTCTCAGCTCGAACAGCATGAGGGCGGTAGCGACTGCCAGGTTGAGGCTGTCGAGACGGCCCGCCATGGGGATGCGAGCAAGCTTGCCGCATGCGGCGGCTGTATCCTTGGAGAGCCCTGCGCCCTCGTTGCCCATCACCAGCAAGACGGGTTCACGATAGTCGGCGGATCGAAAGTCGAGCCGGCCTGCTAGATGCGTACCCACGACATCGCCAGGCCAGCGCTGGGCAAGGGCCAGAAAGGCGGCTTGATCGCATCGGACGACGGGTACGGCGAAAATCGAGCCCATGCTGGCGCGCACGGCCTCGCGCGAGAATGGATCGCACGTGTTCCCCACGAGAATGACACCGGAGGCGGCCGATGCGTCAGCCGTCCTGAGGACGGTGCCAAGGTTGCCGGGGTCCCGGATTTCTTCGAGAGCGACCCAGAGAGGTGGCATCGCGGCGTCCCCGGCGACTTCCGGAGGCGTCAGAGATTTCGGTGACGGGAGAACAGACCATCGCTGCTCGAAGACGGCCATCACGCTTTGTGGATTGTCCTTGGCCGCAAGTTTCTCGAGTACCGAAGCGCTTACTTCGAGATGATCGGCGCCGGCGGCGCGTCCCCACTCGGCGAGGGCGAGGACAGCCGCGCCCTCGTTGGCACCGGGGCCCGACACAAGCGTGCGCGGCAGCCAGCCATTGTCGCGTGCGCTCAGGAGTAACGAGATGCCTTCCGCCACGAAGAGGCCCGTTTCACGGCGCGCCTTGCGCATCTCCAGCGACCGGATGAGCTTGACGCTATCGTTCTGAAGGCTCGTGATCGTGCGCCGATTGTCCGTATTGGACGGCCCGTTATGCGGCATAGCTCGAGCTACCAGCGAAGGGGGAGAAGGCGCCGGGCACTGATGACCAGCGCGCGAACAGCGAGGTGGGAATGCGGCGCGTGCCTTCGTGTTCGCGGATTGCCAATTCCCCGACGTCGAAGGAGCCATTGCGGCCTTGCAGGAGCCCGGCAAGGAGTTGGCCGAACGACAGCGAGGACGCCCTGATCGCATAGGCGGTGAGGACGATTCCCGAGCGCGGCGCCAACAGGGCGACGCAATCGGCCAGAAGTGGCGGCAGGTGCTCCATCAGCTCCCACACTTCGCCGCCAGGGCCGCGCCCGAACTTCGGCGGATCGACAAGGATGACATGATAGGTGCGCCCACGACGCACCTCTCGCGCGACGAACTTGCGCGCGTCCTCAACGATCCAGCGAATGGGGGCATCTGCAAGGCGCGATGCGGCCTGGTTCTCGCGCGCCCAGCCGACGGATTTCTTCGAGGCGTCGACGTGGACGACGTCGGCACCGGCCCGTGCCGCTATAAGCGACGCTGCGCCCGTATAAGCGAAGAGATTGAGCACGCGGGGGCGTTCGCCGCCAACGTCGGCAGTCATCTGGCGGATTGTTTCCGACATCCATCGCCAATGCGGGACCTGCTCGGGAAAGAGACCGAGATGCAGGAAGCCACCGAGCTTGGCGAGCAGCGTCACGTCTTCCACGGCAACCGGCCAACTTTCCGGCATGGGTTGATCGCGCCGCCAGCGATCGCCGGCGTCCTCGTCGGCGCCGGTGAAGACGGCATGGGCTGTTGCCCAGAGACCGGGTGACAGGACGGGTTGCCACAGGGCTTGCGGCTCGGGTCGATCGACTACAAAGCGTCCAAAGCGCTCGAGCTTTCGGCCCTTGCCACTGTCGAGAAGCCTGTAATCCGCAAAGCCGTCCGTCTCGAGGACGGTCAGGGCGGCACGAGATGCAATGTGGGTACTCGCGGTCACGGCCTCACGCTCGATATTGGCAACCCGGAACGGCAGCTACGCCGGGCCGCCCGGTCGGTTGGCGGCCTCACTCGCGCGGCGGTTCCTCGGTCGATGGCATGGCGCGGGGCGGCTCGGGCGCGAACTCCTGCTCGGGCTCGCGGCGCGGCCGGCGAACCGGCCGACGCAGGAACTCAGGCTGATCGGCGCCGAGGCCGAAGCGCTCACGTCTCCGCGGCGCCGGCACCTCGGCGGCGCGATTGTCGATAGACGCTTGCTCGGTGGTGCTACCGTTCTCGACCGGAGGCGGCGGTGGGGCGATCTCGCGATGAGGCTCGTGCGCAATGCGCGGCTCGCGATGCTCGCGCGGCTCCCGCTCGGGACGTGGCTCGCGGCTTTCGCTGGGCTGATCGGAGCCCCGGAAGGATCGTTCCCGACGCTCGAAGCGCTCGCTTTGGTCGGAGCGGTCTCCGCGAGGATGGCGATCGCGGAAGCGCGGCTGCTGATCCTGACGCGGGTGATGCTGGCGCGGCTCGTCGAACGACGGCTGCGCGTCGCGGGGATGGTCGGCCCTATGGCGAGAGAACGGCGCTTCATCCATCGGACCAGAGTCGTCGCCGACGCCGTTTCCGTCCGATGATGCGTCGTCTGTGTCGAGGAACTCCTGGCGGCCCTGCTGCGGATGGGGGCGACCGCCGCCATTCATCATCTCTCCGGACTGCTGGATCTGCTGCTCACGGTAGGCGAAGATGATGCGGTTGTAGTGCTCGGCGTGCTGGAGGTAATTCTCAGCCAGGACATGATCGCCAGACGACTGCGCGTCACGTGCGAGCTGCATATATTTTTCAGCGATATGAGCAGGAGTGCCGCGCACTTTGACATCCGGTCCGCTCGACTCGAAGCTCCGCGTCAGGGGGTTCTGACCCTTGCGGTTGCCCTGATGACTGTTGTTGTTGTTGTTATTATTGCTGATGTTGTTGCGGCCACGGCCACGGCGGTGCTGCTGTCCCTGCCTCATGGGCTCCCAATCTCAAACTTGGCATTTTCTATCGATCACACACGCCCATGTGCCGACATGGGCATACGCTTGCGCAGTCCGGGGCACGCGCCCTAAGTATCCAGATGATGGTCTTGTCTTCGTTCCTTGCCCCACACACTCAGCGGCGCGGATAGCGCTTCAAAGGCGCACAGCGCATATCACACTGAAGCTCATCAGCCAGCCCGGCGGGACGGGGAAAAGGTCCGCTCTTATTCTGGCCTGCGTCAATCGGGAAGGAGCTTGGCGACACGGCCGCGGAAACTAATGCGGCTGGTTGCCTTTCGCTCTCAGCACTCAAAAATGCCAGGCGCCCTCCGACATCCTTTACATCGGATCACTCGCACGCAGCATTTAGGCTTGGACGAGACGCTATCGCGATCGACCGGCAATTCCAAGCGTTTTTTTGCTCTTGGTAAACTGGTCGGGCCGCGATGCAGCGGATTGCTCAACGTCGTGCTTCGCGAGCCACACAGCGAGCTACGCCGCCAAGATCGAACCATACTGATCCTGCGGCAGAGTTCTGGCCCGGAGCATCGTACAGGCCGTTGGCGATGATCGCCGCGACGTCGTCGCTCTGGCCCATCCCAACTTCGACGGCGACCCATCCACCGGGCACGAGTACGCGCCTAAGGTCGCGCGCTATGGCGCGGTAGGCGTCCAGCCCGTCGAGGCCGCCATCGAGAGCCGTGGGGGGATCGAAACGAGCCACTTCGGGTTCGAGGCCTGCGAGATCCCGGGTGAGAATGTAGGGGGGATTGGAGACAACGATATCGAACCGCCCGCTGACGCCGTCGAGCCAGCTTCTCTTTTCAAAGGCGACGCGGGTCTCGAGACCGTGACGTGCGGCATTGCGCCCAGCAAACTCCAGGGCAGCCTCGCTGACGTCGGTGCCGAGGCCGGTCGCCTTTGGAAGGCGATGCAGCAGGGCGACGAGGATCGCGCCGGAGCCTGTGCCGATGTCGAGAATTCGCGGTGTTTCGCCGCCCGGCACGCGACCCTCTGTAACGAGCCGCAGGACGCCATCGACCAACGTCTCGGTGTCGGGCCGCGGATCGAGGGTTGCGGGAGCGATCTCGAATTCGAGGCCATGAAACGACCGCTTGCCCAGAATACGCGATACCGGCTCGCGATCGAGACGTCGGGTTTGCGCTGCGAGGATGCGATGCTGCTCGTGGTCGTCAATGTGCCGGTCGGGTTCGCGGAGCAGCACGTCGTCGTCGAGCGATAGCGTGCCCAACACGAGGCGACGTGCATCGAGGCCCGGCGAATCGAGGCCGGCGTTCCGAAAGGATGTGCGAAGCATCCGGACGGCATCGCCAAGCGTCCCGGGGGAGGACCCGGCCGACGCCGATCGCCGGTTCGGAAGTGTGCTTTGCATCAGGCGCGGGCCCGCTCGTCGAGGGTCGCGAGCTGGGCCGACTGATGGTCGGTCGTCAAGGCATCGACCAGCTCATCGAGGGCGCTGCCATCAAGCACCTGATCGAGCTTGTGAAGTGTCAGGTTGATACGGTGGTCGGTTACGCGGCCTTGCGGAAAATTGTACGTGCGAATGCGCTGTGAGCGGTCGCCCGAGCCGACTTGATCCTTGCGAGCCTGCGCCCGTTCGTCGGAGGCCTTTTGGCGCTCCATCTCGAAGAGGCGCGAGCGGAGCACTTGCATGGCAAGTCGTAGGTTCTGGTGCTGGGACTTTTCGGCCGAGACGACCATGATCCCCGTCGGCAAATGCGTAAGCCGGATGGCCGACTCGGTCTTGTTGACGTGCTGCCCGCCGGCGCCGCCCGCTCGCATGCGATCGACCCGGATGTCCTCCTGCTTGATGTCGAAGTCGACATCTTCGGCTTCGGGCAGCACGGCAACCGTCGCCGCGGACGTGTGGATACGGCCGCCGGTCTCGGTCGCGGGAATGCGTTGCACGCGATGCACGCCAGATTCGAATTTCAATCGCGCGAAGACGCCCTTTCCGGCGATGGCGGCGATGATTTCCTTGTAACCGCCGAGGTCGTTCTCAGACATAGAAATGACATCGATTTTCCAGCCCTTGAGGTCGGCGTAGCGGCTGTACATGCGAAAGAGATCGGCCGCGAATAGTGCCGCCTCGTCGCCGCCGGTACCGGCGCGGACCTCGAGGATGGCGCTGCCGTCGTCGGCAGAGTCCTTCGGCAGGAGCTGGATCTTGAGCTGGTGTTCGAGACGCTCGATGCGGGGGCCGATCTCGGCCAACTCCGATCGGGCCAACTCCGCCATCTCGCCCGCCGCTGCGGGGTCGGCGGCGATGGTATCAAGATCCTGTGCTTCCTTTCGGATCTTGCGCAACGCGTTGACGGTGGCGACGACCGGGCTCAGCCCGGAAAACTCGCGTGAAAGGGCAACGTACGTTGTTTGCGGCGGACCTTTCGCAAGTTCGGCCTGAACAACGTGCCAGCGCTCGATTAGTCGATCGAGCCTTTCCTCGGGGATGCCTGCCATGGTTCTTCGTGCTTCGTCCGATGACGGCCAATGCCGCAGGGCGCTTGTTACTCTCGCGTTCGACTGGCGCTTATACGCCGATCGGACAGCCTCGGGCAATTTGTGGCGCGATGGCCGGTGGGGTTGCCCTTAGGGCCGCCGAGAATTTGACGCCTCCGGATTGAGGAAGCGACCGTTTTCAACAGAATTTCAACGGCAGGGCAATTCCCAGGAGGCACCGAATCGGGCTCGGGATGGTGCCATGGCGTCGCCCCTGCAAGGAGAGTTCGCATGGCCAATTTCCCGACGCACATCGGCATTGGCACGGTCGCCAGCGGCATGCTGGCGACACTCACGCTCGCTGCCAACGTCGTCGGGCCCGAAAACCTGGTTGCGGTAACGGCCGCTGGGGTTCTCGGTAGCGTCCTGCCGGACATCGATCTCAAGGATTCCCGACCGGGTCGCGCCCTGTTCTTCGGTCTTGGCGCATTCTTCTCGTTTGTCGCCCTCTTCAACGGGGCCGGGCGCTATTCGATTGTCGAGCTTTGGATACTGGCTGTGCTGACGTTCCTGTTCGTCCGCTATGTCGCGCACGGGATTTTTCATCGCCTTTCCTATCATCGGGGCATTTTCCACTCGGTGTTGGCAGCGGTCTTCTTCGCGCTCGCTACGGTGCTTGTGTATAGGCACGTGCTCGGCCGCCCCGACGGCGTCGCGTGGCTTGCCGGCGGCTTCATGTTCGTCGGCTATCTCGTGCATCTGGTACTTGACGAAATCTACAGCGTCGACGTGGTGGACACGCGGATCAAGGCGTCATTCGGAACGGCGCTGAAGCTTTGGGATCGCAAGCATATCGGCCACTCCTTGGCGATGGCGGTCGCCGCGGCTGGTTTGTTCCTGGTCACCCCGTCGTCGCAGACGTTCGTGCACGAGCTTTCGTCCCGTGAGCTTTGGGGCAGCCTGAAGCGACAAATGCTGCCGCAAGAAAAGTGGTTTGGACTGATCAGCAATATGGCTTGGCTGCACTCGGGGCGACGGCCGAGCGAAGGATCTGGAAATTCGGACGCGTCGCCAGCGCCAGCCGGAGCCAACAGTGCCACGACACTCGGTGTGACGACTGGAGCCCTTCCGTCACACGAACCGCGCGATGGTGACCGCCCTCGGACCAAAGGGTTGCAAGAGCGTCAATGAGTTGGTGACGACCCGCCCAGTTCGGCATCTTTTTTCGGGATAAGGTCGTAAGGCAGCGCGAAACCCGGCATCGCTTTCAGACGGTCTGACCACGCCACGAGGTTCGGCCATTGCGCGATATCGATACCGCCCTCGGCCATGAAAACCATGCGGCCCCAGCATCCAATGTCAGCGATCGAGCACGTCTCGCCGACGAGCCACCGACGGCCACTCAAGGCGTTGTCGACGAACGTGAGTGCTGCCTCGGCCTGCGGCAGAAAATGCTGCATCACCGCTGGGTCCACGGTCCGGAATCTGGAGAAATGGCGGACCTTTGCCACGTTGGTGATGGCATCCGACTCCCACGACAACCATTCACGAGCGGCCCAGCGATCCTGTTCCGTCGCCCCCTCGAAGCAGCCCGTGCTGCGCGCCAGATAATCCAGGATGACGTTCGACTGGACGATCGTCAGACCGCGATGGCGCAGAGCGGGCACTTGTCCATAGCGATTGACCGACAAATACGCGGCTTCGCGCTGGACGCCGTTTTTCAGATTCACTGTCCGAAATGAAAAAGGCAGGCCGCTGA
This sequence comes from Hyphomicrobiaceae bacterium, assembly GCA_050187415.1. Taxonomy (GTDB): domain Bacteria; phylum Pseudomonadota; class Alphaproteobacteria; order Rhizobiales; family Hyphomicrobiaceae. The sequence goes on along the minus strand of JBFWXN010000058.1, from coordinate 5,420 downwards.
GCGCCAGGTAGAGCATCGGCTTATAGCTCGAACTCGATGTGAAGCTGCCGAACAGCGTCAGGCGATCGTCCATGATTGTCCTCGGGCACCGACGGTCAGAAGCGGTGGTAGCGATGAAGTGGCCTCAGGCCTTGCGCGCGTTCGCGGCAACGCCGGCCAGGTAGTTATGAATCAGATCTCGGACGAGGAGATTTGCCGCCTCGGAGGTGACGTTCGAGAGTTTGTTGGCTGTTGCCAGTGAGGTGATGCCGTGAACGCCCGCCCAAAGAACGCGGGCGGAGCGCTGGCGCTCTTGATCGGCACCCGCGGGAAACAGGGGCGCCATGGCGGTTTCGACGCGGCTCATGAGCAATTCGAGCTTCTGCTGGTACCATGCGGGAGACTGCGCATCCGCCGGCATGTAATGCTCGAAGAGCAAATTCCAGAGCTTTGGATGCTCGTTGGTGAACGACAGGTAGGCTTCGGCCAGACGGGAGACCTTCTCCTCGGGGGCGCCGTCCTGCAGCGCTACGGTCAGTCGTTCGTCCAGCGCATCCAGGACGCGGGCTTCGATGTGGAGCACGACGTCGTCGAGGTTCTGAAACATATTGTAGATGGTGCCCGGCGAGTAGCTGATACGGCGCGCGATTTCGCGCGCGGACAGTCCAGCGAGGCCATGGCTTTCGATGATCGCTTGCGCGGCGTCGAGAATTAGCTGGCGAAGTTGATCGGGGGTATGAGTGGACCTGCGTCCCATGGCGCGCTCGCAACCGTAACATGACGTTGATCGTCGTCCAGATTACGAGGGGATCGACCCGTTCGGCAATTGCCGATCTCGTGAAAAGGGACGAAACAGTTTCCGCTGCATCGCAGCGACCCGATGCAGCTAGAAGTTGTCCGTTGCCCGGTCGCCCTCCCCATCCGTTGCGGTCAGCTGAGGGGAACGCCTGTCCGGCAATCGAACGTCGTCTTGAGCAGAACGCAGCTCGCGTTGCGGGGTTTCGCAAAGAAGGTCTTTTGGAATTGGAAGGGTCCCTTGAGGAAGTAACTGAAGATCAACGGCGTGTAATTGTAAGTTGCCTCGGCAATGATCACGCTGTCCAGGTTCGAAAGCAGGCCTTGAGGAATCTTGCTCGTATGTTTCGGATCCGACGAGTCGTCGGTGTCATACGTTGCATCATGCGCGTAAGGCGTGCCCCCGTCATTGTCCCGCGACCAGTCCACTTTGTATTCGAGTTTGCCTTGCGGTGAGTTCGCAATCACGCTCACGATCCGGAGCGTCAGCAAGCTCGCATCGTAGGGCCGCATAAGCTGCTCGAGAATATTAAGCTCAGCATCTACCTGGTCGACCGTCAGGCCCTCGCTCGGTGCGCGGGCGATAAGGTCGGCGGTTGAACTGGCCGACAGTGTCACGCGGCGGTCGACGGCGATCGCCTGGCCGAACTCGACCGTTCCGACGAACAATATGAACATGACGGGGAGAAGCATTGCGAACTCGACCGCCGCGACGCCCCGGACGTCGCTCCTCAGCCGCTGGAACTGGATTGCGAAGCGCGTGGCCAAGTTGCTCATCCGATCACGGGTGAAGGAACGCATCACGAAACTCCATGTCTCGCACTGGATTGAGGCCAGAGGCCTGCATGAGCTCAACATCAGCTTCCATACGGTTCGCTGCGGAAGACGGATGTCGCCTGAATGAGCCGTGATCCGCCGGCCATGTTGCCAAGATCGATGAAGGGGATTTTCGAGGACATCTGCCACTCGTAGCAGACCCATACGACGACAATCTCGCTGGGGCCGCCGGGCGTGTACTGGGTCGCGCCGGAAAGCGTGTTGTCGCCGTTCAGGCAGCTCGGCAGCGAGTTTGCGGTGATGTCGCTCGCATTAGCGAAGCTCATGACATTCACCCGGACCTTGGTGTTACAGTCCACTTGTTGGGGAATACGTTCGCAGACCTTCGTCTTGAACTCTGCTTCGGTCAGGCTGGCTTCCTGAGCTTGGCCGGTACGGAAAAGGCGGGCAGACTGTTCGGCGGCATTTTCGAGGGCGAAAGTGGTGAAGAAGTAGAGCCCGACACCGATGATGCCGAACAGCAGGGCGATGAACGGTCCGCCTACCATGGCAAATTCGATGGCGGTAACGCCGCGCGTATCGGTGCGCCAACGAGCCAACAGACGGCGGCCCTTGGCGCGGCCACCACCCGGACATTTGGTTACGCTCATGACAACAAGCCTCGTTACGCCGAACATCGCGTCCAAGGCTCGATAAAGACGAAGACACATGAACAATCGGTTGCGAACAATTTTTCACAACACGTATCGTAATCGCCACGATGGAATAAGAATTGATTTGGTTACCAAAACCCTGACGCCGACGCGGTGTTTCTCGCCATTCCGATAAGGACGAGCCGGTCAGCGGAGCGGCGTCGCGGGACGATAGATCCCGGTCGCGGGATCAAGCACGAGGCGCCCCAGATCCTTTTCGGGAACGGTGGATGAGGCCGCCGGAGCCGCGACGGCCCCAGTCATTTCGGGCCAATTCGCAAGGATGCGCTTGACTACTTTGACCCCTGCATAGGCTCCGGCCCCGACGAGCAAAGCTGCAAACAGCGGCGGCATGGCACGCTCCCGTTCTTGTGCTCAGAGCCCAAAGCGGGCCCATAGAGCACGGACCTCGAGGGCCGACAGGACATCATCGGCCAACCCTGCCGGCAATGCGGCGAAATCGAGCGCCCCGCCCCCGACGGGCACACGCCGCAGCCGGGCCAAAAGGCCTCCTCCGCCCGCCGGTACGACGCGCAGCTTGATCTTGTCGCCGTAGAGCTTGCGAAGCGTGCCGCGCATGTCTCCAATGCCGTCGACCAGACCCAACTCCTGGGCGCGGGGGCCGGACCAGAAAGCGCCCCCGAACAACGTACTGTCGGGCGCCTGCAGTTTCTGACCCCGGCGCTCCTTCACCACGGCAATGAACGCGTCATGGATCTCGCGCTGGACTGTGCGCAGGCGCTCGACGTCGTCCGACTGCTCGGGGAGGAAGGGATCGAGGAAGCTTTTCATCTCTCCCGAAGTGTGGACGCGGCGTTCAATGCCCAGGCGATCGATTGCCTTGTCGAGACCGAAGCTGGCGGAAATGACGCCGATCGAGCCGACGATCGACGATGGATCCGTGTAGATCTCGTCGCCAGCGAGGGCCAAAAAGTATCCGCCCGATGCAGCGACGTCCTCGCAGAACACGTAAACTCGCTTCTTGTGCTCGTCGGCGAGTTGGCGAATCCGTCGAAAGATCAGATGCGATTGGACCGGCGATCCACCTGGCGAGTTGATCGAGATTGCCACGGCTTGGTGGCTTGACATCGAAAACGCCCGCTGCAGGGCGCCGGCTACCGAGGCAAGCGATAGGCTCTGCCGCATGGGGGCGGGCATGCCGATCGCACCGGTGAGGCGAACAACCGGAATGACCGGAGCGCGGGAAAACAATTTCATGCGCAGACGACACTCTCCTGAGCCGCGGTCTCGAGCGTTCCTCGACAAACCGACAATTTCACTCCGTCTTGCCGCCGTTTGTGCCACAGCCAAGGCGAGCCGTCACGCCGGCGCGCCGCATTGGCTCCTTGACGGCCATGTGTCGCCGCTAGATCGTTCCACGCGAAAGATTTGAAGGAGGGTTCGATGGTCGCCATCGACGAAGCGGCACTGCGCAAGCATGTCGGCAACAAAACGACGGAAGAGGATGTGGCGACCGCGGCGCCAATCTCCATGCTGATGGCAACGTTCGATCGCGAAGAACCGCCGCCGCAGCAAGGCGCATCGATACCGCAGGGGTGGCATATCGGATACTTTCTCAACATGGCGCCGCAGGCGTCGCTGACTCAGGACGGCCTACCGCCGAGGTCCGGCGTTCTGCCCTCCATGCCGCTGCCAAGACGCATGTACGCTGGTTGCCGGATGGCGTTCCACGACGATATCCGCATCGGCGACAAGTTGGTGAAGGAAACCACGTTGTCCGACATTCAGGTGCGTCAAGGCAGCACGGGCACACTGATCTTTGCCACCCAGACGAGGCGCATCTCGACGCCACGAGGGCTCGCGCTGACGGAGGACTATCAGGGCGCTTTTCGCGAGGAGGTGAAGGAGGGTGGTAGGAGTGGGATCCCGAAGCGCGAGGACGTGCCTGAAGGTCTGCCGTGGCGCCGTACGATCAAAGCCAGCGCGGTCTCGCTGTTCAGATTCTCGGCGATAACCTTCAATCCACACCGCATCCACTACGACAAGCCCTACGCGATGGGCGTCGAGGGATATCCCGGCCTGGTGGTGCATGGACCATACTCGCAACATTGCCTCAGCGACTTCATCCGCGACATGAATCCGGGCAGACGCATGGCAACCTTCCAAATGCGGGCGAGGGCACCCTTGTTCGAAGACGATCCGTTCGATCTCGTCGGCAGACCGTCGCAGGACGGCCGTGGTGCCGAGGTCTGGGCGCTCACGCCATCGGGCACTGTCGCCATGCAAGCGACGGCGACATTCGCATGAGTGAGCAGAGCTTCGACGTCATTGTCATCGGTGCAGGTCCCGCCGGCTTGGAAGCGGCCGCAGTCGTGGCCTCTGCAAGGCTGCGCGTGGTGGCGATCGACAAGATGGGTCCTGGTGGCCAACTCATGAACCTCGGCTCGCTGCACGGCATGCCCGATCTCGAGCCGGACATCACAGGGCCGGACCTTCTCGGGCAGATCGCGGAGCGAGCCATGTCGGCCGGTGCCGAGATCGCCATCGACGACGTATCCGCCGTACGTTCGGACGACGGCATCGTGGTAGAGGCATTGGACGGAACGTATCGTGCCTCGGCCGCTATCATCGCTACCGGTCTCACGCAGGGGACGACCGGATTGGCGGACGAAACCCGTTTCGAAGGAGCCGGAATTTCGCACTGTGCGCATTGCGATGCTCCCCTTTATGCGGGCCGGCCTGTAGCCGTGGCGGGCGCGGACGCCTGGGCCATCGAGGAAGCGATCGAACTCGCCGAGCATGCGGCAACGGTCATGCTGATTGCTGCAGAGACGCCGATCGCCGCCGCGGAGCGTCTCGATGCCCTCAAAGCGCAAGAGAACATCGTAGTGGTCGAAGGAACGATCGTGGCGCTCGAGGGCGCGACGGCGCTCGAACAGGTTGTGGTGCGCGGAGCCGGGGGTGAGATGCGGGTTCCGACAAGTGGGCTTTTCCTCCAGACCGGGCGTGTGCCTGCCCGCGACTTCCTGCCGGCGGATGTTGCGGAATCGGGCGGCGTGTATTTTGCCGGCGACGTTCGGGGCGGCGCCGGCAGAACGATTGCCGAAGCCATTGCGGATGGTGCCGAGGCAGGTCAGAATGCCGTCGAATGGGTTCGGGCTCGGAAGGGCGCGTAACGGCCCACTGTGCATGCGTCGTCATCAGCAAAGGGTAAGG
>JBFWXN010000057.1:0-33004 GCA_050187415.1 Hyphomicrobiaceae bacterium | reverse complement strand
GCTGACCGCAGGGCTGTCGGACGCGCGACGAAAAGCCCGGCCGGACGCGCGGTCTGACGCTCAGGAGAAAGACTACCTCCGGGGATGGCATCTCGGCCAGCGCACCGGGCGGCCGGCTCGCGGAGAGCGAGTCGCCCGGTGCCACCAAAAAGCGCCCGCCAGGGCGCGCACCCAACGCTGGCTGCACGCCGCGCTCGCGCACACCGACAAGCCGCCCGTGAAGATGCGCCCTCGGGGCCGCGGCCAAGGAGGCTCGAATGGCGCGTGAGCTCCTGATCACGGCACTGCTCGTCGGCGCCGCCGGCATCGCCGGCCGCGTGCTCATGGTCGGCATTGCGGATCTCGCGTGTCTCGTCGCCGCCGCCGTCGCGCGCGCCAAAACCTATTTCTGACGATTTGAACGGGGACCTCCCATGACCACGCCCACCACCGTGCCCTATTCCAGCCTGGTCGCCTCCGACGCGATCAACGCCCGCACCAAAACCACCGAGGCGCTCGACGAGCTCGCCGCGTCGATCGCCGCCAAGGGGCTGATCCAGCCGCTGGCCGTGCGCCCGGCCGACGCCGGCGCCTCGGGCAAGGGTGCCCAGTGCTACGAGATCATCGACGGCCGCCGCCGGCACCAGGCCATGGCGCTGCTGGTCAAGCGCAAGACCTGGGGCCGCAACGAGCCGGTGCCGGTGCTGATCCGCGACGAGGACGACGCCGAGGCGCTCGAAACGTCGCTGATGGCCAACACGGCCCGGCTGCCCATGCACCCCGTCGACCAGCACGAGGTGTTCGCAAGGTTGTGCGTGGCGCCGGGCGGCGAGCTCTCGACCGCCGAGATCGCGGCGCGCTTCGGCATCGCCGAGCGCACGGTCCGCCAGCACCTGGCGCTCGGCCGCCTTGCCCCCGAGGTGCGCGCCGCCTGGCGCAAAGGCAAGATCGACGCCGAGACGGCGCGCGCTTTTGCGGTCTCGCCCGATCAGGCGCGGCAGGCCGAGGTGCTGGCCAAGCTCGGCAATCGCGCCAGCGATTGGTCGGTGCGCAGCGAGTTGGCGCCGCGGCGCACCCGCGTCGACCAGTCGGACGAGTTGGCGCTGATCGGCGAGGACGCCTACCTCGAGGCCGGCGGCTCGATCGATGAAGATCTGTTCAGCGACGCGCGCTACGTCGGCGACGTGGCGCTGCTCAAGCGGCTGGCGCGCGAGCGCCTCGAGGCCGAGTGCACGCGGTTGACAGCCGCCGGCTGGGCCTGGGCCGAGATCGAGGATGACGCGGAGTTCGTTGTCTGGGCTTGCGACCACGTGCTCGGCGAGAACGAAGACGATGAAACCGACGAGACGCACCCGTTCACGGCCGAGCAGATGGCGCAGTCGGGTTGCTTCGTGTCGATCGACGATGGCGCGATACGAGTCCAGGCCGGCCTCATCCGGCCATATTCCCTTGCGTCCGGCGACTCCGCTGCGGGGAGCCGGCCGCCGGACGCGGAGGATGAGGACGGGTACGACGACGATGGCGGCGAATTCGCTGACGACGTGGAGGATGCTCCAGCCACGGCGCGAGCGGCCGGCTCCGCGTCAGCGGAGTCGCTCGCGCCAACGAACAGACTTTCCGGCGCGCTCATCGAAAGCTTGACCACACAGCAAACCATCGTCGCCCAGCGCGTGCTGGCACGCGACCCGGAGCTGGCGTTGAAGGCTCTGCTCGCCACGTGGAGCGCCGACCGCGGTTACGGATCGTCGCCCGTGCACGCCACGCGCGACGGCTACCGCGACGGCACGCCGCTCGCGGCCGGCTCGCCTCCGGCGAGTCGCGAGCGGCAAACGTTTGAATCCAACATGGCCGGCGACGGCGAGACGATCGACGAGCTGGCCGAAGCGCTGGCGCCGCTGATCGCCGCCGCACTCGATCTGCGCGCCTACAATCCGGCGTCTCCCCGCACCCAGGCCGACGCCCTGGTCGGCGCCATGTTCGCCACCGACTATCTGCCGGCCATGCGTGAGGTGTTCGCGGCGGCCGACTATTTCTCGCGCGTGCCGAAGGCACTCTGCATCGACGCGCTCGAGGAGATGCACGACGGTGGGCACCACTTCGGCCTGATGGGCCGCGCCGACCTCGAGGCCATGAAGAAGGCCGTCCTCGCGCAATGGGCGGCCGAGCAGGCGCAGGCCTGCGGCTGGCTGCCCGAGATGCTGCGTCATCCGGATTATGTGCTTCTCGTGGTGCCCGGCGACTCCGCTAGCGCGGAGCCGACCGCCGGGCACGTGGCCAACCCGCCTTCCGGCCGGCTCGGCGCAGGCGAGTCGGAAGGCGCATCACAATGAGCGACCACAGCCACATCGAATGGACCGATGCCACGTGGAATCCGATCACGGGCTGCTCGGTCGTGTCGCCAGGATGCACGAACTGCTACGCCATGGGCCTCGCCGGCACGCGGCTCAAGCACCATCCGAGCCGCGCTGGCCTGACGCACGAGGTCAACGGGCGCCACGTCTGGACCGGCGAGGTGCGCCTCAATGAGCAATGGCTGACGCAGCCGCTGGCATGGAATCGACCGCGCCGGATCTTCGTCTGCGCCCACGGCGACTTGTTCCACGAGGGGGTGCCGTTCACCTGGATCGACCGCGTGTTCGCGGTCATGGCGTTGACGCCCCACCACGACTATCAGGTGCTTACGAAGCGCAGCGCGAGGATGCGCGCATACGTGTGCCAAGCGGCTGACGAGCACAGTGAGCGCGCGGCTAGCATTTACCGCGAAGCGTCTGCGCTATGCGTCGCTCATCGGTTGTCGCGAGGTATCGGACTAGTCCCATATGATAACGTCTGGCTCGGCGTCAGCGCGGAGGATCAGCGCCGGGCCGACGAGCGCATTCCTGATCTGCTCGCCACGCCGGCCGCCGTGCGTTTTGTCAGCGCCGAGCCGCTGCTTGGGCCGGTCGACTTTGGCTTCGTCGGCGACGCCCCGCCTAAGATTGGCTACCACCGGTTCGATGCGCTCACCGGTCGCGCGCTCCCTTGGGATGGGATTATCGGAGGCGTAAGCGTTTGGGCCACCAATAAGGCCGCCGCATGCGCACAACTCGACTGGGTCATCGCCGGCGGCGAGAGCGGCCCCAACGCCCGCCCCATGCACCCGGAATGGGCGCGCGAAATCCGCGACCAGTGCCGGTCCGCCGGCGTGCCATTTTTCTTCAAACAGTGGGGGGAGTGGGCGCCGGTCTGCGCATTGACCGACGAGCAAGTCGGCGCCCTCTATCGCTCCAACAGAAAAGCGAAAAACGGCGAGCGGCAGGAGATCATCGACGAGCTGTACGACAGAACCTGCATGGTCGAGACGGCTTGCCTGCATGCTGACGGCAAGCACTGCTCGGCCGTCGCCCCGAACGCCTTCTCCGGAGTTAGCCCGATGCTCGCCTTTGCGGCGGGCAAGAAGCGCGCCGGCCGTTTGCTCGACGGCCGCGAGTGGAGCGAGATGCCGACGACTCGCCTCCCGGCCGACGCGGCGCAGGACCGTCGGGAGGCGCAAACAACATGACCTTCCACCGCGTCACGGCCGCGGAGGCCGACGCCGCCTACGAGGCATGGGGCTGCAACTGCGGCCCCGCCGCCATCGCGGCGATCCTGGGAGTGCCGCTCGACGAGGTGCGCCCGCACCTCATCGGCTTCGACGCCAAGCGCTACACCAATCCGACCATGATGGCCGGCGCTCTCGACACCCTTGGCCGGCCCTGGCGTAACGTCGGCAAGGCCTGGCCACGCTACGGCCTCGCGCGCATCCAGTGGGAAGGGCCGTGGACCAAGCCGGGTGTGCCGATGCGGGTGCGCTACCGGCACACGCACTGGGTCGGCTCGTGGCAGACGGTCGAGCGCGGCCACGGCGTGTTCGACGTCAACGCGCTCGGCAACGGGTCCGGCTGGGCCCGCTTCGAGCACTGGCGCGACGTCATGGTACCGTACATCACGAGCCACATCCCGCGCGCCGACGGCCTCTGGCATGTCACGCACGGCATCGAGATCGAGATCGAGCCGGGCCGCGTCTCGACAAGCGCGACCCGCCCGGCGGCAGGCTCGGCGCCAGAGAAGCCGGCGGGCGCCACGAACAGGGCGCCAGCAGAGTGACCGCCCCCACCTCCCAGCTCAGCATGCGGCGCCTCGAGCGCGCCCTGCGCACGGCAGCGCGTCTCGTCGACGCGCCGGGAGGCGAGTGTTACGTGCCGTTTTTCGAGAAAGTCGAGGCCGAGCTTGAGGCCCGCCGCCGTACAGATGACGTTCGCGCCCGCGCCCGCGCTTTGCTGCGCGGCGAGGCCCCCGCGGCGCCTAGCCCCACACGCGGCTGAGCCAGTCGCGCAACTGCTCGAGATCCGGCCCGGCGCCATACTCGATTTCGCGCACGCGGTGTCCCATGAGGGCATCCTGCACACGCTCCGGCGCCTCGAGCTTGATCAACCGGTCCTTGAACGTGTGACGCAGCGAATAGACGGTGTGCGCCGGAGTCGGCTTCAGCCCGGCGGTGCCCAGCGCCTTGTTGGCCGTGGCCGAGAAGGTGTCCGGCGCATCGCGGTAGCGCGGGAACCCTTCCTCGAAACGGCGCAGCGTCGCGAGCGCCAAGCCGACAAGTGGTATGCGCCGCGCGCTGTGACGCGATTTGAGCTGGCGCGACTCAGGCGCGATCTCGACGTGTGGGATGGCGTGGTCGAGGCGAATGCGCGCCGGAGTCAGCGCCGCGATTTCGGAGGGCCTGGCGCCGGTGGTCGCGACCAGCAACACGATGGCGCGGGCTTCGTCGTTGAGCGTCACGAGCTCGCGGTCGGGCAGGATGCGGGCGCGCACGAACTCGGCCTCGTAGGGCGTGCGCGGGTTGTGCCGCTCGCCGGCCACGCGCAGGTCCTGGAACGGCGAAGCAAGGCCGAGGCGCAGCGCCAAGTCGAGGCGGCGAAACATGGTGCCGAGATTGCCGAGGTCCTTGTTGGCGCTGCCGGGGTCGTAGCCCTCCTCGACCACGCGGTCGAGCCACCATTCGCGGAAGTCGAGCGCGTCGTTGCGCGTGATGTCGGCGAGCGCCTTGTCGCCGATCAACGCGATCAGGTTGTCGATGGCGCGCAGGCGCGGGCTGCGCCATTTGCGGATCTGATCGGCCGACTTGCCGCTCATCAGGTCGCGGGAATACCGCTCGTAGGCCGCGAACATTTCGGAGAGACGCAGCGCGGGCGTGGCGACGGTGCCGAGCACCGCATCGGTGACGGGCTTGGGTGCGGTCGCGTGCCGGGCCTCGATCAGGTCCAGGCGCCGCACCACCTCGTCGACGTGGCCGGCGAGCAGCTCGGCGGCAGGGCGATAGGCGACGCCGACGGTGCGCGCCAGGCGCACGGCTTGTTCGAAGCGCTCGATGGCCGCCAGCCCGTCGCCGGCGTCATGGTGTGGCGCAGCGCACAGGGCCGACCAGCAGGCCTCGAGTTCGGCGTTGACGCGAGCGGCTCGCACCAGCGCCTCGCCCCGATCGCGGGTCTTGAGCGACATGCGCACGCTTCCGCGAGGATCGCGGTCGGCGACGTCGGTCGGCACCCGGCGGCGAAAATGGTAGACGCCGTCCCTCAACAACAGATACTGACCACCCATGCCCGCCTCGCGCCAAGTTTCGTGACACGGTTCGTGACACAGAACTGGACACAGCGCAGCGAAAAAGATAGCAGTTTCAACGGGCGAATAGTCGCCGGAATCCTACCCACGGAGCCATTTCGCCCTCAGACCAAACCACTGAAAATCAACAAATCTTGAGTGCAGCCGACGGCTACGCCTTTTCGGACGCCGTCTGCATGGCATGGCGTCGCGTGGCACGCCGCACCTGCCGTGCCGGTCTCGGTCTTCCGTGGCGCCGCTCCGACAGCGCTTGCCTTCCATCGTGTCCACAGACTAGATAGCGCCCTCGATCCGATACTGCCCGCGCCCGAGACGCCCGACGAGGTGGGCCGCCAGAAGGGGCGGCGACACTGCCTCCCATGTCATCCGGATCTGAACCGCAGCCAGCGAGCCGCCGCATCCCGATGACCGCCGATACGCAAAATCCGCCTCAGCTCGGGCGCAGGGCCTCGATCGCGCTTCTGGCGGTGATCGCGGTGTCGTGGGGCCTCACGTGGCCGGTCAACAAAGCCATGCTGTCCTACACCTCGCCGATCTGGGCCGTGTTCATTCGCTACGTCGTGGCGGTCGTTGTACTCGCAGGCCTGACGGTCGCCCTCGGACGCTTGAAGTTGCCGCCTCGCCAGGACCTGCCCGTCGTACTCAGCGTCTCGCTGCTGCACATGCTCGGCTTCGGAGTGCTGTGCAGCATCGGTCTGCAGTTCGTCTCGGCGGGCCGGACGGTGCTGCTCGCGTATACGACGCCGTTCTGGGTATTTCCGCTGGCGCGTCTCGTCCTCGGCGAGCGGCTGACGGCGGCCCGGCTGCTCGCTTTGGCGCTCGGAATTGCGGGGCTGCTGCTGCTGGTCAACCCGGCCAGCCTGGACTGGACCGACCGACACGTCCTGACCGGGCACGCCCTGATCCTGATCGCTGCATTGCTGTGGGCCTGCAGCATTGTCTACGTACGCCGCCACCGCTGGGTCTCGGCACCGTTCGACCTCCTGATCTGGCAAACCCTGCTGACGGCCGTGCTGACGAGCATTGTCGCGTTCGCCGTCGAGGGTCGACCCCACGTCAGGGCAACCGGCGACTTTGTCTTGCTCGCGATCTATGGCGGCGGCTTCGGTACGGCGCTGGCGTTCTGGGCACTCAACACCGTGAACCGCGTGCTGCCGGCCACTACGACGTCGCTCGGCCTGCTCGGGGTGCCGCTCTTCGGCGTGGCCTCCTCGATGCTGACGCTCGGCGAGACTTTCGATCTCACGTCGCTCGGCGCGCTTGGATTGATCGTGGCGGGGATCGCGATCGCCACCCTCGGCAATCGAAACGCGACCTGAGTTCGAGCCAACGCGGGGCTGCTCGACGGCGAGAGCGGCCAAGATCACCGGACGTTGATGCAAGCTGCCGAGTGAAGGCTGGACAAGGCTGCAATCTTGAGCGAACACGGCTCGCTTGACCGCGGTGCGCGGCGGTGCGACAGGTCCCCTGTCTTCTGACAATCTGTAGTGATCGCAGTTCTTGGCGATCCGCCGGCACGGGATCGGAGCGAGAGGTTTGGCCCGATGATACGGTACGCAAAGTCTGGCTCCACACTACTTGCCGCGGCAATCGCGATGCTGGCGGGCGCATGCGGCGACTCTTCGCCCAAACAGCCGCCGGCGCCGCCTCCCCCCTCCGTGGTGGTCGAGCCCGTCGTGCTGCACAACCTCGCCGAGGAGCGGAGCTTTACCGGCCGGATCGAGGCCATCGACAAAGTTCAGCTTCGCGCCCGTGTCCAGGGCTATCTCAAGTCACGCAACTTCACGGAAGGCGCCGAGGTCAAGGCGGGCGACCTGCTGTTCGAGATAGAGCCCGAACCGTTCGAGCTCGCCGTCAGCCAAGCCGCTGCCAATCTGGCGAATGCGGAGGCCGCACAGACGCTCGCCGAGCTGACCTACCAGCGGTCGCTGGAGCTGACGGATCGCGGCACCACGTCGAAGGCGTCGCTCGATTCCGCCCAGTCCTCGCTGCGGCAGGCCCAGGCCAACGTCAAGGCGCGGCAAGCCGAGTTGCAAACCGCCAAACTCAATCTCAGCTATACCCGGATCACGGCCCCCATGGCGGGCCTGATCGGCAGGTCCGCTTATTCGGTCGGCAATCTCGTCGGGCCCGACAGCGGCATGCTGGTGCTGCTGGTCAAGCAAGATCCGGTCTATGTCACGTTCCCCGTGCCCTATTCGCTGCTGCTGCAGGTGAAGAAGGAGGGGCAGTCCGAGGATAGCGTCTATATCAAGCTGCGGCTTGCCGATGGCTCGATGTACGAGCCGGAAGGACGGATCGCCTTTGCCGATGTCCAATCGACATCGTCGACCGACTCGGTGACGATCCGCGGCACGATCCCCAATCCGCAGCGCCTTCTGCTCGACCAGCAGCTCGTCAACGTCTTCGTCATTCGCAGGAAGCCCGACAAGAAGCTTGTCATCTCGCAGTCCGCCCTGCTGCTCGACCAGCAGGGGCCGTACGTCCTGGCTGTCGACGACAAGAACAAGGTCTCGATCAACCGGATCAAGGTCGGCGAGCAGCGGGGATCGCTGATCATTGTCGACAGCGGGCTATCGGTCGACCAACGCGTCATCGTGAGCGGTCACCAGAAGGCGCGCCCGGGCGCGCTCGTCGATCCGCACGTGGCGAGCAAAGCGGCGCTGCCACAAACAACCACAGTGAAGCGGTAGTCGGATATGATATTCGATGTCTTCGTCCGCCGGCCCCGGCTCGCGATGGTCATTTCGCTCGTCATAACCCTGGCGGGCCTGATCTCTATTTTCGTCATTCCCGTCGCGCAGTACCCTGACATCGCCCCGCCGACCGTGCGCGTCACGGCGACATACTCGGGAGCCGATGCGCGGACAGTGGAGGAAAGCATCGCGCAGCCGCTGGAGAACGCCATCAACGGCGTGCCCGGCATGCGGTACATGAAATCATCCTCCGTCAACGACGGCTCGTACACACTCAACGTCAGCTTCGATCTGTCGACAAATGCCGACATCGCGACCGTCAACGTTCAAAACCGGTCGCAGCTTGCCCAGGCGAAGCTGCCGCAGGAGGTGCGCACGACGGGGCTGACAATCGCCAAGGTCTCGACGGACCTGCTGCAGGTTTTCATGTTCCACTCGGAGGACGAGAGCCACACGCAACTCTTCCTCAGCAATTTCGTCACTTTGAACATTCTCGACGAGTTGAAGCGCGTGCCCGGGGTGGGCGATGCCTCGATCTTCGGCGCGCGGGACTACTCGATGCGGATCTGGATCGACCCGCAGAAGCTCGCGAACTTTGGCCTTTCGACCAGCGATCTGATCGCCGCGATCCAATCGCAAAACGTGCAGGCGGCAGCAGGCCGGATCGGTGCGCCGCCGTTTTCGGACGACCAGCGCCTGCAGCTCACCATTACGACGAAGGGGCGACTGAGTTCAGCCGAAGAGTTCGGCAACATCGTCGTCCGGAGCGAATCCGACGGTTCGTTCGTTCGTCTTCGCGACGTCGCGCGGGTCGAACTCGAAGCAGCCAACTTCGATACGATCGCGCGCTACAAGGGCCGGCCGGTGGCGCCCGTCGGCATCTATCTTTCGCCTGGATCGAACGCCGTCGCGGTGGCGAGTGCCGTGACGAAGCGGCTTGAAGACCTGCAGACCCGTTTTCCGAAGGGGGTCGGCTACTCCTACATCTACAACACCGCGTCTTTCGTCGCGGCCATGATGGAAAAGGTGGTTGCGACGCTCGTCGAGGCATTCGTGCTGGTCGCGATCGTCGTGTTCGTCTTTCTCGGTCGGTGGCGCCCCACGATCATCCCGCTGCTGGCGGTTCCCGTCGCCGTGATCGGCACATTCGCGGTTCTCTACGCGGTCGGATACTCGGCCAATACGATCTCGCTGCTGGCGCTGGTGCTTGCGATCGGCATCGTGGTCGACGACGCCATCATCGTGGTCGAAAACGTCGAACGCGTGATGGAGGAAGAACCGCACCTCACTCCGCAGGAAGCGACCCGAAAGGCAATGAGCGAGATCGCGGGCCCGGTTGTGGCGATCACGCTGGTGCTGCTCTCCGTTTTCGTTCCGATCGCCTTCCTGCCGGGCTCGAGCGGCGTGCTGTTCCGGCAGTTCGCCATTACCATCTCGGCGGCAATGGTCATCTCGGCAATCAATGCGCTGACGCTTTCGCCGGCGCTTTGCTCACTGGTCCTGAAGCCCGGCCATCCGACCGGCCTGATGCGCAGATTGACGACTGCGATCAACAAAGTGGGCGACGGCTACGCCTGGGTCGTGACCCGCTTGGTGCGCCTCGCGGTCATCTCGATCGTGGTTCTCGGCGGTGTCTTCGCCTCCACCTATCTCGTGTTCAGCGTGACGCCGTCAGGTTTTCTGCCGGCGGAGGACAAGGGCTTCCTCATCACGGTGTTCAACCTGCCGCCGGGTGCATCCCTCAATCGCACGAGCGAAGCGGCGAGAAAGGCCGAGGCCATCATCTCGCAGGATCCGGCGGTTGACGGCGTGGTGACGATCATGGGCCTGGATTTTCTCGGCGGTGGCACGTCTCCGAGCTCCGGCGTGATGTTCGTCCGTCTAAAGGACTATGAGGCGCGCACCAGCCGGGCGTTGCACTCGTCCGCGGTCGCAGGGAGAATTTCGAGGGCGCTTGCGCCTCTGCCCGATGGCTTTTTCCTGGCCCTCAATCCGCCGGCGATCTCGGGTATCGGGCAGGCGGGTGGCTTCGAATACGTGCTCGAAGCGCTCGAAGGGCAGGAGCCGACCGCAATAGCCGCCACAATGCGCGGCTTGATCGTGGCCGCGAACCAGCATCCGTCTTTGTCCCGCGTATTCTCGACCTACGAGGCCGCGACACCGCAGGTGAACCTCGAAATCGACCGCGACAAGGTGCAGGTGCTGGGGGTCAGGCTGTCGGACGTGTTCGCGGCGCTGCAAGCCACGCTCGGCGGGTACTACGTCAACGACTTCAACCTGTTCGGTCGAACGTGGACTGTGCGCGTGCTGGCCGAGAAGGAGTATCGAGGTTCGATCGATTCGATCTATGCGATCCAGATCAAGAACAAAGACGGCCAGATGATCCCGATGTCGGCGGTCGCCCGTGCATCGCTCGATGTCGGGCCGAAGTCGATCGTCCGGTACAACAACTACCGTGCGGTCTCGATCAACGGCAGCCCAGCGCAGGGGGCCGGGGACGGCGACGCGATTGCGGGCATGGAGGCCGTCGGCAAGGTGACGCTGCCGCCGGGCTATGGCTACGAGTGGACGGGGCAGGCTCTCGAGCAGAAGCAGTCGGCCGGCCAGACCCCGATCGTTATCGGCTTTGCGGTCGTGTTCGCGTTCCTCTTTCTCGTTGCCCTCTATGAGAGCTGGAATGTTCCCATACCGGTGCTGTTGTCGGTCGGCGTGGCCGTGCTCGGAGCCATGGCGTCGCTGTGGATTTCGCACATGAGCTTCGTGCTCTACGCCCAGATCGGCATCGTCGTGCTGATCGCTCTGGCCGCTAAGAACTCGATCCTGATGACCGAGTTTTCACTGGCGCGCCGGGCGGAGGGGCAAAGCATCCAGCAGTCGGCGGTCACGGGCGCTCATCAGCGGTTCCGGCCGGTGATGATGACCAGCTTCGCCTTCATCGCCGGTCTGATCCCGTTGGTGCGTGCGACGGGGCCGGGAGCCGACAGCATGGTGGCGGTCGGACTGCCGGTGCTGGCCGGCATGGTTGCGGCGACGATCTTCGGCGTTTTCCTGATCCCGATGCTCTACGTCGTCTTTCAAGGACTGCGGGAATGGACCTCGGGACGGCCCCAGGACAGCAATGTGCTGGCGCCCGTGACCCAGGCCCCGAGCTCGGGGCCAGGCGATCCGGCGTGATCTCCGCGGAGACGCAGGCCCCGCGAAGCCGGGTCCTGCCGCGCTTCGGATGGGTTGACGAAAAGCGGTCCGGCTACACAAGGTTTGGGCGGAGACGGCACAGCAGGCTTGGCCTCCGGATCGCGTGGGACTACGAAAGGCGCGTTGCGAGAGGCATCCATCGTCTTGCCGACCGCGGATCGCATGCCGGGTGCCTCGCCCGCGTTGATCGGCCTCCTGGACCTGGGCAATTTGGCGTGGCAACTGGGCGCGTCGGGAACTAAGGGAGGCACGCGGGATCTTCCAGTTGCGCCGTAGTTGCGCATCTCCGCTTCCTCGCGTGCGACCGAACTGAGCCGAACGCATCATGACTCAGGCCAAACGCCGCCTCAATTCGCGAGCCTACGACAGAGCATGACACCGCCGACCCTTACTAGCCCGCGCGGCCTCGCGTTGTTCCTGGACTTCGACGGGACGCTCGTCGAGATCGCCGAGAAGCCGGATGCCGTCCGCGTCGCGGCATCGACGCGGCTCGTACTGGAGCGCCTGCAAGGGCTGCTCGATGGCGCACTCGCCATCGTCACGGGCCGCGAGATCGAGGTCGTGGACGCCATGCTCTCGCCGTTCCGGTGCCCCATCGCCGGGGTGCACGGGCTGACACGAAGAGACGCCGCGGGGCGCGCGCACGCGAAAATCGTCTCGGCGGACTTTCTCGACGCGGCGGAACGAAGGCTCACCGTCCTTGCCGCACGTTTTCCGGGACTGCTGATCGAGCGAAAATCTCACGCCATCGCACTTCATTATCGCGGCGACCCATCGGTCGAGCCCGCCTGCCTCGCCGCGATGGAAGAGGTCGCCGCCCTCGACGACCAAGTCCGGCTGGTCAGAGGTAAGATGGTGATCGAGGCGCGACCATCGGGTGGCGACAAAGGTACTGCCGTGGCCGATTTCATGGGTGAGGCGCCCTTCGCCGGACGCCGGCCGCTGTTCGCAGGCGATGACGTCACCGACGAGGATGCGTTCCGTGTCGTGAACGGTTTGATTGGCATTTCTCTCAAGATCGGCGCCGGGGACTGCGTGGCGCACTACAGGGCGCGCGACACGGCCGCGTTTCTGCAGTGGCTCGAACAAACCGCAGACGCCTTGGAAGAAGGACGTTCCCTTGGTTGATCTGATTGGCAAACCGGCCCCGAAGCCGTCACTGGATCTGGCCATGATCGGCAATTGCGCCATCAGCGCGTTGATCGACGCGCACGGCCGCATCGTCTGGTCGTGCTTCCCACGGCTCGACGGCGACCCGGTGTTTCATGCGCTGCTCGGCGCGCCAGACGGCAATCCGGAGGCCGGTCTCTTCGAGATCCAACTCGAAGGCCTCGTTGCGGCCACCCAAAATTATCTACCCAAATCGGCCGTGCTGCGGACCGTGCTCGAGAGCGCGGACGGGGCGATCGAGATCATCGACTTCGCGCCGCGCTTCAAATGGCGTGAGCGATCGTTCAGGCCGCAAACGCTGGTTCGGCGCATCCGACCGATACGCGGCAGCCCGCGGATCCGTGTCGTCATCACGCCGGGATACAACTGCGGGCGATCCCCACGATCGATGTCGTCGGGCTCGAACCATATGCGCTTTGTCGGTCCCGACATGACGCTCCGCCTGACGACCGACGGACCGATCGACTACCTGACGAGCCGAACGCCTTTCATCGTCGATGCGCCGCTCAACTTCATTCTCGGACCGGACGAGACGCTCGAGGGCGGTGTCGCCGAGACCGCGCGCGACTTCGAGGAACGTACGCTCGACTATTGGCACGCCTGGGTGCACAGACTGGCCCTGCCTCTCGAATGGCAGGACGCTGTGATCCGTGCCGCGATTACGCTCAAGCTGTGCAGCTACGAGGCGACAGGGGCGATCATCGCGGCGGTGACATCGTCGATCCCGGAAGCGCCAGGCTCGGGGCGCAACTGGGATTATCGCTTCTGCTGGATCAGGGACGCGTTCTTCGTGGTCAGGGCGTTGAACTCGCTGGCGGCGGTCAGGACGCTGGAGCTTTATTTCCGCTGGATGATGAACATCGTGGCGGCCTCCAAGGGCGGACCTATCCAGCCGGTGTACGGGATCGGCCTCGAGACGGCGTTGCACGAGCAGATCATCCCGGAGCTGCCCGGATACAGAGGCAGCGGTCCGGTGCGCGTCGGCAACCAGGCCCACACGCAGATGCAGCACGACACCTACGGCAACGTCATTCTGGGCGCTTCGCAAGCTTTCTTCGACCAGCGGCTGTTCATGAGCGCCGGCGTCGAGGAGTTCGGGCGGCTGGAAGCTGTCGGGGAGCAGGCCTGGCTCCTCCATGACAAGCCGGATGCCGGCATATGGGAGCTGCGGACCCGCATGCGGCCGCATACGTCGTCGGCGATCATGAGTTGGGCAGGCTGTGACCGGTTGGCGAAGGTCGGGGCGCATCTTGGGCTCGGCGACAGGGCGCGGCTGTGGCGCGAACGGGCCGATGTCATCAAACACGCGATCCTGACCCGCTCGTGGTCGTCGGAACGAAAAGCCTTTGTCGAGAGTTTCGAGGGGAAGCACCTTGATGCGAGCGTGCTGCTCATGGGTGAGGTTGGATTACTCGAGCCTCGGGATCCCCGATTCGTTTCGACCGTCGAAGCTCTCGAGCGAACGCTCGCGCGGGGGCCGTTCATGATGCGTTATGAGGAGGCCGACGATTTTGGAGCTCCGGAAACGGCGTTCAACGTCTGCGCGTTCTGGCGCGTCGATGCCCTTGCGCGGATCGGACGCAAAGAGGAAGCTCGCGATATATTCGAAGCGCTGCTCGCCGCGCGCAATCCACTCGGGCTGATGTCCGAAGACACCGATGCGGCCACCGGGGAGGCATGGGGGAATTTCCCTCAAACGTACTCGATGGTGGGCATCATCAACGGCGCGATGCGCCTGTCGAAACCTTGGGAGTCTATGTTATGAGCCGTCTGATCGTTGCCTCGAACCGGGTCGTCGACCTCGATAAGGGCACACAGTCAGGCGGTCTCGCGGTGGCGCTCGGGGAGGCTCTGCAGCTCGGTCGCGGTGTCTGGTTCGGATGGGACGGAACGATCGTCGACGACGACGCGCAGCTCGGGCTGAAACTGGCGCAGCAAAGCAACATGCGAACTGCGACTGTTCCGCTCACGCGCGAGGAATATGACACCTACTACCTTGGTTTTGCGAACAAAGTGCTGTGGCCGGCCTTTCACTACCGGCTGGATCTTGCGGTCTACGATTCCTCATTCATCGAGGGTTACCGTCGGGTCAACAGCCGCATGGCGCATCAGCTCGCCGCCCTGATCGAGCCCGACGATCTCGTGTGGGTACATGACTACCACATGATCCCTCTCGGTGAAGAGCTGCGCCGCCAGGGCTGCGAGCAGCGCATCGGCTTCTTCCTGCACATCCCGTTCCCCCCGCCGGAGATTTTCCGGGCCGTGCCCGAGAATGCGGCTCTGGCGAAATGCCTGTTCGCCTACGATGTCATCGGGTTTCAGACATCGGGCGACGCCAGCAATTTCGCGCGCTACATCGTCGAGCAGTGCGAAGGAGAACTGCTGCCCAACGACCGTGTCAGATGTTTCGGACGGACCATCGTGGCGCGCGCGTTCCCGATCGGCATCGATGCCGACGTGATCTACGAAATGGCGCATTCGCCGGAAGCGGAAGCCCACATCAGCCGCCTGCAGAGGCGCAGCATGGCCAACATGTTCGTGCTCGGCGTCGACCGTCTCGATTATTCGAAGGGGCTGCCGGATCGCATGAAGGCCTTTCGGCGCCTGCTCGAGATCCATCCCGAGATGCGCAAGGCCGTGACGCTGATGCAGATCGCTCCGCCGACGCGCGAGGACGTGGCCGCTTATGCCGAAATCCGCCACGAACTCGAAGGCCTGTCGGGCGCCATCAACGGCGAGTTCGGCGACTTCGACTGGACGCCCGTGCGCTACATTCATCGGTCGATCCCGCGCGCGACGCTGGCGGCGCTGTTCCGCGGCAGCCATGTGGGCCTCGTGACGCCACTGCGCGACGGCATGAACTTGGTCGCGAAAGAGTACATCGCTTCGCAGGATGCCGATAATCCGGGCGTGCTTGTGCTCTCGAAGTTTGCTGGCGCCGCGGAAGACCTGGAGGAAGCGCTGATCGTCAATCCCTATGACACGGACGAGATGGCCATTGCTCTGCACCGGGCGCTGACCATGCCGGTCGAGGAGCGGCGCGAGCGCTTCGAGGCATTGATCGAGCGCGTGCGCGGGCGGGATGTGAGGAATTGGCGGGAGACGTTTCTGTCGGTGTTGCGCAACGCATCGCACGGCGACAGAGAAGGCACCGTCCCGGCGCTCGTGACGACGCCAGCCAACACGGGCTGATTGGCCGCGCGTTGGACCTATGCGTGTCAACGCATCAGAAAGAGCGGACACTCGAGCACAGAGGCGAGCGGACGAAGGTTGCCATGCACGGGCAGCAGAAGCCCGCCGAAGCGGCCGACGATGAAGCCCGCCGCAAGCCGCCGGATCACCTCCGCGGCCATGGCCGGCTCGGCAGGCTCGATCCGCGCGCGCAGGACCTCCACGCTTTCATCGTCGCCGAGCGCGAGACGAGCCTGCTGGTCCATCAGGCGGGCTTCGTCGTCGGACTCCGACACGAGCAGCAACGTCAGGCGAGTGGTTTCGTCGTCCCCGTGGAGGCGCCGCGCGGTGCGCAAGATGGCATCGAAGTGACCGATATCCTCCACGACGGCGACAAGGCGACCCTCTGAACGCTTGGCCATCGGCCCAACGACGATCACCCCCGTTGTACCGGGCACCTGCTGAAACACTTGTGCAAGGCGCTCGGCGCTCAAGTTCGAGAGCGGCTCGCCCAGGGCCACGACATTCCATGGCCCGCATGAGGCACACGCCTCCGCCAAGGCGGTGACCGGCTCGTTGCGGACCACGGTGACGCTCAATGGAACCTCGGCACGGCGCGCCAGCTCAGACAGGCGCCGTTGCAGGGCTACTGCGGCCGCGCGCATCTGAAGTGCGACGAACTCCCGCGACAACGGGCGCCTCTGGCGGCCCGAAAGCGAGATCTCGCGCGCGAATGGGAACGCGGCAATGTCGAGCAGCGTCGCGTCCTCGACGAAAAGGCTCTCGATCTCGGACTGGAAGGCGCGTGCCACGCGAACGGCTGCGTCGATCGCAACCGGACTTGGCGCCGACTGCGTTAGATGCAGGACAACGCGGCCGCGACCTTCGCCCGCTTGCGCCACATGGGCGATCATGAGGTGCGATCTCCATTGCTGCCTTGCGCGTTGGCATTGCGCGAGCCGAAGGCTCTGGCACGCTCGGCAAAGTCCCGAAGCTTGTCCTCGACCAGACGGTAGATCGTGCCGTCCCCAAACTCTCCATCGGGGCCACGGTCGCCGGCCTTGACGCCCGTCAACACCTCGATGCCCTGGCTGATATTCGCGATCGCGTGGATGGCGAATTTACCTTGGCGCGCCGCCTCGACGACATCCTCGCGCAACATGAGGTGCTGGACGTTGGATTTCGGGATCAGCACGCCCTGCTCGCCGGTGAGCCCGCGGGCACGGCATACGTCGAAGAAGCCTTCGATCTTCTCGTTGACGCCGCCGATCGCCTGCACCTCGCCGTTCTGATTGACCGAGCCGGTCACCGCGAAGCACTGCTTGATCGGCACCTCGGAAAGGGCCGAGAGCAAGGCATAAAGCTCGGCAGACGAGGCGCTGTCGCCATCGACACCGCCGTAGGACTGCTCGAAGACGAGCGATGCGGCCATCGCCAAAGGGATCGTCTGGGCGAAGGTCCCGGCGATGTAGCCCCACAGGATCATGACGCCCTTCGAGTGCAGCGGACCGCCGAGCTTGACCTCGCGCTCGATATCGGTGACGCGACCCGAGCCCATGCGCACGCGTGCGGTAATGCGGGTCGGCCGGCCAAATGCGAAGTTGCCGAGCTGGAGCACGGAAAGTCCGTTGATCTGACCGACGGCGGCGCCAGCCGTGTCGACCAGGACGATCTCGCGCGAGATGGTCTCCTGGGTGCGGTCACGCATCCGGTCGGCGCGTTGCGTGTGCTCTTCTACCGCCCGAACGACGGCCTCACGCGTGATTTCGGCGCTGCCGGCGTCAGAGGCCCAGTAGTCGGCCTCACGGATGATGTCGCCCAAGTGACCGATCTGGATCGAGAGCTTTTCGCGGTCGTCAGCGAGGCGGGCACCCTCCTCGATCAGCCGAGCCACAGCCGGCGCGCTGGCAGGCTTCAAGTTGTGATCGCGGATGATCGAGGCGATCAGGCGCGCATAGGCGCGGTCGTTTTCGGCCGAGCGCTCGATGGAATCGTCGAAATCCGCCTGAACCTTGAACAGGCCCGCGAAGTCCGGATCGTTCATCGAGAGCAGGTAATACAGCTCACGATCTCCAAAGAGCACAATCTTGATGGCGAGCGGGATCGGCTCGGGATCGAGCGTTTGCGTGGAGATGAACCCCGACACCTCCGAGGGCTGCTCGATGCGGATCTCGCGAGCCTTGAGCGCGCGCTTCAGAGCTTCCCAGGCGAAAGGCGAGAGCAGCAGCTTACGCGCGTCGATCAGAAGATATCCGCCGTTGGCCGCATGCAGAGCACCCGGCTTGATCAGCAGGAAGTCGGTGACGAGCGCCCCCATCTGGGCGATGTGCTCGACGCGCCCGACAACGTTGCTGTAGGTCGGATTGAGTTCCTCGTGGAGCGGCGCGCCGCGATCTGGGGCGTCCTCGCTGCCGACTACGACATTGACCAGATAGCGTCGGAAGCGCGGGTCGCGCGCCGTATCGGCCGGCTGCTTGACGATCTCGCTCTCATCGCCGCTTTGAACCAGGAACAGTCCGACGTTTCGCACGAGGTCGCTCCCTGCGGCCTCGATATATGCCGCAACCTCGGGCTCGCCCGCGAAGCCGCCCGCGACATCGGCCAAGGCATCGCGCACGACCACCGTCGCGACCTCGGAATTGAGGTCGCTGACACGCTGGCGGCGTTCCTTGTCGGATTTCGGCACGCGCTCGAGGATCTGCTCAAGGTCCTTCTGCAAGCCCTCGATGCGGGTTTCGACCTCCTTGCGCATGGATTCGGGCAATGTGTTGAACACCTCGGGCTTGACGATCTTGCCTTCGTGAGTGGGTGCCATCACGAAGCCCGTGGGCGTGCGCACGATGGCAATGTTTTGCTCCGTCGCCCGCTTGTTCAGCGCCTCGAAGGCTTCCTCCTGGCCGGAGCGGAACACCTCCTCGATCGATCGCCGACGCGCCTGATAATCTTCGCCCTCGAACGTGGCGGGGATGGTCGATCGCAACTCGTCGATGACAGAGATCATGGCCTTGGCAAGCGGACGCGCACGTCCGGCGGGGAGGCGAATGGCCTTCGGACGGTTTGGATTGTCGAAATTGTTGACGTAGACCCAGTCGCCCGGCGCGGGCTCGTCGCTGGCCTTGCGCGTCAGATACTGCCTCACGGCCGTGCTCTTGCCCGAGGCCGGTGGGCCGAGCACGAAGACATTGAAGTCGTTGCTGCGCATATTGGTGCCGAACTGGATCGCCTTCAGGGCGCGCTCCTGCCCGATAAGACCCGAGATCGGCTCCAACTCCGAGGTCGAGGTAAAGCCGAGCGTGGCGGGATCGACCGTGCGCCTGAGATCGGCAATGGCCAGGGCGGCGGCGGGAGCATTCGACGTTGCCAGCGAATTTGCCTCGGAGCTCGTGCCCTTGGCCACATTTGGCTGGTTCGGGTCCGGCTGGTTGCGCTTGAAGAACATTGAGCCCCGCTGGTTGTCTCTCGGCTGATGCAGGTCCGCGACGACGCCGGCAGGACCTGCTGCCGGTCGATCTTAACGGCTGCGCCATATTTGCATGAAACCAATTTGCTCCAACACCCTAGGGCGAGCATTAGATCTCGAAACGCGGTATCAAATTCAAGAATGGCGAAAGGATGAGACCCGAGGACGACAGCAAACTGCCCGTGGACGGGCGCCAGTCGCACCGCGCGTCGGCGATCAGCCGGGGTACGCAGCGCGCCCTTGCCGTGCAAGGGTTCAGGGTCATTCCGGAGCTGCCGCTCGCGGACGGGCGACGCGCCGACCTGGTCGCGGTCGACGATGGCGGGGCCATTTGGATTGTCGAGATCAAGTCGTCGCTCGAGGATTTCACTTCCGATGGGAAGTGGCCTGACTACCGCGCCTGGTGCGACCGCCTTTACTTCGCCGTTGCTCCCGATTTCCCGCTCGAGGTGCTGCCGCCGGACGCCGGCCTGATCCTCGCCGACCGCTATGGCGGCGAGATCGTACGGCACCCCCCCGAGCACAGGCTGCCGGGCGCACGCCGGAAGGCGGTGATGCTTCGCTTCGCGCGGGTTGCGGCGGGGCGGCTGATGACGCTGGCCGACCCGACGGCAGGTTACGAACCGATACCGAGGGACTGAAAAGCCCGTAACGCATGCCTGGCCTGCTGCCCGGCGCATTGACCAGGGCCGCGCTTGACGAGATGTCTTCGGCGGAGTGAATTGCGCGCCGTCATGGCAGACCTTTGCCGTCCTCGACAGGAGACCCGAACCCGTGACCTCCAAGCTTCCAGAGGTTTCGAGCACCGTCAGCGATCTGCGCCGCAGGGTGGCTGCGTGGCGGGCCGCGGGCGAGAGCGTGGCGCTGGTGCCGACGATGGGTGCACTGCACGAGGGCCATCTCTCGCTCGTCGAACTGGGGCGCGCCCACGCGCGTCGCACAGTGACGTCGATCTTCGTCAATCCGACGCAGTTTGCGCCGACCGAGGATTTCTCAACCTACCCACGTACGTTCGAGGGCGATCTCGCAAAGCTCGCCACGGTCGAGTGCGATCTCGTCTGGGCGCCGACGGCGAATGAAATGTATCCGGAGGGCTTTGCGACGCGTGTCGTACCGGCGGGAGCCGCGGAGGGCCTGGAAACCGATTTTCGGGCGCATTTCTTCGGTGGCGTGGCGACGGTCTGCTGCAAGCTCTTCACGCAATCGGGGGCCGATTTCGCCTGCTTCGGCGAGAAGGACTATCAGCAGCTCTGTGTCATCCGGCAGATGGTGCGCGATCTCGACCTGCCGCTCGAAATCCTGGCGGGCCGCACCGTACGCGAGGCCGACGGCCTCGCGATGTCGTCGCGCAACCGCTATCTCTCTGCCGACGAGCGCAGCCGTGCCGTTGTCATCCATGACGTGATTCGTGCCGTGGCCGCGGCAGCCCGTACGGGAGGAGAGGCCGCCGCGATCGCGGATGCGACGGCGAAGCTGGCGTCGTCGGGGTTCGGCCGGATCGACTATGTCGCGGTGCGCGATGCCGAGACCCTGAAGGATTGGACACACACAAGCGGGCGACCGGGCCGCGTCCTGGCCGCGGCGTGGCTCGGGAAGACACGGCTGATCGACAACGTCGCGGTTTGATCGACGCAACGGCGCGATCGAGCGTCGGCTGACAAGTCCGCGACGGCGTATTAGCCTTCGCGAAGAGAGCAGCCGATCGAGGAGCGCCCGCCATGATCAGTGTCGATTTCGTCCGCAGGCTGGCCCGTTACAATCAATGGCAGAACCGGTCGCTCTTCGGGGCGGCCGACGGGCTCTCGGCCCACGAACGACTGAAGGACAGAGGCGCATTCTTCTCGTCGATCCACGGCACGCTGTCGCACATCCTGTGGGGCGACCTGCAGTGGATGAGCCGCTTTGCCCCCGATCTTGCGGATAAACCGCCGGCGCTGGTCCGCGAGAGCCCGGGCAATTTCCCGGATTGGGACGACCTGAAGCGGCGTCGGGTCGCGTTTGACGGGACGATGCTCGGCTGGGCGGACGCGATGCAGGCGGATTGGCTCGATGGCGACCTCACTTGGTACTCGGGCGCAGCAAAGGCCAACATGAGCATGCCGAAGTGGCTGACCGTCACCCACTTTTTCAACCACCAGACACATCACCGCGGCCAGGTGCACGCCATGCTGACGGCGGCCGGCACCAAGCCGGAAGATACGGATCTTTTCCTGATGCCGTAAGCGCGCCGTCCCCCTCCCTTCCGCCTCTCAGCCAGCCGACGCACGCGTCCCACCGGAGACAGCTTCCATGCAAGACCGCCCCTCTCCGGCTATCGGCTACTCGGTCTGTCCGCACGATTGCCCGTCGACCTGCGCCTTGGAGGTCGAGTTGCCCGGCAACGAGCGGATCGGCCGGGTGAGGGGCTCGCAAGCCAACACCTATACGGCGGGCGTGATCTGCAGCAAGGTCTCGCGCTACGCCGAGCGCATCCATCATCCAGACCGCCTGCTCTATCCGATGAAGCGGACGGGGTCCAAGGCGTCCGGCCGGTTCGAGCGCATCGGCTGGGACGAGGCACTCGATCTCGTGGCGGAGAAATTCCTGGAGGCCGAGCGGACGCTCGGCGCCGAGGCCGTCTGGCCCTACTTCTATGCCGGCACCATGGGCCTCGTGATGCGAGACGGCATTCAGCGGCTGCGGCATGCCAAGAAGTATTCTCAGATGTTCCAATCCATCTGCACGACCGCTGCGTGGACAGGCTTCATCGCGGGCACGGGAAAGCTCGCCGGTCCGGACCCGCGCGAAATGGCGAAGACGGATCTGCTGGTGATCTGGGGCACGAACCCGGTCAACACGCAGGTCAACGTCATGACGCACGCCACCCGGGCCCGGAAGGAGCGAGGCGCCAAGATCGTGGTGGTCGACATTTATCGCAACGGAACGATGGAACAGGCGGACCTGGCGCTCTGCCTGCGGCCCGGAACCGACGGCGCGCTCGCCTGCGCCGTAATGCACGTTCTGTTTCGCGACGGCCACGCCAACCGTCCGTATCTCGAGGCCTATACGGACTGCCCGAATGATCTCGAGGCGCATCTGGCGACGAAAACGCCGGAGTGGGCCGCGGCCATCACCGGGCTTACCGTCGACGAGATCGAAACCTTCGCCCGGATGATCGGAACGACGCCGCGTACTTATCTGCGGCTCGGCTACGGCTTCTCCCGCCAGCGCAACGGCGCCTTCAACATGCATGCCGCCTCGTGCATCGCCTCGGTTACGGGGGCCTGGCTGCACGAGGGCGGCGGTGCCTTTCACAACAACGGCGCGATCTACAATTGGAACAGGTCGCTGATCGAGGGCCTCGACGTGCAGGACCCACGCGTCAGGACGCTCGATATGAGCCGGATAGGCCCCGTGCTGACGGGCGATCGTTCGGACCTTGGTGACGGGCCGCCGGTGACGGCGATGCTGATCCAGAACATGAACCCCGCGCAGGTTGCGCCGGAGCAAAGGTTGGTCAAGCGCGGCTTGGCCCGGGAAGATCTATTCGTGTGCGTGCACGAGCAGTTCATGACGGCCACCGCCCGAATGGCAGACGTGGTTCTGCCGGCGACGATGTTTCTCGAGCACGACGATATCTACCAAGGGGGTGGGCACCAGTACATCGCGTTCGGGCCGAAGCTGGTCGAGCCGCCGGGCGAATGCCGCTCGAACCACGACGTACTCGTCGGCATCGCCAAACGCGTCGGCGCCGAGCACCGCGGCTTCGACATGACGCCTGCCGAAATCATCGACTGGACGCTGCAGAACTCCGGCTGGGGAACGCTCGAGGAGCTGAAGGTCCGACGATACATGGACGTCCAGCCGGACTTCGAAACGGCTCACTACGTCAAGGGCTTCGCCTACCCGGGCGGGAAGTTCCGCTTCAAGCCGGAGTGGCCCAAGGTGCCTGTGGGCCGACGCCACGACTGGGGCATTGCATCGACAGTTCCTCCCCTGCCCGATTATTGGGACGTGAATGAAAAGGCGGACGAACGGCATCCCTTCCGGCTGGCAACGAGCCCGTCGCGCAGCTACCTCAATTCGTCCTTCAACGAGATGCCGTCGAGCCGGGCGCGGGAGGGCAAGCCGCGCGTGAAGATGCACCCGGACGACATGCGTGGTCTTGGTCTCACCGACGGACAGAAGGTTCGAATGGGCAACGAGCGCGGTGAAATCGCGCTCGCGGTGGAGGCGTTTGCAGGCATGCAGCGGGGGGTCGTCATCGTCGAGTCGATCCCGCCGAACGATCAATTCGAGGGCGGGATCGGGCTGAACACGCTGACCAGCGCGACGCGCATCGCGCCGTTCGGCGGAACCGCCTTCCACGACAATCACGTATGGGTGACGGCGGCCTGAGCCGGCGAGGCAGGCGTGCGCGATCGGCCGATCAGGCTTTCGAGGCGACCGCGCGCAAGCTCCATAGCAGGACGGCCGCGCCCAGGAGCGAGAAGACACTGAAGAGGCCATAGGTGTGCGCGTAGTTGCCGATCACGCGGTAGACCGTCGCGAAGGTGGCCGGGCCGAATACGATTCCAACGAAGGTGAAAGCCAGCACCCCGCCCGTGGCGAAACTGACCTCGCCCGGCCCCGCCGCGCGCGCCACCTCGGCCAGCCAGAGCCCGTTCCATCCGACGAGGAAAAAACCGAAGCCGAACACCGTCAGCACGAGCACCCACGTGGGCCATTCGGGCGTGGCAGCGGCCATGACCAACGAGAACACCGCCGAGCCAAGTCCGATCGAAGCAAGAATTGCCACGCCTCGTCCGACCATATCCGCAATGAGGCTCCAGGCGAGGCGGCCGAGCACGCCACCCACCTGCATGACCGTGGCAGCTTCGCCAGCCGCAACGAGGCTCCAGCCGAGATCCTTGACCAGCATGGTTATGAGAAACGCGAACAGACAGAACTGAGCCGATGCGTAGGCCCAGCCCATGATCGCCAGAGCTCTCAACTGCGGATTGGACCACACTACGCGGATGCCGGACAATATCCCGCCGGAGCCCATGCGCGCGCCAGGCACACGATCGTCGTCGAGGCGGGACCGCACGGCGAGCAATGGCAGTGCGACCAGAGCCATCAGCGCGGCACTGGCGCCGATTGCGATCTGCCAATTGAACGCTTCGGCGAGCCGCGGGAGAAGCAGCGCGGCCAGTATGCCGCCGAGCGGGACGCCGGTTTGCTTCAGGGCAAAGACGATATTCTGGCGGTTCAGCGGAGCGAAGCGAAACAGCAGATGGGACGCGGCTGGATTGGTCAGCCCGTAGGCCACGCCGATCGACGCGGACGCCAGAATGGCGAGTGCGACGTTACCGGACGCGATGCCCAAGAGGCCACCCGCCGAGAACGCGAGCGCCCAAACGCTGATCATCGCAGCGCCATGACGGCGAACGTAGACGCCCGCAAAGCTCGACAGCATCGCCGCTGCGGCATAGACGACGCTGATCTGGTAGCCGATGCTCTCGGCACCGATGCCGAAATGTGGCGCAGCGAGCGTGGCCAGGGTCGGCAGGGCGAGAACGGAGAACGTGGCGAGCATTTGAACGCTGGTTACTAATCCGAGCAATGCGACGAGAAGCGAGGTCGGCAATGTCGTTGACGCGGTGCGGCGCTGCATGCTGTCGGTGATCTCGTGATTCACTTGGTTCCGGTCTCGCTCGCGATTGTGTATACGTGTCCGGACATACGTCTACAGCGCCCCGATCAGAATGGCCAATGACGTAGAAAAGGCAGGGACCATGGTCTCGAACACGTCCGCGCGGTGGAGGGTCAGTTGAACACACAAGCCAATCCCAATCTGCGAAGCTCTCCGGCTCTCGCGGAAGCCGAGAAGGTCACCAAGGCGGCGCAGAAACCGGGCGTCATGCACGTGACGACAGTGTCTGCATTCTGCAATGCGCCGGCGATCAGCACGCGCTCGCGCTTCTTCGCACACCATGCCGCGATCCCGAAGGGATATCCGATCAAGCAGGCAATGCTCCGGCTCGAGACGTCTGCGGCAGCGCCGGCAGTGTTCCCCATGGCGGGAGCACGCTGATATGACCGGTCGACCCGCGCCCAGCGCAACGCCCCCCCACGATGACGAAGGTGCCGTTGCCACGCTGAAGCGAGCGGACGGCGACGGTTCGCTACCGCTCTATGTCCAGCTCGCTCAGGCGATCGGCGACCGGATTGCCAGCGGAGCGCATCCCGTCGGCAGTCTACTGCCCACCGAGGCCGAACTCGGCCTCAGCTTCGGCGTGTCGCGCTACACGGTGCGGCAGGCGATCCTGCATCTGCGCAATCAGGGCCTGGTTTCGGCTCGAAAGGGTGTCGGCACGCGGGTCCAGTCCGTCGGCGAGGGGCCGAGCTATACGCAATCGATGAGGTCGCTCGGCGAGTTGCTGCAGTACGCCACGGCGACGCGGCTCGATGTCATGGCGATCGAGGAGGTGGTTGCGCGGGGTGCCCTGGCCGAATTGCTCGGGTGCCGACCCAAGAAGCCATGGGTTCACATCGCCGGGGTCCGGCATGGTGCGCCCGACGAGCCTCCGCATTGCATCATCGAGCTTTATATCGATGGCGCATATCGCGCGCTCGCCGACGAGCCGGGCACCATCCGGACGGCGATCTGGTCTCTGATCGAGCAGCGTTACGGAGAAACCATCATCGAGGTCGATCAAGTGATCGAGGCGACCGTCCTGGACGCGGAGATGGCCCGCCTGCTGCGAGCGAAGGCCGGCGATCCGGCACTGAAATTCACCCGGCGCTACTATGTGACGGGCCGTCGGCTGGTCGAACTTTCGGTCAACGTCCACCCGGCCGATCGGATGGCCTACAAAATGACCATTCGGCGCGATGCGCCCGCCAATTCATGAAGTGACAAGGAGAGCAACGTCGTCATGTGCGCAGCACTGGCCGAAAGCAAGGTCGATCATCCGGCGCAATCGCCTGACTTCGACGCCATCATCATCGGCGCCGGCATCTCGGGCCTGTACCAACTCCTGAGGCTCAGAGAGATTGGAATGAAGGCGCGGGTCTTCGAAGCCGGGACGGGCGTCGGTGGCACCTGGTACTGGAACCGCTATCCGGGCGCCCGCTTCGACTCCGAGAGCTATTCCTACCAGTATTCGTTCTCGAAGGAGCTGCTGCAGGAATGGAACTGGTCGGAGCACTTCGCGGCCCAACCGGAGACGCTGCGTTATCTCAACTACGTGGCCGACAAGTTCGACCTGAGAAGGGACATCCAATTCCGAAGCCGAGTCAAAGCCGCCCACTACGAGGAAGGTTCGGATAGCTGGCTGGTGACGCTCGAAGACGGAAGCGAGCACAGGGCGCGATTCCTGATCACCGCGGTCGGTCCGCTGTCTGCCCCGACCATGCCCCGGATGGAGGGCGTCGATAGCTTCAAGGGTGAATCCTACCATACCGGGCTCTGGCCACATCATCCGGTAAGCTTCGAAGGCAAACGCGTGGCGGTTATCGGCACGGGCGCGACGGGCGTCCAGACCATTCAGGAAGTCGCCAAGACGGTCGGCCATCTGACCGTGTTCCAGCGCACGCCGAACTGGTGCAAGCCGCTCAGGAACCGGCCGATCTCCGACGACGAGCAGAAGCGCATCAAAGCCAGCTACGACGAGATCTTCAAGAAGTGTCGCGAAAGCTATTCCTGCTTCCTCCACTCGACCGATCCCCGGGCCACGTTCGAGGTGTCGCCCGAGGAGCGCGAGGCCTTCCTGGAGCACCTCTACGAGTCGCAAGGTTTCGGCATGTGGCAGGGCAATTTCCGAGACATGCTGACCAACCGGGAAGCGAACACGGTCATCTCGGACTTCGTGGCCAACAAGATCCGCCAGCGCGTCAAGGACCAAGCGGTCGCCGAAAAGCTCATCCCGAAGAACCACGGCTTCGGCACGCGCCGCGTTCCGATGGAGACACATTACTACGAGGTATACAATCAACCCAACGTGGAGCTTGTCGACATCGTCGAGACACCCATCGAACGCGTGACGCCGACGGGGATCCAGACGACCTCGCGCGCGTTCGAGTTCGACATGATCATCTACGCGACGGGGTTCGACGCCGTGACGGGGAGCTTCGACCGCATCGACATTCGCGGTGTCGGCGGCGAAAGCCTGAAGGAAAAGTGGCGCCGCAGCATCGAAACGTTCGTCGGAGTCCAGGTGGGTGGGTTCCCCAACATGATGATGCATGTGGGCCCGCACACGGCGCTCGGCAATATCCCGCGCTCGATCGAGTACAGTGTCGACTGGGTGACCGGACTGCTGCGCTACATGAAGGAAAATAATCTGCGGCACGTCGAGGCCAAGCCGGAGGCCATCGAGCAGTGGACAGAGTTCGTTGCCGAGAAGGGCAAGGGTCTTCTCTCCAACGAGGTGGACTCGTGGATGACGGGGGTCAACCGCAACGTCGATGGCAAGGACAAGCGCATTCTCAATCGCTACAGCGGCAGCGCTCCGGAGTTTCGCGCCTGGTGCAATCGCGTCGCGACAGAGAATTACAAGGATCTGACGCTGGCATAAGTCCAACGGCGCCCGATCCGGCACGGTCGTGCCGGATCGGACGCCTGATGCGGACGGGCCGACGTGCGCGGCGGTCTCGAGCGCGGATCGCCGCTGCAGGCGTGCCCCTCAGCGGATGTGGGCAGCGCGCCAGCCGGCGGCGATGGCTTCCCGCTCGGAGCAGAACCAGCGCTTGCCTTTGGTGCCGTCCATCCTGATTCGGCCGTACCATGGGCTCCAGGGCAAATGGTAGATGCGGCCATTGGCGGTCACGTTGCCTTTAATCGGGCACCCCTTGGGCGCCTCGGCTCCATCGTCGGCCTGATGCCATCGCTCCGTTCGGTACTGCCACGCGGGCGTGGCTGTTCCCGACCAGATACCGACGCGGGCGCGCTTCGCTTCCGCTTCCGCATCCACGTAGGTGCGCGAGTAGCGCACGAAGGCCCAGGCGAGCCCCTGGCGGACGAGTTCGGCGTTGATGTCGACGGCGCCGACACGGCAGATACCGAGCAGCCGATGGTATTTGTCCAGGCCGCGTTCCTCGCAGTGAACCGACCGACCGGCGACGAAGCGGGCCAAACTGCGAAGCGCCGCGGCGCCACAGCGCCACTCGCGGCCTGCGGCGTCTGTACAGACCTGATCGATCTCGGGCGCGTCGATGCCCTCGAGGCGCACCCTGACGCCGCCAACAAGTAACGTGTCGCCGTCGATCGCCTGGGCCTCGCCGATGAGAGTCGCGTGCGAGCGCGGCATGGCGTGCGTCGGCCGGGCGTCGGTCGGAGCCGCCAGCACCAGGATCACGATAACAGCGAGCGCCAAAGTCAATCCGGCAATGGCGCGGGCAACATAGACTCTCAATGCAACATCGAACATGGCATACGCACCTCCAGGTTGAATCGTCTCTGATTCGCGTGAGGTCGGCGAGGCTGAACGATGTCAAATCGATGGAAATCTCGGCGATGCGCCAGTGTTCGTTTTTCTTATTGATTATAAATTATTGCGACATTTAATTCACGTACGCGGACTCAGGAATGACTCAGTGTTTGACGCGATATGCAATCTTTAGTTGTGTCAAAATTACCGTAACGAAGAGTGACACCCAAATGCCGTATCTTGAGGCATAGTTCGCGGGTGGGGGCTGGCCGTCCGCCCGCGAGTTGTCCTGTCTCGCGTAGCGTATCGCGCGGCCGGATAGCCGGCCTCCCGCGGCGCTTCACTTCAGCCGCGGGCCTCGAATTGCTCTCGCAGAAGCTCCAGCTCCAGCCAGCGCTCTTCTGAACTCGCCAATTCAGCCTGTGCGGCGGCCAGCCTTTCAGTCGCCGCGGCGAATTCCGCCGGATCCTTGGCGAACAGTCCCGGTGTCGCGAGACGGGCCGACAGCGCAGCGATCTCCGATTCGAGCTTGGCCATTGCGGCGGGTAGCGATTCGAGGGCGTGTTTGTCCTTGAACGACAGCTTGCGGCGCGGCTGGGCGGCGGCGGCCTCGCGGTGTACGGGCTGAGGCTGGGCTGCATCGGGAGTGCCGGAGCTGGCCTCACCCTTGCGAGGCGCAATCGTCCGCGCCAAATCGCGGCCACGGCGTTGGGCCAGCATATCAGAATAGCCGCCGGCGTACTCCGTCCAGTCGCCATCGCCATCGGAGGCCAGGACCGAGGTTACGACACGGTCCAGAAAATCGCGGTCGTGGCTGACGAGCAGCACCGTGCCTTGATAATCAGCCAGGAGTTCCTGAAGAAGGTCGAGCGTCTCGAGGTCGAGATCGTTGGTGGGCTCGTCGAGCACGAGCAGGTTCGACGGCTTGGCAAGCGCGCGCGCAAGCATCAGTCGACCGCGCTCGCCTCCCGAAAGCGCCTTCACGGGCGTGCGCATCTGCTCGGGTGTGAACAGAAAATCCTTCATGTAGCTCGCCACATGACGCGCTTTTCCGCCGACGATAACCTGATCCCCGCGACCGCCCGTCAGCGCATCGGCAATGGTCCAATCGGCGTTCAGCTCCTCGCGGCGCTGATCGAGCGTGACCATCTCGACGCCGGTGCCGAGCTTGACCGTGCCGTTGTCCGGCGTCACCGCGCCGACCAGCAAATTGATCAGCGTGGTTTTGCCCGCGCCGTTCGGCCCAACGAGGCCGATGCGATCGCCGCGCGCCACGCGCAGCGAGAGATCTCGCACGACGGCGCGCCCGTCGTAGCCCTTGGATATGCCTTTAGCCTCGATCACCAGCTTGCCAGAGGCCGATGCGTCCTGGCTTTCCATGCGGACGTTGCCGGTCACGGGGCGGGCATCGCGCCTCTGCATGCGCAGAGCCGCCAGTTCCGCCACACGCCGCACGTTGCGTTTGCGTCGCGCAGTGACGCCGCCATGCATCCAGTCGTTCTCACGGGCGATCTTGCGGTCGAGTTTGTGGCGCTCGGCCTCCTCTTGCGCAAGCCGGTCGTCGCGCCACGTCTCGAACGCCGCGAAACCCTGCTCGAGCCGGTTCGTCCGTCCGCGATCGAGCCATACGCAGGCGCCTGTCAGGCGCTCGAGAAAGCGCCGATCGTGGCTGACGATCACGATAGCTGCGGTGGAAGCGACGATCTCCGACTCGAGCCATTCGATGGTCGGCAGATCGAGGTGATTGGTCGGCTCGTCGAGCAGCAGCACGTCGGGGGAAGCGGCCAACGCCTGGGCAATGGCCACACGGCGGGTTTCGCCACCGGAGAGATTGGCCGTCGTCTCGGAGCCGCTAAAGCCAAACCCACCAAGGAGAGCGCGGGCGCGAGCCTCGTCGTCGGCCGGTCCGAGGTGCGCGATGACAGCATCGAGCGTGGTCGAATGGTCCGAAAGATCGGCCTCCTGGGCCAGGGTGGCGATACGAGCACCGGGATGGGCGAAGCGCACGCCGCTATCCGGCTCGACGAGGCCGGCTGCAATCTTGAGGAGAGTCGACTTGCCTGAGCCGTTGCGGCCGATGAGGCAGATCCGGTCGCCCGGCGCAACAGACAGCTCGGCTCCGTCGAGAAGCGAGGTCGATCCGAAGGTGAGGTGGATGTTCTTGAGTGCGAGAAGCTCGGCTGCCATTCGCCGGTGATAGTGGGTTGCGCCGCCGATGGGAAGGGTCGGCGTCGCGCCGGTGCCGACAAGAGCCGCTGGTCGCACACGCGCCCTGCATGCTACAGACGGGTTGCTCGGATGGCGTGACGTCTATTGGAGGCTTTCATGAGTTTGCGAAAATTCATCATCGAGCGGGATATCCCGAAGGTCGGCAGCTTCGAACGAGACCAGTTGAGGGGCGCGGCCGCGAAATCGAACGAGGTGTTGCATCAGCTCGGGCCCGACATTCAATGGGTGGAGAGCTACGTGGCCGGGGACAAGACGTTCTGCGTCTACCTCGCCAAGGATGAAGTAATCATCCGCAAGCATGCCGAGATCAGCGGCTTTCCGGCGACCAAAATTACGGAAATCCGCAAGATGATCGATCCCACGACGGCTGCTGGATAAGTACCGGCGCCGCGTTCCGCTCTTGGGCTGGCGTCGCGCGTGGCATAGGCTGTCGCCCGGGTCGGCCGGGAGAGAGCTTAATGTCAGCGGAAACCAAGCTTGCCGAGGAAATCTGCCGGGTCGGCACGTCACTGTTCAACCGGGGGCTGACGCACGGCTCGACCGGCAACATCTCGGCGGCGCTGCCCGACGGCGGCTGGCTGATGACGCCGACCGGCTCGTCGCTCGGCACGCTGGACCCGGCGCGTCTTTCGCATCTCGACGCCGCTGGCCGGCACGTCGGGGGCGACAGGCCGACAAAGGAGGCCTTCCTCCACACGTGCATGTATCGTGAACGACCGAATTCCGGCGCCGTCGTGCACCTTCATTCGACACATTCGGTGGCGGTGAGTTGCCTCGACGGCGTCGATTGCGAGAACTGCCTCCCACCCATCACGGCCTATTACGTGATGCGGATCGGCAAACTGCCATTGGTGCCTTTTTTCCCGCCAGGTGACGAGGCGTTGGCCGAGGCCGTCGCCAAGTTGGCGGGACGGCATCACGCGGTGCTGCTTGCGAACCACGGGCCCGTGGTGTCGGGGTCGTCGCTGTCGGCGGCTCAAGATGCGGTCGAAGAACTGGAGGAGACGGCGAAGCTCTACCTGATGCTGCGCAACGAGAAGGTTCGCGCGCTGACCGCGGCGCAGGTCGCTGAGTTGCGCACGCGGTTCGGCTGACACCTGCCACGATACGGCTCACGTTGACGGCGCTCGTCCATCCGTGGCCGGTTGTCGTTCGATCCACAAACATGAACGAAGGAAACGTCCCATGCCCAATTCCATCGACCTGAAGAACCGCATCGCCGTCGTGACAGGCGGTGCGCAAGGCATCGGGCGAGCTGCAACGGAACGGTTCGTCGCGTCGGGCGCAAAGGTTGCGATCTGGGACCACGACATCGAACTTGCCACCAAGACCGCGAAGGAGATCGGCACGGCGGTCAAAGCCTACGCGTGTGATGTCAGCGACTACGCCTCGATCGAAAAGGCACGCGACGCGACCTTGAAGGATCTCGGCCGCATCGACATCCTGCTCAACAACGCAGGCATCGCGGGGGCCAATGCAACGGTGTGGAATACAGATATCGACGAATGGCGGAGGGTCATGCGCATCAACCTCGACGGGCCGTTCCTGTGCTGCAAGGCGGTCGTTCCCGGCATGATCGCGCAAAACTACGGGCGCATCGTCAACATCGCCTCGATCGCGGGCAAGGAAGGCAATCCGAACGCGGCGCACTATTCGGCATCCAAGGCAGGCGTGATCGGGCTGACGAAGTCGCTGGCGAAGGAGGTGGCCGACAAGAACATCTCGGTCAACGCCGTCACGCCGGCGGCGGCGCGCACCGCGATCTTCGACCAGATCACGCAGGCACACATCGACTTCATGCTGTCCAAGATCCCGCGCGGGCGGTTCGTAACGGTGGATGAAGTTGCTGCTCTGATCGCGTTCGCAGCGTCCGAGGATTGCTCCTTCACCACGGGCAGCGTGCTCGACATCTCCGGCGGCCGCGCGACTTATTAGTGGCGCGCGGCGACTCCCCTGCGGGGAGCTGGCCGCCGCGCGACTTACTAGTGGCGCGCGGCGACTCCCCTGCGGGGAGCGGGCCGCCGCGCGCGGGGGGGGGGAGGGGGTGGGCTTTGGGGTTTTGTGGGGTT
>JBFWXN010000056.1:0-33347 GCA_050187415.1 Hyphomicrobiaceae bacterium | reverse complement strand
CGCCGCCTAACTTTTGTGTCCACATCCGACATTGTGGGCACATCCCCGCTCTCATCGATCCATCACGATCGCATAAGAATCGATGAGATGCGGGAGCCGAACAAGGCGGCGCTCACCGGAGGCAGACGCAGTTCCTACCAAAACGAGCTGCTCTGACTGTGAAGCGCCCAACAAAAAGGTTGCGTTGCTATTTCGCGACAACCTAAAGGAGTGTGCGCAATTGTTAGGGCCTGCTTTCTGTGCTGCTCGCTCGCTGATAGGTGTCTGCTTGGCTACTAGCTTGGCCGACCCACAATTCCGAGGATGCGAAGTGCCAGACTCGTCATTCCTAGGCTTCAGAGGCCCGCTATACGATCAGGTTCACAAGCATCTTCGCGCTCGAATACTGGCGGGCGAGTGGGAGCACTGGCAGCCGTTGCCCCCCGAAGTTCTGCTATCGCAAGAACTCGGCGTAAGCGTCGGGACAGTACGCCGGGCCATGGAAAAACTGATGCAGGAAAGAATCGTCGTGCGAGAGCGCGGTCGAGGAACCTTCGTAAGGCGCGAATCCGGTCAGCGCCAGGTGGCAATGCTTGCGGTACGCCGACACGATGGCGAATTGATCGAACCGGATAGATCTCCCACCCGCTATACCACACTGCACCTTGCGGGCCCGGCCGCCCGCGCGATCGCGGCACGAGCCGATCCTAATCTCTCATTGCCGATCATCAAGTTCGAGCGAGATTGGCAGATTGGCGATAGCCAGGTTGGGCGGGAAACCATGATCGTACATCAGGAGACGTTTCCCAATTGGCCAGAATTGGCGGAGCTGTCCGCAGACGCCCTTTTCGCAAAATATGTGGAGCAATACAGGACCGAAATGCATACCGTGCGGTGGGAAGTCGGCACTCGGCCTCTGCTGACATCGATGGATGGCCTGGGTGAGTTGCCGAACCCTTGGGTGATCGTAACCAGGCAAGGGATGAATGCCAACGGCGATCCACTCGAGGTGTGTGAGCATGCGATTTCGCTTGCTTCGCATACCTTTGAAATCATCCAGTAACGTGGATCCGACGGCACTCATCCAGTCAACGTTGAGTTCGCCGCCCAAACATGACGAAAATCGAGAGCCCTATCTCACATTGCAAAGCAATTCAGAAGCCAGTTTCTATTCTGGACAGCGTCAGCTCCGAGAGACCGGCCACGCTTGCCCCAATGAAATATGCAGCGAACATGACTGCCGCGAAGACCCCCACGATTTTCGGCACGAAAGTCAGCGTGACTTCCTGAATCTGCGTTAATGCTTGAAAAACTGCAATAATCAGACCTATCACCATTGCGGCAATCACGCCCGGGCTGGACGCGGCGATCACGGTCCAAACGGCGTATCGCAGTAGGTCCAGTGCGTCACTCTCGGTCAAATCGAGCTACCTCCGACAACGACGCCGGGAGACATCGCGATCTCCCTTCCATCGGCCAAGACAGCAACAACACCTCCATTGACTAGCTTGGCGGCGGCAACTGTACCAGTTGTCTGGCCATCGGCAGAGGTCAGGGTTTTCCCAAGCAAATCTCCGGCCTGCTGCATTTGCACCGCAGACAAGACGTCGCTCAGGCGCGTATTCATCTCAACCGACTTTTCTACCTGCGAAAACGTCGCTAATTGGGCAACATAGTCGCTCGACTTCATGGGCTCCAGGGGATCCTGATTCTGCATTTGCGCGATAAGTAGTTTCAAGAACGCATTATAGTCCAGGCTCGTGCCCGCGCCCGTTGCAGAAGTTGTCCCGCTCGCGGTCTCAGCGCTCGTAGCCCGGCTCGTTGCCGTCGGTGCGACGTCCATCAGCATTTCATCCCGATTTGATCACTTCTCGTGGACGCGCACTCATGCGACGGCCTTTGCAACCGCTGTGTCGGGGATTGCATCCCGCAGCACATCGTCCTCGATGGCAAATAACGACCTTATCCGCTTTAGCGCCTCGAAGATCTTGCCGCGCTCGATCTGGAGCTTCACATCCTCTAGACCCGCCAGGACATCCTTGTTCCGAAATGCAGCAATCAGTCCACTATGTTGCTGCTCGTAAATTTGTCGCGCGAGGGGCTCGGCTTGCGGTTCGATCAGCATCGATTGAACCACAAAATACAATTGGCGCAGCGGCGTCTTCGCTTCCTCCTGCTGCATAACATGGCCCTCCAGCAAAAAGACCACGTCGTTCAACAGTTCGATTGCGACTTTCCTATCGACCCGGAGCACCGCACCATTGATGTATATTCGTTCGTTCGCCTTCAGATGGAGCTTCAGCCGGCCGTTCACAGCAGTCCCTCCTTGATCGCCTTGGACACCATGATGATGTCCGCGAACGACCGATTCTGGCCGGATCGGATGCCCTCGATTTCCCGAAGGATCCAGATCCCAATCGAGATAATCTGGGCTCTTATGTCGTTCGGAAGTCCGTTCTCCGGCGATGCTAAGTCTTCGATCAACACGGTCCAAAGCCGACTGGCAAACAGAATAGCATTTGCCACGTCAGCAGGCGTGCGAGCCTCACCCTCTGCGCATTCCATCAAAACGATCGAATGATCAATCGCAAGACGCTCGTGCTCACGGGCTTCTGTTTGGTCGTCCTGCTGGAATTCTGCATATTGTGAGTTCAGCATGGTCTGCCGTTCCTTGCACTCATAAGCGTTGACTTTAGAAAATCGTGCTCGCTGCCATTGAAACCACCACCAGCAACATGCTCTCCACTAGAGGTAGTCCAGCAGACTCAATTTGAACATCCGTGCAGTCACCGCATAGGAAACCTGCAATTGCGTCGTCAGGCTATTGAGCCGGCTGCTAGCTTCGACTTGATCGACGCCTTCCAGCCCCCCAATAACTTTTTCAAGTACATTGCGTTGTGTTTCCATTCTGTCGTTCGCACCCTTTATCCTGCCTTGAAGCTCTCCCAGAGCCGCTTGAGCGCGGGTGATGCCGCCAGCGGCAGCCCCCGCGCCCTCAGCAACCAAGCCCGCCAGTGTTCTAAAAGAGTCGGCGTTCATCCCGCCCGCACCAGAATCAACCACCGCAACAAGGGCTGAATAGAGGCGGCGAATACCGGTGTCATTCGCAGTCACCGCGACAGCAGCATGCTCCTGCGGACCGATGCGCAGCTCCGTTGGATCGTCACGCGCGCTCGAGAATGTCGACTGCCAACCAGGAGCCTCGAACAGTGTTCCATAGGCCCCGCTCCAGTAGGAGTTCACCTGATTCGGCGTTATCCCGCCAACCGCAGCATCGTCGGGAGCAAAGCCAAACTCGGCAGCGAAGGCCCCGATCACTGCCGATCTGGACACCGGAGGCGGAATGGAAAGATAGTCAGCGACCGGCGCACTAAGACTGTTCGCGCCTGAGAAGACATACGTCCCGTTACTGGTGGCAGAAAGCAAACTCGTGAGCGTCGAGAGCATGGATCGCGCGCTGGCCACAAACAGCTCCCTGTCTGCGTCCGATTGCGTGGCCCGCGTGGCCTCATCGAATAGATTGCGCGCCAGATCGAGCATGCCACTCATGGAGGCCTGCATTGTCGACAGCTTCTGCCCCGCAACGGCGTTCATGGACTTAATCGAGTCCATGTCCTCTTTTATGAGCCGGGCATCGATTGTTCGCGATGTCTCCGAACCGAGCGCGATACCGACATCATAGTGGCGACCCGACGTCACTTCATAGGATGTTTCGCCAAGCTGAGATTGCGTGCGCGACGTCGAAATGCGAGACGCTTCCCACAAAGCCAGAGACGAAATTGTTGCGGTCATCATTCATCATCTCACTGCAGAAAGGAGGGCGTCGAACATCGAATTGACTGAACTAATCAGTCTCGTGGAGGCTTGATAGGATCGCTCCAGAGCCATCAAGGCCGTAAGCTCATCATCGAGGTTCACCCCGACTTCCGATTGCCACGCACCAAAGGCTCTTTCGGCCAGCACTTGCTTCTTCTCGCTGTCAGCGCTGCCGGCCGAGCGTTGACCTTCGACCCAACCAGCACTCGACGTCGCAAGCGCCAATACTCCGCCAGAAGCTACGGAAATCCCAATCGATGAAGCAAATGGCTGATCGGCTGAAAGTCGGTCGATCAGCTGATTGAGCCGACCATTGTAACCTGGCATATCACCAGCGTTGTAATCGTAACTTGGATCGAGCGGATCCGAGATGCCCCCGTCGCGTATGCGCTCGATCGTTCCGCCCAATTCAGGTCGAACATTTGCATTCACGCTGATCAAGCTGGCGAGACCCACGGCGATACTTCCGGATGGAGGCAGTGCCGGACCACCCGGAAAAGTGAAGAGACCCGCCTGGTCGGGCCCGGTCGGCAGCGTCGACTGATCCGCCTCGCTGGTCGCGACGATAAGGCCGCGCGCAACTTCATCCAATTGTCGATCCAGCTCGAGGGTGACCTCGTCTCGCACGATGAGAAGCCCGCCGATCCTTCCGCCGAGGCTCTCTCCGTCACTTTGCGGCACACCGTCGATGCGCAACGACGAACCGACTTGGCCAGGTAGTGGCACCGCTCCGCTGTCGAACGATATCGAACGCGCAGAAGTCTCAAAGAGAACTGATCCATTTGCGAGATAGAGCGCCATGTCACTA
The DNA here is from genome assembly GCA_050187415.1 of Hyphomicrobiaceae bacterium. Taxonomy (GTDB): domain Bacteria; phylum Pseudomonadota; class Alphaproteobacteria; order Rhizobiales; family Hyphomicrobiaceae. The sequence goes on along the minus strand of JBFWXN010000056.1, from coordinate 28,744 downwards.
TCCGATCGCGCTTGCGTTCGGATATTCACGAGGTCGGCGATTTGGCGCACGATGCTATTTCGTTGATCAATCTGATCCGTGACGTCGCGTCCCAGCGCAGTGCCCGTCACAATCTCGCGGTTGATCCCTGAAAACGTCTCCACGAGTGACTGCAATTCGCCAACCGCTTGACCGAGAGCTGCTTGGGCGTCGAGGCGCGTGGATGCGCTCAATTGCGATGCGGCGTTCAGCGATGTCGCCAAGTTCTCTGCGGACGTGAGAACGCCTTGCAGCATCGCTGTGTCGTGCGGAGCAGAGGCGGCCGTTTGAAGCGCACTGCGAAACTTTCCGATAAGTGCAGCCGGACTGCTTTCGGACTCCGGGTCCCCGACAACAGCGGCAATCTGCGCAAGCGCCTTCGCAACCTCGGCCGACTGACTGCTCGACGCGGTGCTTTCAAGAGATCGCTCTAACAGCGCGGACCGGACTTGGTTGGTCACCCCCGCGACATAAACCCCACCTGACGCATCCGTGACGACAAGCGCGGACTTACGTGCTGCATTGGGATTTTCGCCGTTCGACACATTTCGCGAGACGACCGATGCCGACGTCGCATTGGTCGCCAAAGCACCGCGAGCAATATTGTAGGCGAGAGTAAGCGACATAGCCGAGCCTGCTTCCTATCGCGAAAGTGTCACCGCTTCAGATTGACGAGAACGTCCATCAATTCCGACCCGGTCTGGAACACACGCGAGTTCGCGGTGTAATTGCGCTGCGCTTCGACCATGTCCGTCAGCTCGGAGGCCATATCAACAGTCGACGATTCGAGCGCTCCCGAAATAAGCGATCCTCTTCCACCCCCACCCGCAGCTCCCAACGTGATGTCGCCGGACCCGCTCGAAAGCTGAAAAACGTTGCCAGATTTGGGGGTAAGCTTGTCGGGGCTTGCCACCGTCGCAACGGGGATCTGAAAAACCGCTCTTCGCGATCCATTGCTGTAAATCTGCGAAACGATGCCATCGGCGCTAATCTCGACACCGGATGGCTCCATTGGTGGATTACCATTCGTTTGGACTGGCATGATAGTGAACTGCGTCGCCAATTGAGTGGTATCGCTCATCGAGAGGGTCATCGCGGCTCCGCCGGGAACCGGGATAGCAAGCGAAGTCGGGCTCGTCGATGTCAAGTTGCCGGTCGCATCGAACTCCAGAGTGCCGCTGGCAAGGGGAGCGGGGGAGGAGTAAGGAAATCCGCCGCCGGCCGATCGATCGGCCGCGTTGTAGACTGAAACTTCCCATTCTCCCGCGGTTGGCGTGCGGGCGTAGTAGACATCAAGGGTCACTTCCTCACCCAGATTGCCGTACACAACGATGGACGTGCGGGCCGAAGACTGAGCGGTGGCCGCATTGGCCGACGGCATATCTGCTGGCGCAATGACGGCGGCCTCGGACGGAAGATTGACAGACAGGAGGCCCGTCGTCGTCGGAGTGCTCTCCAACTTACTGCTGCTAAGGTCCACCGGCTGCAAACCGGCAACCCCGTTTGCGGGCAATATCGCGCTATTCCCACCGTTCAATGGCACGCCAAGAAGCGTGAAGCCTCCGGAATTGACAAGCTGTCCCGCGTCATCGAGCACGAAAGCACCTGCCCGCGTCAGGCTCACGGTGCCGCCGGAATCTTGCACCAGGAAGAACCCGTCACCGCGTATCGCAATGTCCGAATAGGAGCTCGAGCCCTGCAGAACGCCTTGGCGAGAAATTTCGCGGCGGATCGTGGTGTCGACGCCGCCGGACGAATAACTCGAGTTCGGTGTATCGAGAAGCAACGAAGAAAACTCAGCTTTCGATGATTTATAGCCGACCGTCGAGGCATTCGCGATATTCTCAGAAACGGCGCTTAGGCGATTCGACTGCGCCGCCATCCCGGAAACGCTTGTCCGCATTAGTCCGCCAATCGACATTGTTTCGGCTCTCCCTGCCCGTCTGGAAGACAACAATGCCGTCGTCACCTTGCGTGAGACTGTCCCATCGCTTGCGCTGCGGCTTTCCACTTCCAAGCCTCCCACGCGAACCGTCTACATCAGTGTATCGAGCCCAGCCCACCGCAGTCTGTACAGGCAGGCCGCCACCAATTGCGGATTTCGGTCAACGTCCCCGCAAAAATCCGAAACAGATCGAATAATTACAAATAATTAACTGAAATATACATGATTGCCGAGCGTTATCGCACCATCAACGACCGGGGGGCCATTCTGCCCTCATGATGGAGGACCAAACATACTCTTTGATTGAGGAGCGGGCTCGCGAGCTTGCGCATTGGCTCGAGCACGAGTCTCCGTACGTGCAGTTCGATCAGCAGCACCTTGATAGCGGGTCACCGCAGCAGGCGTACTGGCACCTGGGCTACCTAACGGCGCTGCACGATGTCTTAAATCTGATCAAGGATGGAACCGAGCGCAAATGGGACAAAGCCAATTCGTCCCCTTCGGTCGATCCGGATGAATGATGTTCCCTGGCGGCCGGAATTGGTGAAACAACTCGCATTCTCGTTCGAACGCCACCTGCGGAGACATTGAAGCGGCAAACTTGAACCGACTGCCCGATCCAATCAGCTCTTGAAGCCGTTGTCTCAGATTCTGATCTCGGCCAATTCGCTGCATGCGGAACGTGCCCATTGGATCCACATATCCCAGCGCAAACACGCCGCAAGCAGCCGGCGGCAACTCCCGCTCAATCGCATCGAATGCTAGCTCGAACGGGCCCAGCAACGCAGCTTTCATGATCGGCTCCTGTCCTTTCCCCTCAAGCCCGAGACATTCTTCGCTTTAAGCGCGACTCGATTCCTAGTTCGCATGACGGGATCGTAGCTCGGCCTGAGTGACAAAGTTCAGGCTTTCGATAACGGCCTCGCGCACGGTTGCCCTCCCCATCCGCTTGTTTGAGTGGTCAACTATTCGGCGACTTAGCTCTAGCACCTCGGCCGCGCGCAATGATGAGAAATCGAACGATTTTTCCTCGTAGATGGCGCGAAATGCAGCCTCGGCGGCGTATGCTGCAAGAAGTGCCTTATGCGCCTTTACATCAGCGGCGGGAGCGGTAACAGACGTTCGCGCAACAACATATCCGATCACTTTTCCGCCTCGAATTACGGGGGCGGAAATAGGTTCAAGCTTAACAATGTCAATATGCTCTTGCGGTACGTGTTCTGTCGCACTTGGGGACGAAACGATACCAGCCGCGTAGTGGCCGATGAGCGTCGCAACAATCGCCAGAACCCCTAGCGACAGGCTTCGTAACATCATCGATACCCGCGCCCGGAAACATTATTCGTATAAGTGCCGTCGCTGTTTGCGTTTACGAGTATGTTGCATATGAGCCCCGCCACCTCACTAACCGCCGCGATATGGCGGCGCAGAAGATCTGCATTCGCTTCGAGCGTGCCGGCGGCCTCCTGGAAAAGTTGACGAGCCTCGCCGTCGACTACGCCGGGATTGGCGACTTTCAATTCTCGAGACAGCTCGATCGCCAACTGATCCTTGCGAGCCACGATTCGGCTGAGGCCATCGAATTGCGAAGTGTCGAGCAACTCTCGCTCTTCTTCGGCCATGATCTTGATGCGCGCAACGATACGTCGCAACGTGTCGTTGCTCTCGTTGTTTGGAAGTTGAGGAGTGGGCATGTCGAGAGCCTTTATTTGCGAGTTTCCGAGCTTGGCACTTCGACCGGCGCCAGATCTCGGTTTGAAGCAGGAGAAACCATTGTCCGCCACGACGTGTCCGCCGCTGGAACTGCACCGAATGTTCGACTTTTAGCGTGGCCAACGCCGGCAGTTGTTGTTCGAGCCGACGTGCGTGACGCGTTTGGAAGCGCCGGTAAAAGCCTCAATTGCCCGCTGGCGGCGATATGGCGGGCAATGTGCTCGGTCATCAGAGACTTCCAATAGCGACCGGCTGGTCCGGATCCGAGCGGGCCACTTTTCATGCCCGACATCATCGGGGCAATCATCGCCTGGAGGGCCACCCCATCAAACTCGACCTGAGCGCTCCTGGATCTCGTCTCGGCTTGGCCGCGACGATGATTCACCCCGTTCGGCGGCGCCGCCAAAGGGTCGGCCAGCGCGCCCGGAGATACGATCGCTAGGAGCAACGCCAGCAATCTGTGCTTCAGTATCGGCATTGTTTGAGCTGACGTTTGGCTTTCTCTGGCATCACGACGGTGTGGGCAAGACGCCTATTGAGAAACGTAAGCAATCGAAATTGTGCAGGAGTCTAGGCCCGAATTCAATTCGTTAGCCCATAATCCTTACCTCAAGCTGGCCTTAGAAGGCTCACAAGGCGCTCCAGAATTTCGTCGTCGTCTCGGCGCGACAGCGCATTCCGAATAGCGAGGGAGTGGGACTTGAGCCCACCTTCCGCCCCCTTTTTCTGACCCATTGCGTTCATCGTCACGTCCAACTGCGAATGGAACTGCAGTTCCGCCCCAGCTTGGTTCCTCCGCGCACGTGCCGCGCGCGCCATGGAAAGCTGAAAAATGAAGTCACCGCCCGCTAACGGGTCGTCCAAGCGCCGCTCAGCATCAGCGGTGCCGTCGGTCGCCGCTCGCACTTCCAGATGGAGCCGCGCTAGTTCTGCGGACTCCCGCCGGTAAATCAATTCGGTGACACGCACCAGGCGTTGCAGGCGCGCGGTCTTGCTGTTGGCCATGCGTCGCGCTCCAATCTACGTGAGTTCACTCATCATTGAGGTAATGCCAACCGAGAAATCGCGCCGCTCATTACAAGTAGCATTTGCCCCAGCACGATAAGAAGTAATGCCAACCCGCCCAAAGCGACAAACGGAACAGAGACGAAATAGGACGGCAACTGGGGAACCAGCCTTCCCAAAATACCAAACATGGCGTTGATGATGACCGAATAGACTACAAACGGTGCACTGATCTGCGCACCAACGATAAACGCAGCAGATAGTGTCGTAGTAACGTTGCGCAACATCACGGCCGCGTTGGGCATCGCTGCTATGGGCAGATCCGAATAGGACCGAGCGAGAGCAGAGATCAGATATAGTGGAAAATCCATCAGTATAAGCAGAAGAACGGTCATTGCAGAAACCAGCATAGCGACCGCGGGCTCTGGTTGCCCGTCTTCCATACCGCCGGCAATCCCGCTTAAGCCGATATAATTTGAGATCGCGGCTCCAAAAAATGCCAGAGCTTCAACGAGAAATCGTGCTGCCACGCCAAAGATGAAGCCGGTCAGGCATTCGCTGATGACCATCCGAAAGAGCGTTGTATCTTTCGCGCCAAGCTCAAGCGGGCCTATGAGCGGAGCAATAACGAGGGCGATCACAAGCGCCAGATAGAGGCGGACGCGAGCTGGCACTCTCGCCGACGACAATGTCGGCACGATCATGAAGCACGCCCCAACCCGGCAAAACACGAGGAAAGCCTCAAGACTTAGCTGGTCGAGCCTCATCGAGCATCATCCGATGCTGGCCAACTGCTTGATCTGTATGCCGCGCGCGAGTTCAGCGTGCGACAATACTGGGAGCGTCGGGAACAGTCTCTCGATGACCATTCTAACGAAGGGTCGAGCCTCAACCGAGGTTACGACGGCAATGGTCTCGCCCCGATCATTGAAAGACTGAATGACCCGAGTCGCCTCGCGGCTGAATTCCTCGATGAGATGTGGATCGATATCGAAATCGATCACCTCACCGCGCTGATCGCGACGCAAGCTCTCATGGAACGCCAGATCCCAACGCGCTCCTAGGCGCACGACGGACAAAACTCCATCCTTCATGAGATCACCGCAGATCTGTCGACTAATACGCTGTCGCACGTACTCGGTGATCTGCTCCGAGCGGCGTGAGTTTGGGGCGATCTCCGCCACCGCCTCGAGAATCTGCTTGAGATTTCGGATGGAAACACGTTCAGACAACAGGTTCTTGAGAACCGCCTGTATGCCAGAGTTCGAAATGTGCGCCGGGCGGATCTCCTCGAGCAGTCGCTTATATTCGGATGGTAGGTTATCCAATATGGAGTGCATATCCCGGTACGAGAACAGGGACGCAAGATTATTGCGGATCGCCTCACTCAGGTGGGTCAATAGAATTGTAAGCGTATCGACCGGAGTGAACCCATCTCGCTTCAACTCCTTGCTATAAGTTTCGGGTATCCACAACGCCCGAAGCCCGAAGGCAGGCTCCCTAGTTTCCACACCCGGGATCGACGGGCGAGGACCGTCACCGACAATAACGAGAACGTCGCCGATTGGCAGCTCGTGGCTCGCGATCGTCGCCCCATGCACGCGAATCTCGTAGCCACGTGGTGAAAGAGTAAAATCGTCGGAAAGTTGAATTTCGGGTACGATAAAACCGTACTGACGCGCAAACTTGCGTCTCAGCTTCCCAACCCGCTGTGCCATCTCGTCGTGTCGTCGCAGAAAGAGCGTCGAAAGCTGCTGACCGAAGACCACCTCAACATCACTGACTTTCAGTTCGCCCTTGATCGAATGCCGAGCCTGCTCCTGCTCGTTCAGGCTGTCCTGCTGCGCCGCGGCATCCGCCGCCACTTTTTGTTGCGCCCATCGTCTAGGTATAAGCTGGCCAGCGAGAATGGCCGCTACCGAAAATATCGCAAAGGGAAGGAATGGCAGTCCAGGCACCAGGGCCAAAACGGCCATCATACCACCCGTTACGACAAGCGCCTTCGGATGATTGCCAAGCTGACCCAGCACCGCGGTCTCAACCGACCCTCTGGTCCCGCCCTTTGCCACGACCAGACCAGCAGCAAGCGAGATGATCAGCGCGGGAACTTGCGACACGAGACCGTCACCGACGGAAAGTCTTGTAAAGGCATCGACAGCGTCCGCGAGTGGCATCCCGTGGCGGAAAGTTGCGATGAGAATTCCGCCGAAAACATTAATCGCAGTAATGAGAAGCCCAGCTATAGCGTCGCCACGAACAAACTTTGAAGCACCGTCCATGGCGCCGAAGAAAGAGCTTTCTTCTTCGAGCTCGCCGCGCCGCCGTTGGGCCTCCCTTTCGTCGATCAACCCGGACGAAAGGTCTGCATCGATGGCCATCTGCTTGCCGGGAATCGCATCCAGCGCAAAACGGGCTCCAACCTCAGCAATGCGCGACGCGCCCTTTGTAATAACAATGAAATTCACGATGAGCAAAATAAGAAATAGAACGACGCCGATGACGAAGTCACCGCCCATGACGAGGCTTGAGAAGCCCGAGATCACGTAGCCGGCAGCAGTGTGCCCCGTTGCGCCTTCGGTCAAAATCAGGCGGGTGGTAGCGATGTTGAGGGCAAGGCGCAGCAGTGTGACAATGAGAAGAACAGTTGGAAATGCCGAGAAGTCGAGTGGACGCTCAATCCAAAGCGCTACCATCAGTACGAGCACACAACTCGCAATCGACATAGCGAGCCCCAAGTCGATCAAGGCCGCGGGAACTGGCAGCAGCAGCACCGCCAGGATAAAGACGATACCAATTGCGAAGCCTATATCCGTGCTCAGCGACAAGCCGGCCGGCAGCGCGCCTTTCTGTTGCGAAACCTGCACCTGCACGAACTCGTCTCCTGTGGCACCCAGATCGGGCCGCTGAAGAGCAGAGCATCACAGAGCTGCATTGCGCGAAGCTTTCGTGTGACTGGGCAAAGCTTGTTATCCTACGCCCCGTGCCAACATCCTGCAGCGCCCGTAGACAGGCTCTCGGACACCCGCATGTGACTTTCATGTATCGCAAGAAGACGAAATATCAGGTCATCGAGCGGTAAGGCCGTTTGGCAAACCCGGCGCAAGCTTCAGGCACGATGGTGACGGATGCAGAACCAGCACCTCGGTCCAGATGATCAGCAAGCAGCGTTTTGAGCACATTGGCGCAGGCCTACTGAAACTCGGCGCGCGGCGACTCGCCGTGCTCGGAGTGGTCGGCGGCGTCGTTATGGCGTGTGTCGGATTGGCGGCTACCTACCTGTCGCGCCCCGTTATGCAGCCGATTTACACAGGCTTGTCTTCTCAAGATGTTGCCAGAATTGCCGAATCGCTCGCCGAAGCCGGCGTACCCTTCGATGTGAATGAGCAGCGTAGTACTGTTCTCGTTCCATTTGGCCAGGCGGTTCGCGCGCGAACGCTGCTCGCCCAGAAAGGATTACCAACGAGCTCTCGAGCCGGATATGAGGTCTTCGACCAACTCGGTTCGATGGGCCTCACATCCTTTATGCAAGAGGTGACACGAGTAAGGGCGCTCGAAGGAGAAATTGCTCGGACAATTCAGGCGCTCGACGGCGTCATGGCGGCCCGCGTCCATCTTGTATTGCCTGATACGGGCTCGTTCAGGCGCGAACGCCGCGAACCATCCGCATCTGTTCTCTTACGGCTGGATGCGCAGTGGCAGGCGAGAGCCGGACAGGTTGTACGGCATCTTGTCGCCGCGGCGGTTCCGGGAATGAAAATTGAGCAGGTCAGCGTGGCCAGTACTGACGGGCGCCTGATTGCAAGCGGCGGTGACGATAAGAGCGTGGCGACCGTCAAGCTGAACGAGTTGGAGCGCTCGATGGCGGCAGAGCTCGAGCAGAGGGCCGGGCGAACGCTCGCGTCGATTCTTGGTTCGGGCAACTTCCAGATCAGCGCCACTGTCCGCTTGGACGTGGATCGCCAGCAAACCAACGAGACGCTCTTCGATCCGAAGTCACGCGTCGAGCGTTCGATCCGGGTAGTCAAGCAATCGGGCTCGAGCGAGGACGCCGCATCGAAAGCAGCATCTGGCGTCGAGGCGAACGTGCCGCGCGAGGAAACGGCACAAAGCGACGGTGACAAACGCCGGCAGCGGGAGGACCGCCGCGAGGAATTGATCAACTACGAACTCAACTCGAAAACGGTTCAAACCGTACGAGAAGGATATCGGGTCCGGCGGATCGCCATCGCCGTCGTCGTCAACCGCAAGGAACTACTCGGAAACAACGGATCAGACGCGGACCAAGCGGCGACAGCTAGCAGACTTGCCGAACTCAAGAAACTGATTATGGCCGCAACCGGCGCCAATCAGGACGACAGCATCGAAGTTTCCGCTGCTGAGTTCAGCCCTGACGCAGCACTCGTGCCGATCCCGGCGGCGTCCCTGTACGACTACGTACTGATGAACCTCGGTACCATGATCAACTCCGTCGCGATTCTGGCTGTTGTGGCGATTATTCTGGCCTTCGGCATAAGACCGATCATGACTGTCATCGGGCAAACCACTCAGTCAGTGCAACAAGAGCTTCAGTCGCAGATAGCGGCAGACGGACCCGCTGCGATTAGTATCGGGACAGACTCTCCCAAGGGCATCACACAGCATCTGGCGACAGACGCTCTTCCAAACGAAAGCATGGCCGAACCGATTCCGTCGCTTGCGCAAGCACGCGATGCAGATGTACGCGCTCGCCTCGAAGCACTCGTGTCTGCCGACGACGCGAGGGTCGCAAAGGTGCTCAAAAACTGGATGTCTGAAGCGAGGCAAAGTTAATGGGATTCCCTGTTCATAAGTTTCTCGAAGAATTTGCGATCGATGGCGCGCAGGATCAGGTCGTCCATACGCTTCGGCCCCGCACGGAGCTAGCGGAAGTCGACAAAGCGGCGAGGGCGCGCGTTGACGAAGCCTATTCCCGGGGATTTGAAGAGGGGCAGTCTGCTACGGAAGCGCATCTGCTGGCAGAAATGGCAACGCTTCGTTCCGACTATGACGAGCGCCTGGAGCGCTCTAGCGCGCAATTTTGCGATGCACTGGCGGAACGGCTCACGTCGGATCTGCGTCGCCAAATTTCCGAATTGCACGATTCGCTTTCAGACCAACTCGCGTCTGCGCTGCTTCCCGTGATGCGCCATGTCCTCACGGATGCATCTATCCGCGAGCTTGCCGCCAGCCTCGGCCGGTTGCTCGATGAACACGATGCGATGACCGTTGAAATTCGAGGATCCCAAGAGCTGATTGATCGCGTTAGCCGCCGTCTTCACGACATTAGCACACGAGGCGATCTGCAGGAGACGCCACGCTTTAGATGCGTCGTAGACGATGCGGCTGAGCTCAGAGTTACCGCGAACGACACCATCATCGAGGCGCGCCTCATGAATTGGATCGAGAGAATTACAATGGCGGTTGAGTGATGTCAGGGGAAGATGAACGGGCTGATGAAATCGTAATAATTCGCCGCCGCGGCGGCGCGGAAGATGATCATCATCATGGCGGTGTGTGGAAGATTGCTTATGCAGATTTCATGACTGCCATGATGGCTTTCTTCCTTGTTATGTGGCTCATTAATGCGTCCAACACGGAAACGAAGTCGAGCATCGCTAGCTATTTCAATCCCGTCAAGCTCACGGACCAGGTCGATCGTGCGAAGGGGCTCCGCGACATCGACGAGAAAGCCAACGCCGCACACGGTCCGAAAGCCAAACCCGAACGAAAAGGTTCGACTCAAAAGTCGGATACGGAGAAGTCGAACGGTGCCCCCGCTAGCGGCGCCGGCAGTGCTGCAACTGACAAGTCAAGCCCAGCGACCGCGCTTCACAATGAAATTAGGCCGTCGCAGTCACAGTTGGACGGCGCAAGTGCGACCGGAGATGCTTTCCGGGACCCATTCAATCCTCTGGCGAGCGCACGCCAACTTATGCAGAATTTGCCAGATGCTCGGACGGTTGAGACCGCCCCGAGCGTTGCGTCACCCACAAAGGGTGATATGCAGCGGACAAAGCCGGACAAACTCCTCGAATCGAAAGCCGAACGCATACACCGCGATGTCGAAGCAGCAATAAAGGGTCTTGGACTCGCAAGCGGCCCTGGCTTGCAGGTGACGACGGAAGGCGACGCGATCGTACTCAGCCTGACGGATACAAGCACCTTCGGCATGTTTGCCATCGGCTCGGCCAAGCCCAGCGATGAGCTTGTGAAACTCGTTGGCGCAATTACACCCATTGTCAACGAGAAGAGTGGCCACTTGATCATCAGAGGTCACACGGATTCAAGACCCTTTGCTGGCCCGACAGGCAACAACAATTGGCGACTGGCGATGGCTCGCGCGGAATCGGTTTATTCCATGTTGATCCAGTCTCGCGTCGACGATGCCCGATTCGAACGTATCGAAGCGCACGCAGATCGAAAGCCTATGGACCCGGCGAAACCTGAGGCGGCAGTCAATCGACGCATTGACATTCTTCTGCGTCCGGCAACGCCATGAACGGCACCAAGAATTATATCGTCGGAGGACTACTTTTTGGCGTGACTGCGTGTCTGACGTTCATAGCGGTTGTTTATGCGACGGAAGATACCACAAATACGGACATGGTGATCGCGGCAAGCAGCCCGCCCGTGAAATTGGCCGGAAATCTTGCCCTCGTAGCCAAACTTCGCAGCCTGAGCGAACTTCAACAGCGTGTCGTCGACGGCGACCGATCCGCACTATCGCAACAGCTCGTCGTCGCCCGATCGATCGCTGCCGAGATTAAGCCCTTGCCCGATACGACGTGGCAGAACCCTCGAGATCGTAGATCGCTCATCAAGTACGTATTGAGCGGCGGCGACCCAAGCGCTCTTAGCCGATTGGTTGCTTCGAAAGAAATTCCCGATGGCGAACTGCAGCTCGCTCGTGGCGTGCTCGCATATGCTCGAGGCGACAAAGCGCAAGCTGCCGCTCAGCTCGACGGAGTTCGTCATGATCGCCTCGACCCCAGCCTTGCCGGTCATGTCGCGCTCGTGAAGGCGGTGAACGTGTCGCAATCCTCTCCTCGAAAGGCGCTTGATCTCTGCCGAGAGGCTGCCCTCCTATCGCCAGGCACGCATATCGAGGAAGCCGCGCTTCGGCTCTCAATCTCGCTCGCAATCCAGACCGGGGATCTGGCTGCAGTCGAGCGCTCTCATAGGCGCCATCTTTTGAGGTTCTCGAGTTCGCCTTACGCCCGCGACATTGATTCGCGCGTAGCAAGGACGCTGGTGCTCAATAGCAATCCCACCGCCTTCCAGCCCGAAGCGATGAGAAGCAAAGCGGAGCTCACGTCGCCAAGCCGCCGACGCGCCTATTACGCCCAGTTGGCCGATGCGGGACTGCGCGTCGGAAAGGCCCAAGTCGCCATCCAGTCGTCCCGGCTGGCCCTATCCGCGCCCGATACGACCGCCGTGTCGGATGCGGAAGCGACGGCGACGCTGCTCGCAATCGAGGGAGCAGCGCTCGTGTTGACAGCCGATCGCAAAGACGGCGCACGGCGGCTCGACGACGCGACCGCGTCGGCACCCAGCGGCGAAATCGCGGCACTCATTTCCGCTGCACGCAGCCTGGAGACCGCCATCCGAGCGCCGCCGGCGAAGGCTGCCGACATGCCCGTTGCGATCGACACCAATAAGATATCGGCGTCATCTCGCGCCCCGACGGCGCCATCGGCATCTCAGACGCCCGTTTCGGGAACGCCGCTCCGCGAGGCAGTTCTAACGCGAGGAAAGACGATCTTTGCAATGGCAGACAAACTGGTCGAGCAAGCTGATCGATGAAAACAATTCCACTTACTGCTTCTTTCGAAATCGTGGTCGCGGGCAAAGGCTCGAACTCCCGCGAACGCGAACAGCCGGCTGCGGAGGAATTCAGCTCAGCGCTCTCATTGCATAAAGCCGAAGGCGAGCCGAAATCAAAGACGGATTTGTTGTCAACTCAGCACGAGCGTCGCGCCACCGAAGACGCCGCTTCGATGAACGATCTTGGCTTTCGCAATGACGACGGCTTCTTGCGGTCGGATGGCAGGTTTCTACATCGATTGAAGGCGATGACGCTCCCGTCCCAGATCGATAAGCCGGATGGCGCTCAGAACGAACCACGGTCTGATGGAAGCACGCAATCTGTTGATGGCGGCCATTCGGTTGTGGAGGTCGAAGCGATGGCTTCCGAAGCAATCATGATGACTCAAATTCCCCTCGGTCCTGCTGCGAGTGGGTCGAGAACATCCGAGGTTCGTGATGAGACCGGCACCCGACGGGCCGAGCATTCGAGGGGAATCGTCGAAACCCACGCCAAGCCGGCAGCGATCGAGCCCCGCTTTGACGCCAAGAATACGGTGCAGGAAGTAGCCGTAACCGTCCACGAACAGCAAACGCACTTTACGCAAGAACGAGTGGGTCGATCGGGATTGTTGGCGAAAAGTGACCCGCCAAATGGAGCGGCCGCTGCGTCACCGGCCGTTGCGGCCCACAATGTGCAAGCGATTCCTTTTGCGACGGAAACGCAACGGGTAGGGACCAAGCTCAGCGAGACTGCTCAAATCGGCCCTATAGAAGGCGAACCTGACATAGGACAGATGCCCGATGATTCGACAAATGCGCCTCATCCGGCGACTCAGATACTCAGCAAGATTTTGGACGCCGGCAACGATGACACCACCACCGGTCAAACATCACCATCGACGGCAACATGGCAGTCGTCGGAACGCCCATTCGGCTCCTTGATGCGCCTCCTGCGTATCGAATTGTCACCGGCCTCACTTGGAACGGTCCACGTTACGCTGAAGGGCGTAAATGCCGCGCTTAGCATTTCCATCGAGGCCGAGCGGTCGCAGACAGCGGCGTCGTTGGGGGCAGATCGTGCGATCCTTTCAGATCGGTTGAAAGAGGCCGGATTCGCGATTGACGACCTGATCATCAAGTCGGCTGATCGACCCGTTGATGTGGCCAGTCCTTCGCGAGCGGATCAAACGCCTGGGGCGGCGAGCAATGCGCTCGCATCTGGGGCGGACGACCCTCAACGGCGCCAATCGGGTGACCACGGGAGACGATCGAGGGTCGCTCACGAGCAGAATCCTCAGTTCGGATCGCATGGCTCCGAGCATGAAAACGCGATGCAAGGGCAAGATCCTCGCATCCCGCCACCGACCGCCTGGCGAGGGCGATACGCTACCCGTTCTGTTTGATCGCCGATGCGAGGGTGCGGACAAGCCGGGGCCGTCGTCGTTTCAGGTTCACGCCAGTTTGACCGGATAGTGCTTGTCTAGTGCGCTGGCCAATGGTCGGCGGCGAAGGCGGCAATGTCTCCGGCTTTTCGTAACGGGAAGTCACGAAGCCCATTCGGATATGAGGTTGCGACTTCGTAATCGTCGAGCACACGTCGCTGGTGACCGCCAGTTGAGCGTGCGGGGAATTGAGACACTAGAGGCTCAGACGGCGAAATGACATCGCAGCCGCGAAATAGGCGATCCATTGGCCAATTAGACGGCGCGCACAAGGCAACTGCACTGCTCCTGGCCATGCAAAAGCCACTTGCAGATCGGATCATCCGCCAATTCCAGGATAGCGACATACGAGATCTCGCGCGCGCGGCTGTGGATCTTCCCCCGATAGGTCCGGAAGCTCTCGAGCGCCTGGTTGCCGAGTTGGCGAAAGAGATTGATAGCGCGAGCACCGTCGAGGGATCGACGAACGGGGCCAGCGCGCTGCTCGCAGGCATTGTCCCCGAGGACGAGATGAGCGAGATCCTGGGAGAGATCGCGGGCCAGCCTTCGAGTAAGGTTTGGAAGAAGCTGGCGAGCGTCAGCGAGGACAAAGTCAAGGATTTCATCGCGACCGAACAACCACAAGTTGCCGCATTTCTGCTGTCCAAGCTGTCCACGGAAAAGTCCGCGGCAATCCTGGCCAAGCTCGACGACGAGTTGCGCTTCGATATCAGCGCCCGGCTTGTTCAGTTGAAGCCCATCAGCGACGTGGCGATCAGGCTGCTGACAGAACGCCTCGGGAGTGAGCTGTTCCAGGTTTCCGACGCGAGCGGTATCCGCAGCGACAATCACGCAATGCTCGGCGCAATGCTCAACAAGCTCGATCGCCAGCAATCGGGCGCCATTCTTGATCGTCTTAGCGCCGAGCTTCCGAAGGATGCGCAGAAAGTGCGCAAGTTCGTCTTCAGCTTTGAAGACGTCGTCGCTTTGACGCCCGAAGACCGCGCGACACTGTTCGAACAGGCGCCAACAGAACGTACCGTTCTCGCATTGCGCGATGCCGATCCGGGTGTGGCCTCCGTCATACTCGACTCACTTTCGCCACGAGTACGCAGACTCGTCGTCTCAGAACTTTCGAATGTCGTCAAAGTGTCTCCCCAAACCATCGCCGACGCCCGGCGCTCAATCGGCGATCTTGCCCTGGTGCTCGCCGAGCGATCCATCATAACTCTGCCATCAGCGGAGCCGCTGGCCGAGCAACGGGTCTAATGACTGCAATACTGCTACGTTGAGGAGCGAAAGATGAGCGTCGCAACGGCTCGTTCCAAATCGGCCATGGTCCGGTTGCTTCAACGCTCCCGACCAAAAGCGACAGAACTACCAGGCATGCAGCCGATGATCGACGGCTACGCCCGCGCGTGCGCCGAAACCTTGCTTCGCGTAGCTTCACTCGAGACGACAGTGGCGGTCGATTCATTCGAGCAAGAGGACGCGAGATCTGCCCTGCACCGGTTGCCAGGCACAATTCTTGTGTTGTCGTTCGTGCCCCACTGGAACGCCCGGATCGTCGTACGCCTGGACCGGAGCCTTCTAATCCGGGCGCTTGACGCGTTGTATGGCGGAGATCCGAAGAAAATGGGAGCTCGGCCGCCTGCTCGCGCATTGACACCGCTAGAGCGGTCGCTCGCGATCAGCATCGTGCGGGGGCTCTCTTGCGACCTCCTATCGGCACTCGGCGAGGCCGAGCGCGCCGGATCGACGGAGGAACGTCTCGTGGAATCCAACGATTCAGAGGTCCTTAGTGGGCTGAAATCCGAATATGTCGCCGCGACCCTGAGGCTGGTCGATGTCGGCGAGCAACTGATCGTAGCCTTCCCGATGGCGGCACTAGAAAGGCTGGCCGAACACCTGTCAGCGACCGAAGCCCATCAGGAGCACGTGGTCGATCTGGACTGGACCCAGCAATTCAGGCGCAACGTCGAGCGAACATCTATCGAGCTCGTTGCCAAGATTGACGGACCACGTTTACACCTCAGCGATATTGCAGCGCTGAAAGTAGGGTCCCTGATCGAGTTTGATAAAGAGCTGATCGGCAACGTTTCGCTCGTCGCCAGCGAGCAGGCCATCTTCCGGGGACGCCTCGGACAATCAAAAGGCAACTTCACCGTGTTGCTGGATCGACCACTTACTCCTTCGCGCCAGACCGACGAGCGCACCTGAGTGCGGGTCAGGCAACCAAGTCGATCTCCCCAGCGGGGTGCCTTAACTTTGACGCCGACCGTTAACAATGTCAGCGCGGCAATAGTTGTCGATTGCCCCCTGATCGAACCAAGAGAAGCTGACCAAGATCATTGCCATTTAAAATAGCGTGATTAATAACAACAATCTAAAGTTGCATTCGATAAACCTTATAGGTTGGCGTTGCCACATTGCCATTAGTTGCAGCCGTGCAACGAAATTCCTGTATTATTAATAAGTGGTGCAAAACGCCGAATAACTGCTGTACCCAACGATTGGGGACGACGTGGCGATTCGGGGGAGACCATGATTGTGATTGTTGACGACAGAAGCCTTGTGTCCGACACGTACAAGGTGTCGTTCGGACGCGAAGGAGTGTCGACCTCCGGTTTTTCCTGGAGCGATTTTCAGGGTTGGATTTATTCCGCTGCAGATGAGGAATTCGAAGCAGTCGAGGCATTTCTCATCAGCGAGTGCGAAGATTTCAAGGGCCTTGCTCAACTCATAAAGAATCGCAGCACCGCCGCGATCATTGCAATGAAGGAGCACAAATCTCTCGCATCGACACTTGAGCTGTTTGCCGAGGGCGTCGATGACGTTATCGGGAAGCCTTGTCATGCCCGCGAAATTCTCGCGCGCATCGAAGCGATTGCGCGCCGGGCAAGAGCAAGCAACGACCATTGCGTTTTCGGTGAAATTCGCACTTTTCGAAATGGTCGAGACCCCTTGGTCCGCGGAGAGCCGCTTCAGCTTCCCAGAAGGGAGCTCCGCATTCTTGAATACCTCGTCAACGCCAAATCCCGACGCGTAACAAAGCCTCAGATCTTTAGCCACGTTTATGGGCTCTTTGATCACGACATAGACGAGAATGTGATCGAAAGCCATATAAGCAAACTGCGTCGAAGATTGCGTGAGCGCCTGGGATATGATCCGATTGAATCTCGCCGCTACTTGGGCTATCGGCTTATCCTGCCCGAAGACCTATGATTTCGAAACCGGAGCATCTTGATTTTCACGGCTGCGGAATTGAAAATTTGCAGTCGTCCGGCACTCAAAATCTAAAACATCAAAAACGTGTTCGATCTGGCGTGATCCGCCCCGAACGTCGTGGGGCATAGGCAAGAAATACAATCTCGGCGCGAAAACATTTCCCCTAACCGGCAGTTAGGGGATTCTCAATCAGCAGCATATTAGCTCGCTTCGTCACCCACACTTGCCAGGACACGGGCCAGATCGATGAACTGCCGCCTGACCTTCGGATTATCAACCCGAGAGAAAACGCGAACAAGCTCGGCCGTCTCACGATCATCAAGCACATCAGCGACGCAACCATGAACGGGCGCGCCGTCCCGCAGACCATCGAGAAACCATTCGATTGGGACGCCGAGCACAAGGCCGATGTCGAACAAGCGTCCGATCGTGAGTCGGGTATCACCACGTTCGTACTTCTGGATTTGCTGATAGGTGACGCCCACCGCCTCGGCGAGTTCATCCTGCTTCATCGCCATAATGGTGCGGCGCAACCTCAACCGCCGTCCCACATGAACATCAATTTCACTCGTACGTTTCGCGTCATTTGAGGCGATGCCCGACCGGTGGGCAACTCTGCGCTTCCCCAAGACCGGCGCCACCATACTCGACCTCTTCACCGCGACTTATCCATCTCAAGCATTATTGGCCCGCTGCACGGAAGTCAAACGAGCTTTCCCCTGACGAATAGCGACATCGATTGCACAACTGCAAAGTGAGTGTTGAGGTGAACACGCAACTGTGGAATCCGAATCATGGAGTTGTTGCATGCACATCCAAGGACGGTTGACCCAAGCAGATAGCGCACTCGGGCCCAGCTTCACCGAGGGCCTCGTGCTCACGTACGGTCCGCTCGAGAAGCTCGGGCACTTTTTCCTGCTCGCAGAAGAGCGCATGATGCAAATGGGTCTCAGACTATGTTTCGGTTCGTTCGAAGAACTGATGTCCGCGAATCGAGCCAACAGCAAGACTTGGCGACCGTTGTTGCCGAGTTTCGACCCCACCTTCTCGAAACTTACGAAAGACGATTCCATCTGCATCTTCGGGCGAGATGCTTCCGGCAACATTGTGGCAACTCAAGCCGTTCGGTTATTCTCTTGGACAGACACGAACTTCTTTGCCGAGGCCGAGAATTTGCGGTTGTTCTATGCCGATCCAGCCGCATCACGCGGTCTCGATGAGTGGTGCCACGTGACAGCGGAGCCTACCCGCTCGATCGACGGTAGGGTGCTTTTCTCGGGCGCAGGTTGGTATCGACCGGACTATCGGGGAAAGGGTCTGGGAGTTCTCATGCCCAGGATTGCCCGATTGTATGCGCTATCGCGCTGGTACATCGACTTTGCTGTCTGCATCATGGCAGATGGAGTGGTCAAAGGCGGCTTCCCGAAACGCGCCGGATATCGTCATGTGGATTGGGACTTGATGATGCACCGGATGCCAGTCCACCGTGATGGCACGGTGCGGGCTGCTGCCGTCTGGATGGATACACAGGACACGCTGCGAGATCTCGATCAAATGTTATTGCGCCTGGGAGAGTCTCAGGTCGATGGTGCGATCGAGAATGTTGGCGGACAAGATCGTGACGTGATCAGGCCTACTGGCAGCAATCGGTAGAAGCAAGCGCCGATACCGCGAGCGTATCAGCCCGACGTGGGGACGTTTGACCTCGATATCGACGTCGTCAATTCGCACTGCCCCGCTCGCGGCAACACTCGCGTAAGTGCTGGCAATCCAGAGCCCGTAGGAATAATCTGCCTGGTCCTGCACGCGAAGTCCGGACGCAATGCGTAGCCACCTGTCTTCGAACGCGGTGAAAGCACCTCCCATGCGAGCGATAAGGCTCGTGCCGTTCGCGAGATTGCAATCGGCGAGCACGATTCGCAGCCCCGCGTTTGCTTCGAGCGAAGAAGCAACCGAAGTTAAGAATCGCGCCGGAGGCTCGGCCGACCACTGCTTATAGAGTTCCATCAACACCGGGAACTTCTCTATCGCGCCAGTGCTCCTCTCTTGCGAGAGATAAGCGTCACGGCGTCTGAGGGTCCCTTCAGAAACAGCGAGCGCGATGGCTATCGCCGCCTCTTGCCAATCCGGATAAATGCGTATCGTCTCGCCATCATCTGCAAGCAAGGTCAAAAGAACGCGAACCGGCCTCTCGCGCCGCAATTCATCGCGTATGGCAATCACCGCCTTCGGAGCCGCCGTCCGTGGCGACAGCCAGATGCGAGAGCCACGCGAATCAATTGAAAACGCGACAAATCCGAGATTGCGAACGGCAAATGTAATGACCCTGCCATCGACCACCGCGCGGCCCAAACGCCGAAGCAGTTGGCTCGATTGCGCAGAATAGATCCTGCCACAGTCGCCGATAAGAAAGCGATCCAAGCTGGCCATCTCCACGTCCCGGCTCCGAGAGGACGCTACTCTCTAACACGGCAACCCGAACTGTCCACTCAGCATTGCGAAGCCGGCACAACGGGTCCGGGATCGAACCGACACAAACACAACGCTGGCTTGAGTGACTCCCGGATGCCCCACGACTACGGTGAGTTAATCAGCCCACCGACCAAGATAAAGCTGATCGTTGATCGCACATGGCTACCGCATTGTATTGGGACATATCTATGGACTACCACCAAATTACCGACCTTCTAGGCTCCGATGCCGTGCGGGAAATGGAGCGCCTCGTCAACAAGATATACTCAGCGCAAGGCGACGACGCGTCGGGACGCGCCGCGCTGGTGGAATTGCTGATGGCAATGATCGCCGCCGTCATGTTGCGTGACGGGCAGGAGTGCGGTCGCCAATTCAATGTCCAAGTAGAGGACGTCGCCAAACGTCTTAGGGAACTCTGCATGACGGCGCATTCCATTCGCGACTGATGCAGCATTCGCTCGCCAGTGCGCCGAACCAGGGGCGCATTGACATTCGGCCCATTCTCGCCGGCGCATCAGACGATGAGAACGCCGAAGGCATCGCCCTGCCGTTGATGCCTTCGTCACTCGGTCATTTGGACCAGCCCGGTGGGCCACTCGCCTGGTCGCCGCGGGATCCCGGCGGAACGAGCGCAATGTCGGCTTCCAGGCAGGAACGTCAACCGCGCCGCGCTTTCTCGATGACGGCGACGTCAATTTTCCTCATCTGCATCATCGCTTCGAACGCGCGTTTTGCTTCGCCGCCACCGCGCGCCAGCGCCTCGGTGAGCACGCGGGGCGTGATCTGCCAAGATATTCCCCACCTGTCTTTGCACCAACCGCATGCGCTCTCCTGACCACCGTTGCCGACGATGGCGTTCCAGTATCGGTCGGTCTCTCGCTGGTCATCGGTGGCGATCTGAAATGAGAAGGCTTCGGTGTGCTTGAACGCAGGGCCACCGTTGAGCCCAAGGCAAGCGACGCCAGCAACCGTGAATTCGACCGTCAATACATCGCCTTCCTTCCCCGACGGATAGTCGCTTGGCGCGCGGTGGACGGCACGCACCGAGCTGTCCGGAAACGTTTCAGCGTAGAAACGGGCAGCAGCCTCGGCGTCTTTGTCAAACCATATGCAAATCGTGTTCTTGGCCATCTGGTGTCCATTCGGCTGGAAGGCTTGATCGTCGGCTCATAGGACGGAATTGATTGCTCACTTCCGACATCCCGGCAGATTAATTTTTTCCTCTGTAGGCAGGTCGGCACAGAGCGGGCTCAGCGTGTTTTGTCATTGACCAGCGGCAGAGCGCGAAGTTCAGTCAGCGTGTCGTCCAGCCCACGCACTTCCGACCAACCGACAGCCATCATTTCGAGCGCCGGCTCGTGCAAATGCGGCAGCGTCGTCCCTACGGCGTCGCGCACGACGATCGGGGCAAAGTCGCGAAAATTCGCATCCTTCGAGGTCGCCGCAACGCATTGGTTGGTCAGCACGCCGCACATCAATACCGTCTCAGCCTTCAACGACCGCAGAACGACTTCCAGGTTGGTGCCGAAGAAAGCGGACAGTCGTTGTTTTTCGACGTACCAGTCCGCCGGCGAGGGGCCGCATTCGGTCATGATCTCGTAGCCCCAAGTTCCTTGCCGAAGGCCACCCTTGTCAAAGAAGGGGCGAAGCTGGGCGAAGATCCCTGCATCGCGCGCGTCGCGGAAGCCGTGCCGGGTCCAAATCACCGGGACGCCACGGGCTCGTGCCTCGCGCACCAGAGATGCGGTCGGCGCGATCGCGGACTGCATGTGCGAGATATCGATTCCCTGCTTCGCGTACCAGCCGTCCGCGTGCAGGAAGTCGTTCTGCATGTCGATGACCACGAGGGCCGTGCGCGCCGGCGACAGCGCGAAACGGGTCAGGGCGAAGGGATCGGCGCCGGCATAGGACTTCTGCATCGTGGTCTCCTTGATCGACGTCTTCTTCCCGTCAACCGGCGTAAATCGCACCGAGTTCTCGGGAGTTGCGATAAACAGCTATCACCGAACGCCCTGTCATAATATCGCCGCGAAAATGAATAGCGTTCGGATATAGCGTCTGGCAAACAGAGGTGTCTTATGCGCTCTCACACGCGTGACGATGAAGGCGTATTCGGCCCCTCTACACTGGACTCGATGCGGCAGGCCCACCGTATAGCCTCGCGCGAAGCGGCGCGACGTAAAGGCGCCAATGAAGAGGATCGCCGGCGCGTGGGCACGCTCATAATGCAGGAGGCGAACAAAGGGAATCGGAGTTTAGAGGGGATCGTGAAGGCTGTGATGAAGGCCCTGGTTCGCGGTTCGTGAATTACAGATAAGCGTCGCCCGCCGTCACGATGCCTTGGGGAACTCGACGGTATCTTGGAAGTGCAGCCATCTCTGGTCACGGCAAGGTCGTAGCCGTCGGACAGCGCCGAAACATGAGCGTCCCCCGCCTCGGATGGCGCGCCCCATTCAGCGGCGCACACGTGCCTCACGGTAGGCGTCGAAATCGTCGCCGGGAAAACGTGCAAAGGCGAGAGAGGACCGGCGCCGGGACGACTTACGCAGAGCAAAAGTAACGGCTTGAGCAGAGGCCCGCCGCGCCAGTTGTGCTCCATCTCCTTGCCACAGATCCCCCCGCGCGGAACGTGCTCCATTTCCGAGGCCGGCGAACAAGGCCTGAGCCACGACACGGTTCGGCCTAGCGCTGATTTGATTTCAGCGCAGCAATCATTCGATCGATGATTTCGTCCAGAATGACTTCAGACGTAGCGAAGTTCAGACGCACGAACTTCTCCGCGCCGGGAGAGAAGTTCTCGCCTGGCGAAAATGCTACTCGGGCTTGCCGGTGAAAGAAGTCGAAGGCTGTGCCTTCAATTCCCAGAGCAGAGCAATCGAGCCATGCCAGGTAAGTGGCCTCTGGCCTGTAGAATCGAATTGACGGAATCGCGCTATTCAACCTCAAGATCAGCCTGTCGCGCATGGCTCCCAGGTGAGTCACGATGCTGCGAAGCCAAGCGTCGCCGTGATCCCAGGCCGCAACCGTAGCATCCGCACCTAACGCGTTGACCGAACCCATGATCCGGCTGGGAAAGCGTTTGCGGAAACGGTCCATCAGTTCTGGACTGGCGAAATGCATCACTGCTGTGCGCAGGCCGGGAATGTTGAAGCTTTTGGTTGCAGAATTCAGCGTCACGGTCCGGCAAGCAGCCTCGGCCCCGAGCGCTGCGAAGGGAATATGCCGGTTGCCATCGTGAACCAAGTCAGAATGTATTTCATCGGATAGAACAATCAAATTGTGCTTTTCGGCAAAGGCAAGAATTGCCTCGAGCTCATCCCGCTCGAAGACGCGTCCGGTGGGATTCTGCGGATTGCACAACACGAACACCTTGACATCGGGCGACATCCGGCTTTCCAGCTCGCCCAAATCAAAGACGTGCCTTTTGCCGTCGTCAATCATGTGAAGTGGAACGAACCGGCGGCCGGTGTCCAGTGCCGCGGCCTTGAAAGGAGGATAGTTGGGCACCTGCACGATGATGCCGTCGCCAGCGTCCGAGAACGCCATCACGGCAGCGTAAGTCGCCTGAACCAGATCGGATAGCGGCACCGCAAGTTCTGGCTCGGCCTGCCAACCGTAGAGCCTGCTCATGCGCCGGGAGTAAGCTTCGGCTACCGCATAGTCGACCTTATTACCATTGCGCATGGGGTAGCCGTAGTCGGCAATATCCACCGAGGCGCGGATCGCCGCTTGCACCTCCGGTGCAACGCGGACGTCCATGTCGGCCACGTATGCCGGAATTACGTCAGCCTCGTATTGGCTCCATTTGGCATTTCGGCGCGCTTGCAGCGCCTCCCTGGAAAGGAGGAAGTTCTCGATCGTGGAATGGCTTCTGCCTGGCATTTCAACGCTCATTTCTTGCTCCGGCCGGCGAGGGGGAGGGCGTTAAGCAGCCGCAGCGCCACCTGCCACCCCAGGCGATATTGATCAGAGATCTTCGATCAGTTCTATCGCCGAAGCTGGCGACATCAAGCGGGCTTTTGTGTCCGCGTCGGAAAGAAGTTCGATGGCAGGCGAAGGCCACATCGCCTGCCCCGTCCGATGTGGCAGGACGCAGGCCAGCCTCGCGCAAGCCTTTCCGAATAGAGTATGGAAAATGGAGGGGTGGCTGAGAGGCTGAAGGCGCCCGCGCTTGCGCGGCATACCTGCAAGGGTATCGGAGGTTCAAATCCTCCTCCCTCCGCCAAATTGCAAGCAGAATACTTTTCGACGGGTTTTTGAAACCCGGATGAAATTCGCGATGGCTTGGCCCCATTGAGCTGGGCAGCGACGTTCGGCGTCGCCATTCGATGAATATGTGCGGCTGAGCATCATCAAGACTTGGGCAACAGCGCTTGGTGGCCTGGCCACAAAGGGACGATTGCCTGGGACCGGACCCTCGGGTCGGGGCACAAAGAGCACTGCAGACCGGCCACTCAGAGCCGTTCCAAGCAGCCATATTCTATATAGTTTAGACTTGAGCAGCGGCCACAGAATGATCTTGTTAATCGTTTATTAAGGGTTTTACCATCATCGTCGGATCGTTGGTTAATCGATGCTTAAATTACTCGGGTGGCAGTGGCGCGAGTAGTGGTGGGGGTAGCGTGGGGTTGGGCAGTACAGAGCTGACAATTGCTGTTTTAGGATTGTTCCTGGCCGGGGCACTCAAGGGAGCAACCGGCATCGGCTATTCGACGTGCGCCCTTCCGTTTCTGGTAGCCTCCGTGGGTCTGCAACGGGCCATGGCGCTCGTCATTGTCCCGGCGATCGTCAGTAACTTCTCCCTCATGATGAACGGTGGCGGGACGGGCGCGGCACTGCGCCGTTTCTGGCGCTTCTACATCGCCATTATTCCCGGAATTGCATTGGGAACCGGGCTGCTGGCGGGTGCCGACCATGGGGTCGCGGTCCAACTTCTCGGCATTCTGACATTGACGTATGCCACCATCGCCATAGCTCGACCCGGCCTCGCGATCGGTCCTATTGGCGAGCGAATACTGGCGCTGCCCGCCGGATTTGCAAATGGTGTCCTGACGGGCTTCACGGGTTCACAAATTATGCCCCTCATGCCCTATATGATGGCGCTCCGCCTCTCGGCTTCAGAACAAGTCCAGGCCATCAATCTTGCGGTTACGCTTACGTCGTTGGCACTGGGCGGCGCCCTTCTGATCGCCGGCATAGTTGATTGGAACATACTGGTGCTTTCAGCGCTTGGGGCGCTTCCTGCGATTATCGGGGTCGAAGCGGGCAGTTGCGTCCGGCGCAGGCTAAGCACGCAACGCTTCCGACAATTCTCGTTGGTGATGCTGGGCCTGCTGGGTCTCGGCCTGATGGTCCAGTCGAACCACAGATTGGCAGACTGCTCTGTAACGCCCAGAAGCGGCATCGGCCAGTCTGCGCCCGAGTGCCCGAAGACTGCTTCGCAGCACGCTTCGCGCTAACATCTCGAGATCAGGCGCCATCGTTCGAAAGCATCGACACTGGGAGCAACCTGTGCCGGCAAGAACGCGCTACCCGAGAGACATCACGAGACGCAAAGAACAGATAGTGGGTTCGTCGAACATGTATGCGAGCGCAGCAGCATTCATCAAAGCTCCGATGACCGCCGTCGCCCATGGGCCAGACAAGACGGTCAACGTCCCGAGTGCGTAGCGCGCAGATCCAGATCTGCCATTTAAGATCACCACGCATCCTCCCACATTCGCGCTTATTGCAGATAGAGCCGGCATTATCTTCTCAATCTGTGAACAAATAGTCTGCTGCGTTGAGTATTTTGTCTGCGAAGGGCGAAAAATGCATTTGGGACGGCTGTAATGGTCGTCTTCAATGTCCCGGAGTTTACGTTCAGGATAACCGGTGCCCTATACTTGAAAAAATCACTGGGAGGTCTCGCTAGCGCGCCGTCGACATCAGGCCAAGCGCTGGTCGCGATCGGCGCGCAAGCAGGAAACGACCTAACCTTAGCCGGCAGGAGCAAAGGCACGTCGTCGTCTGCGCCGGAATACAAAGATCGACAGACGGCTACTGACTGTCGAGCCCAAAGTAGATCCGCTCAAGCCTCTCGGGCAGGTCCGGCTCGCTGGCTACGGCTTCAAGCACCACCGTTCCCCGCACCATTGCATATGCGCGATCGGCGACCGCCAGAGATTTCTCGATAAGTTGTTCAACCAAGAGCACCGCCGTGCCGGCCGCACGCAATTGCGATGCGGCCGCGAGTACCCGATCCACCAGCACCGGCGACAGACCGGCAGACGGCTCGTCCAGCATGAGTAGCTTTGGTTTGCGGACCAGTCCTTGCGCAACAGCCAGCATTTGCTGTTGCCCGCCCGACAAGGTGGCCGCCTTATCGCGACGCTTGGCCTTGATCTCGGGAAAAAAATCAAGCGCCTCTTCGACCTGGACTCGCCGTTGTGCAGCCGGCATTCCATAGCCGGCCAACAAAACATTGTCCTCCACGGTCAACTGAGTAAAGACACGATGACCCTCGACAACGTGCACAAGCCCAGCCTCCACGCAATCGCGCGGTTGAGCACCGGCCATGTCACGCCCGGCGAACCGCATAGCGCCCGACCACGGCAGAAGACCCGAGATGGATTTGAGGAGCGTGGACTTTCCGGCCCCATTCGGCCCGAGAAGAGCGACTATCTCGCCAGGCCGAACAACGAGATTGACGCTCTTCAATACGCCAATCTTGCCATATCCTGCCGACAGGCCCTCGACTTGCAACAACGGCTCAGGCGCCGAGGTAGGCATTGACCACCTCCCGATGCGTCCGCACCTCCTCGGGCTCGCCGGATGCGAGGACCTTACCGAGATTGAGCACGGTAACGCGATCACAAATTTCAAAGATTAGATCGGCGTGATGCTCCACGAGCAGCACGCCCGTTCCTTGCGCCCTGATTGCTGAAATGAGCCCGGCTAGACGCTTGATCTCGTCGACCGAAAGGCCGGCAGCCGGCTCATCGAGAAGCAGGAAACGGGGGCGCATCATGACGGCGCGCGCAATTTCGACAAAGCGCAGCTCGCTATGCTGCAGACGATCAGCTCTGATGTTGGCGAGTCTCTCGAGCCCCACCAGACGCAGCGCGGTCATTGCGTCATTGCGCAACCTGGCCTCGTCGCGGCGGTGTCGCGGTAAACTCAGCAGTGCTTCGATGAACGTACCGCGGCCGAACGCATTTCCGCCGACCATCACGTTCTCGATCACGGACTCTTCACCAACGATTCGCGGCGTCTGGAAGGTCCGCGCGATATGAAAATCTGCGCGCCGATGCGACCCGAGGCCGGTTATGTCCGTGCCATCCACGCGGACCGTACCTTCCTGAGGAGCATAGTAGCCGGAAATGGCATTGAGCGTCGTGGTCTTCCCACTGCCGTTTGGGCCTATTAGGCCATGCACCTCGCCCCCCCGGATATCGAGATCGACATTATCGACCGCCCGGACGCCACCAAACGCAAGAACGATACCTTTCAGTTCCAGCAGCGATTTGGGCGTTTCGGTCCCCATGATCTGCGGCAGCAATTCCGGACGGGGATGGATCTCTCGATGTTGATCGATCGACTTCCGGTTCTTGAAGTCCAGTAGCTCCGCGATGCCTCCAGGAACAAGAAGTACGATGGCAAGCAGCAGGATAGCGTAGACGAACGTCGACCACTGTACGAGTGGAGCCGCGAACTCCGGTAGGATCGTCAGAACCACTGTGCCGATAAGCGGGCCGAGAATCGATCCTCTCCCACCGATCAGAATCGCGATGAAGAATAGAACCGACAGATCGAACGAGAACGCTTCAGGAGTGATGTACGACTGAAGCGAAGCAAAAAGGGCCCCTGCAACGCCGGCCAGCGCGCCGCTGAATAGAAACACATTGACGAGCAGGCGCGGCTTATAGATCCCCACTGCTTCGGCAGCCACCTCGGCATCCCGTACCGCGATGAGCGATCGGCCATGGCGGCTGGCGGCTATATTGCACGTCATCCAGGTGCAGAAGAGCGCAACGGCGAGGCAGAAGAAGTAGAGCCCCCATGGGGTGTCGAACGGTTCCGGCAGCAGCGGACCGGGAATCCCAACTCCGCCACCCGACACCGACTTCCACGCCAACGCGATCTGAGTGATAATGGTGGAGAAGCCCAGCGTCGTCATGGCAAAGTAGAAGGTGCGGAGGCGTAGAGCCGGCAGACCGACAATGAGCCCGGAAATCGCACCCAAGACGGCCGCGCACAGAAGCGCAAGGTAAGGGTGAAACTCGGGCGTGACCCTTCCCGCCACCAGGGCACTCGCGGCGTAGGCGCCCACGGTCAGCAGCGATACCCAACCGATCGCAATCTGGCCCGCATAGCCGACGACCAGATTGAGACCGGCGCAAAGCACCCAGTAAACGCAGATGCGCGTTGCTATCGTGCCGAAGAATTCGTCACCCCAGAGCGGTAAACTGCCACCCACAACCCCCAGCAAGATGACCGGCAGCCATTTCTCAAGCCAGCTCCGGCCTTCACTGGCCGGCAGAGTTTCAATGCTCACGATTGTCTAGCCCCTCATACACGCCGGGCTGTCGCGGAGCCGGCCAAGCCTTCGGGTCTTGCGAGGAGGACGACGATGAAGACGACGAACACGGCTACCGAAGCAAAGACGCCGCCGAAAAAGTAGTTGGACATCTGTTGGAAGAGACCCAGCAGGAGACCCCCTATCACCGCACCGCGATTCGATCCCATGCCTCCGAGCGCAACGGGAACGAAGCCGTAGAAGTTGAGCAGCGGTCCGTTTGAGAGCGAGGCAAACATCATCTGTCCAGCCGCAAACCCTGCCACCACGCCGATGACGCCCGCGAGCGCGAAGCTCACCATGCGAAGCCCTTGCTCCGGCAGGCCCAAAGCGCGTGCCGCGTAATTGTCCTCGGCGATGGCCAGGAACGCGCGACCGATGAGCGTATGGCGCGATAGAAGCTCGAGTCCGACCACAGTTACCGCGCAGGCCAGGATCGGCAGCCAGAATTTTTGATCGAAGACCCCCGGGCCAATCGGCAATACTTGGGGAAACGGCACGGCATCGGTGCTGAAATAGATCGCTGTCAACTGCAGCAGGATCAGCGAGACGGCCAGCGTC
>JBFWXN010000055.1:0-33674 GCA_050187415.1 Hyphomicrobiaceae bacterium | reverse complement strand
CGATGATTGCCCACTCGGCATCACTCAGCTCGTAGCGACGTAGCTGTGCCATCCCAACCTCCCTCGGTTGAGATCATGAATCACTGTTCGAGACGTTTGGGAATCCAGTTTATGAGTTTATGACCTAGCGTGTCCGCGCAAGTGGAAGCTTGGTGCCTGTGAAGGCGCGTTCGAGCACAATCTGCTTCCTGAAGCGGAACAATCTCGCGGGCCGGCCGCCCGTCTCGGATGAGGTCTCGCCCGTCTCCTCGATCAGATTCTGATGCTCGAGGGAGCGCCGGAAATTCTGCTTATGCAGTAACTGGCCGGAGAGGCCTTCGACGGCCTGCTGGAGCTGGAGAAGCGTGAAGGTCTCGGGCATCAGCTCAAAGATGACGGGACGATACTTGATCTTTGCACGTAGGCGCGCGACCCCCGTTGCGAGAATTCTTCGATGATCGTGCAGCATCGGCTCGCCGGGCAGCGGCGACGGCTCTACAGAGTTCTTGGTCGGCGCTTCCGGCACCTGACCGGCTTCATAGAGCAATTCATAGCGCTGAAGGACCAGTTCCGCGTTCCACGGATGCCCACCTTGCCCAAACACGACGTCAATCCGTTGCGCGCGTTCGGCCTGGGTTGCTTTGTCGGCCGCTCGCTTGGACCAGCCGCGCAGCCGCGGTACGACAAGTGTTTCAAGCAGCTTCCCATCTGACTGCCGTAGGTCCTCCCAAGGAAAGTAGCGATACCAGCTGCGCCAGGTGGCGGCATACCCTCGTGATGCACCAGCTTCGCGCGTCAGTCCCAGATAGCTGATCGAGATGATCCGCCGGTCGGTGTTGATGTCGGTTCGATCCCGATCGGCGAATGTATAGAGCTGCTCCATGTAGCCGACGGAATGTTTAGTCTGCCGCTCGACCCAGGTGCGAAGGCTCGACTGCAGCGAGCGATCGCTCGATCCGAAAGGGCCGGAAGGCAACAAGCAGCCATCATTGATCGTCAGGACGCGGGGCTCGTCGTCGCTCACGGAAACGAGCACGGCGATCAGCTCCGGCAAGGCAAAGCCGCCGCGGTCGTGCTCTGGTGAGCGCTGCTTCCTGGGCTTGTCACCACGGTGCGGAGGTGCGTGCATCTTGGGAAGTGGGCGAAGCTCTGATCGTTGCGACAATACTTCGACCATAGAGTATGGAAGCCTGAAATTGGAACCCCCTCGCCGGGAGTAGGCTGCTCAATATTGAGGGGGTGCGGTAAGCGAGTGCATCCGCTTGCTGTTGTTAACCTCAACGCTGGGATAGCGCGATGCAGGTCGGCGAGCGCAAGTATCTCGCGCCAGAGGATCAGCCTGCGGAAGAACGCTCACCTTGTCGATGCGGCGTTGCCAATTTGACTCGAAACCTCCAGGATATTCGCCCACCAGACATCCGTATCTATCCACGCATGTGCTTAGCAAGTCCGTGCGTCATCAGCCATCATGGCGTCAGCTGTGCGCCATGGTGCTTGGCGCGGCAGTCGCTGGGCTTACGGTGAACCTCGCCGGAACCGCGCTCCAAAGCGGCACAATGGATACGGTGAACGCGGCGCACCGGCTGTTCGCCGCTGTGTTGCCGACCCCGATGATCTGCTTCTTGATAATACGCAGGAGAGGGCCACCGAGGATGGGGATGAGGATACAGCTCCATCCCAACCGATGATCGAAAGGCATGAAACGCTGCAGCCTGGCGCGAGGCCAAAGCACGCCTCCAGGGAAGAAACCCGCGAGTGATTGGCTGCGTCGGTGCCGCGAGCGCTACGGGAAATTTGCGGCGGGCGCGGTGTTGGTGTCGTTGCGGGAGCGGACGCGCGCCTCATGGCGGCCGAGATCAAGCCGGAGGCGGCGGGTCGGCAAGCTCTGACGAGGGCGTCTTGGACTGCTGACCTGCGATGTTTGCGGGCGCCTCGCCGTCGATCGGGGCGAGCACCGCCACGGCCAGCCTGCGACAAGCGAATGGGTTTGCGTGAGCTGGAGCGATATACAGACTTTGGGCTCATGACGTTTCGATCCTGATGTCGGCGGCCGTTGTGCTCGCGCGGTCACCTAGCTGGTAGCCGGCCTCGAATGCCTCGATGATGCGCAAGTGACAGCCGCAGCACGGACAGAGCGCCGGCAGCATTTCGGCGGTATCGGCTGATGCCGGCTCCTCGGGAACAGGATGAGACGGCCGTGTCGCGTCCAGAAGCTCGCGCATCCTGGCGAGGTTCTCCGCTTTCACGTTGCTGGCCAGCAGGCCGTTGTGGCGGATGAGGTGGGGTCCTCGGGCAGGACGTGCAGCAGGAAGCGGTGGATGAACCCGTGGTGGTGAAAGGTCATGGTCTTCTACCGACCGGGCCCTTCGATCTGGTAGCCTTGCCCCTGAACGTGACCCTGCGATCGTCGCAGGCGATCAGTCGCCAGCTGGAGATGGCCACGCGGTGCGTGTGGCGCGAGAGATAGGCGAGCACCGCCTTCGGTCCGGCGAACGGGCGCTTGGCGTAGACAAACCATCGTGTCTTGTGTAGCGGTACGAGATAGTCGGCGAAGGCCTTGGCGTCCGACGGTTGGGCGTGCTCGCCGCAGAAACTGAGCTGTTGTTGGCAGCGAGGCGGTGGCCTCACGGGATCAAGTTCGGTGTCGATCGCGTGAAGGTTACGGGCGACCTTGTCGATCTGCTTCCGTGGCACACATGTCGGAGTGGCAATCGATGCGCATCTGGATGCCGGTGAACACTCGCATGGCTACGATCACGACACCGATCCCGGCCAGCATGGCCACGTAGGCGGGCAGGGCGTGGCGCGAAAAAGTGGGGATGCTGTAAAGTATGAGAGCATCGTTGCCGCCCGGAACCAGGATGACCCCTGCTCCCATCAGCGCGCCGCCAACGAGGTTCACGGCCCAGATCGGACTGGCTCGCCGGTCGAGGCGGAAGCTGCCGCGCTGCCATGTCGAAAGCGCCATCCCTGCGAAAACGGCCGCGAATAGTGACAACCGTATCGGCGTTGGCGTCTCGCCCACGATGGCCAGCCCCTCGACCCCTTGCCGCAGCGCACCCGTATACGTCCAGGGCCCATGGAAGAGATAGAGCATGCCATTGGCGATCCCCATTAGTGCTGCCGCAGTCGAAAGACGGTACTGCCTGCCGAGCGCCAATTCGCCAAGCCGCACGTTTCGGGGGCGAGTCAGCCAAAGACGGCGCAACTCCCAGATTGCCCAGGCCCACAGCAGAAGAGCAAGGGCGCCGGCAATTGGTACCACTGAGCGGATCAGCGGAAGGGCTGGTAAGGGTTGTGAGACGTGTCCGGCGCGAGCCACTTCGATCTCCATCAGGACGCCGAGTGCAAAGCCGCACAGCGTCCCAAGCATCCGAAGTTGGCCATCGGCGAGACGCGCCAGAGTCGAGAACGAGCATCCGCCATTCAACGCCGCCCCCATGCCGAACATGAACCCGCCGAGTATCGAGGTAGAGGACAGCGCGAACCCATTAATGCTCTCGCCAAGGGTGGGACCGAGCCAGAGAAGCGGAAGAATGATGGTCAGAACCCATAGAACCGACTTGCCAAAACTCAGGAGGCAATAGGCGCGGCCCGTGCTGAGTACCTCCGCGACGGCGCGGACCGTACAGATGCTGGCACGGTGGGCGGCGAAGCCCAGAATGGCCGCCAATCCCCATGAGACAAGCAGAATTCCCATAACGCCTTTCCGAGACAAATGCGTTCTTCGCTGCGGCCTCTGACCTGCCTCACCGAAGCGCCGACACTCGCAGCATGCCACGCCGTCTTACTCAACGGCAGACTGTTCCCAGTCGTCGTCACCCATGGTGCAAAGCACCTATGCCCTGGAACATTTCTCGGAGGTCGACTGTGGAGTGTTCGCCGATATCGTCGAAGTGCCGCGCGAGCCAGCCATCCGCAGCACGCCGGCCGATCGCAAAAAGGTGGCGCAGAAACTCCCACTCGGCGTTCATTTTGCTCGATGCGCCGAGTGGCCCAAGGTCATCCTGCGCCTCGACGATATGGACGTTGACCTGCTTGTAGTGCTTCGGGTCCAGCTGTCCCTGTTCCACGAGCCGGCGCACGAAATCTACCGAACGAAGTTCCTTCAACAGGCTTCCATTAAATGTGATTTCGTTCATGCGGTTCAAGATGTCACGTGCCGTTCTGGGCGCGCCCTTTCTTTCGATCGGGTTGATCTGCACGATCATGATGTCCCGGCACTCCGTCGCATCGTGGAATGGAAAGAGAACCGGATTACCCATGAAGCCGCCATCCCAGTACGGCACGCCGTCGATCTCCACAGCCTGGAACATGTAGGGCAGGCAGGCCGAGGCCATCACCATGTCGCTGGTGAGGCCACGGCGGTCAAACACCTTGACGCGGCCTGTCTCGACATTGGTCGCCGAGATGAAAACCTTCGTTTTGTTACAGGAGCGGACAAGATCGAAGTCGACCACCTTCTCCAGGACATCCTGCAACGGATTGAGCTTCCAGGGGTTGAGCTCATAGGGCGAGGCGAGACGGCTCAGGAAATCCAGGAAGACGTAGCCCGGAGAGCAGTCGAGGCTCCAGTTGCCCATGAACATATCGAGCGGGGCCCGCCGGATGGGACTGAAGCGGGCGGCACAGCTCACCTCCCACCAGAAGCGATAAAGGGCCTCTCGCGCGCCCTCACACCCGTTTCTCATCAAGCCGTCGGCTACGACCACCGCGTTCATGGCGCCCGCGCTCGTGCCGCTGATGGCGTCGATCCAGAGCCGGCCATCCTCAAGAACGCGATCGAGCACGCCCCAGGTGAAGGCTCCATGCGCGCCACCACCCTGGAGGGCGAGATTGATCGATTTCGTGTTGGTGGCCATGGTGCACCTCAGTGCGCGGTCCAGCCGCCGTCGACGGGAAGCGCCGCGCCGGTGATCTGAGCCGCGGCATCGGTGCAAAGAAACACGGCGAACGCGCCGAGCTGCTCGATGGTAACGAACTGCTTCGTCGCCTGAGAGGCCAGGAGCACGTCCTTGACTACCTGCTCCTCAGTGATACCGCGCGCTTTGGCTTGATCTGGGATCTGTTTCCTGACGAGCGGCGTCATCACGTATCCGGGACAAATCGCGTTGCAGGTCACGCCATGCTCGGCATATCCAAGTGCAACGGTCTTGGTCAGCCCGACGAGGCCGTGCTTCGCCGCCACGTAGGCCGGCTTGAATGGCGATGCGACGAGGCCGTGAGCTGACGCGATGTTGATGATACGCCCCCACTTGCGCGCCTTCATATCGGCGATTGAGTGCTTGATCGTGTGGAAGGCCGACGTGAGGTTGATGGCGATGATGGCGTCCCACTTCTCATCGGGGATGTCCTCTATCGGCTGCACGTACTGGATGCCAGCGTTGTTGACCAGGATATCGAGCTGGCCAAAGGCTCCCTTCGCCTCTTTG
The DNA here is from genome assembly GCA_050187415.1 of Hyphomicrobiaceae bacterium. GTDB lineage: Bacteria > Pseudomonadota > Alphaproteobacteria > Rhizobiales > Hyphomicrobiaceae. The sequence continues at coordinate 28,263 of JBFWXN010000055.1, read as the reverse complement.
ACGAGGTCCCGGATCTCGGCTGGCTTTGACATGTCGGCGCCATGGTAGCGGACATTGGCGCCATAGGTTTGCGCAAGCCTTGCGCGTTCCTTATCGACGTCCGCCGCATTACCGAAGCCATTCAGCATCACATTCATACCAGCCGCACAGAATGCTTCGGCTATGCCGAGGCCTATGCCGCTGGTCGAGCCGGTCACGAGAGCATTCTTGCCTTTGGTCATTTAGCCGGCGCTCCATCTGAATGATTGATTTTTTGTCGATTTCGAGTCGCGTCCGAGCTCGTGACGACCGTGACAATCAGCCTCGCCTCATACTGATGGAGACAACCTTCAGGCCGGTACCGGACGTGTTGATCGAGACCGATTGCGACGAGTCGCTGAACGACACCGACATCGATCCGGATAATCCACTTCCGCCGATGGCGAGGCGCATGCTGCCGTTCGATGCCCGCCCGGAAACGCCGCCGGCGGCATTGAATGTCCTCTCTTCCCAGCTCCCGGAAACACGACCGGCCTGGTAGTTGAGCAGCGAACGTAAATCGATTTTGGCGCTCGATGACGCACAGCGCAGCGCAATTCCGATTCCGGCCCCGCCGTCCTTGACCGTGTAGTGTCCCCGGCAGGTGAGGCGCTCGCTCTGACCGCCTTTGAAGTGCGCTGTGCCCGAGCCACTCCAGCTTCCTGCCAGCTTTGAAAGCGGATTGACGCCTTGTGCCGAACTCGCGACGATACTCGCGGGGGATGCGAGCATTGTGACCGCGATGGTGGCAGCGGCGAACAAATGGCGTATCATGATTGGAGACTCCCTTAGCATCCTAGGGTCGCGAGCAAACATTCGAGCCTCCAGTATCGGCTCGGCTCTCAAAGATGTTCCCGTCTCAAGGCTCAAAGGTTACGTGCTCGAGCTTTGCAAGCCCGTCACAGTCTGTTCATGCCCCGTGATCTCACCCTCGGCCCTTGCCGGAGGGCCGTCTCGGCAAGGCGTAGCCGGCTGCGAAACGCAAGCAGGAGCTAGAAACGTCCCAGTGGATGGATCAGGAGCTCGTGCACGGATCGCTGTCCTGGAATGACGCGGGGAGGCTCGTTGCCCTGGGCGCCGCTGTCGCCACGTCGACGGGTCGTCTCGCGGGAGCTGCGGATAGCCAGTCCACTCGACGGGGCGGCACTTCCGGCAGGCTTCGCGAAGGGCTCATCCGACCCCGGCTTCGGCCCACCGATCCCCATGAGACCTGGAGGCCGATCGGGGCCGGACTTCGACTCAATCGGGGCGACGAGTTGGACCTCGGTGGGGAGCCTCTCGCCGCAACTTGCGTGGTCGTGGCTCTGAACGAGACTGAGTAGGTCGTCGTCCGGCTGATCGATGGGAAGGCGAGCGTTCGCGGCCAGGAGAAATGCGCTCATCGCCCGCTTTGTGTCTGCTCCCCACCGCCCCGTCATGGCGCCGCGATAGCAGCTGGCGCGGGTCAGCTCACGCTGAATGTCAAGGATAAGCGCCTTGCGTGCGGTATACCCGGTAGGCCCGAAAGGGGAGCGGCTCCGAGGCCGGTGGGCTGTAGGAACGCATGGCAGACGCCACGACCGTGACCTGTGGTACGGGATCATCCCGCCGGCTGATCGAGCTGTCTGTGACCTCGGCGAGCCGGGGGGGGTGGCTTGGTGGTGCCGGACCCTCGGTCAAGACACCGACGACCGCTGCTGTCGAAGGAGGCGATGTGGCCAAGGGACGCGAATAGATGAGCCAGAGGTAGGCCACCCATATGCCGACGGCGAGCAGCAGGTAGAATGCGAATCCGCACATGGTCCCTACGCTACCCGGCTGCCTATCTCTGGCGCATGAGGACGTCCATACTGGATCGTGCCTTTCCATGACGCCTACCGCATGGCCATGGCAACATCACGAAGAACGCGGTTCTCAAGCTGCGCTTCGTCGAGCCGATACTTTAGGATGTCGCCGATGCTAACGACGCCGACGACCCGGGTCCCGTCCTTCACAGGAAGATGACGCAGGCGACGCTCGGTCATGATGCGCGCGACGTTCGCGAGTCCTTCCTGCGGCGAGCACGTGATGACCTGCGAGGTCATCACCTCGGATATGGGGTGCCTGTAAGCATTCACACCATGCAGGGCAAGTCCATTGCAGAGGTCTCGCTCCGTGATGATGCCGTCCAGCGACTCGCCGTCGCCCAACACTACGAGTGCGCCGACGCCTTCCTGCCGGAACCGCTTCGCCGCGGCCTGAAGTGTTTCGTTGCTTCGCGCAGTCAAGACGGCCGTTCCTTTGATCCTCAAGATGTCCGCGATTCTCATGCTGTGGCTCCTGGTAGGCGGCGGGTTTGGATGGGGTATCGACGCCAGTATGGCGGTTCCTCACCTTCCTGATGAGGGGCGGCGTCAGTGCGCTGTCATCACCACGCCAAACAGCGCCCGCGTGGTGCGGCGCCGGTCGTGGAGCCGTTCCTCGAGGATGTCGCCGATGCTGATCACGTCGAGGAGGCGTCCGCCGTCCCTCACGGGAATATGATGGAGGTGACGCTCGGTCATCACGCGCGCAACATCCGTGAGGCTGTCATTCGGCGAGCAGCTGACGACCGCAGCGGTCGCCAAAGCAGACGCGGGGAGATCGAGCAGCTTGGTTCCATGCGTGGCAATCCCATGGGCGACATCCCGCTCGGTGACAATGCCATCATGCGAACCCTTGTCGCCGCTGACGACGACTGCGCCGACATTCTCCCGGCGGAGCCTCTGCGCCACCTCTCGGATGGTGATGGCGGGGTGGACTGGCGCGACGGTGTTTCCTTTTGACTTCAAGAGATCTGCAACCTTCATGACCGTGTTCCTCAATTGGCTTCGAGTGCGTCATCAGCTTGTGGCGGTGGGCCTTGGCGGCGGCCAAAACGACATATTTTCCATCCGATTCACCAGCTTCTCTCGCCAGCATTTCCGTACCGATTACTTCCTTGTCCGAGTGGTGAAGGTTACATTTCAGGCGATTGCCGATTGCGCCATCCACGATCAAGCTCTCGTGAGCGTGAGCGCGTCGCACGAGGCCCCAATCGCTCCTGCATGAAACAGAGCCCCAGCGCGTGGCGGGGGGAACCACGTGCTGGGGCTCGACTGACGGCAGAGGGGACGTGTTCCGTCAGAGTCTCATGCCGCCTCCCACAGACGCGAGGCGAAGGCGCCGTCTACCGGCGTGTGGACGACGTGATTGGTGTAGTTGCTGTATGTTTTGATCCCGATTGCGAGGACAATGCCGAGGATATTCCTCTCGCTGTAACCGGCCGCCAGGAAGGCCGTGACATCTGCATCGTTCGGCCGCCCGCGCGAGGTGCCCTCCAAGATGCGAGTTTTCCTGGATTTTGCGGCCGATCGCCTGAGGGCCGATCTGAAATCCTTGTAGCCGCTCACTGGTGCTGCGTCACCGCGGCCTCCACCCGCAGCTGGCACGATTCAGCGCGACGCGAGTTGGACATCGCCTGCGAATGACTTCGATATCGCTCGTCGCGCCGCCTGCTACGCGGTGTGCACAAAGCACAAATTCGGGCCAACGCCTTCTGGACTGAATCGCGGGAGTCATACCACCGCCGCAACAGCACAAAGTGAAAAAGAGACCGCAAGACTGGCACCGCCATGGCAGTTTCTGCGCCGCCCTTCGCACGAACGTTGCCTAGAGTTCGGTCATCTAATGCCTGCTTCTCATGTCGGTCATTCGATGCACGATGCTCATTCGCGGTGCTGCCTTCGCTGTGGCGCTGCCCCTCCGCTACTGGGAGGCGCTCAGACTTAACTTGCAGGAAGTTCTGTCATAGCGACCGTAACGACAGAGCGACGCCGAACGTTCCCGCCAACGCGCTAAGTTACCCACGCCTGAGCGCGCCGCCAATCCCAATTGTTCGAACACATCAGAAGAGGAAACGATCATGTCCAAGTTTGCTGCAACGGTTGCTGTCGCGACCTCTGTTATTTCCGGTGCCGCTATCGCCGAACCGGCCAAACCCACCATCGTCCTCGTCCATGGCGCGTTTGCCGACGCGTCGAGCTGGAACGGAGTCATCTCGTATCTTCGGAACGTCGGCTAAAAGACCGTCGCGGTTGCTAATCCGTTGCGCGGCGTTTCGAATGACGCGCGCCTCGTTTCAGACATTGTGGGAAGCATCGGTGGCCCGGTGGTCCTCGTCGGTCACTCCTACGGTGGTCAGGTCATCTCGAACGCGGCGAAGGACCGCGGAAACGTCAAGTCGCTGGTTTATGTGGCGGCTTTCGCACCGGATGCTGGCGAGGCCGCGGGCGAGTTGGCCGGGAAGTTTCCCGGCGGGACGCTCGGTGAAGCACTTGCGCCGCCCGTTAGGCTCACAGGCGGTGGCGTTGATCTCTACATAGATCAGACGAAGTTCCACGACCAATTTGCGCACGACGTTCCTTCCGAAATGACCGTGCTGATGGCGGCCGGTCAGCGGCCCATCACCGAAGCGGCATTAATGGAAAAGTCCGGCGAGCCGGCATGGAAGTCGCTGCCGTCATTCTTTGTTTATGGTGACGGCGACAAGAACATCCCCGCTCAGGCACTAAGGTTCATGGCCGAGCGCGCGGGCTCCAAACGCACGGTGGTTGTGGAAGGCGTTGGCCTCGCCATCTTTGCTTGGCGCCCCGCCGCCCGAAGCCAACCCGGGGCGCATGGTCCATTCGGCTTTGCCTATCACGCGGCGCATTGCGCTCCAGCTTTTCCTCGTGCGATAGGCGAAGTCGGCGAACACCCGCGCTGGCCGGCCCGTGCGTTTGGCCCGGATGCGTGCCTTGCGCATCTCGGGCGCGAGCTTTCGATGAAGACGGCTGTTGCCGGCAAGACCCAGCACATACCGCACGTCATTGGCCTCGCACCACGTCATTAGGTCGTCACGGCAGAAGCCAGAGTCCGCTCGGATGACGATGGTCGTCGCGGGCGAGCGGGCGCGGATCTGAGCCGCGATGCGGGCGACCTCGGCAACGCTGCCGTCGGCGGCGTCCACGCTGGATGTGCGCAGCTTGGCGGCCAGTAGATGCCGGCCACAGAAGATGTAGAGTGGCAGGTAGCAGTAGCAGTCGTAGTAACCGTGTAAGTGGCGCCCCTCCTGCTCGCCGTAGAGGGGATCGTCGGTTGCATCAAGATCGATGACAATGCGCGGCGGCGGATCGCGATGGGCCTCGAGGAACACGTCGACGAACAGCCGCTCGATGGCCCCCCAATCGTGGTCGAGCTTGTGGTGCCGGTCCTGGCCAATCTTGCCCGCGTGCTCCATGCGATTGAGTGTCGACTTGCCGGCGAGACGGCCCTCCGGCTTGTCGAGCAGGGCGGCGAGCGCGGGGTCGTCACGCAGCGCATCGTGATCGATCAGATCCTCGTGGCCGAGCGCGATGCCGAAGATTCGCTGGCGCAGCAGATCGGGCACCGAATGGCGAACAGCGTCGGCGAAGCGCAGATCGGTGAAGCAATCGGCGAGCCGCCGGCTGAGCCCGATGGCCCGATCAGCCGCCGCCAGCAGCACGACGACGCCATTCGATGTGATCGCCCCGCCGTCGAAAGCGCCCACAAGTTTGCGACCACCTGACCTTCCGAGATCAAGCTCGCACTGGCTACACTGTGTCGGCATCGGGGATCGTCTCCTGCGCAGGTGAAATCTTTGTCGCAGAAGAATTTTCTCTGAGTCGGAGCACCGATGCTCTTCACATGTGGGAGAGGTTCAGGCTCTTATGTCCGCTCTGTCAACGTCGAGGCGCGCGTCTTCGATCCGCTTGCGCGGCGGTGCAGTTGGTCGATGCCCAAGGCAGGCGACAGGGCGAAGGAACGACGGTTGATCCGGCTCTTATCCGCGGGTTGGATACCGCATGACCAAGGTTCGTCGCGGGGCTTCCTCTGTCTAGCGAACGAGCGTGGGCTGTCATGTTGGCAGCGATTGCGAACGCGACGCCCGCTCAAACCCGAATATGCGAGGGCTCCCCACCCTCTCTCTTGCCCTGCCGCCCGCTTTGGGCACCGATATATTGGCTGTCGAGCTGTCTCCTCTTCTCGTGTTGTCCCTGTGGTCGTCAGGCCGCCTTCGGAGTATCCATGACTGCGGCCCTCGGCTCGACGAGCCGTGCGATGGCCCAGATGAATCCGACGAGTTCGCGGGCGACCGCAACGATCGCCTTTGGCGCTGGCTTGCCGGCAGCGACCAACTTGCGATAGCTTGACGACAGGCGAACCTGCGCCTTCCACGCGATGGCCCGGATCGGTTCCGGCAGTCCTTGCAGTCGCTCACGGATGATTTGTGCCACGCGTGCGGGATGTCGATAGGTCCACGCCGCCTCGACCAGGCACGTGCGCGCCAAGCTGTTGCCGGTCTTGGTGATCGAGCCGCGCTTGATCGTCGCGCCGCTCGAATGCTCAAAGGGGTTGAGGCCCAGGTAGGCCATCAGTTGCCGTGGGCTCTCGAACCGACTGAAGTTTCCGACCTCGGCCACGACTGTCGCGGCGACCAGAACCGAGACGCTACGCAGGGCCTGCACGGCTGCGACCACCGGCGCCAGCGTCCACTGCGGGACCAACTCAACGATGGCCGTCCTCAATCGATCGCAAAGCTCCTCGGCCCGCTCGATGCGGGCCAGCAGTTCCTCTAAGACGAGGTGCTGCGCGGGATGGGTGAACTTCAGTTCGCCGAGCCAGCGTCGGTGCATCTTGGTCCAGTGCTTGCCTGGATAGATCCGCCCGTGCCGCAGCAAGAAGCTATGGAGCTGTTGACGTGCCTTGCGTTGGTCCTTCATCGCCTGCGCCCGCATTCGCATCAGATCGCGCATAGCCTCGTGCGCCTCGTCGGGAACCCACACCTCGGTCAGCTGACCGGCCCGCAGCAACTGCGCGAGCATCATCGCGTCGCGCCGATCGGTCTTGATCTTGTCGCCGGCCTTGCGTGGAATCAACGAAGGCGCCACCACGTCACACCGGTGGCCGAGCCCCGTCGACAGCCGATAGAGGTTGTAGCCCAGCGGCCCGGCTTCGTAAGTCAGATGCAGTCGCTGCCCGCCCTTGCCGAGCCTCCTCAGCATCGATCTGATCGACTCGGGCGTGTTCGGGATCGTGCCATAGAAACGCACGTCCGCCGACGCGCGAGCCTCAACCGTCGCTACCGCGATCGTCTTCTTGTGGACGTCCAGCCCCACGAAAATGGTAGTCTCCATCCTGATCCGCTCCCCGTGTCTGGGGATAGGCCTCGCTCACGCGAAGCAACCCCCGTTGCGCTCACGCGCCTTAGTTGACACGTCGGGGCGGGTCACTCTCTCGGTGACCCGTATCCCCAGCGGACATGATGGTCTAGAGCTCAAGCCGGCTGCCGCAATTGCGAAGCCGCCGGCCGAGGCCACCGCGAAGCCAAGGAGCACACCGAAGGGAAAGGCCCAGAAGGACGTCCCGTCCGAAGGCAAAGGCACGAGATCGAAGAAGGCAATTGCCAAGCCTGCTGCTTCGAAACACAGTCGAAGCAGGAAGCGCTGACCGGAAGTGCTCCCAAGCGAACGTCGGATCCGAGCCGCGGTCCGAAAGCGGTCAGCGTTGCGCAAGCGAGCCGAATCGGTGCATCCGCAAGGAAGATCGGCGTCAAGCGTGCCTATCGGCGCATGCCAGACGGGCCTTCGAATTTCCGCTTCAGCTCGAGGAGATGGTAATGGCCGACAATCCGAAGGTCAGGGGCAAAGCCGACCGCAGCAAGGTCAGCAAGCAGAAGCACGAGCTTGAATATCTGAAGGAGAAATTTGACATCACCGGCCAGGCGGCGGCCGCGGCTCAGCGCGAAGCCGGTCCCGACCGCAAGAAGGTCGAAGCCTACATCAAGCTGAAGAAGAAGATCGGGTACTACTGAGCCCGTCTCACCGACGACACGAGGTTGGGCATGGCCGCCCGCGTATTCATATCCTACGCGCACAAGGACGAGGCGCTGCTCGCCGAGCTTGCGGCGCAGCTCAAGATCCTTGAGCGCAATGGCCTGATCGAGCACTGGCACGACCGCAAGATCGTGCCCGGCGAGGAATGGGATGGCAGGATCAAGTCGGAACTCGAGAGCGCCGACATCATCCTGCTGCTGGTCAGCCACGATTTCATCAACTCCGACTATTGCTGGGGTGTGGAGGTCGCGGAGGCTATTGCGCGCCACGAGGCCGGGACCGCATGCGTCATTCCCATCATCCTGCGCGACTGCCTGTGGCAGGACGCGCCGTTCGCGAAGATCCAGGGCCTACCCAAGGACATGCGTCCCGTCGTAGACTGGCCGAGCCGCGATGCGGCGTTCGCGGACGTGGCGCGCGGCATCAAACGCTCGGTCGCGGAGCTCGACCGGCGCAAACCGCGGCCATCACCGCCTGCGGCGGCAACGAAGCCTGTGACGGCAAAGTCCGAGGCGGCGTCGGCAGCGCGCCCCAACCGGCCCCGGATACGGCGCGAGTTCACCGACCTCGACAAGGACGCTTTCGCCGACGAGGCCTATGCGGCGATCAAAGCGCATTTCGAGCGCGCGCTCACCGAGTTGACAGGAGACGAGTCGAACATCGACGGCCGCTTCAAGGAGGTCGACGCCCACCGCTTTACGGCCGCCGCCTATCGCAATGGGCGCAAGGTGGCGGCCTGCACGGTCTCCCTCGGTGGGATGCATCGCAGCACCTCGATTATGTATTCCAGCCAGGAGAACGCGCCTCCGAACACCTGCAACGAGGACCTGCACATCGAGCACGACACAACGTCCCTGCACCTGAAGCCGCTGATGGTCATGTTCCACGCCGGCCCCGACACGTCGAACGACAAGCTTTCACCGAAAGGAGCCGCGGATTATCTCTGGAGCCTGTTCATCGGGCAAATGCCGTAGCGGGCCATCTTCTGCGGCGACGCGCGTCAAACATGCGTTCCGAAGGATTGCCCAGAGGGTCAAAAATGCGCGGCGGCCTAAATTATTGATTTAATTGGTGGAGCCGAGGGGAATCGACCCTGACCTCTGCAGTGTTATGCGAAGCGGACATTCCTCACCATCGGATTCCGGCGGGCTCTCTATCGTTCACGATCTCCAGCAGTCGCGCTTCCCAAAGCTCCAGCGCACGCAGTCGCTCGGGCAAGAAATCGTACGCCGAGTAGACTGTGTTCGCGAGCTGCTGGAGATCGCCGGTGTGATGTAGCGTGCGGCTGCGCAGCTCGGAGGGAACGCCGAGTGCCGCCATCTGGTCGTTTATGAGGCCGCGGAAATCATGGAAGCGCACGGGCGGGTCCGGCCATTTCCAGGCGCGTCGCGTCGTAGTCAGTTCCTTGGAGGCCGTCCATCTGGTTGCTGCGCCGACGAATAGGGGCTCGCCCGGCTGTGACGTTGCGAGCGCGTCTTTGACGATTGCCAGCGCCAGCGGCGGCAACGGCACGGCATCGTCACGCTTCGGCTTGTTACCCAAGCGGTCGGCCGGGATGAACAAGCACGGTATGGTGGCGTCAAGCTTGGCGTCGTCACGGTTCGCCAGTGCGATCTCACTGATGCGCCGGCCGATCAGAATGGCCAGGCGCAGCACGCGAGTCTTTGCCGGTGCCATGACGTCTGGACCGTCATTCCAAAGTTGACGCAGCTCAGGATTGGTCGGTGGACGGTGCTGCTTACCCTTGGGGTTGGCAATAGGCACGGGTTTTTCCACACCGCGGCAAGGATTACGGTCGATCCATTCCTGGTCGATGCACCACTCGCAGATGCTGGAAACGAGTTTCAAGGCCTTCGTCGCCTGCACGCCGCGATGCTTCTTGTCGGGGTCGGTCGTGGCCTTCTTGACCTTGGCCAGGGCCTCGTTGACCGTCTTGCGGTCGAGATCCGGCAAACGCTTCTTACCGAGATGTGGCTTGACGTGCAGCTCGTACAAGTCCTCGTAGCCCTTGCGGGTGGTCGGGCTCAATGATCTTGGGCGGCGCTTGCCGGTGTGATCGAGCCAGAGCTTGAAGGCCTCGGTCAGCGTCGGTTGTGGCGTGGCCTTCTTTTCCTGCTCGGCTAACGGATCGATGCCGTGCAGGCGGAGGTTTGTGAGAAGGTCGTGTGCCTTCGTCGCGATCTTCTCGAAGTCCGCATTGCGGGCATCGTCTGACAGTGTGAACCAACGCTGATTGGCATTCGGTTTTGGCCGATAACGGATGCGCCAGGACGCCCGTCCGCCGCCGAGGACATCGAGATAGAGGCGATCGTGGCGCTCGATGGCATAAGTCGCCGCCGGGCCGTTGATCGCGCGCGTGATGTTACGCCCACGCGGGTCGAGATTTGGCATGAACTCGTAACCCCCGTACTTTTGGACTGTGTGACCCCTAGACCACGAATCGCGGAACTATACATCTGAAAAGAAGATATAAATTGGCAAATTGAGACATGGTTTTTGAAGTCGCGTTCCATGTCTCACTCATGTCTCAGCGGAACGGTTAATCCAGGTTTTGCGAGGTTCCGCGAGGTTTCGGCGATTATATAATAATAACAGCAGATTGGGGCCTCATCGTGGGAAGACGATGGAACCTGGAGGAACCTGGAATGAACCGATCCTAGGTCTGGGGGACTGGGGGTCGGAGGTTCAAATCCTCTCGCTCCGACCAATTTTTCAGATGCTTAGTCGGTTTTCATTTCGGCGTTGGCACTGCTTTGGCACCTATCTTCAACTGACGCGCCGTGGCGGGGTTCTGGAAATATCAAAAGCAGTCCTCGACGAGACCATCGAACGCCTGCGGTGGACCTTATTGCGCCTGGGGTGCGCCGCGCTTTGTCCGCACAATTTGACTCGCATCAATGAGGTCGCCGCCCTCGAGAGACAGTGATGACCGGTCTCGCTGAGGGGTAGCCGCAATGACCTACAAGACCATTCTGGTGCATCTCAATGACAGTCGCTGCGCGGAACGTGTTCTTGAGCCTGCGGCCCAACTTGCAACGCGCTTCAATTCTCACCTGATCGGATTGCACGCGCACACGGCCGTCCCAGCATCGCCGATACCGATGGCTTCCTCCGTTGTTGCGGCCATTGTTGCCGCCGAGCGCCGCGATAGAGACGCCATTGCTGATATTTTCCACGGAGTGACGAGCGGCAAGCCCTATATGGCGGAGTGGCGACTACAGAAGGTACAACATATCGATCTGGCAAGCGTGGTAATGGAGCATGGTCGTGCTGCGGACATAATCGTTGCCGGCCAGACCGATCCCGAATGGGATTTGTCGCTGCTGTCGGACACGCCTGAGCGACTGGCGTTGGAGAGCGGCCGGCCGGTCCTGATCGTCCCCTACGCTGGGCGCTATTCCGTCGTCGGTCGTCGCGTCGTGATTGCATGGAAAAGTTCGCGAGAGGCGGCACGCGCGGTATTCGACGCGCTGCCGTTGCTGCGGGAGGCGCAGGCGGTGCATCTCCTCGAGATCAGGGAACGTGGTGATGATGCCACGGGGCTAGCACCCGACACTTCGATCGCAGCGGCGCTGGGCCGGCATGGCATCAAACCCGAAGTGCGGACGTCGATCGCGTCGGACATCAGCGTCGGCGATGAGATTCTCTCGCGGGCAGCCGACCTCGGGGCAGACCTTCTTGTCATGGGTGCCTACGGGCACTCACGGTTCCGCGAATCAGTGTTTGGCGGCGTTACGAATCATATCTTCAAGCATATGACTCTTCCTACCTTATTGGCGCATTGATACGAAGCATAACGAGCGAGCCTCGCGGTCGGCGACAGTCAGCATGGCGTGGGCGCCCGCGGCGGACGAACGCATTTATGCGGTCAATCCCAATCACTCGTCGCACCTGTTCGGAGGCGTGCTGAGGCGGGCCGGCGAACACGCGCGCGCCGTCGATGCTCTCGCAAAGCACATGAGGCTCGATCCGAGTTCTAGACGCCGGCGTCTCGGCACCATCAACGATCGATCCCACAAAGAGACATCGACCAGAAACGCAACGATGTACACGGCGCGGTCTTCCAGTATGTCAGCTATCCGAGGTGTCGACATTCCACCAGATCGGCAGAAATCTTATGCCGAGAGAGAGGAGAGAACACTCAGGCGATACCTTGCGGTCTTTCTGTAATGCAATGCTATTCTCCGTCCCCATGAAGCGCTTGGGCGCCGCATTCAAACAGGGAATAGGCTCGTGGCAGACAGGATCAGGGTTGGGATCGTCGGTGCAACCGTAACACCCGGCGGCAGCGGCTGGGGCGCGAACGCCCACGTGCCCGCCCTGCAGGCGTTGCCGAATTTTGAACTGAAGGCAGTGTGCACTGCGCACGCGGAGACCGCAAAGGCCTCAGCGGAGAAGTTCGGCGCTGACCTCGCTTTCCACGACATCAACCAGATGGCGGCGCATCCCGAAATCGACCTCATAACGGTCGTTGTCCGCGTGCCCTGGCACAAGGAACCGGTGATGGCCGCCATCGGCGCGCGAAAGCCGGTCTGCTGCGAGTGGCCGCTCGGCGCCCATCTGGCCGAGGCGAAGGAGATGGCGGACGCGGCGAAGGCCGCCAAGCTGCCCACCCTGGTCGGCCTCCAGGCGCAGAGTGATCCAGCCGTGATGTTCGCCCGCGACCTCGTCGCAAACGGCGAGATCGGCGACATCGTTTCTGTCAACATGCGGGTCATCGTCGACTCAATCCCAGTCCGCGGGGACGGTCGCATCTGGCAGGGCGTTCGGAAGAACGGCGCCAACCCGATGACCATACCCGGTGGGCATGCGATCGATGCCATGTGCCATATCCTCGGTGAATTCGCCGAAGTCAGCGCGCGGGTCACGACGCGGATCGACATGTGGAAGCATTCAGTGACGGGTGCCGACTTCCCCGTCGACGCACCGGACACCGTCTCGGTCGTGGGCGTGCTTCGCAACAGCGCCGAGGTGGCATGGCAGGTGGCCAGTGTACCCCATCACGCAAGCGGAATTCGGATGGAGGTCTATGGCCGCAAGGGTACGCTGGTGCTGACCTCCAAGTCGGTCAACATCGGGCCAAGCCAGCTCCAGCTCGGCATCGGCAAGGGCGAGATGAAGGCGATCGTGCCGCCAGCGAGCTATCGGCTCGCTCCAGCGAGCATGCCCCAGAGCCCGGCGGTCAACGTGGCCCAGGCGTACGCCCGCTACGCCGCGGCGATAGGGACCGGTGCGGCACCCGCGCCCGACTTCGACCACGCCGTCGTCCGCCACGCGCTGATTGACGCGCTCGAGCAATCGCACGCTGAGGGCAGGGTCATCAAGTTGGGTTAGCCTCAGGGAAGGCGGGCACTGTCTCGATTTGTCGCGAAGCTCAACTGCGACCTCGAGGATTTCTGGGAAAGTCGCACAGTGGTGGAGGTTGCCCGCCTGAAAACTGTCCCAGGCATGGCCCTCGTCAAGGAGCAGCTCGCGAGCGGGCCAGGCCGCCAATTGCTCGAAGGAGATGTCGGCCAGCCACAGTCCGCAACGCAATTAGTCACTTCAACTCGAGAGTAGGCCGTTTTAATGTCGCCCATGACGTTCATCCAACGATGACCTCTCGTCAGCCGCTTTCCGATGGAGGCGCACCGACCGTCGGCGAACTCTTCGTCGGCTTCCTCCTGCTCGGCATGATGGGGTTCGGCGGTGTGCTGCCGCTTGCACGGACCATGTTGATCGAGAGGCGTCGTTGGCTCACCGCCGCTGAATTCACGGATCTGCTCGGTCTCTGCCAATTCCTGCCCGGTGGGAATATCGTCAATATGTCGGTAGCAGTCGGCATGAAGTTCCGCGGCGTCGCGGGCGCGATTGCATCGATCGTTGGGCTTCTCGCGATGCCGACTGCGATCGTCATTGTGCTCGGTACTATCTACGATCGCTACCAGGACGATCCGCATGTCCGGCACCTGTTCACGGGCCTCGCCGCCGCTGCGGCAGGTTTGCTGCTTGCAACCGCTCTCAAGATCCTGTGGCCGCTCCGGGGCAAGCCTCTCGGGCTCGCCATAGCGGCGATCGCAGTGCTGGCTATCTCTGTGCTGAAATTGCCGCTCCTCATGGTGCTCATGACTTTGGCGCCTTTGAGCATTCTGGCTGCATGGAGAGTGCTGCGATGATCGCGCTCCTGGTCTCGCTCATTGTCATTTTCGTGGAGCTTTCACTGCTCGCGTTCGGGGGCGGGAACACCATCCTGCCCGAGATGCGTCGACAGGTCGTCGACATGCACCTTTGGATGACCAACCAGCAATTCGCCGCATTGTTCGCCCTGGCACAGGCGGCGCCCGGCCCCAATCTCATGATTGTTCCTCTCGTTGGATGGCGCGTCGCGGGGCTGCCGGGCCTCCTCGTCTCGTCGCTGGCGATGTTTGGGCCATCGTCGTTCATGATGTGTGTGGTGCTGCACATCTGGGAGCGCTTCAAGGCGCATCGTTTGCGCAGCATTATTCAGGTCGGGCTCGTGCCGGTGACGGCAGGGCTGGTTGCTGCCAGTTCCATCGTCATCACCAAGACGCTCGCGCATTCCTGGTCGCTTCTCGCCATCGCTGTTGCGTCTGCGGCCCTGACGTTGGCGACGCGCGTGCACCCAATTATCCTGCTGGCTGCCGGTGCGCTCATTGGCTTGACCGGTCTCGGACAGGGGTAGCCGCATGCCGGCCGAGGCGCAGGCCGAGGAGGTGGACGCAGCTGTCCCTTCCTCGATAGCGTTCGGCTGGAAGTACGGGTATCAATGGAAGCGAGGTTCACATGACCGGCAGGGTTACGCATCGCGCCCATCTCGTGGCCGGAGGTTTTCCGCCTGGATCGAGCGCCGGGCACGACCACGATTACGCTCGCCTGCGATTGTTGACGCTTTTGTCCACGCGCCAAGTTCCCGCATCGGTCGCCAACGATTTCGCCGACATCGAGCGGTGGCTACCTGTCAGCCGACTGCTGATCACGTATGTGGCCGGGCCTTATCCGAATGACGAGCAATGTGCCGGGCTCGAGGCTTGGCTCCATGCTGGTGGACATTGGCTCGCACTGCATGGCACGAGCGGCGGTCGCGCCGAGCGCGTGGAGGGGCTGACACAACGCCGAACAGTTCGAACCGGGCACCATGCTCTCCTGGGCGCGAAGTTCCTGACACATCCGCCGGCATGCCGGTTCCGTGTCGACGTCCGCGACCTGGAGCACCCCATCACTCGTGGCCTTGGGCCATATTTCGAAGTGGAGGACGAGCCCTATTTCATCGAGCTAACCGACCCGGCATCGACGCAGATCCTACTTACGGCGAATTACGGTGCGGCGGCCCAATGGCCAGTTGTCGAGAAGCTATACGGCAATGACGCATCGCTTCAAGCCGACGGACGCAACCGGGTGCTCGGCTACACGCGCCGGGTGGGCGCAGGCGGCGTAACCTACCTCGCACTCGGCCATTGCCATGATCCCTACTCGCGGATGGGACGGACATCTGCCACGGCCAGCGAGCAGCCCGAAGTCTATCGAGGCCCTTGGGAGTCGGCTGCCTTTATCGGTCTTTTGAACAATGCGATCGCCTGGACGGTCGGCAACGCGGATTGACCGGTTCTGCATGCTTGCGCCCCCGGGTCAGTGGGGATTTGAGCTTTGCCGGGTCCGCGACGTTCCGCACGTCTCGTCCGACGGTTGGGCGCTCCACGCTACTTTGCAGCCAAGCGGCAATCTGGCTCTGGATGCGAGATCCCAGAAGCTGCAATTGCGGGTACTAAAATCGGCGGCGCAAAGTGCGCCGCCGACCGTGTCTGCTGTCAGGGTATCGCTACAGATCAAATATTGATCTTCTCCGCGATCTAGATCGCGGCATCGACCTCGATACCAAGATACCGTCACCGTGCTCTCGATCTTGGCGTGCCCTAGACTAGACGACCTCCAGACGGGCTGGATGGCATTGGGGCCGATATGCCATCCTGCTTATGAGGCGGCGCCCTATTGGTTCTGCGTCGGTCGGAGTCGGACGATGATCATTCGCTTCGGGGAATGTGTGATTGACACGGGCACCTACGAGGTGCGCCTGGACGGACGCGCGGTTCCTGTTGAGCCGCAGGTGTTCGATCTTCTCGTTCTCCTTGCGGCGAATGCTCACCGCGTCGTGACCAAAGACGAGATTATCGAGCGCGTCTGGCAGGGCAGGTCGATCTCCGATGCCACGCTCTCCAGCCGAATTCGCTCGGTGCGAAAATGCATCGGCGACGACGGTGACGCCCAGACACTGATCAGGACGATCCAGCGCCGAGGATTTCGCTTCATTGGCCCTGTCGAGATTGAGGGCGATGGTGGCGTTGAGGTTGGGCCTGACGCGTCTTTAGCGTCGAACAATGGCGTGGCAGTCGCCCATGGCAGCGTCCTTGGGCGCCGCTGCCAGACCATGAATGCCGACATTCGATACTGCCATACGCCGGACGGTGTGCGGATCGCCTATGCCAGGGTTGGCCAGGGACCACCACTTGTGAAGGCTGGGAATTGGCTCAACCATCTGGATTATGATTGGGTCAGCCCGATCTGGGGGCACGTGTACCGGGGACTCGCGCAGAGCTACTCGTTCCTTCATTACGACGCTCGCGGCAATGGTCTTTCCGACTGGGACGTGGACGAGCTGTCACTCGACGCGTGGGTTCGGGATCTGGAGACCGTCGTGGACGCGACAGGTTTCGAACGCTTCCCACTGCTTGGCATCTCGCAAGGGTGTGCGATCTCAGTTGCCTACGCCGTCAGAAATCCGGAGCGCGTCTCGCACCTGATCCTTTACGGCGGCTATTCACTCGGCATGAAGAAGCGAAGCGCGGAAGGACGGGAGCAGAGAGAGGCGATCACGACTCTCATCCGGTCTGGCTGGGGCCAGAACAATCCTGCCTTCCGGAAGATGTTCACTGAGCTCATGATCCCCGACGCTGCTCACAACATGAAGGACTTCTTCAACGAGCTGCAGCGCAAGACGACGTCGCCCGATTGCGCCGCACGCTACTTCGACGTCACCGGCGATCTCGACGTGACGGGGATGGTTGGCAACATTAAAGCCCCCACGCTCGTCATGCACGCGCGCGATGAAATAATCTGCCCGCTAGAGGAAGGCCGGAGGCTTGCGGACGGAATACCGGGTGCCCGTTTCGTTGTGCTTCCAGGCCGAAATCATCTCTTTCTTGAGCATGAGCCGGCCGCACGACAGTTCTTCGATGAGATCAGGCATTTCCTCGGGCACTGAGCCCGCGACGCTCGTCTTTGCCATCCTCTCGTGCAGTCCGCCGACGGCACACCGACCGTCCACGCGCTTGCGCTGTCCTGTGAAGTCCCATCGCAAAGACAACAGGACATTTCCTCGGCATCTGCACGAGATCTGCAGACCGATTGCAAGCGGCTTGGCTCCGCCGAGGCTAGCTTGGTGACCAGTCCAGACCTTCCCGCTGCGTCATCGGACCGGAGTGAAGCCATGCCTGTCGCCGAGTCGCTCATTCTATGTCGTGCTCGAACCTCCTCGGTGGTCCTCGCAGCCTTGGCAGCAAATGTCGCCGGCGTCCCGGCGATCGCGGAAGGCGCCAACCGAGTGGTGGTGCTCTACGACGCCTTTGGACCTCCGTCGCCGCTTAAAACGGATTGGGGATTTGCCGCGCTCATCGAGTATGGGGGCAGGCGCATCCTGTTCGACACCGGCAACAACGCCACCATCTTCGAGCACAATGTAAAGGCGCTCGGCGTCGATCTCACGTCCCTCGACGCGGTTGTCATATCTCATCGTCACGGGGACCACACATCCGGTCTGAATTACCTCATCAAGGTAAATCCGACCGTCAAGATCTACGCCCCGCGCGAGGGGGGCTATTTCAAGGGGCAGGTTCCGCTCGTCTTCTTCAAGAGGGAGCCGGGATTGCCGCCTCAGATGACGTATTATCGCGGCAAGGACCCTGGCTTGCCGTTATCGGGATCTCCGTGGGAGGGCGCAAATTTTGAAACGGTCACGGAGCGCAAGGAGATATTTCCCGGCTTCTTCCTCCTGACTACGAAATCCGACAAGCCGGGCACGCGCGACATGAACGAGCTTTCTCTTGCAGTCCGCACACCGTCCGGACTGGCCGTTGTCGTTGGTTGCTCGCACCCCGGCATCGATAAGATTCTGGCAGAAGCCACGCAGATCGACACGCGCCTCTACACGGTCACCGGCGGCTTCCACCTGGTTGCGACACCCCGTGCGGAAATCCAGAGGATCGCAACGGCACTTGACGAAAATCTCAAGGTTAGCCGCGTCGCGCCGGGGCATTGCACGAGCGAGCTTGGTTTCAAGGTGCTGATGGAGAGGTTCAAAGACCGTTTCGACCAAGCCGGCGTCGGTCAAACAATCCGGTTACCATGATCCGCAGGTTTCCAACGAACCGACGCCCTGTTCGGCGCTACCGGGTAGGTCAGCCAGATGTACCCTGAAGAACAAACTCGCACCTACATTAGGAGATGCGAAATGAGACCTGCGAAGTCAATTTATAAGACGCTGCCTTCTGTCATCGCAATACTCTTCTCTGTGGCGCTCCTCTGGGCAAAAAACGCGACTGCAGCGGAACTGATCGTCTACGGCGCTGAGCATTGCCAGGTCAGCCGACATTTCGAAAAGGAGGTCACAACTGACTTCGCAGCAAGTCCAGCGAGCCGGGTTTTTCCTCTTCGAGTTGTCGATATCGCCAATGGCCCAGCCGGCGTCGCTCTGATCGAACCTATAACTTCGACACCGACCTTCGTATTCGTGGATAAAGGTGCTGAAATCGCCCGCTTTGTCGGCTATCCAGGTAAAGAACACTTCCTCCGGCTTGTCGAAGGGGCCGCCGATGCGTTCGTGACGAGCAATGCCGGGCTGCGCTGAGCAGCCTTTCGTGTGGGCCAGTCGAGGCCCCACAATGCCAACCAAGATGCCAGTTGGCGCCCACTTTGCGGCTATTTTCGGAGGATCTTTGCCATGGCCTTGCCCTTGGCGAGTTCGTCGATGAGTTTGTCGAGGTAACGGATCTCGCGCATCATCGGCTCCTCGATTTCCTCCACGCGGACACCGCATACAACGCCGGTAATCAGACGACGAGACGGGTTCAGCCTGGGCGCGTGGGCGAAGAATTCCTCGAAGCTCGTTTTCTTTGCCAACTCGGCTTCCAGGGACGCCTGGCTGTGGCCGGTGAGCCAGCGGAAAATCTCGTCGACCTCAGCCCGCGTGTGGCCCTTTTTCTCCGCCTTGGCAATATACGAGGGATAGAGGCTTGCGACGGGCATGGCATAGATGCGGCGCCAGTTTGCGGCGACCCTGGCTGTAGCGGGTTTCATTGTTGCTCGCCCTCCGGCGGCTCGCTGACGATGGGCATGATGTCGATGCCGTCTCCCGGGAAAACGGTGATGTGCGGGTGGTCCTGGAAGAGGCCGGCGGCGGCCGCGATGTCAGCGGCCTCGACGATCAGAAAGCCGGCGATATGGTTCCGCACATCAGCAATGCCTGATCGGGTGACGCGCCTTGTCTTCCCCACCATGACGTCAGTCGAGACGATCGCGGCAGCATTGCGCTCGCGCCACTCCTGCCACGCCTTCACGCCAAGCGCGTCGATCGCCTCCTGCTCGGATTCGGCCTTCGCGCGGAAAGCCGCGACAGCTTCCGGCTTCATGGTGTAGACGGCGACGAAGCGAGGCATGGGCGGACTCGGGACTTGGTGCGATGCGGTCTGTCTTACTCTTGCTGCACCTTGACGCCGAGCTACGCACTCAAGCTCTCGAGGTCGAGATGCGGCTTGCTTCCGATGCCGAAGCTGCTGCGGCGTCAGAGTGCCAGTTGAACCCAATTGCCGCAAACCTCTTTCACGAGCCCTGGCGTAACCAACCAGCCATCTGCAGCATGACGAGAACGCGTTCGCCTGCACAAATTTGCGTCATGTCAACAGCGTGCATCCATACTCGCCGACGGTCGTGTCCGCGCAAAAAACGCATTTTTCCCATGTCGATCCGGACGGTCAGATCGAATCAGCGAGGTCGCAGCACGGTCGCAGTGGGGCGACTATTCAAATCAATACTGACGAGAACAGAGCCAAGCCCGTGATCATCAGGGCCGCGGTCCATACGTGCTGCAACGCGGCGGTTCGTGTCTGAAGCACTCCTCCGCTCATCATCCCATAGACCGCCGTTGCGCTGGCTGCGGTCGTGGCAATCAACGCCATCAGGTGCAAGCCGACGGCAAGAATTGCAACCGAGACAGACCCCGCACTCATCAGGTCTCCCGCTGGACTCCCGGCAAGGCACAACGGAAGCACGAGCGGCACAAGCATCAATCCGGTCCCGTGGCTCGTCGACATGAGGAACGACCAGGCCACAAGGGCAAGTATCCCGTTCGCAGAGCCGGCGCACTCACGTCTCCGCCCCTTGAACATGGCACGCGCCAAGGCCCATGCTATTAGTGCGCCCCCCGCAAGCCCTTCGACAAATCGCAAGTCCAGGACAAAACCGAGCAAGGTTACCGCGAGCGCCACTGTACCGATAGCCAGTGCATGTCCGGCGGCAATCGGTATCAGGCTGAAATAGATTGCCGATTGGCGCCCGTTTCGAAGCCCGAACCCGGCTGCGAACAGCCAGCCGGTAGCCGGATGGAGGCCATGGAACGCACCCAATCCCGCTACGGCGAGCCAGGGCCAAGCATCTCGCGTACTCATGCTTCGCCGAGCCTCAAAAAAATATGTCGAGTTCAGGCAGCCATGGCCACCTGACGGCAGAAGCAGGAGGCTTTGATCGGGACTTCCGCGCGCGCCACAGCAAGATCGAGTCTCTGCTTGATCAGCGGCGCTTCGATCTTGTCGCCACGCCGTACCAGACACTCGTGCAGCCCATGCAGCGACCACAAGTTGTCTGGATGCTGGCACGCTCTACTCAGCTTACCATCGAGTCCAAGATCAGATCGGTAAACGCCCTCCGCTTCATCGTAACGCCCCTGCTCGATGAGAAGGGCACCTAGCGCATGCCGCGTGGGCTGCATCCATCCCCACGGCTCGTCATAGGGCAGATTATCATCCAGCTCGACCGATTTGCGCAGATGCGCGAACGCGGCGTCGAAGTTGCCCTTGCGATACTCCAGCTCGCCGTTGAGCATTTCTTCTGCCACGCCGAGCAAGTCGACAACCGTATTGTTGTGCACGCGCCGCGTCTCGGGCACTCGCAATTTGGCCGCCTGAAGAAGATCCTTTTCTCTTTCCGCTTCAGCTACATTGCCGAGCGCCGAATGCGCCACCGCTTTGGCGTAATGCATCATCGCGACGTTGGACGCGTAGAGCTCAGCGTCTCGAGGCGGCTCCTGCGCGATGATTTCCCTCCATTTGCCAAAGCGCACGAGAACGTGCTGCTTCATCGTCAGGTAACCTTCCAGGAAATCCGCCATCGGTGGCGACTCGATTCGCAGCACAGCTTCGGGGACCGTTGCGATGAGTTCTTCAGCTGCCGCCATTGCCGGCGCGAACTGGCCGAGGAACATTGCTCCGTAAATAGCAAAGTGGAAGTTGTGGATTACGTAAATGAGATAGACACCCGGATCGCTGGAGTAGGCCAGGAACTTGCGGTCCGCTACAAGCGCCTTTTGATTGTAGACGAGCACGTCATGATAATGACCGCATAGCACGTCGAGATGGGTCGGCATGTGAATGAGATGGCCGGATTCCGGCAGGATTTCCCGAAGCCGGTCACCTGCGCGCAAAGCTTTCTGCGGAAAAGGCGACATCTCCATGAGGTGGACATAGAGATGCAAGAGGCCGGGATGATCCCAAGAGGAAGGGATCTGGTTGAATGCGTGCTCCAACACCCGCACACATTCTTCGGTTCCTGCTCCTTCCGAGGGACGACCCGATTTGAGATCCCACATTTGCCAAGGGGTCTCGTTCATAATTGCCTCGGCAAAGACCGTCCTAACTTCCAGGTCGGCCGGATACGATTCGAAAATCTTGCGCATCTCTACGGTGTAGGCTTTGTCCCACGGTGACATGTCGTCGATGGCTTCGCGATGTGGGTAGCGAGCCTGCAAGGCTTTGATCATGGCTTGCTCGACCGGGCTTGCCGTCTGCGCGTGCGACAGAGCCTTCTGCAAGGCATCAAAAGCGGCACCGAGCGCCATTTGCCTCCCAACAGGATCATAAAGATGCCACGGCAAATTGTAATTCGGGCCCGATGCATAGCTCACGCCCCAATGCGCCATCGCGCATTCCGGGTCGTGACCGAGCGCCTTTCCGAAGCACTTGATGGCTTCGCCGTGGTTGAAGCCAAACAGCCAGTTCAGCCCACGGTCGAACCACACCTGTGCTTCGGCGGATGACGTCGTGACTTTGCGGCTATACGATCCGAGGTCGAAATATTCCATCGCACCCTCTAACGCCAGACGGATTACTCTACATTATGTGCTGCACGCGCAACGTAAATCCAAAAGACCTGTCGTCAAATCAAATTTCGACCGATCTCGGGTCCACAAGTCCGACGCCGGATTTTGTCGTCATAGGATGACGCCTCAGCGCCATGGGGTGGATCTGCCGGCATATCGGCTCTTTCATTCTAGCCGATGCGGCAATGGTCGGCTTACGCCGATGGCGGAAGTAAATCTAACGCGGTTCCCCAGCAGCGCGGCGGGGGCCGGCTCCGTGGCGAAGACGGAGATACCGAGAAGGCGCGCGGCCCTAGCCGGTTGGATGGCGCCGGCGATCATCTGTCCGTGATCGGCGATGGCGGGCATCAACGCTCTCGCCGGCCGATGAGCAACAAGACGGATGCCTCGGCACGCAGGCTCAAGAACGCTTTCCGATTTCTTCAGCGATGCGCACAATATGCGTTTGCATCAGTTTGCGCGCTTGATTGCCGAACATCCTGATTCGGCCGGTGTGCTGTAACAGCAGAAGACCGACGGCATGGGCAAAAAGATCGGCGGTCGTCAGTTGCACTGTACGTGCTGGAGCGCCCAACTCCTCGAGCGCAGCACCTAGGACGCCGAGCGCCTTCGCGAGTTTGGCATTCA
The DNA here is from genome assembly GCA_050187415.1 of Hyphomicrobiaceae bacterium. Classification (GTDB taxonomy): domain Bacteria; phylum Pseudomonadota; class Alphaproteobacteria; order Rhizobiales; family Hyphomicrobiaceae. The sequence goes on along the minus strand of JBFWXN010000055.1, from coordinate 5,325 downwards.
GTGCAGCATCCACATCGTGCGCGATCCCGCGCGGCTTGATGCCACCGCGGAAGAGATAAAATCCGAGATCCAGGTCTCTCGGGTTCTCGGCGTAGAAGTCGAAGAGGGCGAGTGCAGCCACCTCCAGCTTCTGCTGGCTTTTCCGTCGGCTGGCAACGGCCCCTTCGACGCGCTCGATAAGGCGGTCGAGTGACCGGCTCAGCAGTTCGCTGTAGACCGCTTCCTTCGAGTCGAAGTGGAAATAGATGGCTGCGGCCGTGTATCCCGCCTCGTCGCCGATGGCGCGCATACTCGCCCCATCGAGGCCTTCCCGCTCGAACACGCGCAGTGCAGCTTCGAGGATGATCGCCCGCTTGGATTCGCGAACGGCGTCTTTCCTGCGGTTGCGGGCTGCATCTGTCATAAGAGCCATATAGCATGTACGCTCGACCGATGAACCGATTGACGAGGAATTTTAACGTCGTCAGATTTAATGCAATTCGTTAGAGCGGAGACCACCCATGCTGATGTCGGCTGCAGAGTTTCGCGAAAGCCTGAACCGTTACAAGCCGAAGGTCTTCCTCGGCGGTCAGCGCATCGATCGTGTCTCGGAGGAGCCGCGCCTTGCACCCGGTATCGCCGCCATCGGCGTCACCTACGACTTTGCTTTGCAGGACGCGCACAGGGCGACCATGCTGGCTCTGCAGGGCACGTCCGGAAAGACGGTCAACCGGATGCTGCACATCAATGAAAGCAGCCAGGACCTGCTCACCAAACTCGAAGCGGTAAGGTTGGTTTGCAGGGAATCGGGATGCGCTCAGCGCTACCTGACGCATGATGCCCTCAACGGCATCTTCCAGGCGACCAAGCGGGCAGACGCTACGCACGGCACCGACTATCACCAGCGCTTCCTCGCGTACCTTCACGCTGTCCAGGACGAGGATCTGACGCTGGGCGTGGCGATGACCGACGCCAAGGGCGACCGGTCAAAGCGACCCGGTCAACAAAGCAACCCGGATGTCTATGTCCGGATCAAGGAGCGGCGAAAGGATGGCATCGTCATCAGCGGCACGAAAGCGATCGTGACGGCGGCGCCCTACGTCCACGAGTTCCTGGTCATGCCGTGTCGCACTCACGTCAAAGGGGACGAGGACTTTGCCGTATGCTGCGCCATACCGTGCGACGCGGAGGGTGTGACCATCGTCACGCGGGCAGCCGGCCGCCCCGGCGATCCTGCGGCCAAGTTTTCGGCGAAGTACGGGCAGGCGACAGGCGCGGTCATGTTCAATGACGTTCTTGTGCCGTGGGACCGCGTGTTTATGGGCGGAGAGGTCGAGGAAGCCGGCTACCTCACGACGAGCTACGCGACGCATCACCGGCACAGCTGCATCGGCGCGCGTGCCGGGTTCGGCGATTTGCTCATCGGAGCAGGCGCTCTCATGGCCGAGGCAAATGGCCTTGACACCAACCGGCACGGGCACATTCGCGACCAGTTGGTCGAGTTGATCAAGATCACGGAGAGCTTCTTCGCGTGCGGTGTTGCGGCGTCGGTCTATTGCCAGAAAGACGAGTCGGGTTGCGCAATGCCCGATCCGGTGTTCTCCAACATAGGCAAGCTGCTGCTGGCAACGCAGATCTACGACATGCACAAGATCGCGCACTACGTTTCAGGTGGTCTCGTCGTGGCGCTACCGACACCGGACGAAGATCACAACCCAGAGACGGCGGCGTCGTTAGCTGCGGTGCTCGCCGGCCGCAACGATATTCCCTATCAGCAGCGCGCCGAGGTGGCTCGCTTCATCGAAGATCTCACCGTATCCAAGGAAGCAGGGTTCTACTCCGTGATTTCGTTGCACGGCGGCGGTTCGCCGGAAGCCATGAAGCGTGAAATCTGGCGCAACTATCCGGTCGTGGAAAAGGTGGAGCTTGTCGAGCGCCTGCTCGATCGCGGCGTGCTCGCCGATGGTTCGCGCATGTCCAAGCAACCTGGCCGTTGCTGCGCCACAGGCTGCGAGGTGCCGAAGCCGATGGCGCCTCGGGATGCTGCAGAGTGATGGCCGCTGCTGTTCAAGTGCGGAGAGGCGCGCTGCTCGGTGATGGTCATCGGCATGCGAGCCGACTGCAAAATCGAGATGCCGGTTCGCTGGGACATCCAAGTTTTTTTCCGCAGGTGCATACCATGACGAAGGCAGCTCCATCCGACACGGCCACAGACCGGTTCAGCACACATAGCGTCCTCGTACTACGCGCGGTCATCGAGCCCGAGGCGCCATGGGCAGAGGACCGCTGTGAGGCGCTCGGTGCGGTTGCGGGCGATGACGAGGTGCAGGAGCTCGCACGACTGGCCAATCGCCAACGACCTGAGCTCAGGACCCATGATCGGCTCGGCAATCGCATCGACTGGGTCGATTTCCATTCGAGCTGGCACCAACTGATGTCGCTCGCCTGGAGGCGCGATCGAACTTGCCCATATACCGTTCGATCGCTGCGTCGATCTCACTAAGACGTCGCCTAAGTGTTTCGCGCGTGGAGCTCCTCGCTTTAGCGTTGACGGCCTTGAACTTGCTGCCGTCGATCGCAACGGCTCGCATCCGGAGGGTCGATGTCACGGCAGAGCGCGACGACCTGCCAGCAGACCTTGCGGATCGTGGGTTGATAGTCGATGGCTTCGGAGCGACGGTTTCGCCGCAAAAATAGCATCGCGCATGCTCTGCGATGAAGTCAGATGCTCTCACGAGACCCCATCTCAAGCCGGCTTCGCTATCCGCCCCATCACCTATGTGTGCCAAGGATAGGCCTGAGCTGCCTGCATGAACGCTTTAACACCGGAACTGAACTGGCGACCGACGACCGTCGCAAGGCCAATGGAACGCGTCACACGCGGCTCGACGAGGGGGCGCTGAACGAGTCCTGGGACGCTGACAGCGTACTCAGGAACAAATGCGAACCCGATGCCTTCCCGAACCATCGCCTGCACCCAGTCCTCACGTTCCGATCGGAAGCGGGCGTAAAGCTCGACCTTGTTCTCCATGCACGTCGCCATCACAACCTCCCGCATTTCACAGGCAAGGCGATCGACGTAAGCTTCGCCGGATAGCTCTGCCAATGCGATGGTATTGTGTTCGGACAAGCGGTGTCCGGGTGGCAAGACGACTACGTATGTCTCATCATAGAGTTTGATGATCCGGTAGGCGTCACCAATTCCGGGAAGCGGATTGACGATCGCCACGTCCAAGTCGCCAGAATCGAGCTGTTGTTTCAGCTCAGCGATTGGAAGCTCGCTGAGAGACAATTCGACGCCCTGGTGTTCCCTTTCGACTTTGCCGAGAAATCGGGCGAGCCGGCCGTAACCGATGGTTGACATAACGCCCAAACGAACCGGCGCACTTTTGAGAAGCCTATAGTTATTCGCCAGCGCATGCGCTGCCTCGGTCTCGTCAACGATACGCTGAAGTCGCGGCAGCATCGACCGACCAAACTCGCTGAGAAGAATGCGCTTGCCTTCTCGATGAAAGATGAGACCACCCAGCTCCTCCTCGAGGGCCTTGACAGCCTTTGTCATCGCGGGCTGCGAGACGTTGCAGTCCTGCGCGGCTTTCGTGAAATTTAGCGCTCTTGCCGCCGCCAAGACGTACCTGATCTGAGCCATCTCCATCTCAGCCTCTCACGTGGCTCTACCGCCGGACACAGATACTACGCCGCGATCACCATAACCTGGGGTTATCGTTTGATAGCAAATCAATAGTTCCTCTGCCCGACATTCAGAGTCTCAATGGACAAGGCTTGCGAAGTTTTTGAGGTGCGCGACGGCCCACCGGCAGCGAATTACTCAAGGGAATCACATCATGACGGTCGAGAGATCCATATTATTGGTTGTGGGGGTCGTTGTCCTCGGTAGTACGCTTCTTTCAGTTTATCACTCCGCCAATTGGCTTTGGGTCACCGGCATTATGGGGGCGCACCTCATCCAGGCATCGTTCACTGGAATTTGCCCGGTCGTTCTCGCCCTGAAGAAATTCGGCATGCCGACGAAAGAGGGCTTCGCGTAGTAAATTGGAGCGGAAAACGCATCGGCGCACGTAACGAGCGGCGGACGGCGGCATTCGCTAACGTACGCTGACCTTGCCCCGAAAGGGCTACCATGACCCTGCCCCCAACGTGCCCTCACTCATAATGAGAATCCGGGGTGGTTATGGCCCTTGTCGGACCGGGCTGCAAACTCGGCTGGTGTGAGCCCGCCGAGGCTCGTGTGCGGGCGGTCGCCGTTGTAGTCGGCACGCCACGCCGCGATCAGCTCACGGGCATGCGCCAGCGAGCGGAACAGGGTCTCGTTCAGGCACTCGTCGCGGAGCCGGCCGTTGAAGCTCTCGACAAACGCGTTCTGGATCGGCTTGCCCGGCTGGATGTAGTGCCAGGCCACGCCACTCTGCTCGCTCCACTTCAGGATCGCCGTCGAGGTCAGCTCCGTGCCGTTGTCGCTGATGACTAACGCCGGCTTGCCGCGCTCGGCGATCAGCATGTCGAGTTCGCGCGCGACGCGGCGGCCCGATAGCGACGTGTCGGTGACGAGTGCCAGGCATTCGCGCGTGAAGTCGTCAACGATGCACAACACCCGGAACCGGCGGCCGTCACTCAGAGCGTCCGACACGAAGTCGAGGCTCCAGCGCTGGTTCGCTGCTTGTGGCAGCGCAGCCGGCGCCCGCGTGCCGAGCGCGCGCTTGCGGCCCCCGCGCTTACGCACAGCCAGACGCTCCTCGCGGTAGATCCGGTCGACTCTCTTGTGGTTCACCCGGAAGCCCTCCCGCTCCAGAAGCAGTTTGAGACGCCGGTAGCCGAACCGCCGTCTCTCGGCAGCCAACTCCTTCAGCCGCGCACGCAACGCTGCGTCGTCGGCGCGACGCGCTTCGTAGCGGTACGTCTTCGGTTGCATCCCGATCAGCGCGCATGCCCGGCGCTGCGAATAGCTCTTCTCTGTGATCGCCCAGCTCACGGCGGATCTCCTCGCGCCGGGCGTCAGAAGTTTTTTGCGAGCAGCTCTTTCAGCGTCGCGTTGTCCATCACCTGCTCGGCCAGCAGCTTCTTCAGCTTCTGGTTCTCCGCCTCCAGCGCCTTCAGACGCCTCGCGTCCGACGCTTCCATGCCGCCGTACTTCGCCTTCCAATTGTAGAACGTCGGCTGGCTCATCCCATGACGCCGGCAAAGGTCCGAGATCGGCGTCCCCGCCTCGTGCTCCTTCAGGATCGAGATGATCTTCTCTTCGCTGTGCAGGCTCTTGCGCATGACGTCCGTCTCCAAAAGTGGATCGGACTCTACATCAAAGCGGGGGCATTTTCGGGGGCAAGGTCA
>JBFWXN010000054.1:0-33975 GCA_050187415.1 Hyphomicrobiaceae bacterium | reverse complement strand
CCGATACATTGTTACTTTCGCACCACGATCGAGCTGATCTCCCATTTGAAAGGCCGACGACATCCGCCAATTCGGCCATGCTGAGACTCTTACGAGTCCGCAGATCTTCAGTGCCTACCGGCAGGTAGAGTTTCGAGGGGTTCGATTCATACCAAGCGGCAATACGGTGAGCCTCCTGCAAGTCGTTGCGGAGACGGTCCAGCGCTTCAGTAACGACACCGCTCATCGACGGCACGACCCACTTAATCATGGGTTCAGCACCCTTAGACGGCCACCAGCGGAGGCCGTACGCTTCCCCCTTTGAACCGCGGTCCTGTCTGACCTCGCAGTCCAACGGCAGGGTCAACACTTCGTTGATACGGTCGGGAGTCGCACACAGAATTGCAATGATGGATGTGAGTACCCTATCGGGCAATGCCTGAGCCAGTAGGAACGCTTTAGGGATGGCATCGAGGGCCGCTGCCGAGGGAAGCTTTTCTGCACGGCGCTTCTCAAACTCTTTGCCGACCCGCACGGTATCGCCGGGCCGCTTGAGCGGCTGGCGCCAGCCCAAAATCGGAATTGTCGAGAGACGGAACTTGGTGACAGTCTCGGCGATCAGTTCCAGCTGGCTGCCCATTCTATACGCACCCGCGCCGCTGAACTCTTCGGCCACGAGTTGTGCAGCACGATTGAAAGTGCCTGCGTCGGCATTGCAGATGTCGGGGCTGCGCCCGCCCTCCGCGAGGGCATGCTCAAGTGCCCGGAGGGCCGCGAGACGTTGATGCTGGTTCTGAGTAGGGCGGACACCTTGAAGGTAACGGATAAGTCCCTTGGCAACGGACTGGAACGGTTCGGCCATAGCGACCGGCGCATTGCTTGCCGCCGAATGCAGCGTGCTGAACGTAATGCGATGTCGCTTCTTGCCCATCCCCCGCGCGGCGGTTGCCGACGTCACATCCCAGACGGTGGCGTCAAATTCGAGTGAGGGACCGAACACCGTGAGACTGTTTCTGGTCATAGCCACGAACTCGGCGCAGTTCTGCGCGGCTGTTGCCTGGGCCTTCGGTACGAGTTGGACAATATCAACCATCAGCTTGTCCTCCAGGCTGTCCCTGCATCGCAGCGCACTGCCTCACGACCTCCGCAACCGCTAGGATCGTGCGGTCATTGATCGATGCGATGCGCAAGTCGCCGGTAGTCCCGAGCCGCTCCCGCTCCTCTAGAAGATGATCGAGAACAGCCTCGTGAGGGCCATCCACCCAAGGCTGGAAATTCCGGCACGTGTAGCAAGCGATGGGAGCCGCCAACCCGCAAAAGCCATGCTTTCCGCAGGTCCCCATTGGTTGCATCGACGGCGACAGACCGGGGTGGACGATCCGGCTGGTCGGATCGTCGCCACGCTCGGCGTCGGACTCGTCGGTCACGATCATGCCCGCGAACGCCTGCGCCATGGGCGCCATCTTCAAGGCGATTGCCTTGTCGATCCTGTCGACAATCTCTGGGCGCGATGCAACATAGACACCGACATTCTGGGTATCCGAGTGATCGAGCAGCTCGGCAATGACAAGCTCGCCGTGCCCCTCCATCGCCGCGCGGGTACCGAGGGTGCGGCGAAAACGGGTCATCGTGATTTTTATGGCAAGCCCAGTACGCTCGGACATGATCATCAATTTCTCAATCGATGACTGAACCAATCGAGCTAAATCAACGGCCGGCGCATGACCTTGATATCCATCCGGTGCCTCCGATGTGGATCGCAAAGCTGGGAACAGTGGAGCTTCATTTGGATCGGCAAGCTTGTCATCAAACGCTTCCCGCGCCTGTTCCACATAGGTCGCCAAGAGCGCACCGATCTGCGGCGCGATGATGCGCTCAGTAAATGCTGTTCGTGCTACAGCATGCCGCTGTTTGGCTCGGGGAACTCTCAACATGTACGAGAGCGTTCCATCGCTCGAATGTACAGTCCTAAAATCGCATACCTTCAATAGCGCAATTTGAGAGGGGCGTGGACCAATAAGCATGAACAGCCATACCAGAACGTATTCCCGCAGACCGAGTACCGCTTTAGCGAAGGCGTCATTCACGGCACCTTGTATCGCTTCCAGCTCGATGGCGCTAAATGGCCCGACATTAGGGTCAAGCGTAGCTACCGCCTGCCCCTTCGTATTGCCCTTCAGGCGCAGCTCCCGAAGTATATCGGGTACGCGCTGGTCAACGCCTGGATAGCCAAGCGCATGCCATTTTTTTAGCACGCCAGACAAAACTGACAGATACCACTGCTGCTCCGGCGGAAGAGATGCTCGATAGCTGAGAACGTGCTCCGCGGTTATGAGGCGCACGACTTTTCCATCGGCGCTATTGCAAAATCTCAGAAAATGAATGACGCGGTCGAAGGCATTCCGGGTCGCATCATCGGAGCGGTTAGCTGCGAACCAAGCCAGCGTAGCCTTCAAGCCATAAACCAGCGAAGCGACAGCGACTTGCGATACCCTCCCAAAGTTTATGAACATACGATTTTTAGCAGTTCGGAAGGACCACTCGTCGAGGTTCGGATCGAACTCGCCACCGTCCCGCGCGCGGACGCGAGCTGGCAACGTCAATACGTCAGTATCGATCTGTTGCGCAGTAGCGCGATTACTTTGAATCATTGGTTGTTTTCTGAACAAGAGCCAACTGCAGATCAAGAGACGCTTTCTTCGCCTTTTCACGCACATGTCGGCGCGTGTAGGTCGCGGCCGTACCTGATGTCTCCGACCACCCCATCAGGTATGAACGTTGCTTTTTCTCAAGCTCTTCGGGCACATCCCGATCGTCCATGATTTCCGAGAAGCGATCATTCCAGGTATGGCGCAGCACGTGCCAAGTGAAGTTGCGAAACACCTCCCGGTGCCGCTCCCGAAGCGCGGCATAAACTTTCGTCATGGCTGGTATGGAAAGAGGCCGCCCCGTGCGCGCGGCAACAAAAAGGAACGGGCACTTGCGTGCGCCCGGCACTTTGAGCCGGTGCTTCATGACATAATCTTCAGTCAATCGGACAAGTTCATCGGTGAGCGCGAGTTTGCGGTCTCGGGTCTTTGTGTTCGGCTGGTTTTTGCGGGGATCAAACTTGTCGTCTGCTCGACGTTTGATCGTTACCTCATGTTTCTGAAAATCGATGTCGTCGATCCTAATTCCGAGCATCTCGCCACGACGTAGGCCAAGATAGAGAGCCCAGAGCACGATCAGTTGATTGCGGTGCCGGACATAAGGGTCTTCCCACGGATTGTCGTGAGCATCGACATCTATAACAGCACGTAGGCGGTCTACCGCTTCAGTTGGCATACCTTCGCGCGCGTTGAGCACATTGCTCGCACCCGAAACCGGAATGCGCGCATCCAGCATCTCCACCATCTGTTTCCGAGCTGCATCGATATCGTGTCGTGACCCGCCAGCCGGCGTGTGTGCCGCTTGGTGCAGGCACATCCAATTCAGGTAGTCACGAATGTAGCGCAGTCTGTTCGCCGAAAACGCGAGACCGACTTCTTGAACATCCTGCCCGGATACTCCCCGTCGACTTCGCTCCAGCTTCCGTGCGATCGTTCCGCCGCACGTTTGTGATAAGGATTCCGCTTCCGCCGATGTCAGTGCGCCCATGGGCGTACGTGCGTCCGCTGCCAGCCTCTCAATTTCGCTCAAGTTCAGCGCTCGACCAGCACTGATGCGTTCTTCAAGCTCGAAACCCTGGCTCCGCGTTGACGCATATAAGAGCAAGATGGCTCTGGTTGCCTGATCAATCGTGTTGACCGCCAAGCTCCGGGAGCGAAGTGCAGTCATGCAGTAGACGGTGGGCAGGAACAGTGGAACACCGCTTTCCACGTCGGTCAGCAGTGGGAGACGTTCGCCATTGCTGCACAGCGCGATCTTGACCCGCAGCGCCATTTGTTTACACTCATCGCTAGAATTTAAGGTATCATTTATCACACCTTCGCAGCGTGTCAACTGTTTACGTGAAGAAACGAAAAACGGCGAAACCGCAAGGGTTTCGCCGTTTTGTTGACATATGGAAGATTGGTATTTTTTAGAACGGTATTTCGTCGTCGATCTTCTTGTCGAACGGCTTGCCGCCGCCGCCTGATCGAGCAGCCGGTTTGCGATCGCCACCGCCATAGCCCCCACCGCCGGAGCCGCCGCCGCTGTAATCGTCCGGCCCGCCGTAGTCGGCGCCGCCCTCCTGCATACCCGCCGAGCCGCCGCTGCGGCCGTCGAGCATCGTCAGCACGCCGTTGAAGCCCTGCAGCACCACCTCGGTCGAATAGCGGTCCTGGCCTTGCTGATCCTGCCATTTGCGAGTTTGTAGCTGGCCTTCGATATAAAGCTTGGCACCCTTCTTGACGTACTGCTCGATCACCTTGCACAGCGGCTCGCTGAACACGACGACGCGGTGCCATTCGGTCCGTTCGCGCTTTTCACCGGAGCTCTTATCGCGCCACGTCTCGGAGGTCGCGAGGCGCAGATTGGCGATCGGCCGGCCGTCCTGCGTGCGCCGGATTTCGGGGTCAGCACCGAGATTTCCGACCAGGATGACCTTGTTCACCGATCCAGCCATGGCACTTCTCCTGTTTGGCAGCCGGGCCCCTGTTGGCGACCAGCCCCGGCGACTCGTTCGCATGACCCTACCGTGAGGGACAATGGGCGGCGCCTGACAGGCGTGCTTTGTCCACGCCTTTCGAGTTGCAGAGCCTAGAATTCAAGTATGTTCTATTTATGTTCTTGCTCCCTGTCAAGGGCCGAGCGGCTGCGACGCACAATCGAGCGGCCGGCCAGGTTGAAGCCCCACGTCCCGCCACGTCCGCCTTTCTAGGCGAGTTCGCCCTTGCGCCAGCCAAGTTTGTCGAAGGCGACGTGATCGCCGAAGAAGTCGACCGTCGTCGTCATGTCGGCGAGGCCGGCAGCCGTGTAGCGTGTCGAGGCGCCTCCGATGCGGCGCGCGCGCGGTTGTGCGTCGACCCAGCCGTCGGCCGGAAGCAGTGTCGAGCCGCGCGTGGTCAGATCCCAGATGTAGTAGTGGTGCGGCACGACGATCTTCGGGCGAAGGCGCTCCACGATCGAGGCGATCATCTCGAAGCTCATGACGTGCTGCGATCCGTCGATCGGAAGGAGCGCGATGTCGATGGGCCCCAGCGCCTCCCAGACGTCATCCGGCGCGTCGTGGCGGTTGTCGCCCCAGTGCAGGATTCGCAAGCCGCCAGTCTCGACGACAACCAGACAGTTGTCCCAGGAGCGCGGATTGTTGGGCGGCTCGATGTCGACCCCGTTCAGCTCCTTGTGCACCATCTTGAAGTCGTAGGACCCGAAACCCGACTGCACGGCGTGCTTGTCGGGGATGCCGGAGATCTTCACGTCGAGAAAAGCATATGTGCCGATCGGCCGGTCGAGCAGAACGTGGGCATCGAGGCGGTTGAGGCCGTCGTGATCGAAGTGCGCATGCGTCGAAACGCCGATGTCGACCGGGGTCATCGGCATGTCGCGCAAGTACCAGTCCCACTGGCGCAAAGGATGATTGCGCCACGGATCGAGCATGATCGTAAGCCCTCGCGGGGTCGTGATGCGAAAGGCAGACGAGCCGAAATGAGCAAGCTCTACCTCGCCGGATGCGGTGGACGAGGCATCGCGAATGCGTGCCAACTCCACCATTCGGTTGTGGTTCGAGTTCGACCGCCATGCGACGGAGCCGGCGTCAGGATTGGGTGCGCGATCAGGCATGTCCAACTTTCATATGGCTGCACGGTTGCGATCAAGGCGGCGTTTCAAGCACGTTGCCGGATCGCTGGGCTGCGATCCGCAGCACACCCCTCGGCCCGAACCGGCTTGCTGGGGGGTGGCGGCCGCCGCCCGCCTCACTTGTCGTCGAGATCGCGCGCGCCGGTGACGCGGTTTCGCCAGTCCTCCGGCGCCACGCGGCCGGCATCGTCGTAGGCTTTCTTCAGCGCCGAAGCGACTGGGGCGAAGATGGTCTTGCGATTGGCGCGCGCCCAGTCGCGCGAGGCGATGACCGAGTCGGTCGAGCCTTGGAATTGCGGCATGACCCAACGGGCGAACAGCTCGAAACTGTTGTAGGTATCGGTGCGATTGGCCCATTCGTGCGCTCGGAACATGAAGCCGCCGATCTCGCCTCCGGCCGTCTCGATCATGCGACGCAGCCCCTTGGCGATCGTCTCCGGCGAACCGACGAGCGTGGTCCCCATCCTGACGCCGTCGCGCAGCGGATCGTCGGAGCGTCCGGGCGGGCGGCCCAGGGTATCCTCGAAGTAGGTGACGGTTTCCTCGCGTTCGCCCTTTTTCACCTGCGCCAGCGCCAACTCGTCATCCTCGGCGCAGTGCATGTTGACGACCAGGCGCCACCCTTTCTTGCTCATTGTGCGGCCGTGCCTCGCCGCCTCGTCCTCGGCGATCTTCCACTGGTTCTTGAGGGCTTCGGGGCCGCCGGGAAGGCCGGCGCCGAGCGACAGGACGTCGAGGCCGTATTTGCCGGCCGCGACCATGGCGGCCGGTGTCTGGGTCGAGGCGACGGCGATGCGGAAGTGCGGATCGGTGTAGGGCGCGAGATGCAGGCGCGCTTCGCGCATCTCGAACCAGTCGGTCTTCATCGTGACCGGCTCCTCGCACTTGAGGAGACGCGTGATCGCATCGAGGCTCTCGTCCATCCGGCGGCGCTGGTCGGCGGCCTCGATCGCCAGCATGTAGGCGTCGGAGACGAGCGCGCCGGGGCCGCATCCGAGCATGGCACGGCCGCGCGTCATGTGATCGAGCTGAACGTAGCGCTGCGCCACCATATAGGGATGGTGATAAGGCAGGCTGGTGACGCCGGAGCCGAGCCGGATGTGCTTGGTACGTTCGGCCGCCGCGGCAATCACGAGCTCCGGCGAGGCGATCAGCTCCCAGCCGGCGGAATGGTGCTCGCCGATCCAAGCCTCGTCATAACCGAGGTTGTCCAGCAACTCGACGAGTTCGATATCGCGGCGGATGGCGAGCGTTGGATTGTCGCCGGCCCTGTGAAAGGGAGCCAGGAAGATGCCGAAGATCAGACCCTTGTGCGCCACGCTTTGCTCTCCCACGATGAATTGGCCGCTTGATGGATCGGGCAGTCGCGCCAAGTCTCTGTCATGCAGTGCCCGGCTCTGTCCGGCACGTTAGCCTGCGGATGACGCCCCCGCCAACCTTGCGGTCGGCCGCCTGACGATTGGCCTTCGACGGAGATCGACATGCGAACGCTTTCGCTTCTGCGCCACGCCAAGTCGAGCTGGGAGAACGAAAGGCTGGCCGATTTCGAACGCCCGCTCGCGCCGAGGGGCGAGAAGGCTGCGGCACTCATGGGGCAGCACATGCGCGAGATCGGGCTCAGTCCCGACCTGGTCGTCTGCTCGTCCGCGGTTCGAACGCGCGAAACCGCGGCACTGGCGCTCGCCGCGGCCGGCCTTTCTGGGCGATCCATCATCTACGACGACGAAATCTACGAAGCCACGGCCCACACTCTGCTCGCGCGACTGAGCCGGCTCGACAGAGACATTCGACATGCGCTGATCATCGGCCATAATCCAGGCCTGCAACGCCTTGTGCTCGCGCTCGCGGGCGGAGGCCTCGCCGGAGGCGCCGCCGAGATCGCCGAGAAGCTGCCCACCGGGGCGCTCGTCGTCCTCGACCTCGATCTCGACGACTGGGCATCCCTTCGCGAGGGGTGCGGCGCGGTCACGCACTATGCGACGCCACGCAGATTGCAGGAGCAATAAGGTAGCTCAAAAAGAAAAAGGGCCGCCGAAGCGACCCTCTTCCGTTCGTTTCGAGCCACCCGGCGCTAAGCTGCCTGGGCGGCAGTACCGGGTTCGGTGACCGTGGGCCGTTTCTCGTCTTCCGAGACGTGAGCGGCTTTGATTGCAATTCCGACGTAGTAGATCTTTCCGCGAACCTTGGTCTTCATTACGCCCAATTCCTGAAGCTCTCGCGCGAAGTTGGGCTGATCGAGCGGCCGTTTACCTCTTTCCTCGCACCACTTGTTGAAGTGCTGGAATAGACGCCAAGCCTCGACGCTCGATTCCGTGCGTGTGTAGATCGCTTCCTTTGCAAAGCGTTCCACCTCACTGTCGGGCGGCCGAGGCCTGTGCACCGGCTCGTCCCTGTTGTCGTTAGCGATCGCATCCGATACTGGCGCGAGTAGCCTTTGGGCGCGAGGGGCACCCTCGAGACCGCCGTCTGCCTCAGACCAAACGTCTGTCGGCATCGTGGCGCCGATGGTTGCCATTGCCGGAGCAACGACGGTCGCGATAGCGGGCTCGAGCTGCGGTACCGACGGAGCCTCGCGGTCGTTCAGACGCCAGGTCGAGAAGGCAACGTACATGCCGAAGCCAGATCCGACCTCGAGAAGCAGCGCGATGAAGATCGTCAGCGCGGTCTGCATATCCTCGACCTTGACCTTGCCCATGCCGACGAACGAAACCAGCTTCGAAAGCACGGCCGCCTGAGGATCGGCTTCCGACATCAGGGCGCTGCCCTGGGTGCCGTCGCCGGTCGCGTTGGTCATCTTGCTCCGCACCTCGTCGATGCGCTTGCCGAGAACATCAGCCTGCTCGGCGGACGCGAATTCGGAGGTCAGGCCCTGGTACTTCTGGCAGAGGCCGCGCGTCTGGCTGCCCTTGATTTCGGTGCACTCTTTGCTCCAGCGCCATGCGGGCTGCAGCTTCAGGCCATCGATCTCCGCCTGCACGGTCTGAGCCGGCCGATGCTGCGGTATCCAGCCAAGCTGTTCCTCCGCGCGCTTCAGGTCGGCGCGCAGGTCCTGGTAGGACTGAGCGTGAGCTGCCCGCTGGCCAGCCGTATCGAGACGATTGAGCGCGGCGTGGCCGAGCGCAGACGTCAGCGAGTAGGCCAGAACAACGACCCAGACAACCGCAGCGGCCGCGGCTTGCGACCAAATGCGATTGCGGACGGCGGCAAAAAAGAAGAACGGCACTAGCGCTTTGAAGCAATCCGCGGCGGCACTGGCCGAACCGTAGATCATGCCATCCATCTCGGTTTTGCCGAGTGAATAGCCAAAACGCCAGTTCATCGCTGCCGAGACCGCGAGCAGTACCGCGGCAGCGAGAACGCCTAGCACACCTAGGACGTGTCTCATGTTTAGAGGCCCCCTAAGTCCCCTCGTTTGGCAGCCCCCCATAGGCCGCCAGCGTCGGACACCTCGTAGCCAGACAAACGTTGAGCCCGTCGTCTTCGCAGTCGGAGATGCGGAGCAAAGCGCCGCCGCGAATTGGGTCAAGTGCCGTCAGGTTGCCGCCCCGACAGACACTCTTTTCCACAATTACTTCGCGGTTAGACCAACCTTTGGATTAATGAACTGGCAACCAGTGTGCGCGAGATCGCATTGATTCGCATTTGTTTCTAAGGCGTTAACGCCTCTTTGAGATGCCTTGATGCGGGAGAGCCACAGTCATCGCCGGCGCTATGTTGTCCCCAAAAAACGGTCCGCGTGACGTTCCTTTGCCATCGAATCAATATTTCGGGGCAAAGCTGTGTGACGAGCCACAAGATATTGGACCGCCTATTTTGTGCTCGCCAGGAGCCAATCTGGGCCGGCTGCGCCTCACCGCCTCTCGAAAAAATCCAAAGCGGTGCATATGCCGCCCCGGCCGATTGTTTCTGCTTGGCGATAGAGCTTAATGATCCGCGCACAGCCAGCGAAGTGCAGTGCGGCTCTGTGGTGGAGCAGCCGGGAAGCCATCCTTGCTGTCACCATGAAGTAGGGGTTGGGTTCGCCGTCGTGGCGAGAGTACGGGGGTTGGCCATGGCCGGCATGCTCAAAGCCATTTCTCTTCTATTGATCGGAGGCGGTATCGGAGCATACGCCGCGGGCGGAGACGACCAGGGTTCGGGCGGCCTCGCTGCCGGGTTCGGTGGGCTTTCCAAGGTCGCCGCATTCTCGACCGAGCGATCCGGCCGGGCGGCGACGTCGCACCGCCACGCCGACGCGACCGAATGGTCCGATGACCAATCGCGCCTGAAAGCCGGCGTGCCGTCCGCGCTTACGCTCAAAGCCATGACGCCCGACGCACCGCCCCCCCTGCGCAATGGCGGCCGCACCGGGCTCCGCGTCGCCCAGGCGACCGGCACCATGACCGACGCGCGACAATTGCCTCCCCCCTCCATGCGGCCAATCCTGGTCGGGACCCGCGAGAGCAGTTCCGCCGACGGTGGCGACAACCGCCCGACGGAGGTTCGGCTCGCTGAATCGATCCAGAAAGAGCTGAAGCGGGTCGGGTGCTACGCTGGCACGGTCGATGGCGATTGGGGCCCCGATACGCGCCGCGCGATGCAAGCCTTCAACGACCGCGTCAACGCAACCCTCCCCACGGCTCACCCGGACTACATTCTGCTGACCCTTTTGCAAGGTCACGCCGCCAAAGCATGTGGCGCCGCCTGTCCTCCAGGCCAGGACCTGTCGGGTGGCGGCAAATGCCTGCCGCGCAGCGTGATCGCAGAGGAGCGCCGGCGCCAGGCCGCTCGACGCTCAGCTCATTCGGAGGCTTCGGCGGCGGCTACCGCACTTTCGGCCGGCTCGGCCCTGGAAGGCGACAAGAGTAGCACGGCAAGCCACACGAAATCCTCGGTCGGCGATAGGGCTGCCTTGGAACGCGAGGCGCTCGAGGTGCGGCGGGCCCATCGCGCCGACCGCGAGCGGCAACGAATTGCCGCAGCGGAAGCGCGTCGCAAACAAATGGCGGCGGAGGCTTCGGCGCGCGCCGAAGCAAACCGTGCGGCGCGACTGGCGGCGGTGAAGAACGCGTGGGCCGCCGCGGAAGAACGGCGCCGCGAGGAGCTTGCGCTGCTCTCGGCACGGGCTGCAAAGCGAACTGCGGCCAAGACGGCGCACTCCGTCGCCCCGGCGAACTCCGCGGCAGCGGCCGGCGCACCCTCCCCTGGCTCTGTAGCGGCCTTGGCATCCCCTCCCCTGCCGGTCCGCCCGTCTCCTGCGTTCCGCCAGCAGATCGCCGCCTCGCTTGCCGGCATCAAGGTCGCCTCGGACAGTACCATCCCGATCGATCGCAACGCGGCCCGCAGCCGTCACCTCAAGCGACCGAGGAATGCACGCTATGTCGGTCCATTCGTGCCGCCACCCACCTATCGCGTCGGACGGCTCCCGGCGGCGCGCGCCATCCGGGGTTTCCGCATCTTTACATCTGCGCCCGCCCGGTCGTACCGACGCAGCAACCCGCAAGCCATCTTTCGCGAGCTGCAGTACCGCATGCCCTGAACAGTAGTTGTGCCGGCTGGACCGGCTGTGCATCACGAGCCAGCGGCCGCCGTCCCCGGGCTGCTGGCGACGCTCATCCGAGCAACGCGCCGATTTCTCGGTTGGCGGCTTCGAGACGGTCGGACAAAGCTCTCACTACGAATTGCAGAACTGTCGCGCAGAGCGCCGGATCGCGATCCCGGAGACGCTCGTAGGCCGCCCGCGTGAGCACATAGACGACGGCCGGCTCCTCGGCGATGACCGAGGCCGCGCGTGGCTGCCCCCTGAAAAAACCCATCTCGCCCACGACTGTGCATCCGGTCATGCGTCTGACCCTGATCGGCTGCGCGCTGAGGCTCGGCACGATCACCGCTACCGACCCCGACGCAATCAGCTCGATCGTGTCCGCCGGGGCACCGAGCGCGCACACGATCTCCCCCGCTTCGAGCTCGCGCCGCTCGAGATAGTGCGCCATCAGAGGCTCGACCCGCTCCGGTCCCAATTCCCGGCCAAGCCAGCCGTCGAAGCTGTCGGCACCGTCGACGAGGTGGGACGCACCGCTCGACTCGATAAGCTGGTCCTCGGACCACTCGAGGGCTTCGTTCCGCGTCGAGAAGTGACGCGCGGGCGAGGCTCCGCCGAAGAGCCCGGCCGCCGAAAGCTCGGCGAGCAGGTCTGCGTTTGCCCCCGCGAACGCGAGCGTCACGTCCACGGCAGAGGCCCAGTTCGCGAGCTTCTGGAACGACAGCACCGCCGATCCATCGATGCCGCTCACATCGGAGCAGTCGAGCACCACCCAGCGGCGCCCGAACAGACCGCGGGATGCGGTTGCAGACCGGATATTCTCGAAAAGTCCGTTCGATGATCCGAAGAAGAGATAGCCGGAAAGCCAGAGGATGTGAATGCGGTTGCCTTGCTCGGTGAGCAGGCGGGCGACCTCGGGTCGGCGCTCGACGGGGGCCGACATCTGCGCCCGCGTCACGTGGCGGCGGATCACGCCGATGCGGCTGTAGCGCGCCGCGAAAAGCAGACACGCCGAGACGATACCGAGGATGATGCCTGTCAGATAGCCGAAGCCGACGATCGCGGCCATGATGAGAAGCGTCAGCGCAAACTCGGCGCGAGAGCTGCGGCCGGGCACCTTGAGGGCCTCCAAGGCGAAGGCGACGCCGAGAAAGATCAGAATGCCGCCGAGGGCCGGCCGAGGCACGAAGCTCGCGAAATCGATGCCGGAGACCAGCAGGAGACCGACGAACACTCCGGCCGCGATGCTGGCCACGCGACCGATGCCGCCGAGCAGATCGGTCAGCCGGCTCGGGTTGAGCGCGATGCCGACGCAGAAGCCGCCCAGTGCGACAACGCCCAGATTGGCCGCACCGTTGACGTGAAACTCGGTATCGAGATCGGCCTGCGTGCGTCGCTGCACTTCCAGACTGGATGCATCGAGCAGGAGAGCGGCGATCGACACCGCTGCAATCGAGACGATTTCGACGCCTGCCGAAGCGATGAGACCCCAATCGAGGCCGTGCATGGAACTCAGCGGCGACCATCCCCTGACGCCCCCGGTCATTGCGAGATGCCAGTCGATCATGCCGTCGCCCACGGTGACGGCGAGCACGACTTCGAGCACCGCGATGACCAGGACGATGGCAACGGGCAAAGCCCGGGGGATGGTCTTCAAGCGCAGAAGCAGGCCGGCAAACGCCAGCGCGACAACGACCCTGATCACGCAACCGTTGGCGAACCAGGTGCTGCTGTCGTGCCAGTCGAAGGCCGCGCCGGCGCTGAGCTTGATACCGCCGACGACAAGCAGAGCGCCCGATGCCGCGAGAAACCCGCCAACCACGGGGTAGGGTACGAAACGAACAGCCTGTCCCAGGCGAAATCGCCCCAGCGCCCAGACGACAGTGGCGGTCAACAGGGTCGCGATCGAGATGGCGACCAGGATGTGCCGCGCGACCTCGTTGGGCGCCATGCCCTTCCTCGCGCCGGCAGCCGAAATCGTCGCCGCCAGCACCGCCATGACGGCAACAACCGGATTGCGCGGTCCCGCCAGCATGGGCGCAAGCGTGGTACGGTAGGCCGACAGCAGCGTCACGATGGCGGTCGAGAGCATGAAGCTCCAAAGCGCCATCGGCAGGCCGTCTGACAGCCGGCCCGCGAAAATGAGTGCGCTGAACGACAGGCAATAGGCCAGCAGCACGAGAGAGGCGACCACGCCTGCAACGGCGTCGCGGACCATCGCCATGCGCCCGTTCGGCGGCAGCGCCGAAGGCCCGTGCGGAATCAGTCGCCGCCGAAGGTCGCTCGAGAGTTGTCCGGTCACGGTCTGCTCCGCCAGATTGCGTGCCAAGGTGGCGGAGAGCGGCGTTCGAGCACAAGATGAATCTTGCGCGATGTCTGCCGGATCGAACGGCGACCGGGGGCCGGCATATGGCAACGGAAAATGGCGTTGCGGCAGGTCGGACGGAGGACGAAATGACGGAGCGGCAAGTCGTTGCCATCGGCGAGTGCATGATCGAGCTGGCGCGCGGGGCGGACGGCCGTTTCTGCCAGTCCTTCGGCGGAGATACGTTCAACACGTCGGTTTATCTGGCGCGTTGCGGCGTAGCGACGGCCTATGCCACAGCCCTCGGCGTCGACGCCTACAGCACCGGCATCGTGGAACTTGCCGAGCGCGAAGGCGTCGCCACCCATCTCACGTTTCGCCGGCCCGGCCGAATGCCCGGGCTTTATCTGATCGAGACGACGCCAGGCGGCGAGCGCTCGTTCTTTTACTGGCGCGATAGGGCGCCCGCCCGCGAGCTGCTCGATGGCGACGACGCCGGCGTGATCGCCGACGCCGTGGCCGGTGCCCGGCTCGTCTACTTTTCCGGAATCACGTTGTCGCTCTATTCGCCGCTCGGTCTCGATCGGCTGGCCGGCGCGCTCGAACGCGCGCGGTCGGCTGGGGCTCACGTCGCCATGGACAGCAACTATCGGCCACGCGGATGGGGCGACGACCAGAGCAGGGCGCGACAGGTGATGGAGCGCTTCTGGCGCCTCGCAACGATAGGTCTGCCGACGCACGACGACGAGGCCGCGTTGTGGGGAGACACGGACGCCCACGCGACCATTGCACGTCTGGGCCACCTCGGCGTGGAGGAGGTGGCCGTCAAGCTCGGAGCCGAGGGCGTCCTGGTTGCCGGGCGGGGTGACGCGGCACCGGTCCATGTTCCGGCGTCACACGTGGCCCGTGTCGTCGACACGACGGCGGCGGGCGACAGCTTCAATGCGGCCTATCTGGCGGCCCGCCTCGACGGCCGCCCGCGCCCCGAGGCGGCCCGAGCAGGGCATCGTCTGGCGGGCGTCGTGGTCGCTCACCGAGGCGCAATCGTGCCCCTCCAGGCGACGAATGCCGTCATCGGACGTTAGCGGTGTCGCCTGCCGGCAGGATTGCCGGTTGCGGAGGCCGACGCCGGGGGCCTACCCTCCCCCCAACGAAACACGGAAAACCGCGAGAGCACCCATGCGCGTTGGCGTCTTCTATTTTCCAACCGACTACGGCATCGAAATCGGCGAGCTCGCCCAGGCACTGGAGGCGCGCGGCTACGAATCTCTCTTCGTCTGCGAGCACACTCACATCCCGACGTCGCGACGCACGCCCTTCCCCGGCGGCGGCGAGCTTCCGAAGCGCTACAGCCACACCTTCGATCCCTTCGTCGCCCTCGGCTTCGCGGCCGCCTCGACGAAGTCGCTCGGCCTCGGCACCGGCATCTGCCTGATCACGCAACGCGATCCGATCGTGACGGCGAAGGCCGTCGCGAGCCTCGACCGGCTTTCCGGCGGCCGTTTCACATTCGGGATGGGTGGCGGATGGAACGTGGACGAAATGGAGAACCACGGCGCGCGGTACGATACGCGCTTCAAGCTGTTGCGCGAGCGCGTGCTGGCCATGAAGGAGATCTGGACCAAGGACGAGGCCGAATTCCACGGTGAGTTGGTCGATTTCGACCCCATCTGGTCGTGGCCGAAGCCGGCGCAGCAACCGCATCCCCCAGTGCTGCTCGGGGGCGAGACCGATCACACCCTGCGCCGGGTCGTCGAATTCTGCGACGGCTGGTTTCCGCGAGCCACTGCAACCTTCGACCCGAAGGCCCAGCGCGACCGGCTCGACGCGGCCGCCAAAGCAGCCGGTCGCGATCCTGCATCGCTGCAAATGACCGTCTTCCGCGCACCGGCCAATGCGGAGCGGCTGAAGCCTTATCGCGACGCGGGGGTCGACCGCGTGCTGCTCGAGGTCCCCGATCTTTCGCGCGACGAGATTCTCGCCGAACTCGACAAGAATGCCAAACTGATCGGCTGATCGACCGCTCTCTGCCCGAGATCGGCCGCGACGGGCTCGCGTCCCTCAGCCGGACATGAGCCGACGGCCGAGATCGGCCAATGAGTCGAGAGGTGTGTCGAACCGGAAGCCGAGGCGCTTGCCGTTGCTCCAGATGACCTCGCCGTGCAGGTCCGCGAGCGATCCGACGACGAGCGCAGCGCGCGTGCCGACGTCGAGGGGCGGCGCGTCCCTCAGACCGACGCCCGTCAGCGAGATGTCGACGATCTGCGCCATCCAATCGCGATCGGCCTCGACGATCCTGCAGTCCATGTTGAAGACGTGACGGCGCTCGCTACGGCGCTCGATCCAGCCGGGCATGGTGATCGCGCCCGAGCGGCTGATGCAGGGCCAGTGACCGAGAGAAGCCGCCGCCAGCAGGCGCTCGGCGCAGCCGGCTTCCGCCTCGCCGTTTAACTCGGCTGTCGGGTAAAGGAACGGCGCCAACGGCTTCAGAAGCTGGAAGATGGCCATCGTGCGCTCGCACAAGAGCCCCCACAGGCTGACCAGGTCGTCGAGCGAGCCGGCGGGCAACGTGGCTCCGGACGCCACGCCATGGCAGTGACGCCGCGTTGCCCTGATGGCGATGCGCAAATGCAGGCCGAGATCGCGCAGGCTGCCACAGACGGCAACCGGAAGGTCCTCCTGCAGCAGGGCAAGCTGGGCGCTTCGGACGCTGGCGGGGGCGGTCGGAAGCCATTGCGGTAACGCCGTCAAGACTTCGCGGGCGAAATCCGGGCGCTCCGTCGCGAAGTTTACAGCGCTGGCGGCACAGGCGATGAATGTTCCCGTCGTCTCCAGATCCATGCGCACCGCGGCGGCGCTGGCCCCACCTCGGGCCGACACGACCGGAGACGGACGCGTGACCGGCCCTTTGGTAAAGCAAATATTGTCGTCAGCGACGATGAACGCGTCCAGATTTTTCATGGGCGGCTCCCCGCGCGCGAACTTGCAATGAACGCTGCCAGGATATCGCCAACCCGTTACCATCCGCCTTCGCGAGAGCGAACAATTTGTAAAGAAAGGGTTCGCGACATGGTTCGGGCCGGGCCTGCAAGCCGCTCTCACGCCTCGACGGCGAGGCCCGCGCCGAAGCGTACATCCCGCCCCGGAGCCGCGGCCAACAGGGCATGGGTATAGGAGTGCCTAGGTGCCGAGAAAATCTCGGTCGTCGGACCCGCCTCGACGACGACGCCGTTCTGCATAACGGCGATACGGTCGCAGATCTGGGCCGCGACACGGAGATCGTGTGTGATAAACAGGACCGCCAAATCGAAGCGCTCGCGGACATCGTCGAGCAGGCGAAGAACCTGCGCTTGAACCGACACGTCGAGAGCCGACACCGCCTCGTCGGCGATCAACAGCGCTGGCTCCATGGCAAGCGCCCGCGCGATGGCGATGCGTTGGCGCTGACCTCCCGAAAACTGATGCGGATAGCGGTCGAGGGCATCGGGCTGCAGGCCGACGAGTTGCATCAGATCCCGCGCCCGCCTCGTCGCCTCAGCCGAGCTCTCGCCGAAGTTCACCGGTCCTTCGATGATCGAGGCGCCGACGGTTCGGCGGGGATTGAGCGACCGGTACGGATCCTGGAAGACGATCTGCACACGCTTGCGGTAGGGGCGCAGTCGGCGCTCCGACAGATGGGCGACGTCCATTCCATCGATGCTGACAGTGCCTCCACTCGGTTCGACCAGTCGGGCGACGCAGCGCGCCACCGTGGTCTTGCCGGAGCCCGACTCGCCCACGATACCAACCGTCTCGCCGCGGCGGACGTCGATCGAGACTTGATTGGCCGCCTTCACGACCCGGCGCTTGCCCGACAGAAAACCGCCGGAGACATAAGTTTTCGACAGTTTCGCCATGTCGAGGGCCACGTCACCGGTCTTCGGCGTGCGCACTGGCGGGGTGAGGCTCGGCACGGAGCGGATGAGCATCTGTGTATAGGCTTCACGCGGCGACGAGATGATTTCGTCACGCGTGCCCACCTCGACGACGCGGCCATTCTGCATCACGACCACGCGGTGCGCGATTTCGGCGACGACACCGAAATCGTGGGTGATGAACAGCACGCCGGTGCCGCGCCGCTCCTGCATCTCGGCAATGAGCTTGAGGATTTGCGCCTGCGTTGTTACGTCGAGCGCCGTCGTCGGCTCGTCGGCGATGAGCAGAACCGGATCGAGAACCAGCGCCGCGGCGATCATGACGCGCTGGCGCTGGCCGCCCGAGAGTTGATGCGGGAAGGCATCGATCATGCTCGATGGATCGGGCAGGTGTACGGCCGCCATGATCTCGAGCACGCGGTGACGGCGCTCGGACGGCGTCAGGCCTGTGTGAATCTCCAGCAGTTCTCCGATCTGCGTGCCGACCCGTTCGACCGGATTGAGCGCCGTCATGGGCTCCTGGAAGATCATCGACATGCGCTGTCCGCGCAGGCGTCTCAGCTCACCCTGGCGAAGCCCCGAAATTTCCTGCCCCTCGAGGCTGATCGTGCCGCCGGTCAGGGTTAGCTGGCCCTTCGGCAGAAGTCCCATGACCGCCTGAGCCGAGACGGATTTGCCCGAGCCCGACTCGCCGACGACACAGACGATCTCCCCTCGGCCGACCTCGAAGGACACGTCGCTGATCGCGTTCTGGCGGTCTCCGCCTTTTGGCAGCGCGACGCTTACGCTTTTCAGGGAAAGGACCGGCGTGCCGTCGCGAGCCGCGTGTTCCATCTCAGCCTCGCCGCTCCATCTTCGGGTCGAGCACGTCGCGCAGGCCGTCGCCCAGCATGTTCACGCCCAGCACCGTGATGGCGAGAAAAATACCGGGATAGAGAATATTGTGCGGGAAGACGCGGAACAGCGTGCGGCCTTCGGCCATGATGTTGCCCCAGGTCGGGATTTCGGGCGGAATGCCAATGCCGAGGAACGAGAGAATAGCCTCGATCAGGATGGCCGCGGCGCAGATGAACGTGCCTTGCACGATGAGCGGCGCGATCGTGTTCGGAAGCACATGCCGCACGATCAGCAGCGGCGTCGGCGTGCCGACGGTGATGGCGCTCTCGACATAGGGCTCTTCACGGATCGATAGCACGATCGAGCGCACCAGCCGCACGACCCGAGGCACCTCGGGCACGACGATCGCGACGATGACGGCAAAGAGGCCCGCCCGGAAGACCGAGACAAGGCCTATCGCGAGCAGAATGGCAGGGATCGCCATCAGGCCGTCCATGAGGCGCATGACGATGCCGTCGAGCCACCGAACGTAGCCCGCCACGAGGCCGATGAACAGGCCGACCGCGATCGAGATGACGGATACCGTGAGGCCAACGATGAGCGAGACGCGAGCGCCATAGACCACGCGGCTGTAGATGTCGCGCCCCAGGCTGTCGGTGCCGAACCGGTAATAGACCGGCACCTTCTTGCCGTCGTCATCGCGGATGGTGGCCGAAAACCCGGGCAGCTTGTTTCGGACCGACGGGTTGACCTCGCCGGGGTTACGCGTGTCGAGCCACGGCGCTAGGGCCCCGATCGCAACCATCATGGCAACGAGGAAGCCACCGATCATGACGCTCGACGAGCGCATCAGTTGTCGGACGACGGACGCGCGCGGTCGGAGAGGCGTTGCATCAACGACAGCCATCAGTAGCGTATCCTCGGATCGAACAGCGTGTAGGCCAGATCGACGGCAAGATTGACGAGAACGTAAGCGAGCGAGAACAGTAGGATCACGGCCTGGATGGTCGGGTAGTCCCGCGCGAGCACGGCGTCGACCGTGAGCAGCCCCAATCCCGGCAGCGTGTAGACCGACTCGGTAACGACCACGCCCCCGATCAGTGTCGCGAACGTGAGGCCGATGACGGTCAGAATAGGCACGGCCGCATTCGCCAGCGCGTGGCGCACGAGCACCTTGAGCTCGGACTGCCCCTTGGCACGGGCGGTACGGATGTAATCCTCGTGCAGCACCTCGAGCACGCTGGTCCGCGTCATGCGCGCAATCAGCGCAATGAAGACGATGGACAGCGTGAGCGCCGGGAGCACGAGGTGGAGGAGCCAGCTACCTATGCCGTCGCGAATATAGCGATAGCCCTGCACCGGCAGCCAATCGAGCTTCACCGCCAGCAGATAGATCAGAATGTAACCGAGAACGAACACCGGCACCGAGAAGCCGATCACGGAAAAGCCCATCACAATCCGGTCGATCCAGGTGCCCTGCTTGTAGGCTGCCAGCGTACCGAGGGGGACGGCGATCGCCACGGTCACGAAAATAGAGAGAAGCGAAAGCGAGAGCGTCGGCTCCAGCCGCTCCATGATCAGGGCCGCCACCTGCTTCTTGTAGAAGAACGACTCGCCGAAATCGCCGAGCGCCATGTTGCCGACCCAGATGGCGAACTGCTCGGCGATTGGTCGGTCGAGTCCAAGGCGCGTGCGAATCTCGGCGATCTGCTGGTCGTTGGCAAAATCGCCCGCGATGATCGCCGCCGGATCGGACGGCGTCAGTCTGAGCATCATGAACACGAGCACGGCGACGATGCCCATGACGGGCAGCGCGGCGACCAGTCTGCGCAGAATGTAGCCGACCATGATGTCCTGTCGGTCGTGGTTTGCGTGTCAGGCCTATTGCCTGTCGGCCCCGATCTGGCTGGCTTCTGCCGGGCAGACGCGATCAAGCTGCCCGCCCGGCGGAACTGCCGTCACTTCACGGAAATGTTCCAGAGCACCGGGGCCGGCGCCGCGATGACACCTTCGACCCCGTTCCGCATCGCACCGAGGTTGTACCACTGTCCGAGCGGGATATGGGTCGGATACTCCACGAACCGCTTCTGGACCGCCGCGGCGATTTCCTTCTGCTTCGCCAGGTCGGTGGCTTTGGCGAAATCATCGCGCAGCTTCTCCATCTCCGTATCGCACGGCCAGCCGAACATGGCTTTCTCGCAGCTCGAGTTGAGGAATCCGGTCATGACCGGATCGAGCATGTCGGCAGCAACCCAGGACGTAATGAAAGCATGCCACCCGCCCTTGTCCGGCGGGTCCTTCTTGGAGCGTCGCGCGACGAGCGTCTGCCAGTCCATCGACTGCATGTCGACCTTCATGCCGATCTTTTCCATGATCGTCTTGGCGACCGGCGCCAGGTTGGTCAGGATCTGCAGATCGGTGGAGTGCATGAGCACGATCGGTGTGCCGTCGTAACCCGCTTCCTTCAGGAGCTCGCGCGCCTTCTTGAAGTTCGACTCGAGCTTGTCCTCCATGCCGGCTGTCGTCTCCAACGGCCCGCCGCAGATGAACAGGGCCTTGCAGACCTTGTAGTACTCGGGGCTTCCGACCACCGCCTGCAGGAAATCTTCCTGATTGAAGGCATAGAGCAGTGCCTGGCGCACCTTCGGATTGTCGAAGGGTTTGGCGAGCGTATTGAACCGGAAGGTGAACTGGTTCCCGAGCGGATTCCAGTTGAACATCTTGAGGTTCTTGTCGGCCTTGATCAGGGTATGCAGGTCGTGCGGCGGGGCTTCGATATAATCGACCTGGCCGGAGAGCAGCGCATTGACCGCCTGCTGGTGATCGCGGATCGGGAGCCACTCGACCCGATCGACCTTGACCACCTTGCCACCCGCAAAGCCCGACGCGGGCTCGGAACGGGGCTTGTACTTGTCGAACTTGACGTAGACGAGCTTGGCGCCCGGCTGCCATTCGTCCTTCTTGAAGACGAACGGCCCAGAGCCGATGAACTCCTCGATCTGCTTGCCTGGATCGGTTTCGGCGATCCTCTTCGGCATCATGAACGGAACGTTCGACGACGGCTTGCCGAGCGCCGACAGAACGAGGCCCGTCGGCTGTTTCAGCTTGATGACGATGGTCTTGGCATCCGGCGATTCGACCGAGGAGACGAACGTCATGAGCTTCTGGCCCATGGAGTCCTTGGCGCTCCACCGCTTGATCGAGGCGACGCAATCCTCGGCTGTGACGGGCGGCCCGTCATGCCAGACGAGTCCGTCGCGAAGAGTGAGCGTGTAAGTGAGCTTGTCCGCCGACACGTCGTACTTGTCGACCATTTGCGGCTTGATCTCGCCCTTCGCGTCCATCGCAAAGAGCGTGTCGTAGATCATGTAGCCGTGATTGCGCGAGATGAACGCCGTGGTCCAGATCGGATCCAGGATTTTCAAATCCGAATGTGGAACGAACTTCAGCGTCGTCTCGGCCAGGACGCTCGTCACCGACGACGCCACGAGCCCCAGCCCCAGGGCAAGCGCCCTTGTCCACTTCATGCACAACTCCCTTTTCTTCGTGTCGCCCAGAGGCCGCGAACGTCCTCTGCCTACAAACCCGACATCAGGGCAATGTGCTGGGGCAATGGTCATGGGTCAAGAACAAGCGACCCGCCGTTGCCTGATCGGGGCGCGTAAATTTTCGCCAGACCGGACGTATTTCCGGCGTCGGCCAGCCACGAAGCCTCTCGATTCCTCCCGACCCGTGCGGTCACCCGCGCCGCGGCATCAGGTGCATGCCGGAGCGAAGCCGCTTGTAGGGCAACTCGGTATGATCGATCGCAACGGGCCCAGGAGCCTTGGCGACGATGATGGCCGAGGACAGCGGCGTGAAATCCGCGCGGAAGTGCACCGAGCTCTTGACCACGATCACCGGCAACTTTTCGGGCACGAGACCGAGATGGCGGAAAATGGAACTGTCCATCGTCTGAGCGGAGCGTGAGGCGATGGCAACGAGAACCCCGGAGGGCTCGACCTCGAGCAGCGCTACACGACCCAGATCGACCGACATTCCTCCTTTCATGGCCCCGACTGCGGTCCACCCGTCGGAGCGGGCGCGACGCACACGGGCACGGCAAGCGACCGGTTCATCGCCGGGAAGCCGCTTGCCGCCAATGGCGAAGTCGGCTGTCGCGCCCTCGCCGACAGCATGAGCGGCCTCGGCGGTCGCAGGATCGATGATGGCGCCGATAACAGAGCCCCGGGCGTTGGCATCGATCAAAGCCCTCAGCACCCCCGTCGTGTCGCCGGGGCCCCCGCCGCCGGGATTGTCCTGCGTGTCGGCGATCACGACGGGTTTCGTCGCGCCCTCGGCCTTTTCGAGCGCCCGGCCGACCGCCTCGGGGGCGGCAAAGAAATCGGGGAGGAAATCGCCTTCGCGGCGGCATATTTCGCTGGCGAGGCGCTCGACGGCGGCTTCGGCTACGTCCTTGGTTTCCGCATAGGCGAAGACGCTCGGCCCGCAATCGGGGAAATCGGCATGCGGAAAGCCCGACGCGAACGACAGCCCCAATAGGCCGGGCGTTGTCAGGTCCATGTCCGGCATCAGGCTGAGATAGATGTCGCGCGCGGGGCCGAAATCGGTACAGCCACCATTGATCGGGATGAGGAAATCGATCTGGCGGAAGGCCTTGGCAGGGCGCTGACCCGTTCTGAGGATGCGCAGCAGGCCGTCTGCCGCGCGCGCCCCGGTCTCGACCATGTCGGTGTGTGGGTAGTAGCGATACATGTCGATGTAGTCGGCGTGCTCGATCATGGCTGGCGTCATGTTCGAGTGCAGGTCGAGCGAGATCGAGATGGGCATGTCTTTGCCGACCTGACCGCGGATGCGCCGCAGCAGCTCGCCTTCACCGTCGTCGACGTGCTCGGCCACCATCGCGCCATGCAGCTCGAGACAAATCCCATCGAGCGGACCCGCATCGGCAAGCAGCGCAAGCATCTCGCCGACGATGCGCTCGTAGGCGTCCTCGGTCACGTGTGCAGAGGGTGTCGCCATGCACCACAGCAGCGGCACGATCTCCGCACCAGCCGCCTCCAGCGTTGCGATTGCTCCAGCGACGGGCAGTTTCTTGCCGCGTACGTGGCGATCCATCTCCGCACCCCGGCAGAGCGGCGGAAAGCTCTTGGCGATGGCGAACGCCTCATAGTCGGCCTTCACCGGCGCGAAGGTATTGGTCTCGTGCTGGAAGCCGGCAACGGCGATCCGCATGGGTTTACTCCAGGATGCACTCTTTTCGACGTTGCCCGACATCGGCAAGCCCGGCGATACTTTATCGCCAGGAGGTGTGAGATGGACAAGCTGCACTGGATGCCCGCGACTGAGTTAGCTCGCCGCATCCGCGAAAGAAAGATTGCCGCTGCCGACGTGCTCGAGCACTTTCTGGCGCGGGTCGATCGCTTCAATCCGAAGCTCAATGCCATCGTCTGGCAAGACCGCGAGCGCGCCCGGACCCGCGCCAAGGCCGCCGACGCCGCACTCGCGAAGGGAGAGATCTGGGGGCCGCTGCACGGGGTCCCGATGACGATCAAGGAGAGCTACAACGTCGCCGGCTCGCCGACGACATGGGGCGATCCGGCCCTCCGGGAAAACGTGACCGAGACAAGCGCACTGTCGGTCGAGCGGCTCGAGAAGGCCGGCGTCGTCCTGTTCGGCAAGACCAATGTGCCGCTGATGCTGGCCGACTGGCAGAGCTATAATGCGGTTTACGGCACAGCCAACAATCCATGGGATCTCGCGTTGACGCCCGGGGGCTCGTCGGGCGGATCGGCCGCGGCTCTTGCGGCGGGGCTGACGGGGCTCGACGCGGGGAGCGACATCGGCGCGTCGATCCGCAATCCGGCGCACTACTGCGGCGTGTTCGGGCTGAAGCCGACTTGGGGCATCATCTCGCCGAAGGGCCACGCGCTCCCTGGCTCCGTCGCCTACGGCGACATTTCCGCGATCGGTCCGCTGACCCGCGGCGCAGAGGATCTCGACGTCGCGCTCGATGCCATGGCGGGCCCTGACGACATCGACGGCGTTGCCTGGAAGCTCGATCTGCCGGCCTGCCCGGCCGCCTCGCTCAAGGACCTGCGCATCGCAGTCAAGCTCCGCGATCCCAACTCGGAGATCGACGGCGAGTATGCCGGCAAGCTGCAGGCGTTGGTCGACGCATTGGCCAGGCGCGGAGCCACGATCAGGGAAACCGAGCCTGATATCGATACGCGGCGACTGCACGATGTCTACGTGTGGTTGCTCAGGGCCGCGACCTCAGCCCGCACTCCCGACGCCGACATCGCCCGGTGGAAAGCGGCGGCCGAAGCGGCCGGGCCTGGCAAGCTCGCCTACGTCGAGCAGATGGTGAAGGGCTGCATGCTGCCCCACCGCGAGTGGCTCGGCCTCAACAACGAGCGCATGAAGCTCAGGCGCCAATTCAACGCGTTCTTCGATGACTGGGACATCTTGCTTTGCCCCGCTGCGGCTTCGGCGGCCTGGCCGCATGACCAGGAGGGCGAACGCTGGCAGCGCACGATCACCATCAACAACAAGCGTGTGCCGACGACCGACCAGCTCTTTTGGGCAGGCTATTCGGGCGTGCTCTACCTGCCGTCGACGGTCGGACCCGCCGGCCTCACCAAAGCCGGGCTGCCGGTCGGCTATCAGGCCATCTCGGCGGGCGGTCGCGACAAGTGGGCGACCGCCTTCAGCCGGCTCGTGGAACGCGAGATCGGCGGCTTCGCGCCCCCGCCTGGATACGAGTAGGCAGGGCGGGAAAACGCGGCGCAACCCCAGCAGTCGGAACTCGGTGGTGTCGAAGGCGGCGTTGCGCTCCCGCCCGAGCTGCGGGATCACGTGTCGACCTACGAATGGGCCGATCGGCACGCACGCGATCGAAGCCCGCCCCTAACCCATTCACCAGAGTACAGGTCACCCGCCCGTCCCGCTCGCACGGTGCCTCTCTTGGCCTCTCTGTAATTATTAGTCGTTCAATAAATAGTGAACACCGTGTATGAGACTGACGCACGCAGCTTCGTTGATGTACTGTCGGCCGATGACGCGGACGGCGTGACGGGGCGCCGCGGGTCGATTGCCAGCACGCTTTTTGTTCGAGGCGCTCATGCTCCAACCGACAGTCTATTGCTATCGCACCATCGGGCTCTGGTTGTTTCTGGCCTGCTCCATGATCGCATCGGCGAGCGCCAACGCGCAGGTCGTGCCACCACCGGCTGAGGAAGGCCTCGTCAGGCGTGGCGACGCGGTCGTCACCGGCTTCGCCGCCACCCTGCCGCCCGGCCCCGATCTGCCGATCGACGTGCATCCGCTCGACCGGACGACGATCGACCCCGAGAGCGCGACGGTACGCATTTTCGACCTGACCCAGCTCGGCGGCGGCCCGGAGGGTCAACTCTCCGACGCGCCGGTGCGCCACGTCATCAAAGCCAAGGACGTGGGCCATGTTTTCGGCATCGCCTTCGATGGCGACGGCTCCGAAGGCTCTGGCCCACCCAATCTCTACCTCACGGCGACGTCCGTGCACGGGTTGCAGCTCCTGGCTCCGGGCCCGGACGGGACCCTCGAGCGCGTCATGACGGGACGGCCCGGCGCCCGCTGGATGCCGGGCCTCTTCGGCGGCACGAAAGGCGGTCCCGGCTCGATCTGGAAGGTGGATGGACGCACCGGAGAAATAACGCTTTTCGCCGAGCTCAAGAACGGCGACCTCGAAAACTCGGGTGCCGGCCTTGGCGCCATAGCCTTCGACCCGCGTGCACGGCACCTCTACGTCTCGGACATGGAAACCGGCCTGATCTGGCGGTTCGGCCTAGACGGAAAGCCGGTCGACACGTTCGATCATGGCACCGAGGGGCGTTCCGCAGCCGGTCTGCCGTTCGTCGCCTACGATCCAACCTCGCGCACCGACAGACGCGAAGAAACGTTCAACACCGAAGAGCCGGAGACGTGGGGGTTTGCCGCGCCCGAGCGCCGGGTTTGGGGCCTCGCCGTCGAGAACGGCCGGCTCTACTATTCGGTCGCCGATGGGCCGACCATCTGGTCGGTCGGGCTCGAACCGGACGGCAGCTTCGGGCGTGACGCACGGGTCGAAGTGGGGGTCGCGGGCACACCCGCCGGCAACCAGATCAGCACGATTCTGTTCGACGGCCCGGACCGCATGTACCTCGCGCAGCGCGGCATGCAGATGGGTAGCTACGACTACCAGACGTTCATGCGGCCCCAGCAGGCGGCGGCACTCCGCTACCAGTGGGACGAGCAGCGTCGGCGCTGGATCGCCAATCCCGAGGAGATCGCGGTCGGCCTGCCCGTCGATCATCATGCAGTGGTCGGCGGCTTGGCCTTGAACTACGGCTACGATCGCTTCGGCCAGATCGACTACGACCGATGCCGCCAGACGCTCTGGCTGACGGGCGAGCACCTGCGCGCGGGCAGCGACATCGTCCGCGTGGCGCGCGGCGGACCGAGCCTCGTGGGCGGATTGCAGGGCATCTACAAAAGTCGCGTGCGGCCCGACAACGCTCCGCCATTCGAAGCCTGGTACGTCGACTACGATGCGATTTATTCCGACGAGGACGCCTACGGCCACATCGGCAACGTCGGCATTTTCGGCCCATGCAAATCCAGCGTGACCTATTCGGCCGAGCGCGTCGAGATCCCGGTCTGGACCAAAGGACCGAACCTCGTCGTCGAGAAGCGCTGCGAGCCGGTCGCGTTCGGCGGCCGGGTGCGCTGCATCATCGTCGTGCGCAATATCGGCGACGCGACCGGTGACGGTCCGATCAAGATCATCGACGAGACGCGCACGCTGTGGGGACCGTCGACGGGGAGCATCATCCCCATCGTCGACGCAGCGTCAGACGGCGTCGAATGGGCGTGTGCCACGCAGGCCGGCGGCGCCTATGCATGCACCCTGCCTGCCTCGTTGCTGGCGCCCGGCGGATCGCGCGAGCTTTCCGTCTGGGTCGATACGCACGACCTCGTGCTCGCCGGCAGCGTCGGCTTCCGCAACTGCGTCCGGATCGATCATCCAGCCGGCAAGGGAAAGGCCTGCGCCGAGGGCGGGACCGGACTGGTCGTGTCGAAGACGGGACCGGCAATCTGCGCGCCGGGATTGCCATGCACGTTCACGCTGACACTGACCAACGGCAGCCCGTCACCATTCAAGGGCGACGTGCTGCTCGCCGATCACATGCTGGCGGACGGGGCGCCGGTCGAGGCCGCCATCTCGAAGATCGAGCCGCCCCTCGCCTGCGCGGTCGCACCGGCAAAACTGCCGCTCTCGTGCCTCACGACCGTCGAACTCGCTCCGGGCGAGAGCCTTGCGCACAAGATCACGATCACGATGCCCGGACCCGGGCCGGCTTTCGTACAGAACTGCTTCGCTGCAACCGATCCGTGGTTCGCCGCCAAGCCGGGTCTGCTCGGTGGGTTGTTGCTGCCTGCGAAATTCCAGAACATCGCCAAGTCGGCGCTGCACGCCTTCCCGTCATGCCTATGGGTCAAACTCGGCCAGCCGCCGCCGGTTTCGCCGGTGAAAGGACCACCGCCTCCGCCACTGACCGCCGGATCGTTCATTCCGACGGACGGCGTGCTGCCACCGGTGCCGTTGTGCGCCAACGGGCGCCCGCCGCTGCCCGGTGGCCGCTGCGCATGTCCGCTCAGTGCGCCCTGGGACGCCGAGACCGGCTCGTGCCGATGGCGCCCGGTGTGCCTGGACAACGCTCGCTTGACCTCGTCGGGCCGCTGCTGCCCTCGCGGCACGGTGTGGTGGGCCTCGACCGGCGCTTGCCGCATCCCTCCCGTCACCGGCTGCCGCGACGCATCGCGACGCCAGCCGGATGGCGGCTGCTGCCCGACCGGCACAACGTGGCGTGACGGCCAGTGCCGCCCGCGCGTCGTTGGCGAGCCGTGTGGCATCGGCTTCACACGGCTGCCGAGCGGCGTCTGCATTCCGTTGCCGGTGATCCCGCCCGTCGTCGTGTTGCCCGGATGCCCGGACGGACGCGACCGGTTGCACAGTGGCCGTTGCCCGCCCGTCGCGTGTCCGCTCAATGCCGCCTTCAACTGGCGAACCGGGCGCTGCCAACCGGCTGGCGGCGCGGGCTGCGGTCCCGGCTTCCACCGGCTGGCCCACAGCGGACGCTGTGTTCCGATCGGCGGTGGCTGCCCGGGTCGGCTGGCGCGGGACGGTCGGGGACGATGCGTGCCGCCGCATCTGAGCCCTGGTCACAAGCCAACCGGCCCCATCGGCTGCCCGGGGCGACTGGTACGCGACGGCAGCGGCAGGTGCATGCCGCCCAGGCACAAGGCCGAGGATCGCCGACCCGGCAAGCCGCCGCGCCACATCGATCCGCCGAAGCGAGGCCGCGACCATGCCCGCGAGCGCATCCGCGAACGCGCCCGCGAGCGCATCCGTGAGCGCCGGCAACGCGATCACGTCCGGCCGAAGCCGTCCCGGCGCGAGCACGTCCGCCCGCCCCGGCGCGATCACCGTCGCGATCGCATCGATCGTCGCGGCCCCCGTCGGGAGATCCGGCCGCCCCGCCGCTTCGAGCGTGGCGGCCACCGGCGCGGGCGCTTGGGTGGTCCGGCCTTCGGTGGAGGTGGCTTCAGGTTTGGCGCAGGCGGAGCCGGCGGCTTCGGGCGGCGCCGCTGACGCAGCTCCCGAGCGCTGACCGTGTCGCTTGCGCCGCGTCAGCCGTCGTGCCGGACACCGCGCTGGCGCTCGAGCCGGCGTGCGAAAGCGACGATGATCGCCACCAGGCCGCCGAGGCCCGCGGTCAGGCCGAGCACCGGCACCAGGACGGGCGCGAACGCCCATATCGTGGCTGCCGCCAGAACGGCGGCGCTTGCGAGAAACCACACTTTGAGAACGGTCTGCATGGCCTCTCCGCGGCAAGGGCACGTCATCAATGTGAGCGAGCGCATCCGGCTCCGAGCTGATAGCTTCCGGCACAAAGAACATCAACTCGGCAGGGAGGCCCACCGACATGACGGCACGATTGAAGGGACAGGCGGCAATCGTCACGGGCGCGGGACACGGCATCGGCGCCGCCATCGCGACGCGATTGGCCGCGGATGGGGCAAGCGTCCTCGTCGCCGATATCTCTCCAGAGCGGGCGACGGCGCACGCCAAGTCCATCACAAATGCCGGCGGCAGCGCCATGGGGTTCGCGGTCGACGTCAAGGACCGTGCACAGGTCGAGGCGACGGTCGCCGAGGCGGTCGGCAAGTTCGGCCGGCTGGATGTGCTCGTCAACGCGGCCGGCATCATGGATCGAGCCCCCGCGCTCGAGATGGACGAAGCGCTCTGGCACCGGATCATCGACACCAATCTTCACGGCACGTTCCTTTTTTGCCAGATCGCGGCACGCGCCATGATCAAGGCCGGCAACGGCGGGCGGATCGTCAACGTCGCATCGAACTCGGGTCTTTTCGGCGGGCGCGGCCGCGTCGCCTACGGCGCCAGCAAGGCCGGCGTGATCAATCTCACGCAGTCGTTCGCGATCGAGCTCGCAGAGCACGGCATTCTGGTCAACGCCGTGGCGCCGGGGCCGACCAAGACGCGCGACGACCAGCCAGCAGAGCCCTGGACCAGCGTCAAGACGCGCATGCCGCTCAAACGATGGGGAAGGCCCGACGAAATAGCGGCCGTTGCCGCTTTCCTGGCTTCGGGTGAAGCAAGTTTTACCACCGGGCACGTCATCGGCGCCGACGGAGGCTTCACGATTTCCGGCATCATGGAAGGCTGACTTCGGCCGGCGCTTGATCGACGGCGGTATCGCTGCCTAACCTTGAGACCAAGAGGCCAGCCCGGCCACACGAGGAGATTTTCGCCATGTCCGATGCCCAATCCAAACTGCCTCTTGCCAATATCAAGGTGCTGGACCTGACGGCGCACCGCGCGGGGCCGACGGCGGTGCGACAGCTCGCCGACTGGGGCGCCGACGTCATCAAGATCGAGCCGGCAGGCGATCTCGACATCGATGCCGCAGGCGGCAAGCGGGACGGCTTCGACTTCCAGAACCTGCACCGCAACAAGCGCTCGCTGACGCTCAACCTGAAGAGCGCCGAGGGGCACGCCATCTTCATGCAGCTCGTGAAGGATGCCGACATCGTCGTCGAGAACATGCGCTCGGACGTGAAGACGCGGCTCAAGGTCGACTACGAGAACTGCGTCAAGGTCAATCCGCGCATCATCTACGGGTCGATCTCGGGATTCGGGCAGAGTGGCCCCGATGCCACGCGGCCGGGCGTCGACCAGATCGCGCAAGGCATGGGCGGCCTCATGTCGATCACTGGGCTGCCCGGACAGGGTCCGGTCCGCGTGGGCATACCGATCGCCGACCTGACGTCCGGGCTGCTTCTGGCACAGGCCATGATTCTTGCACTCTATGAGCGGGAGAAATCGGGCAAGGGGCAGTGGGTGCACACGTCCCTGATCGAAGCGATGATCTTCATGCTCGACTTCCAGGCCGCGCGCTGGCTGATCAAGGGCGAGGTGCCGAAGCAGGCGGGCAACGATCACCCGACCAGCATCCCCACCGGCGTATTCCCGACATCCGACGGACACATCAATATCGCCGCCTCGGGCGACAACCTGTGGAAGCGCGTCTGCGAGGCGCTAGGGGTGGCGGATCTGGTTCGCGATCCGGACTTCGCCACCGGTGGCAAGCGCTCCGAGAACCGCAAGACGCTCAACGAGCGGCTCGGCACCGTGACGCGCACGAACACGTCGGACCACTGGATCGCGGCCCTCAACAAGGCCGGCGTCCCGTGTGGTCCGATCAACACCATCGACAAGACCTTTGCCGAGCCGCAGGTGAAGCACATCGGGATTGCGCGCAAAGTGCGCCACAAGAAGCTCGGCGAGATGCGCGTCGTCGGGCAGCCCATAAACATGAGCCGCTTTCCGCAGCCGGAGGCCCTCGGCGCAACCCCCGAACGCGGAGAGCACAGCGCCGAGGTGCTCGCCGCACTCGGCTATAGCGAGGGCGACATCGCCGCGCTGAGAACCAAGGGCGTGGTCTAGGTCACATCATGCGAGTAGAGGCTCGCCGAAGGCCGGCTTGTGCTCCGCATCTGTGCCGACTGAGTGCCGCGGCAGCGGCGCGACAACGAATTGCCCGCTGCTGCAAATCCGCCTAGCCTGATCGTCGACAACCTTTCCAGTTCGTTTCGCAATCCAGCCGGAGCCTCCCATGAGCCAGAAGCCGGTCGTCCTGCTCGTCCCGCCCTCAGACGCGACGGGCGAGCTCGCCCGCTCCATCGCGCCCGCCCATATCGATCTCGTACTCGCCCAGCCAGGCACGGACACGTTTCAGGCCGCGCTGCCCAAAGCCGAGTACATGATCTGCTATCCGAACGTGAAAATGGAAGACGCCTTCTACAAGGCGGCGCCCAAAATTCGGCTCGTGCAGCTCCTGTCGGCGGGCTACGACGCGGTCGACATCGAGGCGGCGCGACGTGCCAAGGTGCCCGTGTCGAATAACGGCGGCGCCAACGCCATCTCCGTCGCCGAGCACGCCGTCATGCTGATGCTCACCACGGCGCGCCGGGTCGTCTGGCAGCATGCCAGCGTCTCGGGCGGGCGCTGGCGTGGCAATGGTCCGCCCCCGGCCATGTACGAGCTTTACGACAAGACGCTCGGCATCATCGGGCTCGGCAACATCGGCCGCA
The DNA here is from genome assembly GCA_050187415.1 of Hyphomicrobiaceae bacterium. Taxonomy (GTDB): domain Bacteria; phylum Pseudomonadota; class Alphaproteobacteria; order Rhizobiales; family Hyphomicrobiaceae. The sequence goes on along the minus strand of JBFWXN010000054.1, from coordinate 1,961 downwards.
AGGTGGCGCGCCGCGCCCAGGCTTTCGGCATGAAGATCGAGTACTACGACATCAAGCGGCTGACCGAGGACGAGGAGGATGCCCTCGGCGTCAAGTTCAGGCTGCTGACCGAGCTGCTGAAGCGATCCGATTTCGTCTCGCTGCACGTGCCGCTCAACGCCTCGACCAGGCACATGATCGGCGCGCGCGAACTGGCGCTGCTGAAGCCGACGGCCATTCTCGTCAATACGTCGCGCGGCCCCGTCATCGACGAGGTGGCCATGACCAAGGCCCTTGCCGAGCACCGGTTCTTCGGCGCAGGGCTCGACGTCTTCGACGAGGAGCCGACATCCCCCGACAATCCGCTTCTGAAGCTCGACAACGTCGTTTTGACAGCTCACTTCGCGGGCCCGACATCGGACAATCACGTCGCGCGCTTTCGCAATGCCTTCGACAACGTCGAGCGCATCATGCGGGGCGACAAGCCGTTCTGGGTCGTGCCGGAGCTGACGGGCCGACAAGGCTGACGGCCGGCTCGTTGGCGATCGAGTGAGAGCGAGGGCGCTGGCCTGCGACGATCGCGGCCGGCGCTTTTTTGGGCTCGCGTCATGCGCGCTCCGGTGCCAGTCTCGCGGGGTAACCGACTGTCCCGGAGACACCGCATGGCGACCTACGACCTCATCCTCAAAGGCGGCCACGTCATCGATCCGTCGCAAGGAATCGACGGCGTTATGGATGTGGCATTCTCAGGCGCCAAGGTGGCGGCCGTGGCCAAGAACCTGAAGGCCGGTCCCGCGACCGAGACGCGCGGCGTGGCCGGCCATATCGTGTCACCCGGCCTCATCGATCTTCACACCCACGTCTACTGGGGTGGCACCTCGCTCGGCATCGACGCCGACGAATTCTGCCGCACCTCGGGCGTCACCACCTCCATCGACACGGGCAGCGCGGGTCCGGGCAATTTCGCCGGGTTTCGCAAGCATGTGATCGAGCGCTCGCAAGCCCGCATCCTCGCCTACCTGCACGTGTCGTTCGCCGGCATCTACGCGTTTTCGAAGACGCACATGATCGGCGAATCGAAGAACATGGAGCTGATGGCCCCTCGCGAAGCGGCGGCCGTCGCCGACGCCAACCGCGACGTCATCGTCGGCATCAAGGTGCGGGTCGGGCTTCACGCTTCGGGTGACCAGGGCTCGGCGCCGCTGAACATCGCACTGCAGGTCGCGGACGAAATCGGCATGCCGCTGATGTGCCACATCGACCACCCGCCACCCTCCTACGAAGAGGTGATCGGCATGCTGCGCCCGGGCGATGTGCTGACGCACGCCTTCCGGCCGTTCCCCAACGCGCCGGTCACCGCGCAGGGCAAGGTCAAGGACGCCGTACGCGAGGCCCGGGCCCGCGGCGTGCTGTTCGACATCGGCCACGGCAAGGGTTCGTTCTCGTTCAAGACGGCACGCGCCATGATCGCCAACGGCTTCCTGCCGGACACGATCTCGTCCGACGTGCATGCGCTGTGCATCGACGGCCCCGCCTACGATCAGGTGACAACCATGTCGAAGTTCCTGTGCATGGGGCTGCCGCTTCCCGAGGTCATCAAGCAGTCCACCGTCAACGCGGCCATGGCATTGAAGCGGCCGGAGCTCGGCAGCTTGAAGCCGGGCTCGGTCGGCGATGCGACGATCCTCTCGGTCAAGGAGGGCGAGTTCGACTACGAAGACGTGCTGGGCGAGCACATGACGGGAACAAAGCGCATCGTCGCCGACGCCACCGTCATCGCCGGCAAGTGGTGGCACGCCGCCGACGAAGGCGCCTTCCCCGCAAAGAGGGGGGCGTAGCCGGTCGGCTCGGCTGGTCTAGAGTCCTTCAGGTTTAGCTGGAAGCATATCCTGCGTTCCTGAGGTAGCTTTCGCACTCGCTGTGTGAGATGGCGGCGACGAGCTTGGCGATGTGTTCGTGGATGGCGTCAACGGTTCGGGCCT
>JBFWXN010000053.1:0-34202 GCA_050187415.1 Hyphomicrobiaceae bacterium | reverse complement strand
GGAGACATCTAGATTGCGGATCCGGGGGTCAGTGGTTCGAGCCAATGAGGCGGTACCATTAAATAAAGCGCTTAGCCGGCACCGGAACCTGTGACGGAACGCGCGCCGGTGTCTGAGACGGTGTCGAGCGGAGCGAAGACCCTGGCTTTAGCCGGCGCCCTCCGCATTGCCCAACTTTATTCCGTGCTGCAGAATGACGTTCGAGTCGCGCGCGCATCCCTGCCAAACATCGATTGTTGGCTTTCGTGAAAGGGGCGTCTCATTGGATGATGGCCGACGTCGCAGCTAAGGCAAAGCGGAAATGAAACTGCTTCATCATAGGACAATGACGGTCGGCCCGGAGCTGGAGCTAGAAGCCACTGTGTTTCAGTCGCTTCCTTCAATTATGCCGGGCTGGTCTGATCAAAGCTGGTCCGCGGGTTCAGCGCGTATTGGTGCGGGTCTCCCAGACATTCTGATCGCCAACTGGCGACCTGAGTTAGCGGCTGTACCCACGTGGAGCCGGCGCGTAATCGACATCTTAACTTACTTCAAGTCCGTGGCGCGGGCCAAGCTGGCTACAGCAGCCGAGCATCTGCGGCTCGGCGAGCGCTCTCTTTCGAACCAACTGGCTCTGCTGGTCGATGGCGGCGTACTTGGGCACTCACGGTTCGGATATTTCATGACGACGCCATGGCGTCGGATTCTCACCGAAGTCACGTCTGTTGAAGTGAAGGTTGGGAATTGGAAGCAGGCGACCGCTCAGGCTCGCCGAAATCAGTTGTTCGTGGATCGCTCCTACGTGGCTCTTCCGGCCGCGGCGGCTGCGCGGGCAGCAGTGTCGAGCACCATTTCCGAAAATGGCATTGGGGTCATCGCGATTAGCGATGGTGGGCGCGTGTCCATTGTAAGACGCGCCCGAGCCCGCCCGCCGAAGGTGTGGGCGTATTATTTCCGGGTCGCCGCATTGGTGGCCGAGGGGGTCGCGAATAATGACAGGTCTATTCGACATCTCAGTTGAGACTGCGTCCAAGCTCTGTCCCGAGTATAAGTTCATAAAGCGGTTGGCGAAGAGCGCGCAAAAGGCTGCATTTCACGTTCAGGATGCATCCGGCCTTGATCTCTGCCTGAAGATCATTGCGCCCAACGCGAGCTTGGAGCGTGTGCAAAGAGAGATTGAGGCACTCGACTCCCTTGATCACCCCAACATCGTAAAGCTCCACTATTACGAGATATCAATTTCGGAGAAGGGGTTCCGCCATTTCGCAGTTGAGGAATTTATTGACGGCTGCGATCTCTCTGATGTGCTGAAGCCAGGAAAGCCCTGGGCCCTCGATGATGCTGCGTCCTTGCTCAAATCAATTGCTAGTGGCCTACACGCCTTAGGATCGGCGCGGATCGTCCATAGGGACCTCAAGCCGTCAAACATCCGCGTTCGCCCAAATAGCCAGCCAGTCATTGTTGATCTTGGGGTTGCACGGCTTTTGGATCGAGCCGACCTAACGCTAACTTCAATGGGAGCTCGAATTGGCACGACGCTATACTTCGCGCCAGAACAATTCGAGGGTCGCCGGGAGGACATCGACCCCAGAACAGACTTGTTCGCTCTGGGAGTGATTGCGCACGAAGTTTTGCTTGGCCGCCATCCATTCTATGAAAAGGGCATATCAATCGATGACCTTCGAGAGAAAGTCTGCCGTTCCTCAGACTTCGTGGATTCAGCTGACTTCAAGGCATTGCCGCCACGCTGGAGGCTTGTGGTGCAGCGGTTGCTTGAGAAGCAGCGCGTTCGCCGACCGAAGGACGCTAGTCTAGTCTGTCAATTAATTGATCTCGCAGCAGGTGATAAATGAAGCGCGGTCCTTGGCATCAGTGCGGGCACCAAAGCCAGAATGTCGTCGCGGACCAGCTTGCCCACGGCAACGGCGCCGGCGTCGTCCTGAGCATCGTAAATGTCACGAAGAAGCGCGTTGTAGAGATTGCATCCGACTATCGCAAAGCCGGGGCAGACATTCTGTTGGATCTTCAGCTGTACAATCCAGGCTTCTCGTCCGAGGCGCTAAGGCCATATGGACTCGCCGAGGCTCGACAAACTACGGGGGCGCTACGCAATCTCACAAGCGCCCAGCTCAAGAGCATAAGTCGGCAGATTCGATCTCTCAATGAGGAGGTCGGAGCGACCGCAGTTCTCGCTCCGGGCATAGTTTATCAACCGGAGCGAATGGAGATTGTATCGATCAATGAACAATTGTTCGAAGCAAGCGCACTTGCAGCGAAATCGCTGGGTATTCCGGTCTATGCCACGCTGGTTCTCGGCAGTACCTTCACAAATGTCCCAGAGCTAGCGGAAGCTACCTTATCACGCGCCACAAACTTGTCGGCCGATGGCTGGTACTTTTCGATAGAAAATGATCGCGAGCCAATTCCTTCTAACGATGATCTCGTGTCGTTGCTGCTCAACTCGGTGCTTACTCTGTCCTGTACCAACACACCGGTGATGAATGCATTCGCCGGGCCTGCCGCATTGCTCGCGATCTCTGTTGGAGCAACAGCAGTTGGCATAGGCCATTGGAAGAACTTGTGGCAGTTCGATCCGGGCAGGTTCGACGTGGGCGAAAAGTCCGGAGGCTCGACACCGGCACCGCGGTACTTATCGTCTCATTTGTGGAGTACGCTCGTCCTACCCGATGAGACAGCGAATATTGGCGAGGCCTTGTGGAGCAGAATCCAATCGCCGTCGCCATTTGCACCAAGATCGAATTCCGATGGTTCTTGGAGTTTGAGAGCATCTCATAATCATCTGTTACATGTGTTGGGCGCTCAAATCAGCGAGCGCATGGATGCAGTAACCGTTAGCGATATCGCACGGCGGGCGGTAGCTGACCTGCGACAGGCCTCCCGAACGCATTCAGCTATCGAGCAGCGGCTCGGGGTTCTTCGTGACGGGCTCAACCTTCATCAGCACGTTTGGGCTGGCGAAATAACTCGCATCTTGGCCCAGCGTGAAAGCGATTTCGCGTACCTTGACCTGATCTGAGCCCCACCAGACCAAGGGCCAACGGGCCCGCTATGGACCCAGCAAAGGGTGCGCTGCTGGGCAATGCCCCCAAATGCAATTTCGGCGCAAGCTCCGACTCGGCTCGCTCTGTAGCGCGATAGACCCAATTAGCGCGAGCCGTGAGCCCTCGTCACCCAGAAGCGCCCAACTTACCACCACAGGAGCGGCATCAGACAAATACGGCGATACTCGTCAACCCAACGCGCAATCAAGTACTGGTGTTGATGGCTGTCCGCGTCGACCTTTCACGCGATCGCATGGAAACGCGCTTCCAGGTGATCTCCGACCGGCGCAATCCGGCCGCCACGGTCTCGACCTTGAAGCGGTACATTGTCGAGGGCGGCAAGGCCGGCGCCATGGCCGATTGATCGGATGGCGAGTCTGTTTGTGCGCACCGTCATTGCAGATGCGGCGAAGCGTGAGCTGTTATCCCACAAGCTGCCGACACGAGAACGCATCACGTGACCTCGAAGCTCATTACCATCGGCACCGACGTCGCGACCCTGGTGCTGTTTCACCCCGACGATCTCACACATCATCAGGATCATCGCCGCCAGCCTCGTGACAGGGCTCAATTCCGATCTGCCGGGCTTCGTCATCGCCCAGGTCACGGAGAATGTATTCGATACCGTCTCGGGCTGGTTCCTGTTGCTGCACCTGTCGCCACCGCGAGCGAAAAGAAGCTGCCCTCGGCTCCACCAAAGAAATTGCACTAAGACGCTGTTATTAATTGAAATATTCACCTCCCTCGAAGCGCCTACCCCACATTTTACCCCACAAGAATTCTGCGCAAGCGTGAGCCTGCGCGAGTGCATATGAGCACGTTGAGAGGACGTCTCGCGTCTCCGGTCGAAGCTCAGGAATATGCGCGCACGTTTGCGAAACTTGTTGCGTGATGCAATCAGTCGCTCCAGCTGATGTCGCGCGCTAAGTGCTTGAGCGCATCCAGTAGAGGCCAACTCAGCCGTCCAAATCCCGGGTCAGATCCCCTTGTCGACGTTTATGAACTGGAGGAGGCACTGCTCACGCCCTCGCGCAACGCAGATGGTTTTGGCTCAGGGTGCGGTGACGTCGGCGCCCCCGAGCCTCTGGAACTTCCGTGTGTCGGCTAGATGCGCATTGTGCCCACGGATGCGCTCCAGGGTTTCGTTGATGGCGTAGAAGCTACGCCCTGGTACGTCGCCGACGATCGCGGACAGGAGATCCAGCATTCTCTCAGGTGAGGACGAGTATAGGATATCTGGCGCTTTCGAAATTGAGTAGACGCTCGTGTGTCTCCGCGGATCCTCTGGGCGAATGAATGGCACAATCACGTCAGCCGCTTCGGGGAAGGCCGCTCCCGTCGCGCGAAGGATTTGCACAAGCTTGAAAGTCAAAGAAGGGGACTGCAGCTCGACATCGAGCGGCCAGATGCTTTGGAACACCGGTCCCACGGTATGCCGCCACTGCTCGATCTTCTGATCGGCTTCGGCTTTCTCCATCTGCCGAGCGAGGCGATGGGCGACGATACGCATGCCTCGTGCGCCGGCATGGCGCAGGGAAGCGCGCGCTTCGGTGGCGTTGATGGGATAGTTTGTCTCGCCTGACTCGTTCGCGAGCATCATCGCGACGAGCCAATCGGCAAACGTCTCGATGTCATTTTCCTCCATGTCACTCCTACCGAACAGTTGGAGGAACGGCTCTTTCACGAGCGACATGAGCTCCGGAGAGCCGATGCTCGTGGAATACTTTCGCGACGACCATGCGGCGCGTGCGTCGGGAGAAGACCAGTCGAAGAGGGGGAGGATGTTCTCGGTCGTCCACCTGGGCGCGCGGTCAAAGAGGAACGGTACGTCTGCCGCAAGGCGCACACGTGCCAGGTCCCCAAACTGGCCTTCGGCGCGGATGAGTTTCTCGAATCTGGCCTGCATCTCCTCTGACATCTCCCCGCCGTCGTCGGTCCGCGTCAGCTTCTTGAGAAGTATTTCTGCAAGCCGCCCGCTTGGCGCATTGAGAGCCTCAGTGAACTGATCCGGCATCTTCAACCTCGTTCACGCTTCTGGGTGCGCACGCTGCGATTTTGTCCCACAGGGCCCAGAGGAGGGCATCGTCGAGAATGTCGATTGTGCTGCTGAGCCACCACGACGCTGCCGACGCAATCTCAACAAGTGAAGCATCAGGGATACCAAGAAGCAGCCGGGCAATGGCCTCGGCATCCTCAGATGCCTCAATTTTGCGAGTCGCCCCCAGGAAATTAGTCCAAGCCGACACTGGCCACAGCTCTTGGGTCGCTTGAGCTTCGAGAGCGCGGCGCGCTCGACGAGGATCATTCTCGCAGATCACCGGCCAAGGATCGTTTCCGACACGGTCAGCCTCGGCGGCCTTCTGCGCTGCGGCAACAAGGAGTTCGTCGGGGACATTTTCCAATCCTTTCGCATCGCCGGACACCCAATCAGCGCCTCCACTCCACACATGAAAGCCTGCCTGTTCGGAAGGGCGAAGCTCCCACTCGGGCCAACGCTTTCTCAGCTCAATCAGCAGTTCTCTGGACGCATCAGTGAGCTCGAGCCCTGCCCGTTCAAGGTCGCCCAGGAGATCGAAGCGACAGCGATCCACGAAGCGAGCGGTGCTGGTGCCCTCCCGAAACGCCTCGGCGGGCGGCCCCTCAGCGACGCGCCTCTGGATGGCCTCTCGTTGCTTGGCGTCTAGATCGGGCCATCGCTGACGCAGCAGCCGGTGAATCTCTACCGAGGCGCTTGTAAGAAATAATTCGCTCTGCGGGAGCTCGGCGAGGATCTTCGTCACCGCTGAGGCCGAGACAATAGGGTTGGCGGCGGCAAAGAGTGCCAGACGCCTGCCGAGACGGAACGCGCTTTGTCGCCAGAGATCATAGAAACGAAGTGCACGACTTACGTCCTTGCTCGCCAAGCGGCTCCAGATCTCGGCCATGACGCGCACAATCGGCTGAAAACCGCCATGATGCGCATTCTGTTGGTGTGCTGCGACGGAAGGTACATCGCTATCGGATGCGCTGTACCCTCGATTACTCTCGATGCCAGCGTCAACGGCGCTCGCGAGCGCCGCATTGATTGAAATCGTAAGGTATTCCAGCAACTTTTCGTCAGCTTCTGCCGAGGCGTCCACTGGCCAAGCGGAGAGGACCTCCTGCTCGTCCAATCCGTCCTCGACCTCAAATTCGATGGACATGAGGTCGGTGGGCGCCCTTGGCGCTTTGGCAGGCTCCTGGCGCCACGCGAAGTATCTGCTGACTTTTAATTTTGGCCTTAGCGCCCTGGCGAGCCTCTCCATGATCTCCGGCGAGTGATCCCCCTTTCTTATGCGCGGCTCTATGTCAAACCATTCACTGATCAACGCGTCGCTTTGCGCGCCGCGCATGTATTGAACGATGAGGCGCCAGGATTGGGCTAACACTGGCGGCAGCGTTTCGGATCTCCGGCTCAATCGGGATTCCAAGACCTCAGCCGTGTCCGGGTTGAAGTAATGAATATTGGCGGCAACATCACGCACGCTCTCCGGATCGAAGAAGTTCTTCTCGATCCAGGGGGCGAGTTGCGTGTTCGGTTGAAGAAGCTTCACCTCGGAAAGCCATGGAAGCCACGCGATCGAAGGGTTGATCTCCGTGAGCGTCGCTGAGAGGTCACCTCGTGTCAGCAGAAAACGTAGCTGCTCGCGCTCGAACTCCGACGCATCAACGGGCGTCCGCCTCTTTCCGGAATCTTGGCCAGTCATGCTCCCTCACTTGCGGATGGCGCGGACGACCCGGTCAGAATGGCTTCCACTCGGCGGCGACCGTATTCTGTCGGCTTGAGCGCATAGCGCGCCCATTCGTGGAGCGTTGAATATAAGGCATCGTAGTCCGCGAACTCGATCGGCTTGATTCCTTTGGCCTTCCATATCGAGGCAGACTCGTCTCTCCGTTTGTCGATCGCGTAGATGTCCTTGAGATCGCGGAAGCGATCCCGGTTTGCGTCCAATGTCTCAAGGAGCAGGCGCAGAGCTGCATCCTCGGCGCTGTAGCCGACCAGCACCAGCGTGTTCAGCCGCATCCGGTCCTCGACATAGCGTGACGCCCAGCCATCACGAAGATAGGCGTCACCGAAATCAGCACTGGTCAAAACCAGATCCGTTCGGGCAAGCGACAGTTCGCAGTCCGGGAGTCGGCCATGCAGGTGCATGATGCCGAAGTCATCGACACTGCCGGGGCTCGGAAGAGCCTTTCCCGCGTGGCTCGGCACATCGACGAACCCACCATCTCGCGCGGCGCGTTCGAAGAGCGTATCGAAGTTGGTGGTTAATAGCCTCGGCCGACCGTCATGGTCGCGGGACAGCTGTAGCAGAGCGAGATGGTCGGCTGCGTTGACAACCGTTCTGGCTGCTAGGATTTGTGCGGCTGCCGCTCGAACACGCGATGGCGACTTCGGGAACAGTGTTCGCTTCTCTAGGGAGCGCAGTGCGCGGTCGAACTCGTTGCGCTCGTAGGCAATGCGCTCGGCCGGCTCATTCTCATACGACTCGCCGAGCTCAGCGTAGATGCGATCGGTCAGCGTCTGGAACGAGGGCATGTCAGCGAGGCGCATAGATGCGCCGGCCCCGCACAAGAACACTGCATCCCCATCACTCACCGTACGAATGAGGTCGTCGGGAATATCGGAACCGCTCTCTATGAAGCGCATGAGGGACGACCAGAGGAGTGCTCACGGTGCAGGCCGACGGCGAACAAAGGCGGTGAATCGTTGAAAGACGATATGCGCAAGAGTAGGGACACAAGGCTTTTCCAGACAAGGGATCCTGCAGCGCAATTCACGGCGCAATGGACCTGAACTAGTTTAGCCTCCTGGGCACCTCAGGGCCTTCACGGCGGAGTTCCTACAAGGGAACCAGTCTTCTGAGATCGAAAAGCGGCGGTTCATCACATGATCTCAAAGGGTACGCTGCGATCAAGTCGCTGAAAACAATGGCGCGAGCGACGGGACTTGAACACGCGGCCTCCAGAGTGACTGGCCGGCTTAATTCAAGCAATATCAATGGCATTGGGGACGAATATTCAGATAGAACGGGACCTAACGCGACTAAAGTTCCCAAGTCCGCGACACCACCTCCACGTTTCATCATTACGCGTCAGGAACTGTACGCCCCTGTGTGGTCGGTGCTCATGTTGAAGCTGGCCGTTCGGTTTGGCGTCTCGGGAAGAGGCTTGGCCAATATCTGCGAGCGGGCCCACATGCCAGTCCCAAAACCCGGCTACTGGGCCAAGGTCCACGCCGGGCAAGCAATGGCGAGAGTGCCGCTCGCAGAGGCTGTCACCGACACGCCGACGCGCGCTATCATAAAATCGCCTGCATCCTAAACACCCCCGGCAAGTTCTACACCTGCGAGCGGAAGAGCTGCCCAGACGGGATCTCGTCTTTTGAGATGCAGAAAGCCGCGGCCCACTTGAGATCCACCTTAACGTACACCAACGGCCTGCTGCTCGCCCGCAGCCGTTCAATGCTTCCGCCTGAACCGCAGAAGCGATCGCCCTCAATTTGCCGATTGACACACCCTCGCAGGAGATATAATTGGACCTACCAATTTGGTTGATCCATGATCTCAAAAATGAGAAGCGCTCTGGATCGAACCGCACCACGCTCGGCAAAACTGCGGCCGCGTCTCATAGACAAACTCGATCTCCATCGTATCGTAGTGCTTGAAGGATTGAAATGAAGCACACTGCTTACGACTTCATAATCGCTGGAGCGGGGTCTGCTGGCTGCGTGCTGGCTGCGCGCCTATCCGAGGATCCGGCGGTCAAAGTCTTGCTCATCGAAGCTGGTGCGTCGGCATCGTCGGTGTTCGTGCACATGCCGGCAGGCATTCGAATTCTCTACAAGAGCTCGAAGTACAATTGGCAATTCTGGACGGAACCTCAATTACAGCTCAGCAATCGCAAAATCTACATCCCGCGAGGACGCGTTGTAGGCGGATCGTCGTCCATCAATTCGATGATCGCTATCCGTGGCAATCCGTGGGACTACGACGCATGGGCTGCGGCAGGTCTCCCATCCTGGAGTGCCCGCTCGCTTATGCCTTACCTGCGCAAGATTGAGGACGCCACGCTCGTCACAGACGATCGCGATCAGAACCGTGGATTTTCTGGCCCCATCCGATTGTCCTACGGAACGCAAAGGCACGAGATCTCGCAGGCTTTCATTGAAAGCGCCAAACTATCCGGGCTGCCCGAGAATAACGGCTTCAACGGTCCCTCGCAGATCGGCGCGGGCTTCTACGAGCTCACGATTGCCGATGGCAAGCGCTCGGGCGGCTTCAAGTTCCTGGACCTCGCCAAGGGGCGCAGCAATTTAACAGTCGTCACCAACAGTACCGTACGTCGCTTAGCCATGAGCGGAACGCGCGTTAGCGGGGTTGTCATAGAGCGACACGGGCGCGAGACGACGATAGTTGCCGAGCGGGAAGTTCTGATCACTGCCGGGGCTATCGGATCACCCCAAATCTTAATGCTGTCGGGGATAGGGCCGGCCGATCACCTCAAGGATATGGGGATCAATCCCATCATCGATGCGAAAGGTGTGGGCGACAACCTTCAGGACCATCTCGACTGCGCCTTGCGCTTCGAGGCCTCCAAACCCGTTACGCTGACTCCCTATCTCGGAATTATCAAGGGCGGCTTGGCTGGCGCACAGTATCTCTTGGGCGGCAACGGCCCCGCCACCTCGCAGGGTGTCGAGGCAGGAGCATTTTGGGGATCGGACGCAGGATCGACGCTTCCCGAATGGCAAGCACACTTAGCGCTTGCCCTAAGAAATCCGCCACCGAACGAACGCGTCTCGCATGGCTTTGCAGTTCGCGTCTGCCAGCTTCGTCCGAAGAGCCGCGGTGTTCTGAGATTGAGATCGACCAATCCCGCCGACAGCCCTCGAATCGATCCGAAGTTCCTATCGGAAGCATCTGACTTCACCAGCCTGCAAACGGGCGTAAGCCAGATGTGCGAGATGGTACAGCAGTCTCCGTTGAAGAAGCTCATCAAGCGTCCCATCGACAGCGCGGCCTTTGGTGATGCAAACAGCCGCGCCCAGTGGATCCGAGACTACGCCGAAACCATCTACCATCCGATCGGCACATGCCGCATGGGGGAAGACGGCGCCTCGGTCGTCGATGCCCAGTTGAAGGTGCGAGGCGTGAGCAATCTTCGCGTCATTGACGGGTCGGTTATGCCGACATTGATCAGTGGCAACACGAACTTGCCGATTATGGCGATGGCGGAGAAAGCCGCTGACATCATCAAGAGCGGCTAGCCGTGCCTACCGCATAGTGTGGGGATCTGCAGACTACGTCGATGCTTAACGCTGCGGCCTTGCTGGAGGCGAGGCATGGGATGTCAACCTAGTGTTTTCTTGCAGCGTATCCAGGCATCTCAGGCCGTCAAACGGCCGCCTCCACTCCGACGGTCCACTGCCTACCTTCCAAAGCCGCCGGCAACGGTCCGCCTGTTGCCCAATCGATAAGCTCGACCAAATGAACCATCGGCATCGCCGTCCCTGAGCTGATCTGGGTAATGCATCCGAGGTTCCCAGCCACGATGGCCCAGGGCTTTACTTTCTCGATGTTCTCAATCTTGCGGTCGCGCAGACGCTGCGCAATTTCAGGCTGCAGTACATTGTACACCCCAGCCGAACCGCAGCAGATGTGCCCCTCGGGGACATCCTGTACCAGGAAGCCAAGACTGCGGAGTAGGCGCCGCGGCTGATCCCTCAACTTCTGCCCATGCTGCATGGAGCAGGCAGAGTGATAGGCGACGCGCTGACCAGTCTCGCGCACTGCGGGCAAGATGCCAAGCTCATCGAGATACTCGCTGACATCCTTTGCAAGACCCGCAACACGCGCCGCCTTGTTCGCATATGCCGCATCCATCCGCAGCATATGGCCATAGTCCTTGATCGTCGTACCGCAGCCTGATGTCGTGATGACGATTGCGTCGAGGCCATCGGCTTCATTCTCGCGCATCCAAACATCGACGTTGTGGCGCGCAGCAGCCAACGCCCTCTCCTCCTGCCCAAGGTGTTGCACCAGCGCGCCACAACAGGCCTCATCCTGTGGAACCACCACCTCGACACCGTGACGCGTTAGAAGGCGGATGGCGGCTTCATTGATATGGGCGCCCAATACGCTTTGAGCGCAACCTGACAGCAGCGCCACCCGCCCACGACGCACGCCATGAGCGGCAAAGGTTCCGCTTCGGGGGCTGCTTGAGGGCGGTCTGCGAACCGCGGAGAGAGCGAGCATTGCCTCCAGGCGCTTGCCGCCGGGGAGCCTGGCGATAAGACGCTTAAACGGTCGAGCCAATGACGCCGCAAGAAGCGATGCCCTAAGCCTACGAGGGCTAGTAAGTATCGATGCCAGTGCACGCCGGGTGGCACGGTCGAGCATTGGGCGCTGGTGCGTCTGCTCGATGTATGATCGAGCATGATCGATCAAGTGCATATAGTCGACGCCAGACGGGCAGGTGGTCATGCACGAGTTGCATGAAAGGCAGTGATCGATATGCGCAACTACCGGCGCGCTTGGCACGCGCTCGTTCTCGAGCATGTCCTTGATCAGATAAATGCGCCCACGCGGACTATCGAGTTCGTCGCCGAGGAGGAGATAGGTCGGGCAGGTCGCAGTGCAGAACCCGCAATGGACGCACGCCCGGAGGATACTCTCCGACTCGCTCATGGGCGGCTTGGCCAGCGCTGCTATCGAGAAATTCGTCTGCACGGCGGGCTATCCCAGTCCTAGATGCTCGCGTACATGCGACCAGGGTTCAGTATCCCGCGGGGATCAAAGGCAGCCTTTATGCCCGCCACCAGCCGGTGCATCGCAGCCGGCAACGGCTCATGGACCGCGATATGTTCACGGACATCGCGCGGTGCCTTCACCAGCGTTGCCTGCCCGCCCGCACGGCGCAGAGCGGCTCTCACGGCATCCTTGCCAGCATTTTCGTTGGCCTCTATCGCGAGCCAGACCAAGCCGCCCCCCCAATCGTAAAAGTGGCGCACCATGGCCGCCTGCTGAATCTCGGCGACCAACGCTGGAGCTTTTGATGGCGCTACCGAGAGCTTCCAGACCGCCTCATTCTCAACAGCGCGTAGGTAGGTCGCATCTCGCATTGAGCGCCAGATCTTCTCCGACTCATTCTGACCAACGATGTCGGCTGCTCCATGAGCTTTCCAGAGCCCCGTAAGCGCGGCAGCACGATACCGCACGGAACTCGCGAACCCTTCGAGGCGAACAATCGTTGCCGATCGCGACCGCAAACCGTTTGGGATGTGAGCCGCTCCCGACACCGAGAACGGTGAACCCAATGCGTCTGCCAACGCCGTCACGGCCTCCGCATCCGACAATCCATGCAGGATGAGCGACAACGAACATTCGGGCTTGGGCACTACGCGAAACGTGACTTCGCTGATAGCGCCAAGTGTACCCCAAGCGCCGCACACCAACTTCACGAGGTCCAGCCCCGTGACATTCTTCATGACGCGACCGCCCGATGCGATGCTCTCGCCCAGGCCATTCACCATCCTGATTCCGATCAAGGCGTCGCGGCAGGCTCCTGAGGCAATACGCCGAGGCCCCGAGGTGTTGGTGGCGGCAATCCCGCCAATCGTCGCGTTGCGTTCATTGCCCAGGACTTGGCCATAGTCCATCGGCTCGAATGGGAGCATCTGATTACATTGGTCGAGCGCGTCAACGATGTCGGCTATCCGCGTGCCTGCTCTCGCACGGAAAACCAACTCTGCCGGCTCGTAGAAGACCAGGCCACCAAGTGCTCTCGTCGAAAGTATTGTAGCGCCGTCAGAAACCGGACGCCCAATTGAGGATTTGCTGGCTCCTCCTTCGACCAGCAGGGACGTGTTTGCTCTGCCAGCCTCGACGATTGCCGCCGATAGCTCTCGCTCATCCCGCGGTTGGAGAAACGCCGCCATCCGCCCTCATTCCCCAGCCGGAGGCATTGGGCGCCCGTCGAGCGGAAACACCTTGTCAGGATTGAGCAGCCAGTTCGGATCAAACGCCGCACGCACACGCATCTGCTGACCCAGCTCAGCTTCGCTGAACTGGAAGCGCATAAGATCCCGCTTCTCAATGCCAACGCCATGCTCGCCGGTGAGGCATCCGCCTGCCTCTACGCACACTCGCAAGATGTCATTGCCCGCTTGTTCAGCCTTGTCGGCCTCCAAAGGATCATTTGCATTGTAGAGGATGAGAGGATGCATGTTGCCGTCGCCGGCATGAAACACATTCGCAACCCTGAGCCCATGCCTCGAAACGATTTCTTCGGTGCGTTGGAGGACATTCCCGAGTTGCCCAAGCGGGACCGTGCCATCCATGCAGATGTAGTCCGCCACACGTCCTGTCGCGCCAAAAGCAGACTTTCGCCCCTTCCATATTGCTGCGCTCTCCATGGCCGACTGGCTCTCGCGGACAACTTTTACTCCGCAATGCTCCGCGATATTGCGAATGCGCGACAGCATCTCATCCATATCATCGTTGCTTCCCTCCACTTCGATGATGAGGAGAGCCTCGACATCGAGCGGGTAGCCCGCCTTGGCAAAGCTTTCACAGATCTCAATCGCAAGCTTGTCCATATATTCGATGGCGACGGGGATGATGCCCGCAGCGATTATGCCCGATACGGTCTGGCCGGCTTCCTCGGCTGAGCCGAAGCCAAACAGTACGGGCCGGGATCCCTCTGCGCTCGCCAGAATGCGCAACGTCGCCTCGGTGACGATCCCGAGCTGTCCCTCTGATCCTGCTACCAGGCCCAAGAGATCAAGGCCCCCGCAATCGAGATGATCGCCGCCAATGTCCAGCACCGTTCCATCGATCAGCACCATCCTGACACCGAGAAGATTGTTCGTCGTCACGCCGTACTTCAGGCAATGCGCGCCGCCGGAGTTGTTGGCAATGTTCCCGCCAATGGTACAGGCAAGCTGAGATGACGGATCCGGCGCATAGAAGAAACCGCGCGGCGATACCGCGTTAGTGACGTTCAGGTTCGTGGTTCCTGCCTCGACGCGGATCGTCCGGTCGGCGTAATTGACGTCGAGAATGCGGTTCATTCGCGCGAGGCTGATGACGATCGCATCCTCGCGCGGAATTGCACCACCTGCGAGTGATGTTCCCGCTCCACGCGGAATGACTTTGACGCTGTTGCTGTTGCAGAACGAGAGGATGGCGCTCACTTCTTCAGTGCTCTCTGGGAGCACGACAGCAAGCGGAATACGCCGATATGCGGTCAGCGCGTCGGTTTCATAGGCAATGAGTTCACTTGGCGAGGACACGGTTCTGCGAGGTCCGATCATCGCTACGAGACGGGAAATCACCTCCTCGCGTCGCGCCAAGACCTTCAGATCAGGGGGGGCAAATTCAAGCCTGGACATCAGCAATCCTCGACCACTGCACTAAGATGCGCCAGCAGAAGGCGATCAGGCCAGCGCACAAGCCAGTTCAGAGCGCAACTGCGGATGGCCAAACCACATGGGCTCGACAATCAGGCTTTGTTGGAGAACATGTTCTTCCACGCCTCGGTACCCGGCTTGGCTTCCCATTTCTTGGTCTCGGCCATGACGGCGAGCCCCTCCTTCACTGCGGGGCGCTCTTTGATGACATCGAACCAGCGTCTCAGATTGGGATAGTCGGCGAGCTCCTGTCCCTGCCAGCGATAGGGGCGAATCCATGGGAAGGTCGCGATGTCAGCAATCGAGTACTCGCCCGCAAGGTACTCATTGTCAGCCAAGCGGCGATCAATGACGCCGTAAAGCCTTGCGGCCTCCTTCGTATACCGCTCCACCGCATAGGCTATCTGCTCTGGTGCATAGCGACGGAAATGATGCGCCTGCCCGAGCATGGGACCGACGCCACCCATTTGGAACATCAGCCATTGTAGCACTTCAACGCGCGTCCTCGGCTCGGTCGGCAGAAAACGTCCCGTCTTCTCGGCCAGGTATTGGAGTATCGCTCCCGACTCGAACACCGCGAGCGACTGCCCCTCCGGCCCGTCGTGATCCACGATCGCAGGAATCTTGTTGTTTGGACTTATCTTCAAGAACTCGGGCTTGAATTGATCACCTGCAGTGATGTCAACCGGGATGACGCGATAATGCAGGCCGAGTTCGGCCAGCATTATCGTCACCTTGTACCCGTTCGGTGTCGTCCAGAAGTAAAGATCGATCATTGCTGTCACCACTGAGAAACCGCCGAAGGGCTTGTCGGAACGCTCGAGGCTTACGTCCTGTCGAAAAGGATGCCCGGATTGAGAACCCAGTTGGGATCCAGCTCCCTCTTCGCTGCCTTCATCATTCTGATGAAGCCAGGATCAGCTTCCTTGTCGTACCAGGGACGGAAACTGCGGCCCACGGCATGGTGATGCGTGATCGTGGCGCCGAGCTCCAGCAGCGCATCCGATGCGACATTCGACAGTGCCTGGTAGTGCTCGATGTTCTTCTCGTGGTTGGAGGGCGCCATGATCGAGTAGTAGGGCGCAGGTCCGTCGGGATAGAGGAACGAGAAGCGTCGGCAGACGATGCCCCCACCACAAATGCGCTTCTCGGCCTCGGCCACCCGCCTCATGACCTCGGTATCGAGCGCCTCGAACTTGTCCCAGGTGTATGCCGTCTCGAACGTGAAGCTTACGATGCCCATGGCAGCGCGAACGTGCATCAGATAGGGCAGATAGCGAAACTGATTGCGCCAGCTGCCCTGCTGTCCCGATCGGCTCGTTTCCAGTGCGGCGTCACCGTTGCCGGCCTGCTGCTTGACCGTGCCATTGAAGTCGCGGCAAATCTCGAGCGAGCGCTCGAGCCACGCATCGACCGGATGATCCGCCGACTCGTAGCCGATGAGCAGCATTGACTCCGAACCATCGCCTGCGCCGTAAAAGAAGGCGTCCTTCTCGTCGAGATAGCGGCAGTTCGCGGGGTAAAGGCCCGCCTGAGTGATCTGGCGGACTGCCCGCGCCCCTTCGTAGAAGGACTTGAACGAGACGGCTGCATTCGCCCGGAACTTCACGCGGCCTTGGAGACGCATCCAGGCTTCGGTGATGATGCCGAGTGTACCTTCGGAACCTATGAACCCTCGATCGGGGTTAGGACCGGCGCCGGAGCCGGGCAGACGGCGGTTCTCGATCGTGCCCGTCGGCGTAACGACGCGAAGGCTTTCAACCATATCGTCGATATGAGTGAGATGCGTCGCATAGTGACCGGATGAGCGCGTGGCGATCCAGCCGCCGAGTGTCGAAAACTCCCACGATTGCGGGATGTGCCGCAATGTGAAGCCGTGCGGCTTGAGCTGGTTTTCGAGCGATGGCCCAAACGTTCCGGCCTGAATTCGCGCAGCGCGCGAGACCGGATCCACCTCCAGAACCTGGTTGAGGTGCTCGAGATCGATCGTCACCACACCCTTGTAGTGATCGTCTGTCGGTGGATTGATACCGCCCGTAACGCTCGATCCACCTCCAAACGGCACTGCCGCATAGCCATTGGTCCCGCACCAATCGAGGACGGCGGAGATCTCCTGTTCGTTGCGCGGGTAGGCGACTATGTCCGGTGGATTGGGATACTTCCGCTTGTAGATCATCGCGAGGTCGCGAAAGCTCTTGCCGTAGGTGTGCGCGACGCGATCCCACTTCTCGGTGGTGCAGAACGCCGAAAGGCTGGCCGGAGGCTTGATACGCGGCGCCCTGATCTCGATTTCGTCGAGAGTGGGATCTTTCAGGATCGTGAAGTCAGTCATGTTGAGACGCTTTGCGACGCGTTCGTGCATGGACTTCACGTCGGACTCGGGAATGTCCTGTCCTTCATATCCCCAACTCCAGAACTTTCTGCGCTGCCCTGCGGATGCTGCTGTACTCACGGTTTCCTCCTCGCTAAATGCCGCCCCCTTGGGGTGGCCATCGTTTGCCTGAACCCAAAGTCGGACATAACCTCCGATGAGCCAATGTGGCACATCCAATTTGGTAATACCAATACACTCACGGAGCCATCCGTTGTCAAGATGCTCTATTGCGGCCTCTGACAATTAACGGACATATCCTGCAGCAGTCGTGGATTTGCCTCAGCACGGGCAGCGTCAGAGACTGACGCCGCCCGGCACGGCACTGCAGCGGAGACTTCAACCGTGGGGGATCAGGCTGGCTTTCGCCGCCTCTTTAGCGGGCGCTAATCAAGCGTTATTGCGCCAGCGCCAATTCTAACTGTCGCTATGGTCATGTCGAGCGCTCACTCGGCGAATACAGTTTCTCGGCTCTTGCGGATCGCAGGCAACAACGAGGCGATCAAGACAAGCAGGGCGAGCGTCAGCAATACCAGCGATACCGGACGCTCCAGGAATGTCCATAGGCTGCCGCGCGAGATGACCATGGCCTGACGGAGCTTCTCTTCCATCAGCCTGCCGAGAACGAAGCCGAGAAGCAGCGGCGCCGCCTCGAAACCGAGCTTGATCAGCAGATATCCGAAGAGCGCGAACGCGGCCGTCAGGACGACCTCGGTCGGCGAGTTGTTGATCGAGTAGATGCCGATGCAGCAGAAGATGATGATCGCGGGGAACATCAGCCTGTAGGGCACGCGCAGCAACTTTACCCATATGCCGATCAGCGGCAGATTGATGATGAGAAGCATGAGATTGCCGATCCACATCGAGGCGATCATGCCCCAGAAGAGTTCGGGCTGCTTCGTGATGATCTGCGGGCCTGGCACGATGCCGTGGATGGTCATCGCGCCGATCATCAGCGCCATCACGGCGTTGGGCGGGATGCCGAGCGTCAGCAGCGGAATGAAGGCCGTCTGGGCGCCGGCATTGTTGGCGGCCTCCGGGCCCGCGACGCCCTCGATCGCGCCTTGGCCGAACCGCGATGGATCCTTGGCCACCTTCTTCTCGATGGAGTAGGAGGCAAATGGACCGAGCACCGCGCCATTGCCGGGCAGGAAGCCGAGCAGCGAGCCGATCCCCGTGCCGCGCAGGATCGGGGCTAGCGATGTCTTGAAGTCCGCCATGTCCGGCAGGAGACGGCCAATCTTGCTGCTGACGACGGCGCGGGCTTCCTTGTGCTCGAGGTTGCGCAGGATCTCCGCGAACCCGAACATGCCCATGGCGATGACCGCGAAGTCTATACCGTCAGCGATCTCCATCCAGCCGAAGGTCAGTCGTTCCTCGCCGGTCTCGATGTCGGTGCCGACGGTCGAGAGCAGGATGCCGAAAAGGATCATCGCGATCGCCTTCGGCACCGACCCGCGCGCAAGCACGACGGCGAACATCAGGCCGAGCACCATCAGCGCGAAATAGTCGGCCGGGCCGAACAGCAGAGCGAGCGCGGTGAGCGGCTTGGCCGCGGCGGCGATGATGACCGTCGCGATCGAGCCGGCAATGAACGAGCCGATGGCCGCGATTCCGAGGGCGATGCCCGCGCGGCCCTGCTTGGCCATCTGATGGCCATCGAGGACGGTGACGACGGCGGTTGCTTCACCCGGAATATTGACGAGGATCGCCGTGGTGGAGCCGCCGTACTGGGCGCCATAGTAGATGCCGGCCAGCATGATGAGCGCACCAACGGGGTCGAGCCCGAATGTGAGCGGAAGCAGCATCGCGATGGTCGCGATCGGCCCGACGCCGGGGAGCACACCGATGAGCGTGCCGATCAGGCAGCCGAGAAAGCAAAGTCCTGCGTTCTTGAGCGAGCCAGCAACGCTGAGGCCGAGCTGAAGATTGGAAATGAGATCCCACATGTTGCGCGCCTCAGTATCCGAACAGAGGCGGCAGAACGGGAATCGGCAGGTTCAGGACGACCTTGAAGAGCAGATAGCAGGCTACAGTCATGCACGCCGTGAAAACGATGATCTCGATCGGGCGTGTATCCGGGTCGGCCATGGACGAGAGAAGCATCGCCAGGGGACCTGCAACCAGAAGACCGAATGGGCGAACTGTGGCGGCAAAGGCCATGATGGCGCCGAGAACGAAAATTGTGCCACGCAGGGAGAAGCCTTCGACGCGCTCGTACGTGCCAACGAGGCCGGCGATTACGAGGTACACACCAAACGCCCCAAGCAGCACGGCGATCACCTTGGGCAGAAGGCCAGAGCCCACGCCCGACATAGAGCCCGCATCCAACGGGAATGCCGCGTAGTAGCCGACTGCCGCAGAGCCAATCAGAAACACGCCCGCGAGAACCTCTCTACTGAGGAGCGTACACCGTGCTCTGTCGTCGTACCCCTTGTGGGCGGGACGCGCGGTTGCCATGCTGAACTTGCTCCTCCTGCGGACATGACAGGCGCCGGCAAGCCACCCCTCGCGTGCTTAGAATGAAGCCATTGAGGACGACGAAGCTCGCGGCACAGAATTGGTGTCGGTCAGGCCGGTCAGAACGCGCGTGTCAACGACCGGCCTAATCCAGTTTGCTGTGACCAGTTTGCATCCCGCTCTGTGAGGTTGGGGCGATGCTTCACTTCAGCGTAGCGCCGGCAGCCTTGAGCACGGGGGCGATCCGCGCGATCTCGCTTTCGACGAACTTCTGCAAAGCGTCCGGTCCGCGCGCATCTAGATCAGGGACTGTGCTACCGAGGTCGACATACCGCTTTGCCGTGAGAGGATCGGCGAGCGCTTTGTCGAGGGAGGCCACGAGCTTGGCGCGGACTGCCTCTGGCAGTCCTTTGGGTGCGACCAAGGCGCTCCAATTGCTGAATATGAAGTCGACGCCGGCCTCTTTTGTCGTCGGCACGTTCGGAAGACTGACAAGCCGCTCAGGTGCCGCGACAGCGTATGCTTTTATTGTGCCTGACGAGATCTGTGAGATTACGTTAATCGCCTGGTCGGTCATGTAATCGATCTGACCGCCGACCAGGTCGTTGAGCGCTGGCGCGGTTCCTCGATAGGCTACGAGGTTGGGCTTGAGCTCGAACAGAGCGTTGAAGGCAACCGTGGCTGCATGCGTTGCCGAACCTACGCCAGCGTGACCATGGCTGATCTTGCCCGGGTTCGCTTTAACGTGGCTTATGAATTCGCCGAGGGTCGCCGCAGGCGTTTCAGTCTTGGCAACAATGAGAAACGGAACATAGTTGACTACGCCGATCTGATCGAAACTCGTGGCCGGATGATACTTGAGGCCGGGATAAAGTGCGGTCGATGCGGCCTGCGTGCCCATACTGCCAAGACCGATTACGTAACCGTCGGGCTTTGACTGCGCGACCCTGGTCATACCGATTGTTCCGCCCGCTCCGCCGACGTTCTCAACGATGACTTGCTGGCCAAGGGTCTTCGACATGTGGCTTGCGATTAGTCGCCCAATCACGTCGGTGGGGCCGCCAGCAGCAAACGGCACCACCATCGTCACTACCTTGGTGGGATAGGCCTCCTGAGCCACTGCGGGCGTCGCGAACAGGTGCGCGCTGGCCATTACTGCGATCACAATCGCAGTCACGACGCGCCGCAAACCGTCAAACACTCCCATCGACGTTCGGTACACATGGGGAACTCGTCGCAATCCAGAACCGCACCCTTGCGCGGCAACACGCGAACGCGGAAGCCGAGAATTGAGCATGGCTAACCCTCCCTGTCGTTATTTTGATTCAGGAGAGCCGAACGGAACTCCGCTCTCTCGCCTTGGCTGTCCGTATTTGGACTAACCAATTTGGTATGACTACATATGCAGCATCCTCAGGTCAAATGTTTTCCTTTCATTGTCCTTCCGTGACGCGATCATCGCCCATAGATCGCGGCAGCTCCGCCTGCCGCTTCAGTTCGCCTTTGAGGATCTTTCCGTTCGGCGCTACAGGAAGATGAGGAAGAACGATAATCTGCTGTGGCTTCTTGTATCTGGCGAGACGCGCCTCCAGATACGCGAGCAACTCGTGGACATCGATCGCGATGCCGGGTGCTGGCTCCACGAATGCAATGATCTCCTCATTTCCCTCAACACGCCGTCCAACGACAGCGGAGTTCAGAACGGAAACGTGTGCATTCAGTACGCCCTCAATCTCTGGCGGATAAACATTGAAGCCGGATCGTATGATCAGCTCCTTCGAGCGACCCTGCACCACCAGCTCTCCGGTGCTTCTGCGACTTACGATATCGCCAGTATTTAAGAACCCGTCTGCGTCGATGATCGCCGTTGTCAGTTCCGGCTGACGATAGTAACCGATCATGACATTCGGCCCCCGAACATGCAGTTCGCCTGGCGTATCGTCGAGGACGATGCGACCGTCCTGGTCAACGATGCGCACTTCAACTCCCGGAATTGGCGGACCGATATCTACTTCTCCGCTCCCTTTCGCGTAGATCGTGCGGCTGATCGTCGGTGATGTCTCAGTCAATCCATAGCCGTTGTGAAGGACGACCCCCAGCCTCTCCTCGATGCTCTGTCGCAGCGATAAATCCAAAGGTGCAGTTCCAGTATAGGCGTATCGCAGCCGGTTAGGAGTAAGCGCGATCCCCGTGCGTTGGGCATGATCTACCAAACGCGCCAGCAGAGCAGGAACGGCCATGAACAGCGTTATATGACCGCCGCGGATCGCATCGATGACCACTGGAAGTGAGAAGCGCGGCATGATCCGCAGATGGCCGCCTGCGAACAGAACACCCTGCATGATTGTCAAGCCGTAGGAGTGCGAGATCGGCATCAGGCAGAGAGTGACATCATCAGCATGAATCGTCTTTGTTCGTTTGCCGCGCGCGGCAACGAACGCAAGATTGCGATGACTAAGCATCACGCCCTTTGGACGTCCGGTCGTTCCAGTTGTGTAGATGAGAATGGCGACCTGCCGAGCAGGATCTTCATGAACATCCTCGGCGTAACTCTCATCATCTGGAAAGGCGACCTTGACTAGGCCAATGTTTGCGAACTCCTTGAGATGAGCACCGCGCCGGGCCGCATGGGTCTCCGCATCCGGAGATGTGGCGTGCGTGTAGAGGACGCACCTCGGCTGACAATCCTCTTCGATCAGGGCCAGTTCGCTCGCGCTCTGACGCGCATTTGTCATCACGGCCCAGGCATCCAGGCGACTGATCGCGTACATCAACGTGATTGCCGCGATTGAATTCTCGCAAACGAGCATCACCCGGTCCCCGGGGAGGACCCCCAGGGCACGGAGTTCCGTCGCAGCCAGATCCACTGCGCGGATCAGTTGACCATACGACCAGATGGCGCCGGCCTCATCGGTGAATGCCGGTCGCTCGCGCCCCTCTCTCGCACCCTCATCGAGAATCAAATGAATTCTAGGTGGCAGATTCGACAATAGATTGGGCTGCACAAGCGATCTCCCGCGCTCACAACGGCCCACTCTAGGTTTCGCCAAGCAATTCGTGTTGGACCATCCAATTTGGTCCTACCATCTTAGGATAGCATGTCAAGATCACCCTGCAAAGGCTACGGGGCTTGCGCACAACAGGCCTGACTTCAGCCGCTCGCGTGCACCCTCGCCGGCCTGCGCATGGTCACGAGTTCTTCGGCAGCTGTGGGGTGCAGCGGAAATACAGAATCAAGATCGGATTTTGTCGCCTTCATTTTTATGCAGACCGCCACAATCTGCGTAAGCTCCGCCGCTTCCGGCGATACAATGTGGCAACCAAGAATGCGGTCGCTTAAAGCATGGACAATGAGCTTCATAAAAATACGGCTGTGGCTTCCCGATAGCGCACCCTTCATTGGGCGAAACTTGGTGCTGTACACCCGCACGTCACCGTGGATTTCTTGCGCCTCGGATTCGGTCAGCCCGACCGAACCCACCTGGGGCTGACTGAACACTGCCGTCGGTATTGCGGAGTAGTCCAGCACATCACGGCCACTTCCGAAAATTCGCTCCGCGACGGCTTGGCCTTCGCGAATGGCGACCGGCGTGAGGGTGAAACGGTTTGTCACGTCTCCTACTGCAAAAGTATTGGGCACGGTTGTCTGCGAGTGCTCATCGACAAGTATCCCGCCTGTCGTCGGATCCAACTTTACCCCAACCCGTTCTAAGCCCAGACCAACCACATTGGGCTTTCTACCGAGCGCAAAAAGCACCTGATCACAGGTGCGGCTGGAAGCGTTCGACAAGTGCACTTCAAGACGCCCTTCACTTTTCGTCACTTTGTCGACGGTTGTGTTCGCTACGAACGTTATGCCCTGAGCTTCCATCTCAGTGAGCACGTGCAGTCCGATTTCATCGTCGAAGTCGCGAAGTATGCCGGCTCCGCGGTGGACGACCGTCACGCGCGAACCCAATCCCGCAAAAATACTCGCTAACTCAACGCCGATGTACCCACCTCCAAATATCACGATGCTTGAGGGAAGATCGTTTAGATTGAACACCCCATCTGACGAAATGACGTGCTCGAGACCCTCTATGCCGGCTCCATAAGCCGGCAATCCTCCGGTCGCAATGATTGTGTGCTTGGCGTGAACCGTAGCACCTGTAGACAACCGCATGACGCCAGCGCAGAGTAACTCGGCTCTGGCATGAACTACTGCAACGCCCGCGCTCCGAAGTCCTGCAGCGTACGCCGCCTCAAGGCGCGCAACCTCTCGGTCGCGGTTGTTCTTTAGCTTTCGCCAGTCAAAGGAGCGCGAGGGAATCGTCCAGCCGAATCCCTCGGCAGCTTCTACGTCCGCGCCGACCTGGGAAGCGTACATCATTAGCTTCTTCGGCACACATCCGCGAATAACGCATGTCCCTCCGACTCTGCTCTCTTCAGCCAACATGACCGAAGCTCCCAGTTCTGCCGCAGTTCGAGCAGCCCGCACACCAGCTGAGCCCCCGCCAATGACAAACAGATCCACATCTTGCTTCATGCGACTGGCTCGCCCCCCCACATATAAGCTGCTAACCTGAGCCGCCCCTGCCCAAGCGGTTACACCGTCGGCTCATGAAGACAGACTGGATAGGCCCTACCAATTTGGTGTACCACATCCCAAAGGATCACCAAGCGTAACGTGTGAAGCGATGGCTCTATCTCGGGCCGCTTGCGCCAAGCGCTAGGGGCCGTCAGCCGATGCGCCGCGCTAAGTGGATCGAAATCTAAAGGGCAGAAATCTCCGCATGCCGATAGAACACAAAGAAAAGTCTGATGCCTCGTCGAACGCCGTGTCGAAGATACTCTCGTTTATTCGAGAGCGGCGATATCAGCCCTCGGAGCGCCTGCCTTCGGAGCGCGACTTCGCGGACCGGTTCTCGACTAGTCGTGGCGCCGTGCGCGAGGCCCTGGCCACACTAGAAGCGATGCGCGTCATTGAGCGGCGGCCCAACTCGGGTATCTATCTGCGCCACTCCGAGGAAAGCAGCATCGAAGCGCTCGTTCTTCATGCGGAATCGGGACTTTCTTTCACGAGGCAGGAAATAGCGAACGTTTTCGAGGTTCGCCGCATTCTGGAAGTGCAGGCCGTCCGGCTGGCCTGCGTGCGCCGTACGCCCGATGATCTACGTCACCTTGAGGACATCCTGAATCGCACGGCAAAGCAAATCAGTAAGAAGCGCTCCATTGCCAAGGAAGACGAGGAGTTTCACCTGGCTGTGTTCGCGGCCACCAAGAACGACATCCTTCTACGAGTGGTAAAATCCTTCTATGAGATGTCCCGCCAGAGACGCCGCGTTTATTTCCAGGATCAAGGGCGGGGCCGCCAGTCATACGAAGAGCATCTCAAGATTGTCGCCGCCATCGAAAGCCGCCGGGTCGGGCAGGCCGAGCAGAAGATGGACGAGCATCTGTCGAGAACAGTCGAGGCGTGGCAAGCATTGCTCGGCGAGCCGAATTCCAAGAACGACTGAACTTGAGCACCGCGCTCGAACGCGCAGCAAGAGACGAGGCCCCGGCGCAACGCCGAAGGTCTCTCTTTAGCCCTTCACGGCGCCTGCAGCCAAACCCGCAACGAAGTATCGGTAGCAGAATACGAACATCAGGAACAACGGTACGGTGATGAGCGTCGCGCCGGCCAGCAGCTCCCCCCATCGCAGGTCCTGCGCACCAAGCATAGAGGCCAACCCCACGGGCAGTGTCTTGTTCTGATCGCTCATGATGAGCACAAGCGCGAACACATAGTCGGCCCAGGAAAGAAGAAAAGCGAAGATCCCCGCAGTAATCAGCCCCGGTGCCGCAAGCGGCAGCACCACTTTGATGAATGCGCCGAACTGCGAGCAACCGTCCACCATGGCGGCCTCCTCAAGATCAAAGGGCATCGATTTGAAGAAGCCCCAAAGCAGCCAGACGGCGAGAGGCATCGAGATCGCTAGATGCGCGATGAGAAGCCCCATAAGGCTATCGGTCATACCCAAGGACCTGAACAGCGCCGACATTGGAATGGCCAGCATTAGGGGCGGGAACATGTAGGCGAACAGCATGGAGGCCACCAGCGTAGTTTTGCCTCGAAAGCGCAGCCTGGTTGCCCCGTAGGCAATGAACGCAGAGACAATCGTTGCGATGACAACCGTCGCAGCGGCAATCAGGAGGCTGTTGGTGAAGTTCGCAAGATAGTCGGTAAGGCTCAGCAACGACCTGTAGGCCTCCAGATCTGGAGGCCAGAACACGAGCGTCGTATCAAGAAACAGCCTTTTCCCCGGCCGGAGGCTCGAAACAATCATCCAATAGATCGGAAAGAATGAGTACGCGGCCACCGTTAGGACCGACACATAAAGCCCGACCTTCGGCAGGTAGTGGCCCAGCCTCGCGTACATCGTCGATCGCGTCTCCTCTCGCGATATGGTCGCGACAGAAGCTTCTGGAGTTTCGAGACCGTGCGCCGATGCGCTGGCTTTGCTCATTGGAGTACCTGCTCCCACTCAATGGATGCGCACGCGCATCATGCCGCGCCGATCATCGCGCCTGCTTGGCGTCATCAATCGGGAAGAACTTGAGATAGATAAGGATGACTGCCGCCAAGAGCAGAAACGAGATCGTAGCTACTGCGGCGCCGCTTCCGAGATTGAACTCAAGAAACGCCTTTCGATAGGCAAGCGTCGGCAGGGTCTCCGTTTCGTTTAAAGGCCCCCCCTTTGTCAGAAGCCAGATGACGTCGAACTTGTTGAACATCCAGATGCCACGCAGCAGAACAACGACGATCAGAACGGCCTTCAGGCCGGGCAACGTGATGTGCCAGAATTGCTTCCATTCACTGGCTCCGTCCACGCGCGCGGCCTCGTACAGCTGCGAAGGGATCGATTGCAAGCCTGCAAGGACACACGTCACTACAAATGGCGTCCAGATCCACACGCTGACGAGAATGACCATCGTTTTCGCGGATGTAGCATCGGCACCCCAATCAAACATCCTGTAGCCGAGAGAACCCAGTAAGCTTTTGACCAGACCGTAGTTGGGATCGAACATCCACTGCGCGATCAAGCAGGCAACGACCGTCGGAAGAAGATAGGGGATTACGACAACGGCGCGAACAACGGCTTGCCCAAAGAAGTTTCGGTTCAATACCAGCGCAATTGCGACGCCCAGGACGACTTGAAGCAAAATCGCGAACGTCGAGATCACCAATCCATTCAGGAGAGCCTTCCAGAATACGGGCTCTCCCAGGGCATTTGAATAGTTCGCCAGTCCCACCCATCTCGGCTCCGCGATGAATGATTCTGCCGTGTAGAAGGAAAGATTGATGGAGTACAGGAGTGGCCCACCAACAATTGCGCCCACCAGAAGAACGCTGGCCACGAACAGCCCGATGACGCGCCAATCCTGTTTCATTGATTTGTTTCTTTACCGCTCAATTCAGCTGAGCTTGCGGACACGGTCAGCTGCCAGCTTCACGCTGTCAGCGGAGGACATGCCCTTGAGCACCTTGTTTTGAAGCATCTCCGGGAGGATGTTCGCTTCGAACACCTTGCACGGCCGTAGATCCAGCGAGGGCCCTGCGAGATCGACCGACGAGAGCTTCATGCTCTTGTCTTCGATGTAGGACTTGAGCTGCATCATCGTGCCCCAGTGCTTCTGGATCATGGGATGCTTCTTCCAGCGCGGATCGTCGTAGATATCAAGGCGCGCCGGCTGGAAGTTCATCCATGCGGAATGGAGCCAGTTGATATAGTGCTCATCGATGAACCATTTCAGGAACTTTACCGCCTCTTCGCTCTGCTTGGTCTTGAAGACGATGAAGCCATCAAAGGCATATGAAAGCGCTTTCTGTTTCCCTGTGCTATCGGGCGAAGCAAAAACACCATACTTGTCCGCCAGCTCGGGATTGCGCGCCTCTAGAGCTTCCACGACGCGTCCAGAGTAAACCGTGTGCGCGACCTTCCCCGTAACGAACAAACTCATCAGCTCGGCGTAGCTGACCGTGTTCATCCCAGGCGGCATGGTCTTATAGAGCTCGTCGTAGAGATCGAGGAATCGCCGCGTCTTATCGCCTATGTCGCCTTGATCGAGCGCAACATTCCAGTTCTGATCGTAGATTGTGCCTCCCTCAGCGAACAGATTGCCAAAGCTCGCCCAGTTCGTCGCACTGTCGCTCGCGATCGGCAGCACGCAGCCACCTCGCTCGATGTTGCCACCCTGAGATACCGTTAGGGCACGGCAGTTCTCTGCAAACTGAGCCCATGTTTCAGGGACCTTTAGCCCCCGCTCTGCATACAGATCCTTGCGGTAAAACACCGTCACGAGATTGTAATCGTATGGATAGAACCAGTTCTCACCCTGGTACTTCCATGCCCCCATCTGCCCCCAGCTGTACTTGCTGACGAGGTCGGTCAGAGGATGTAGATGTCCGCCGATCGCGTACTGAAGGATATGTGCAATAAAGCCTTGTGTTGCGAGGTCGTACGGCTGACCAGAATTGATCGCCGCCATCGTCTTCGCATAAGCACCGCTGATCGGCGTCGAATCTATGACGACTTTGACGCCAAATTTGCTCTCGTATTCAGAACAAGCAGCCCGCAGCGCCGCCTGACTGGAGGCCGAGGTTTCATTGTTGAGGAAACGCAGAGTCGTTCCCGATTGCGCCTTTACGAATGGCGCTGCGAGCGTCGATCCAATCGCAGCGCCCGCCGTGGCCTTCAGAAACGTACGTCGACTGGTGCTACCTAGCCGCGCTTGACGAGTATTCTCAGAGTCTGCCCCTAGCTTTGTCATGCCTCTCTCCCAGTTCAATCGTTGTTATTGTTGCGGGCTTCCGCAGTGTCTTCTCGCTCGCGCGAGAAAAAAGATGCAGGCGGTGCTGTGGAAGAGCGACGGGGAGCCTGTCGCTCGGCGCGAGGCGATCGTCGCGCTCGAATACAGCTCGCGTCCTATGACCTTGCATCGTGCCGAGGACGTAGGTCTGCGCCCCAATTTGCTCGACGAGATCCACAACTAGCAGCGCATCGCCCTCACCATTGGTGCGCACAATGTGCTCCGGCCGAATGCCGAGCGTTACAGAACGCTCCGTCTCAACGAATGTGCCGGCTGGCAATCGAACCTTCAGGCTGCCTGCCTCGATATGCGCGGCATCGGAATGATGCGACAGCTCCCCCTCAAACAGATTGATCTCGGGTGAGCCGATGAAGCCAGCAACGAATATGTTCACCGGGCGATCATAGAGGTCCAGCGGGCGCCCAACCTGCTGCATCCAGCCGTCGCGCATGATCACGATCCTGTCGCCGAGCGTCATCGCTTCGACTTGATCATGTGTGACGAAAATCATCGTCGCTCCGAGCTTCGCGTGCAGGGCAGCAATCTCTTCCCGCGTCTTCACACGCAATTTCGCGTCGAGATTGGACAGTGGCTCGTCTAGAAGGAACACGTCCGGATCGCGCACGAGCGCTCGTCCAAGGGCAACGCGCTGCATCTGACCACCTGAGAGTTGTCGCGGCTTGCGCTCTAGAAGCGCATCCAGACCCAAGCTCTGGGCCGCAGCCTTAACGCGGCGATCGATTTCATCGCGGGACACACCTCGAACACGAAGTCCGAAGGCCATGTTCTCGAACACACTCTTCTGCGGATAGAGCGCGTAATTCTGAAAGACCATTGCGACGTTGCGGTCCTTCGGAGGAAGCGCGGTCACATCGCGCTCGCCAATCCGAATGCTTCCGGATGTTACCTCATCTAACCCTGCAACCATGCGCAAGGTCGTCGACTTCCCGCACCCTGATGGCCCCACGAGGACGATCAGCTCTCCATCTGCAATTTCCAGAGATACGTCCTGCACTGCCCGAGGGCCGCGGCTCCCCAAGAACGATTTGCAGACATTATGGAGACTTATCTTCGCCATTGAGCGGCCCCGAAAGCGGATCATCCCGGAAGTGACGTTTCTTCACCCCGCGCCTTGCGTCGGGATAATTGTCAGTCCAATTTGGATGGACCAATTTGTCGGTAATATCGGCCTGACTCTGGTGTGTCAAGTGACTCTGTTGCTATTTGCCCCAGACGTGAGCTCATCCACGGAACGCCATTTTACCGACAATAGCTCCGCTCTCGGGCGCGAGATGGCGTGCGTATCTCCTTGTTCCACCATGGCCTAGCGCTCTCGCGGCAGCACGTGGATCTCGCATGGAACGACGAGCCAGCCAGCTACCTATGAAAAATTTGGTTTGACCACTTTGGTCGGACTTTTTATCGTCATGCGACCTGCGATTTTTCTGCGCAGGACGACAAACAACGAACTCTGGGGTGGACATGGCCGGACCGCTAGCAGGCTATAAAGTGCTGGATCTCTCTCGAATTTTGGCAGGCCCATGGCTCGGACAGCTCCTGGCCGACCTTGGCGCAGAAGTGTGGAAAGTGGAGCGGCCAAAGTGCGGGGATGACACACGTCAGTGGGGGCCGCCGTTCCTAAAGCGCAGCGACGACACGAGCACTGGCGAGAGTGCCTACTTCCTAGCGGCCAATCGCGGCAAGCGCTCGGTGTGCATCGATCTGTCGAAAGAGGAGGGCCGCAAGCTGGTTCGTGCCCTCGCAAGCAAGGCCGACATCATCATCGAGAACTACAAGGTCGGAGACATGGCGAGATACGGTCTCGACTACGAGGCCGTGCGCGAGTTGAAGCCCGACATCATCTACTGCTCAATCACCGGCTACGGGCAAACCGGCCCGATGAAGGATGCTGCAGGCTACGACATGGCCATTCAGGCGATTGGTGGCCTGATGAGCATCACCGGCGAAAGAGACGATTTACCCGGAGGCGGACCACAGAAAGTTGGCGTGCCGATCGTGGACATCCTGACTGGAATGTACAGCGCAGCGGGAGTCCTTTCCGCACTCCTGCATCGTGATCGGACTGGCGAGGGTCAGCACATCGACATGGCGCTTTTGGACGTACAGGTGGCCGTTCTCGCCAATCAGAACATGAACTATCTGACCACTGGTGCGTCTCCGCAACGTCAGGGCAACGCCCATCCCAACATCGTTCCATATCAGGTGTTTCGAACGCGGGATGGCTCCTTTGTTCTCGCGGTCGGTAACGATGAGCAATTCAGGAAGTTCTGCATCAAGGCAGGCCTCCAGCATCTCGCTGAGGATCCTCGCTTCGTCACCAATAGCAATCGCCTGCGACACCGGGAGGAACTCATTCCGCTGCTCGATACCCGCGTCGCGCAGGAGACGACCGACTTCTGGATCTCGACGCTCGAGCCCGTCGGGGTGCCGTGCGCTCCGATAAATCGTCTCGATCAAGTCTTTGCCCATCCCCAGGTCGTGCATCGGGGGCTGCGCATCGATCTGCCGCATTCTGCCGGCGCCGCAGCACCGCTGGTCGGTAATCCGATCAAGTTCTCCAGAACGGCCATCGAGTACCGGAAGGCCCCCCCCATGCTCGGAGAAGATGCCAATGCACTTCTGGGGGAGACGCTCGGTCTGAGCGAGGCAGAGATCGCGCACCTTCGATCTCAGTGCATTATCTAGGCGCCTGCTGGCTCATCCTCAACGCATCAGGACGACTTTCAATGAACACACACATGCAGGTCGGTGACCTTAGCGTCGCCCGAGTCCTCGTCGACTTTATAAATCTCGAAGCTCTGCCCGGCACCGGCGTTAGCGAGCGCGCATTCTGGTCAGGCCTCAGCCGAATCGTGCACGATCTCGCCCCCCACAATCGTGAGCTCCTGAAGAAGCGGGATGAGATGCAGGCGAGCATCGACGCTTGGCATCAGGCTCGCCGAGGTCAGGTAATCGACCTTCCAGTCTACGAGGCGTTCCTGACGGACATTGGATACTTGCTGCCTGAAGGACCGGACTTCGAAATCGATACAGCCAATATCGACGATGAGATAGCGCACATTGCCGGTCCGCAGCTTGTCGTTCCAGTTACCAACGCGCGCTATGCGCTCAACGCGGCCAATGCTCGCTGGGGCAGCCTTTATGATGCGCTCTATGGCTCTGATGCCATACCCGAGATTGCCGATACGACGCGCGGGAGCGCCTATAACCACAAGCGCGGGGCCCTGGTCGTGGCGTATGCCAGGAAATTCCTGGACGAGATTATCCCGCTCGACGCTGGCTCGCACGCGGACGTACGCGACTACAGAATTGTTGACGGGCACCTGATTGCGAGCCAGGGCAGCGGCGACGCTGTTTCGGGCCTCGCAGACGCCTCTCAGTTAGCCGGCTATAGAGGAGATGCTGGAAAGCCCCGTGCATTGCTGTTTCGCCATAACGGGTTGCATATCGAGGTCCTTTTCGACAGGGCGAGCATCGTCGGACGCGAAGATGCCGCCGGGATCTCCGACATCGTTCTTGAAGCTGCACTGAGCACGATCATTGACTTCGAAGACTCTGTTGCGACAGTCGACCCCGAGGACAAGGTCGCAGCCTACCGCAACTGGCTTGGCCTCATGAACGGCTCGCTGACTGAGACATTCATCAAGAATGGCGAGACAGTTGTCCGCCATCTCAATGCCGATAGAGAATACAGCACGCCGGGCAGCACCATACGCGCTGTCCTTCCTGGTCGCGCGTTGATGATGGCTCGTAACGTCGGCCATCTCATGATGGACGACTCTGTACTCGATCGGAACCGTCAACCGGTACCCGAGGGGATACTCGATTGCGTGTTCACCTCTCTCATTGCCATGCATGATCTGCGAGAAACCGACGCCCGGCGTAATAGCCGCTCCGGTTCGATCTATATCGTGAAGCCGAAGATGCATGGCCCGCATGAGGTGGCGTTTGCCAACACTCTCTTCACCCAGACGGAGGACGTCCTCGATCTCAACCGCAATACACTCAAGATCGGCATCATGGATGAAGAGCGTAGGACGAGTCTCAATCTGAAAGAATGTATCCGCGCGGCTCGCCATCGCGTGTTCTTTATCAACACCGGCTTTCTCGACCGGACTGGCGACGAAATTCACACGTCGATGGCTGCTGGCCCGATGATCCGCAAGGCCGACATGCGAGGCGCTGCCTGGATCAGGGCCTACGAAGATCTCAATGTCGACATCGGCTTGACCTGCGGCCTACCCGGTCGGGCTCAGATTGGCAAAGGCATGTGGGCAATGCCTGATTGCATGGCCGATATGATCTCTCAAAAGATTGCCCATCCTGAAGCAGGTGCCAGCACGGCCTGGGTGCCATCGCCGACGGCAGCGACGCTCCATGCCATACACTACCATAACGTCGCAGTGGCGAGTCGACAGGCGGAGCTTCGATCTCGAGCAATCACCCCTCGCAACCGCCTGCTAACAATTCCTGTTGCCGCCAGCCCGAACTGGTCGCCTGAAGAGGTCCAACAGGAGCTCGATAACAACGCCCAGGGAATTCTCGGATATGTGGTGCGCTGGATCGATCGGGGCATCGGCTGCTCGAAGGTTCCCGACATCAATAACATTGGCCTGATGGAAGACCGCGCAACTCTCCGCATCTCGAGCCAGCACATTGCAAATTGGCTTGAGCACGGCGTGATAAGCAAAGATCAGGTCATGGCCACGCTCAAGCGGATGGCTGCCGTTGTCGATCAGCAGAACGCCGACGATGCGCTCTATCACCCGATGACATCCAACTTCAACGCATCTTCCGCCTTCCAGGCAGCCTGCGAGCTTGTCTTCAACGGAAAGGCTCTACCGAATGGCTACACCGAGCCGGTCCTGCACGCGTGGCGCAGAGCCGCAAAGTCTGCGATCACCGCGCAATCCGATACTGCGCCACTCAGATCATGAGCCCTGCATCCACGACCGTAAGCATGGACCACACCCTAAGTTGCTCACAGGAGGAAATGCCAATGTATCGCGTACGGCATTACGTCGGCCCGGAACGGCCGCCCACTCTGGAAGCCTATGACTACCTCGGCCGACTGCGTCGCCGTGATCTGGCTTGGGAAGGCCTTCGCCGCCTCCCGGCCTATCAGGATGACGTGCAGGCACACTTGGCGGACACACAGGTCAGTACTCGATTGGAGAGCGGAGCGCTTCTCACGCGGATGCACGAGCCATCGCCTCGTGCAGCGGCGTGGGCGCTCCGCTCCTTTCGTCGATCCTTCCCTGACGGCACTCGAGTCGAGACATATCTGGATACTGCCGGCAGGGCGCAAGACTCTCTCCGTTACCGTCGAGCCAGCTCGCCGGCCGGATAAGAGATCGATCTTCGTTCCGGAGCTCCCTGGGCTCCAGCATATTCTGATCGAGGCGGATGGACGCCAGTACGTGCTGTTGCGCGCCCATGGCGCCGTTCTTCAATTGGAGTTCGAAGGCGCGGATATTCTGAATCAGCCGGTTGTGCCGACTCTGAAGTCATCCGGCTTCGACAAGCTCCGCCGGACAGAAATGCAGGTGGCCGATCTGCGCCGCATTCTCTCCCGGCGCGCGATGACATCACCACCTCCGCGATGGACAATCCGCTCGCGCAATATGCACGACGCCTTCATTGTGCACGACTTCAGGCGGCTTGGTCATCGCTACAAGGAAGCGGCGCTGTTCATTCACGGTGAGGAAGCCGTGAAGCGAGACTGGCGGAAAGATGCACTGCCCGCTCGCATGCGTCGGGATTGGGTGCGTGCCGAACTGTTCATTGCGAGCGGCTGGCGCCGTTATCTCGAATGAGATGCGACTGTTTAATGGGGGACCGAAAACGATCGGTCCCCTGATGAACTCGAATGCGGGACACTGACGCTCCAATCCTAAGGAGGAACCTCATGTCCAGCGATCCGTAAGCATCCGGCGATAACCGCAGGTGCGGTCGTCTTCAGGCCGCTTGGGTGACGGCGGCGCGGTGTAGTCGCCAGTTCCACGGCAGCAGATCGTCGAGCCTGGAGGCGGGGTGGCTGGCGATG
>JBFWXN010000052.1:0-34428 GCA_050187415.1 Hyphomicrobiaceae bacterium | reverse complement strand
CTGGATTCGGCACCCGGCGCTCACGCAACCCATAGGCGACGTTTTCAAACACGCTCATCAGCGGAAAAAGCGCGTAGTGTTGAAAAACCAGGCCGATGTTCCGCTTATGGGCGGGCGTCTTGCTCAGTGTTTTATTCTCGAGAAAGATTTCACCGCCGGTCGGATCCACCAGCCCCGCGAGCATCCGCAGGGTCGTCGTCTTGCCGCAGCCGCTGGGCCCAAGCAATGCTACGAAATCACCGTGCGGGACGGCGAGATCGAACGCGCTGACGGCCCACTCCTTCGTTCCCGGATAGCGCTTTGACAGCCCCGCGATGCGAAGTGCGATATCGCTCCCGCCTTGTGCGCGGGCGTTCCGGTTCCTGCCCGGCGGCGTCTGAACGATGGCGGATGCCGCGTTTGTCATGAGCCTCTGCAATGCACCCCTGAGACCGAGAGACGCTGGCCGCTCGGGCGTCCGTGAGGTCAGCGTCTTCCGTGCGATCGTGGCGCAATATCTACTTTTTGCCAACCAGCGGGACGATTTCGCGCTGGAACCGCTCCGCCCATTCGTTGCGCTTGCTTACAATCACGTTCCAGTCGGGTTGAATAAGCGCCTTCACTTGATCGGCGCCGTAAGGAACCGTTGCGGCGAGCTCAGGGGGTAGCTCGACGTCGGTCCGTGCGGGCCCTTGTCCGATGCCCTTTGCAAAGGCAACCTGCGCTTCTTTGGTTAGGTACATGTCCATGAAACGCGCGACCTTCTTGCTGAATTTTCCCTTCAGCGGTGCCAGCATCGTAATGTAGACGACTTGGCCCTCCTTCAATTTCGCCGCAGCAACCGGCACGCCTGCGGCGCGCGTCGGAGGGACGCGACCGGCAAACCAGGGCGCGATCCAGGCACCGCCAAGCTGGAACATCTGCGCCGCGTTTGACGACGTCTCGTAAATTCCGCTGACGTTCGGCGCTAACTCCTTCAATTTCTGAAATCCGACATCGATGTTGTGCTCATCTCCGCCGAATGTCCGCGCCGCCATGACCAGAAAGTCCAGACCATACGTGATTGGCACGACGGGGATGATGACGTGGCCCTTGTAAGCCGGGTTCCACATATCCGCCCAAGATGTCGGTGGTGTGCGGATCTTGTCGGTGTTGTAGACCAGGGTCACGCCGGTGAAGGACGTGCCAATCCCGTGACTCGATCGGGCCAACGGATAGAGGTTCGCCGTGTTGGGAATCTGGCCGTAATCGACTTTGTCCAACGCGCCGTTCTGCTGGAGATAGGTGTAAGAGTCGAAACCCGTCAGGATGAGATCGTATTGCGGGTTATCCTTCTGCGCCAGGACTGTGCTGATCATTGCGTCCGATTGCGGACGAATGACGACCTCGATGCCCGTCTCCTTCGTGAACGCGTTGGCGATCGCGTCACGCGTGATTGTATCGGTCGGGCCTCCCGTGCTGAGGAGCACCAACGGCGACTTATCTTCCGTCTGTGTGTGCCCCACGCCTAACGTGGCGCACCACGCAAGCGCGGCCAAAATGGCAGTCTTCGCGAAGTTCCTCATCGCTCTGGCGCTCCCGTCCGTTGTCTTAATTTTCGATGACGATTACTCACAGTGAAAATGCGCGTTCCGCTCGGCGCGTTCTTCGAATAGAGCGGTCATTTTAGCGAATAGAGCAGCCATTAAGCCGGAATGTTTCTCCGTCAAGATGATTGGCTAAATTCGCGCTTAAGTACTGCGATGGTCTCGGTGATGATGTTCGCCACATGGGTTCGTTCTGCGCCCGTCAACGGCAGACGAGGGGGGCGCGTCCATTCCGGAGCGCCACAAACAAGATGCTCTGCGAGTTTGATGTATTGAACGAGTTTGACGTGTGTATCGAGATGGAAGGCCGGAGTCATGACGCGATAGAGTTGGAGCGCCTCCGAGCTCTTACCCGCGGCGCAAAGGCGAAAAATCGACACGCATTCTTGCGGCCAAGCATTTGTCATTCCCGACACCCAGCCGGTGGCGCCCAGGGCCATGCTTTCAACAATCAGATCGTCGACACCGCAAAATACTGAAAATCGGTCTCCCATCGCGTTATAGATGTCGGTCACGCGGCGGATATCGCCGCACTCTTCTTTAATGCAAACAATGGTGGGAGTGTCCGCCAGGTCGCGCAACACATGCGGTGTGACGTCGACGCCGTAAGCGATTGGATTATTGTAGATCATGATCGGGAGGTCGGTGGCTGCCGCGACGGCTTTGTACCAGGCCGCTGTTTCGACTGGGTCCGTCTTGTATGCGAGGCTTGGGAAAACCATTAGCCCTTCCGCACCGTGACTCTGAAAAAGCTTAGCATTGGTCGTCGCGGCATCGGTCGAAATTTCGGCCAAGCCGCTTAGCACCGGTACCCGCCGAGCGACCGCCTCCCTAGCCGCTTCGATCACGCGCGTTTTCTCTTTCACCGACAGCGAGGCGTTCTCACCGAGCATCGGGAGGACGACAATCCCCGAAACGCCATGCGTGATCAGGCGCTCGATGGATTTCTGCGTGGCAGATAGATCGAGCGATCCATCTCGCTGCATTTTAGTGGTGACCGCAGGAAAAACGCCGCTCCATTGCGCCATAATTTTTCGATCGCTCCAGACTGTATCCAAAGTCTATACAGAATGCCGATCTTGAGTCAATTCCGACCAAACGTGATAGTTTGTCCTGTGATTTCAGTTGGCTAACCATCGTTTCCAATGTATCCAAATGAGTTAGAGGGTGAAACGGAACCATGCAGCGTCATTTCTTGATACTCGGTGCTGGCATTGTTGGACTTTGCTGTGCCTACCATTTGCTTCGACGGGGTCACGCTGTGACCATCGTCGATCGCGATCCTGGGGGCGATAAGGCGTCGACCGGGAACGCGGGTGGAATGGCCGTAACCGAAGTGGTGCCATCATCCACACCAGGTCTGCTCTGGCGGGTGCCCGGGTGGCTGCTCGATCCACTTGGACCTCTCTCGATCCGCCCGCGCCATGTGCTTCATCTCATGCCCTGGCTTTTTCGCTTCCTTCGCGCAGGCCGTCCTGAACGTGTCGATGCGATAGCCGCCGCATTGTTCGCCCTCAATGATTGTGCTCTGGCCGATTGGAGCGAAATTCTCGAAGAACTTCACCTAGTCGAACAGCTTCATCGTGCCGGAGCATTGACCGTCTACGAATCCACATCTGCTTTCGTGCGAGATCGGTTTGCTTGGGATCTGCGGCGGCGTATGGGAATCGTCTGCGAACCGATGTCGGGCGCCGAAGCACGTAAGATGGAGCCGGCGCTGGGACCAAATGTGGAGCACGCCGTGTGGACTCCGCAGTGGTCCCATCTCTCGGACCCGAAACTTATCGTCTCCGCTTTGTTAGCTTGGGTCCGTTCTCGATCTTCGATCGTGACCGGGATGGCAACAGAGGTTCATTGCAGTAGCGGCAAGACTCAGATTCGCATGAGCGACGGCCGCGCCGTGAAAGGCGAGGCTCTCGTTATCGCGGCAGGGGCTTGGTCAGGCCGTTTTTGCCGGCAATTCAATGAGATTGCGGTACTGGAAAGCGAACGTGGCTACAACACGACGATCACGGAGCCAGGCATTGTCGTGCAACGTGAAATCATTTTCGCCGAACAGCATTTTGTAGCGACGCCGCTCGCCGGCGGCTTGCGCATCGGTGGCGCTGCTGAATTTGCAGGGCTCGACGCGCCGCCGAACTATGCGAGATCAAATGCGCTCGTCTCCTTGGCGCGGCGATACTTCCCGGAGCTTCGGGCCGAGACCGGAACGAAGTGGATGGGGCATCGGCCTGCGACGCCGGATACGCTTCCGATCATCGGGCCTTCAGCCCGCCACGAAAACTTATTTTATGCTTTCGGGCACGGACATCTAGGCTTGACGCAGGGGCCAACGACCGGGCGGTTGATCGCTGAGCTTGCTTGCGGGCGGCCCAGCTTGGACTTGGCGCCGTACAGCATCGGACGGTTCATCCGAAAATCATGACGGACAGCGCGCGCCGTGTGTTATGCCCAGACCTCTCGCAAGAACGAGATCCAGTTTTTGCCAAGGATCTTGTCCATCGTCGCCGGCTTCATCCGCTTTTCCATTGCTGCGACGATGTTGCCGTAATCGCGCAAGGTCACGAATCCGCCAAGAATGGGAAGGCCTCCCATGTCGACAAGCGTTCGGCCATATCCTTTGTCGCTCGCGATCCAATCGAAGAAATCCTGTCCTTGTCCCTGGGTAATATCCGTTCCAAGTCCGACGCGGTCTTCACCGATCACGTTGATGACGTGCAGCATGGCGTCAACGTAATC
Organism: Hyphomicrobiaceae bacterium; assembly: GCA_050187415.1. Taxonomy (GTDB): domain Bacteria; phylum Pseudomonadota; class Alphaproteobacteria; order Rhizobiales; family Hyphomicrobiaceae. The sequence continues at coordinate 30,124 of JBFWXN010000052.1, read as the reverse complement.
ATCGACCGTCGATTCCAACTTTCGGCGTAAGAAAGAGGGAACACCTGCGACTCCGACGAAGCCTCCATGGTCGGCGATAAATCTCAGATCGTCGTCGCTCTTATTTCGTGAATGCGGGAACAAAGCCGACGGACAGCAATGCGTGTAAGAGACGGGACGCTTTGCCGCCGAGATCACGTCGCGAGCCGTTCGCGCGCCGACGTGGCTCAAATCCACAAGAATGCCGACGCGATTCATCTCGTGAACGAGCTCACGACCGAAATCGGTCAGGCCCCCATCATTGCTCTCGTAGCATCCGGAGCCCGCCATGTTGGCGGTATTGTAAGTTAGCTGGACTGCGCGGATCCCAAGCTCATGGAACACTTCGACGAATGGAAGATAGTCGTCGAAGCCAGTAGAGTTCTGCCAGCCGAGAAATATCCCAACTTTTCCTTGCTGGCGCGCCTTCTCGATATCCTCGACGTCGTACACCTGAACAATAAGATCGGCGTTGTCGCGGAACATCCTTTTCCACGTTGCGATGTTCCGCATCGTGGAGGGCATGTCTTCCCAGATCGAACATGTGCAATTAGCCGCAGAAAGGCCGCCCGCGCGCATGTCTTCAAATACCTTCCGGTCCCAATTGGAAATAACAAGGCCGTCCACAATCAGCGACATCCACGTCTCTCCCAACACGCCAATAGTAGCAATTGTATCCAACGGAGAGATGAGTCGCCAGAGATTTGATAATTGTATCCATTCCAAAAAAAGCGTCTATGATGCCGGAATGTAATCAATCGGCACGCCATCGAGACATGAGCAAGAACAGCCAAGAAATGACGACGTCTGGAAGCAGTTCGAGAATTCGCACGACCCTTCCGGCGCGCATTGCCGACCAATTGCGCGCCAGAATATTGAGTGGCGAATTGCGTGAGGGCGCTCAGCTCCGACAAGAAGGTTTGGCGTCGGACTTTTCAGTTAGCCGCATTCCAGTGCGCGAGGCGCTGCGTCAGCTGGAAGCGGAGGGGCTTGTCGTGTCCATCCCTCACCGCGGGGCCGTCGTCAGCGAAATTTCCGTTGCGGCTATTGCTGAAGTTTTCGAATTACGTGCGCTGATTGAGTGCGACCTGCTCCGGGTTGCTATGCCAAAGCTAACCGACGAGCACCTCGCGCGTGCAGACAATGTGAATCGCCAATCTTACGTCCCGAAAGAGATGGCAAAGGTCCCTGACTGGGGCGATCTCAATTGGCAGTTTCATAGCGCTTTGTACGTCGCGGCGGATAGGCCAATCACGCTTGAAGTTTTGCGACAACTTCATTGGAAAGCGTTGCGCTATGTTCGTTTGCACATGATTGTAACGGGTGGGATAAGCCGCGCGCGTCAAGATCATCGCCGGCTCGTCGAGCTTTGTGCGGAGCGCAAGATGGAGGAGGGAATTTCCTTTTTAAGGGAGCATATCTTGAATGCAGGAAGGGATCTGATGGCGGGCGTCAAGAATAGCCAGAAGAACGCCACCGGTTAGGCTCCACGGCTCCACATGGGGAGCGTTTCTCGCAGTGCTGGGCCGTTTCGTTGCCGCCACTCGCAAATCTTCTTAACGTAGTCGACGCGCTGTGATGGGTGGCTCGAGCTCGCGATCTGTCTGAACCGTTGCGCCTAGAACCGATGGCAAGTGTCCAGCCTACTCTCTTCACCCGCGGCGCCCTCGATTTCTGGCGGTTATGGCTGGTCGGGGCGGTCCTCGCCACCGTCCGTTGGCTGGAGACGATCGTCGTAGCCGTCTTCGTCTATAGCGAAACCGGATCGCCTTTCAATGTCGCCGTGGTGACGATGCTGCGGCTGCTTCCCATGGGCTTGTTCGGCGCCTTCCTAGGTGTCTTGGGCGAACGGCTGGATCGTCGAATTGCCGTGATTGTCACAGTGATGGTCGTGTCGTCGTCATCTCTGTCGTTGGCGATTCTAGCGTGGGCCGGTCAGTTAGCTGTTTGGCATGTCATGTCGGTATTGCCGGGGTCTTTGCCGTGAGCGTCGGCCTTTATGCCATTGCTTTGGCGGCGGCGCTCGCAGTCCGGCAGCGCGATGCGTACGGCGCTGGCCACGCTGGAGTGCTGGAGCGCATCGTCGAAGGATTTGTTTTCGTTCGTCGCGATCGTCGACTAGTAGGCGTGTTGGTGATTACCGTCATCTACAACGTCTTTGGCTGGCCGTTTACCAGCATGATACCCGTCATCGCGCAGGAGCATCTGCAGCTGGGTGCCAAAGGGATCGGTATCCTAGCCAGCCTCGACGGCGTTGGCGCCTTCCTGGGTGCGCTGCTGCTGGTCGTTTATTTGCGCCAAGGCTGGTACGCGCGGGTATATGTCTGGGGTGTCGCCTCTTATCTCATTCTGTTGACAATGTTTGCCGTCGTATCGCATCCGCTTCCTGCAGGTGCAGTACTGGTGCTAACCGGCATCGGAAGCGCCGGCTTCAGCACGATGCAGGCGACCTTGGTGTATTTGTTTTCGCCGCCTGAGATGCGATCACGCATTCTCGGCGTTCTTTCGGTGTGCATCGGCATTGGTCCCATCGGCTTCATTGGGATTGGTGCCCTTGCCAACGTGCTTGGAGCCAACGCGGCCACGGCAGCATTTGGTCTGATCGGACTGGTCATGCTTGGGCTGACTCGTCCAATTTGGCGACACATCTGAGCCGAGGCCATCCCTCTACATAGATGTCAGCGGCTTTGAGCTGCCTGCGTAGCGAGAAGCGGCACAACGATTCTTAACCTAGAGACTAACGTTTTCGGCGAATGCTGAAGTAGCCCATATTCCGCTCGACTTCGTGCGCAAAGGAGCATGTGTGGTGGCGTCAAAGAGGACGACGCCGATGGCCTGCGCTATGAATGACGAGACAATCCGGACTTTCTTGAGCAACATCCGCGAGCGGCTGGATAAGACCGCTGCGACGGCGAAGGCGGCCGAAGCGTGTGCGATTGCCGGCAATGTCGAGCAGGCTTTGCACATCGTGTTCGATGTCGAGCAGCCGCTCTGCGAGGTGACCACTTTCCTGAACGCCGCGAGCCTGATGAACCGAACGTCGCGATCCTGACGTCGACGTTTCGAAGCCGAGAGTTCTCTTTAATCCCGCGGCGCTTCGCGCTTTGCGGGGTCGTGGTGGTGCCGGCAATGGCTCCGACGACCCCATGGAGAACTCTCATGACGCTCACATCCACTCAACATCAACTTTTATCCCGCGCGGCGCAGCGCGACGATCGCGCCCTCGAATTGCCCGCCAACCTCAAAGGCGGCGCTGCGGCGAAGGTCGCGGCCAAATTGTTGGCGGACGGCCTGATCGAAGAGATCAGGTCCGGCGATCTTCCCGTCTGGCGCCACGGTGAGGACAAGGAGCCACGCTGTCTGCGCCTCACCAATGCGGGCTTGAAGGCGATCGGCGACGATCGCGCGGCAGCGCCGGACGCGACCGGGAAACAGCAAGCGCCGGCTGCAACAGCGAAGCCTAAGTCGGCGTCCCGGAAAGCGCCCATGAGTCCACGTCAGCATCGAACGAAAGCGCGGACCGACAGGGTAGGGCGCAGCCGATCGGCAACGGGCTCGAAACAGGAGGCCGTCATTGCGCTGCTGCGTCGATCGGCAGGCGCCACCGTCCCTGCGATCATGCAGGCGACCGGCTGGCAGCAACACTCCGTGCGCGGATTCTTCGCCGGGGTGATCCGCAAAAAGCTGGGGCTGGATCTCGAAAGCAATAAAGTCGGCGATGAGCGCGTCTATCGCATCGTCGACCCTAAGGCGGCGAAGGCCGGTCACCCCCGTCGCGCCCGGAAGCTCGGACTCAAGGTTGAGTCCGAGAAGGTGGAAAACGTTGTCGCGTTCACTGCTGTAGGCGCGCATCACGAAGTCCGGCAGCGCGACCGGAAACACCGCGGGGTGTTCGGTCTCGATGCCGCGCGCCTTGTGGCGCGTGATGCGGATGACGTTATCGGGGATCCGCGTCTCCTGGACGCCTTGGCCGGCATGCGTCCATTCGCCAACATGACCGTCCTTGTGGCGGATGCCGCCGTGCGTGTCGTTGACGTGGCCGGCCCATTTGCAGGGCACGATCTTGTTCGGCTTGCGCGCCTTGCGATTGAAGTGGAAAACAAACTCGAAGGCCGGCGCCAAGCGACCGTTCCAGTCGCCCGGCAAGCCTGGTCCCTGGTCCCAGACATAGAGCCCGAAGCGGCGCCAGCCCTGCTCGCGCATCCGGTCGAGCCAGGACTGCCAATATGGTTGCCACTCGTTGTTGCGGTGAACGAGACCGAGGTTGATCAGAACCTGCGCCTCGTCGGTGACCGGCAGTACCGCGAACACGCCGCACATGAGCGCGTCCCAATCGCCTACACCGCCGGTCGTGTAATCGCGCTGGTTGCCGTAGGGTGGCGACGTGAAGACGAGCGTCGCGCGCTCGCCATTCATGACGCGCGCCACCGCTGAGGAATCGGTGCTGTCGCCACACAGCAGTCGATGGTTCCCGATCAGCCAGAGATCGCCCGCGCGAGAGACCGGCTCGCGCGGCGGTTCCGGCATTTCATCAGCGGCGTCCTCGCCGTCACCATCGGCGGCATCCGTCTCCTCGCCAAGCGGCGCCATGAGTGCGTCGAGCTCGGACTCGGAGAAGCCGGTGAGTCCGAGGTCGAAGCCCTCACCGTTGAGGGCATGCAGTTCAGATGCGAGCAGTTCCTCGTTCCAGCCGGCGTTGAGTGCGAGCTTGTTGTCGGCGATGACGTAAGCGCGCCGCTGCGCTGGCGTCAGATGGTCAAGGACGACCACCGGCACGGTGTCGAGGCCAAGCCTGCGTGCCGCCAGCAGCCGGCCGTGGCCGGCAACAATGCCGCCCTCCGCGTCGACCAGGATCGGATTGGTCCAGCCGAATTCGACGATCGAGGCCGCGATCTGCGCCACCTGGTCGTCATCGTGCGTCCGGGCGTTGCGCGCATAGGGGATTAGACGATCGAGCTGCCAGTGCTCAACCGCATCGGGCAGTCGCGGCGTCATGTGGTTCGGTTCGGCTTGCTACCGCGGCGGGTGGTAACCGGCTTCCGAGTTACCAGTCGGGGTTACCAGGCGCGCCGAGCGAAAAATCCGCGCCGTTGCGCGCCTTTAGGGCACACAGGGGCCAACGTCGGGTGGTAACTGGTAACTCAGATTTTGCGGCTGGCTGTAGCGAAATTGCGGGCCATTGCCCCCCGCATACCATTTTCGGCCAGGGAGGACCCGCGCTTCGGCCTTGTTGATCATTACGCGCACCTCGCCCGAGCTTGACGCGAAACTACGCTGAATCGGTCGATTGCGTCTCGCCGAAAAATGTCTCACCAAAAAATGTCTCACATCGCAAAATTAATTCGACAAGACGCTTGCGCATTGAACGTACGCCATGCCCCGTTTGCGACGGAAGTCGTGCGGGGATGCAATGTCGCGTTGGGCCACAGGCATTCGCTCGCTATCCAGTCAGTATTGATTTTAGCGCGTCACGCTCTTCAACGACGAAATCAAAAAACGTCGCGATACGCGGCGTACGGCGCAGGTCGGGATGCGTAAGTAGCCGCCAGCTTCGCGCGAGTTCGGGGATCGGTCCTAGCACGCGCACCAGGCCGGACTCGCCGTCGGCAATCGCTGTCGGCAAGGGCCCAATCCCGACGCCGGATTTCACGGCGTACATCATGCCGAGCACGCTGTTGTTGCGGGCGGTGACCTTGGCATTCGGAGCGACCTCTTTCAGCCATTTCGCCACTCGGTGGCCGCTCATCGTTTCATCTAGGCAGACCAGCTGATGCTGGGACAAATCCTCGACGTGCGCCGGTTTGCCGTGCCGCGCGATGTAGTCTTGGCTGGCATAGACTGCCCAGACCGAGTCCGCGATCTTGCGCCCGATAAGTTCGTCATCGGTATCACCCGAGCGGAAGGCGACATCGGCGTCCCCTTTGGATAGATCGAGGTAACGGTCGCTCATCACGAATTCGACGCGCAGGTTCGGATGGCGCGTGTGAAAGCGGTCGATCAGCGGCGTCATGCGCTGCACGATCGGTTCGGGGCAGGTCACGCGGATGACCCCGCTGCGGTCGCGCCCCATGTCGCTGACATGACGCTCGAAGTCCCCGACCATGGCCTCGATGCGCTCGGCATAGGGCAGCAGCTCCTGGCCGAAGTCGGTGAGGCGATAACCGGCGGCGGTGCGCGACACCAGCTTGCGCTTGATTTTCTTTTCCAGTTCGACCAGCCGCCGCTGCACGGTCGATTGGCTGATCCGGAGCGCCTTGCCGACCGCGATCGTGCTGCCGTGGCGCGCGACGGCGAGGAAGTATTTGAGGTCGTTCCAATCGAACATCCGAGCATTATGCAATTCTGAGGCCCCCTGGCGCAATGATGTGGCTGCCGAGCGGGTGGTGCTCCGGCGTAATGAATCACTAACGACACGCAGGCGATGGAGCCACACATCATGAACGCTCCTTTCGATCCGAACGCATTCAAAACCGCCACCCGGCAGTTGTGGGACAAACACGCCAAAGGCTGGAACGACCACAGCGAACAAGTTCGGGCTTGGTTGCGGGAAGCAACCGACGCCATGCTGGCGATGGCCGAGGTAGAGCCGGGCGCGCGGGTGCTCGACGTCGCCGCCGGCGCCGGCGATCAGACGCTCGACATCGCTCAGCGCGTCGGTGCAGCCGGCGCCGTGCTGGCGACTGACTTGTCGCCGACCATTCTGGACTTCGCCAAGGACAGGGCGCGGCGCGCCGGCTGCGGCAATGTCGAGACGGCGCCCGCCGACGGCGAAAATCTCAATGTCGGGGAGAGCGTCTTCGATGCGGCAGTTTGCCGGTTGGGACTGATGTTCTTCCCCGACCCCGGCAAGGGGCTGCGGGAAATGTACCGCGCGCTCAAGCCGGGCGGCCGCGCCTGCACGATGGTATTTTCGACGCCCGATAAGAATCCGTGCGTGAGCATTCTGGTTTCGACCGCGTTCAAGCATGCGGGCCTGCCGCCGCGCGACCCGTATCAGCCGGGCGGTCTGCTCAGCCTCGGCAAACCGGGCTTGATCGACGAACTGTTCCTGCAGGCGGGCTTTTCGCGCGTGGCAACCACGAAGCTGGCCGCGCCGTTTAGGCTGCCGTCGGTGCAGGAGTATCTCGATTTCATCCGCAATTCAGCGAGTCCGATCTTGCAGATCCTGGACCGGCTCGACGTCCCGGCGAAAGAGGCAGCCTGGGCCGAGATCGAAACCAAGCTGAGCGCGTTCAACACGGCCGATGGATGGGAAGGTCCCAATGAGATATTGCTGACGATGGGACTGAGGATTTGAGTGCCGGGTCCGAAATGGGTCGCTACCGATTTGGCCGCAGTCGCGCTGCATTACGAAGTTGCTGCGGCCCCAACACCGGACATACATTCAAGCGAACCGTCGCGTGCCGCCTCAGCTCAGCAAAGCCCGCCCTACCATCGCAGTCACAAATTTCCGCGATCGCTTCGTCGGTAGCTTGCGACCATTGAGCCGCCACGCGATCAGACTCAGCATATACTGCCAGCGACGATGCGCGGTGGCGCGGCTGACGCCGAACCTCCAGCAGATCATTTTCCAGGGCGTGTGTTCGGCGCGCGCCCAGGCTAGCTTGGCGTCTTCGGCTTCAAGCCAGCGCAGCCAGCCGAGCGTCTCCTCCATGCGGCTGATGGCATCGGGCAATGGCGGTGGACGTTTCAACCGCGACGGCTCCTGACCGACCAAATCGCTGAACTCAGCGAGCATCTTCGGCCATAGCGAGTAGTAGCCTTGCACGCGCACTTCCGGCAGACGCTTCACGGTGGGCTGAGGTCCTTGCCTTGCGTTGGTCTTTAGAAGGAGACGTGACGCCCGAGGACAATCCAACATGTGCTCAAGTCAATGGCTCAATGGGGCGTGCTGCATGCGGGCTCAGAGAAGGGATCGCTCGTCGCATCTCGCGACCCGATTCAGACCTCACAGGGAATTGCTGAACTCTTGATCCATGGCGTCTTGCTGAGCCAGGGATGCGGCATGCCGCTTCCGCAACTAGCCAACCACCCAGCCCTGTTTCCATTCAAGCTGCAGACGAACGCGGCACGCCTCAGAGAGCACGAAGGCCTTAGAGTCCAGCGTCAAGGCGATCAAAGTGACTTCGTCGAGTTGGCGTGAGCTGGTTCGAATTCTCGTTCCATCCGAAGGTCTGGCCCCCAAAAAAGATCAATCTTGCTTGAGCAAGGGGGTTTTCTAACGGTACGCGAGAGGCACAATCGAAATATTGTGCAAAATCATATGCTTGAGAATCCGTACTGCGGCCATGACAGTCCAGAGGTCCGGAGAAAAATGGCGCAGAGAGAACGGAAACCGACCAAATAACGCTAGCGGCAGTGCAGAGGTCGGTTGTCGAGACGCGCGGTTTCTTGGGTTTCTCAACCGCGTATGGGCGACCGGAGAATTTTCGAGGGAATAAGACTGGCGGAGGGAGTGGGTCTGATATCCAACCTTCTCTACCTATAGCACATTGATTTCGTGTATTTTGTTCGATTCAACGGTGTCCTTTAGGAGTCGCTTTGACGTCGTCGTGCCGGCCCCATTAGAAACTCGCCATCTACCTAGCCGACAGTCACACCGAAGATCATCCCCACCGCTGCGGTCGCGGCCATGGCAAGCGCGCCCCAGAAGGTAACGCGAACGGCTCCCTTGACGATACCCGCACCTCCGGCTGAGGCCCCGAGTCCGCCCAGCACCGATAGCGCAACCAGAGCGGTGACCGCGACGATAACAGTGATCTGAGCGGCCGGCACGAGTGCCGCGATGATTAGCGGGATGACCGCCCCGACGGCGAAGGTCGCTGCCGACACCACGGCAGCCTGTATTGGATGCGCAGTCACCGTTACCGAAATGCCAAGTTCGTCACGCGAATGAGCGCCGAGTGCGTCCTTTGCGGTTAGTTGGATCGCAACTTCGCGGGCGAGCTCTTCATCGAGCCCCCGCTCCATGTAGATGCGGGTCAGTTCGTCTAGCTCCGCGTCGGGTGTTTCCTTCAACTCCCGGGTCTCGCGCTCGATGTCGGCCTGCTCCGCATCGGCCTGCGAACTGACGGAAACGTATTCGCCAGCCGCCATGGACATCGCGCCGGCTACGAGCCCGGCAAGCCCGGCAATGAAGACCTCTGGCTTTCCGGACCCCGCTGCGGCCACGCCCACAACCAAGCTCGCGGTCGAGACGAGCCCGTCGTTGGCACCGAGTACGGCCGCGCGCAGCCAACCGATGCGATGGACCATGTGGATTTCGGAATGCGAGAGACGGCTCATGGGGTAGATCCCTGCGCGATATGGGCCGGCGCGGACGAGACAGCCTGTGGTGTCGATGTGGTGGGCTCGTGGGGGGTGATGCGCAGCGCGCGCAGTGCGTTCAGGATCACGGCGACGTCGATTGCCTCCTGCAGGAGCGCTCCCTGCACCGGGGTAAGATAGCCATAGGCTGCCGCGATCATGCCGATCACCGAAAGGCCGATCCCCGCGACGACGCTTTCTACGGCGATCCGCCGCGAGGCCCGGGCGATCTCAATCCCGGGGCCCAGCCGGTCGATCCGGTCGACGAGCAGCACCACGTCGGCGGCTTCGGCCGAGGCAGCGGCACCTCGCGCGCCCATCGCCATGCCAACATCGGCTGCGGCCAGAGCGGGTGCATCGTTAACCCCGTCGCCCACCATCATGACCGGCCCATGCTTGCGCTCGGAGAGCACGAGCAGGACCTTTTGATCCGGCGTCAGCCCGGCCCGCAGACCGTCAAGGCCCAGCCCCTCGGTCACGCGCTCGGCCACATCTGCGCGGTCGCCGGTGGCCAGCAGGATGCGCCCGATCCCCTGGCGGCGGAGCCCCGCCAGCATGGCGCCCGTGCCTTCGCGCAGGGGGTCCGACATCACCAGGTGCCCGGCCATTTGGCCATCGACCGCCACGGCAACGAGGACCGATCCGGCGCCCTTTGCGGGATGATCGCCCGTCATCCGCCCGACCCGGGACGCCACGAAACCGTCCCCGCCGACGATGACGGGGCGGCCCTCGACATGACCTACGACCCCTTCGCCCGGGATCTCGGCAACATCTGACGGCACGGGCAGCGTGAAGCCCCGCGCCTTCGCTGCGGCGACGATGGCCTGCGCCACAGGGTGCTTTGAAGCCTGGTCGAGCGCTGCAGCCAGGCGCAGGATGTCGTCCGGGGCCATGCCGCCATGGCTGTCGATCGACACGATCTGCGGACGACCATCCGTCAAGGTGCCCGTCTTGTCGAGGATCAGGGTGCGGATGCGCGCCATCGTCTCAAGCGGACCCGCTCCCTTGATCAGGACGCCGAAATGCGCCGCGCGCGACAGGCCGGCGACCAGCGCGACCGGCACGGCAAGGATTAGCGGACACGGCGTGGCAACCACAAGGACGGCGACGGCCCGGATCGGATCACCGGTGAACCACCAGGCAGTGAAGGCGATGCCCACCGTGACCGCGAGAAAGCCCAGCGACCAGCGGTCGGCCAGCCGCGACATCGGGGCCTTCGACGCCTGCGCCTCCTCAACCAGCCGGACAATTCCGGCATAGGTGCTGTCCTTCGCCTCGCGCGTCGCTATCAGATTGAAGGCCTCGCCCGCGTTGGTCGAGCCACTCATGGTCTCAGCCCCGCGCGCGAGACGCACCGGAAGCGACTCGCCTGTGAGCGCCGAGGTGTCGACGAAGGCCGTATCAGAGGCCACCGTGCCGTCAACTGGAACGACGTCGCCTTGCCGGATCAGGAGTCGGTCACCGGGCGCGATCTCATCGAGCGGCACCTCCTCCAGCCCACCGTTTCGATGCCGGGTCGCGGTCCGGGGCACACGGGAGAGGAGGTCGTGCATTTCGCGCCGGGCGCGGCCCTCGGCGAAGGCTTCGAGGAAGGTGCCGCCCGAATACATCACCGCGACGACCGCCGCTGCGAGGGTCTCGCCGAAGACGAGTGCTGCCGACATGGAGAGCGCGGCAACGATATCCAGTCCGACTTCGCCGCGCCCAATGCTGCGAAGGATCTCGACCACGAGCGCAGCAAGTGCCGGAACGACGCCGGCGATCCAGACCAGGTTCGCAACGTCGGGTTGGTCAGTGAAGTAGAACGCAAGTCCCGCAATCAGGCCGGTCGCAGCCATGAGCAGGATAGCGGTCTTGAAGCGATCGGTCAGTGTCGTTTCCATGCGCCTCACTCCCCTCGGCTAAGGCGATTCCCGCTAGCTCTTCGGGAAACAGTCGTCCGACCCCGACGTCCCTTGCGTTGCCTTTATTATCGCGCAGGCGGGAATGGAGCGTCGAGCCCATGGTTTCTTGCGATTGCCGCGCCTCTGTCGGCCCGGCTATCATGAGGGTCGGCCCAAATGCGGGCCACCACGGTGACGGAGACCGCCGACTTGATCAGCGGCGCGCCGCGTGTTGGGTTTGATAGCCTTGCCCTGGCCGGCAAGGGGGCGGCATCCAACGAAAAATCGGCAGAAAGTCTGACCCGAACCAGGCAGCGACCGTTCCGGTTGCGCGTATGGTGGGCCATGCGCATCGACTTCAGTACGGCTTTCCGTCATCCGAACGGTTCGCGCCGGCGCGATCTCGCGCGGACAGATGCGCGACAGGCAGGCGCCAACCGTACCTGATTGCCCCAAAGCGGAAACCGAAACACATGGCTCCTCCTGCAATTGCCGAGATACCATAGGATGCACCTAGCATATAGGCGCCACGGCCGCGCATCGTGCTCGGCCATTGTCGTCATCTCACCGGACAAACGCTAGAAATCCGTTTATGGATGCGTCGCTGACTCTTACCCCAATCCGAGCTGGAGATTTGCAACGAAGATGACCTCGATCCTTGGGTTTGCTGGATTTATCGTTGCCTGTTTCCTGGCGGCCATGACAGGCGCCTTCTTCCGGCCAGGCGAATGGTATGAGCGCTTGAAGAAGCCATCGTGGCGTCCACCGAACCGGCTGTTTGCTCCGGTATGGACCATCCTCTATGTGATGATCGCTGTATCCGGCTGGCTGGTTTGGCGGGAATTCGAATTTGCCGGTGCCGTTCTGCCGCTTGCCGTTTACGCCCTCCAGCTGGTGCTCAACGCGGCTTGGACGCCGCTCTTCTTTGGCCTGCACCGCCCCGACTTGGCGTTCGTCGACATTGTTTTGGTATGGCTTTCCATTGTTGCGACGATAGTGCTCTTCCTCCCGCTCCATGTTGGAGCAGCGTTGCTACTCGTGCCCTACCTCGCATGGGTCACGTTCGCGACTGCACTCAATTTTGCGGTTTGGCGCCTCAACTCTTCAACGACCTGATGCAGTGCAGGATCATCGATGTCGTCGGGCCGGCTTGAGCTTCTGCTTGACGTCCCAGCTATCCCCACTATCTCCGGCCAGACTACGCACGGCCATCAGCAAATCCATTATCGCCTGCTCAGCTGCAGCGAGCTTGATGGCTACCATGAGCTCCTGCCGCCCCGCCATTACCAGAAAAGCGTTCAGCACTTCGTCGGAATGCCGAACAAGCACTGCGAGATGCTCGCCACTGGGACCGTAACGCCCAGAAAACCAGTTCTTCACGGTCTTCTCGTTGGCGCCGGTCCAACCTGCCACCGTCTTCACCGCGGCACCAGTGGACCCCAGCGAGCGATGCAGCGCAGCAGCGATCTCGGCCGAGAAGCCGACGGAATCCTGACTTCCGTGGCTATCAGTATATCCGTTTCGATCTGGAAAGAACTTGCCCTTTTTCGGAAACGACATTCCGCCCTCCTTGGCTTTTAATGAGCAAGGAGAGGTTGAACCGGACGCGTTGCGGGAACGACGATTTGCGCCCGAAATAGCGTGAGGATGGACTGTTGAGTGGGCGCAACTCGCACAATCGGCACAGCCGTGATGACGATACCGGCGACCAAATTCCGGCTGTGGCCTATGTCCGGATGTCGACCGATCATCAGAAATATTCGACCGAGAACCAACTCGACGTCATCCGCAGCTACGCCACGGCCCGCGGCCTGACAATCCTACGCGTCTTCGAGGATTCCGGAAGATCGGGGCTACGACTTGATGGCCGCGAAGCGCTGCAGGCGCTGATGGCTGAGGTTCAGTCCGGTCGGGCCAACTTCAAGGCGATCCTCGTCTACGATGTGAGTCGCTGGGGCCGGTTTCAGGACGCAGATGAAGGGGCCTATCACGAGCATGTCTGCTCGCGCGCCGGGATCCGTGTCCACTACTGCGGCGAGCAGTTCGAGAATGACGGCAGCATCGGCTCGAACCTTCTGAAGACCGTCAAGCGGGTGATGGCGGGCGAGTACAGCCGCGAGCTCTCCGTGAAGGTCTTCGCGGGCCAATGCCGTCTCGTCGAGCTTGGGTATCGGCAGGGCGGAGCGGCCGGTTACGGGCTACGCCGTGTGCTCATCGACGAGGATGGAAACCCGAAAGGTGAATTGTCGCGCGGGGAGCAGAAGAGCATCCAAACCGATCGCGTCATCCTGGTTCCCGGCCCCGCGGATGAGCAGCGTGTCGTCCAGCGGATGTACACGATGTTCGTCGACGAAGGCCGATTGGAGCGTGAAATCGCTGAGACCCTCAATGCTGAAGGATGTCGGACCGATCTTGGTCGGCCGTGGACACGCGCGACTGTCCATCAGGTTCTGACGAACGAAAAGTACATCGGCAACAACGTCTTCAACAAGGTGTCCTTCAAGCTCAAGCAGCGCCGGGTGGTGAACCCGCGCGAGATGTGGATCCGCGCCGAAGGTGCCTACCCTGCCATCGTCGATCGGGCTCTGTTTCTGCGCGCGCGAGAGATCGTGGATGCGCGCAGCCGCCATTTCAGCGATGAGGAGTTGCTCGATGCCCTCCGGACAATTCTGAAGCAGCAAGGCGTACTGTCAGGCCTAATCATCGACGAGCAGGATGATCTGCCCTCGTCCAGCGTCTATCGCAGCCGCTTCGGCAGTCTCCTGCGAGCGTACCATCTGATCGGCTATGAGCCGGAGCGCGATTATCGCTACATCGAGATCAACCGGGCGCTACGACAGGCGCATCCCCACGTGATCGCCGAGATCATGGCAGGCATCACGCGAGGCGGCGGCATCGCCGTGCGGGATCACACCACCGACCTTATTCGTGTCAACGACGAATTCACTGCGTCCGTCATTCTCGCCCGCTGTCATACAACAGGGGCAGGGTCGCTCCGTTGGCGCATCTGCCTCGACACTGGTCTCGTGCCTGATATCACCATCGCTGTGCGGATGGATGAACTGAACGAATCGCCGCGCGACTACTACCTCCTGCCCAGCATCGATATGACGCTCGATCGACTGCGTCTCGCCGAGCAGAACGGGCTTTGGCTGGACGCCTATCGGTTCGACACACTCGACTTCTTCTACACCCTCGCTGGCCGAACCCAAGCTATGGAGGCAGCCTGATGTCGGACGAATTGCAGGAACACGATCCGAAGCAAGTGCTGCTGATCCCGACCGAGCGGATCCGCATTCTTAACCCGCGAGTACGCAATCGGCGCAATTTTAAGGAGATGGTCGAGAACATCGCGCGGATTGGATTGAAGCGTCCGATCACGGTGGCTCGGCACGCGGGCACCGATCCCACCGAATACGATCTCGTCTGCGGCCAAGGACGCCTCGAGGCCTTCATCGAGTTGAAGCAGACAGCGATCCCGGCCATTGTGGTCGATGTCGACGAAAGCGAATGCCTGGTCATGAGCCTCGTTGAGAATTGCGCTCGACGGCAGCACCGGCCAATTGACCTGATGCGCGAGATCGGTACGCTTCGGAAACGCGGCTACGATGACCGGCAGATCGGCAACAAGATTGGTGTGACGACCGAGTATGTCGGCATGATTGCCGGTCTTCTCGAACACGGAGAGGAACGGCTCGTCTCGGCTGTGGAGACCGGCCTACTGCCGCTCAACCTTGCCATCGAAATCTCGAAGACCGACGCCGAAGGTGCCCAGCGCGCACTGATGGATGCCTATACCCAGAAAAAGCTACGCGGGAAAAAGCTGACAGCGGTGCGCCGCCTCATCCAGCAACGCCAAACGCAGGGGCCGCACCTCAAATACAATCGCTATGGACGCAAGGACGGCGCCAAGCGCCCGCTGACCAGCGACGCCCTCGTCCGTGCCTATCAGCAGGAGGCGGATCGCCAGAAGCTGCTGATCAAGAAGGCCGAGCTGACGCAGGGCCGATTGATGTTCGTCGTCGAAGCATTCCGCAGCCTACGCGATGACGAGCATTTCCTCACCCTCCTTCGGGCCGAAGGGCTAGACACGCTCCCCACGTATCTCACCGATGCACTGCGCGAAGGAGCCAGGGCATGAAGTCAGGCAAGTGCGGTTCGTCGGGCACTATTGCTCTCGCCTTCGAAGGCGACTGCGTGACCCTGCCGATCCAGTCGATCCTGCCCGTGCGTGCCCTCGGCTCCTCCGTGAAGTCCAGCAGAAAGTATCGGCAGATAAAGACATCTGTTCGCGAGGTCGGACTGGTCGAACCGCCCGTCATTGCACGTGCCCCCGTGCAAGGTGGGGCCTTCCTGCTCCTCGACGGGCACATCCGAATCGAAATCCTGAAGGATCTGGGGATCGAACAGGTCGAGTGCCTCGTCTCAACTGATGACGAAGCCTTCACCTATAACAAGCGGGTCAGCCGTCTCGCCCCGATACAAGAACATCGAATGATCCTGAGGGCCATCGAGCGCGGCGTTTCCGAGGAGAAGATCGCTGCCGCGTTGGATCTCAATCCCAGCAGCATCCGACGTAAGGCTCGCCTGCTGGACGGGATCTGCGAAGAGGCCGTTGCGATCCTGAAGGACAAACCCTGCACCTCGGCCGTGTTCGAGATCCTCCGGAAGATGAAGGCGCTACGGCAAATCGAGGCATCGGAGCTTCTGGTGAACGCCAACAACTATTCGTTGGCTTACGTCTCAGCGATCCTTGCGGGTACTCCGCAGGCGCAGCTGGTCGAGACAACCAAACCGAAGCGCCTGAAAGGAGTAACACCCGAAGCCATGGCACGGATGGAACGCGAGCTTGCGAGGCTGCAGGAGGGCATCACCTCAATCCAGGAGACCTACGGACAGAATCACCTGCAACTGACCGTCATCAAGAGATACCTCGCCAAGCTCCTCGGGAATGCGCGCGTCGTGCGACACCTGATGCAATACCGGCCGGAGTTTCTCAGTGAATTCCAGTCGATCGCCGAGATGACATCTACTTTGCCGACGGCAGCTGAGTAGCTGCACAGCAATCGATGGGGACCCGGACCCGATAAGCGCGGGGACCGCAGGAGAAGCCGCACTGTGGGGCGGATCAAGTGCGGCGGTGGGGATGGCGGCGAACCCGCTCGGAGCCCACCAGGCCGGCTCGAGTTTTCGCCGGCCGCATGACTGGCGTTATGCTGGTCATGACGTGGGATGGGCGTGCCGGTTGAGCACCGACGGAAACTCCCGGCACGCCCGATCTGGATGTATATTTTTCGACCCTCAGAAGCGTCCCAGCTGCGAGGATCTACGACGCATTTAAATCCGCTTAGAGCCCTTCACAGCAAAGCGCCATTATAGCTAAAGTGGCTCCAACTTTGGGGGCAATCATGCAACACATGTCCGCACGCGATGCGAAGAACGGCTTCGCACGTGATGCGACTGCTTTGGTCGGTCGATAAGCCGGCCATGGAGGCGCGAAACATCCTCTTTCAGGAGGAAGACAAGGCCGCGTACGTTGGCAAGATGATGCAGAGGCTATGCGAAATGAAAGCGTTACAATCAGTCTGATCGTCGCAGTATTGGAGAATGTGTAATGTCGGCGGAATCGAGCGCGCGGCCGTCCTGGTTTGTCGGCGCGGCGTACAATCGGACCGAGGATCAAACGCCACGATTTCTCGCTGAGGGAATATGGGAGAACGGCTACGAGGACGGCAAGTATGGAGATGTCGTGCGCTCCATGCGGCCGGGCGACAAGATCGCCATCAAGTCATCTTACACACGTAAGCACGATCTTCCGTTTGACAATCGCGGCGCGACCGTCTCGGTGTTGGCGATCAAGGCGGTCGGCACGATCACCGCGAATCTCGATGACGGCAAGCATTTGCGAGTAGACTGGTCGCCGGTTTCGCCGCCCCGCGAATGGTATTTTTACACCAATCGCGCGACGGTCTGGCGCGTCGCGCCGGGCGGGTGGATGGAGGATGGACTTCTGGCTTTTGCCTTCGACGACCAACCCCAGGACATCAACCGGTTCAGGAATGAGCCATTCTGGCGGGAGCGGTTCGGCGACGCGGACGGGGAGCAGCGTTTCCGCTGGACAGCCTTCTACAGCGCCGTCGCGGCGAAGCTTTTCGACTATCGGGCGGACAGGCAGCCATTGATCGAAGGCATTCATGCCATTGCACAAGATATGGCGGGACTCGGCTATTTGCAGGACCGCTATCCCGAAGGCGGAACCGGCCCCCTGCGCGATATCTGCCCATTCACGGCGATGGGCACGTTCAACCGATCTATGACAGAGGACAATAGGCGCGCGATCGCAGGGGCACTCGCAAAGCTAATCGGCGTGGAGGAGGATCCGCCGGCTTCCTTCGAGGGTATTCCAGTCCTGAACAATCAGCGCTCGTGGTTCTTCAGTTACGGTGACAAACGTGGCGAAAACGACATCGATAAGTTGTGGGATCTGTTCATTGCCGCGGCGGCGCTCGTGGAGGCCGATCAGCCGGAGCAGCGGGAGGCGTTCATCTCCGCTTACGACGCAGCGGTCGAGGTCTGGGGCGCTTCGTGGAATCTCTCTACCGGCCTCTATTGGTCGCATCCCTGGGAGTTTCCGACCCTCGACCGCAACTCGCGCGCTTTCCTCACGGGACGACTGCAAATGCGGATCCCGACGATTGGACCGCAGAAGCCCTGCAGCGGAACGACGTATTTGAAGCTCGTTGACGACCTCAAGGCGCGTTTCGGGGAGGACAGCTATCCGGTTCATAGCTTCCCCGAATTGTCGCTCGCATCCTGGCGATACAAGGCACCCGAAGATGTCCAGACGGAACCATGCGCAGCCGAACTAACCTCGACGAAGGATCAGGATGAGTCCGCTGCGGCAGATCCCGTGCAGGCGCCTTCGCCGACGGAACCTTACGACGTCGATGACATCATGCGCGACGGCTGCTTCCTGGAGCAAGAGGAGATCGAACGTCTTCTAGAGCGCCTGCGTACGCGCAAGAACCTGATCCTGCAGGGGCCGCCGGGAACGGGAAAGACGTGGATCGCCAAGCGCCTCGCCTTCGCGCTGATGGGCGAGCGCGACGAGGCGCGCATCCGGGCCGTCCAGTTTCATCCGAACCTTTCCTACGAGGATTTCGTCCGCGGCTGGCGGCCGAGCGGCGATGGAAAGCTAACTCTTGCGGACGGGGTCTTCATGGAGGCGATCCGTGCTGCGCTGGGTCGCCCGGACGCCCGCTACGTCATCATCATCGAAGAGATCAATCGCGGGAACCCCGCGCAGATCTTCGGCGAACTGCTAACTCTGCTGGAGGCAGGCAAGCGTACGCCGCGTGAGGCGCTGGAGTTATGCTATCCCGATGCCGATGGCCTGCGCCGCCCAGTGCACGTTCCCGAGAACCTGTTCGTGATCGGCACCATGAACATCGCTGATCGCTCGCTGGCGCTCGTCGACCTGGCCTTCCGCAGGCGCTTCGCATTCGTGGGGCTCGAGCCGCGGCTTGGGCCAGCATGGCGGCGGTGGGTGACCGAGAGGGGTGGGGTCGATTCTCTGCTCGCAGACGACATCGAGCGGCGAATCCTTGCGCTGAACGCGGAGATCGCCGGGGCGTTCGGTCGTCAATTCGAGATTGGGCACAGCTACGTCACACCAACGGCGAAACTGGAGCCGGGCACCACACGAGAATGGTTTCGCCAGGTGGCCGAGACGGAGATCGGCCCGCTGCTCGACGAATACTGGTTCGACGCGCCGAAATCGGCGCGCGAGGCCCTCGATCGACTGCTGCAGGGATGGTGATCGCCGATGCCGGGGTGAGCGAGACCGCCGCTGCGGGCTTCATCGGTCGCATCCCGGTGCGCAACATCTGGCTTCTGATGCTTTACGCCTCGGACCTGTTCCGGACGGCGGGCCGCACACTCGTCGACGTCGAGCACAACCCGGACGAGATCGCCGATCTCGTTGCCGAACTGCTGGCGCAGGCGGTAGAGGAACGCCAGCGACGACAGCTGAGCCTCGGCTACCGTCCGCGCAGCGCCGACCTGTCGCGGGTCCGAGGTCGGATCGACGTCCTGCGAACGGAGCGCCGACAGTTGCTCGCACGCGGAGCCGTGGCGTGCCGTTTCGTCGAGCTCAGTGTCGACACGCCGCGCAACCGCTTCGTCCGCGGCGCGCTCGGGGCGGTGGCGCGGCTGGTCACGCGCCCCGAGCTCCGCCATCGTTGCCGCCGGCTGGCTGCGGATATGCAGGCTCTCGGTGTCTCCGGCGCCATGCCATCGCGAGCCGAGCTCAGCGCCGACCGCATTGGCCGTCACGACGCGACGGATTGCGAGATGCTCGCAGCGGCGATGCTTGCGATAGACCTCGTTCTGCCCACCGAGCGGGCTGGCCCGCGACCATTGCCGATGCCGGATAGGGAGGAGCAGTGGGCCCGGCGGTTGTTCGAACGCGCCGTCGGCGGCTTCTACAAAACCATCCTGCAACCAAAGCGATGGCGCGTACACAAAGGGGGTGCGCTCGACTGGCCGATCGATTGGTGGACCGAGGGCGCGCGAGAGATATTGCCGGGGATGCAGACTGATATCGTGCTCGACGATGCGCTGGTCGGCCGCCGTATCGTGATCGACACCAAGTTCACCAGCATCGTGACGGCGGGCTGGCGCCGCGAGGCGACGTTGCGCAGCGGATACCTTTACCAAATCTACGCGTACATACGTTCACAGGCAGGACGTGGGGATCCGATGGCCGACAAGGCCGAGGGCTTGTTGCTGCACCCGGCCATCGGTGAAACGATCGACGAAGCCATCTCGGTGCACGGACATCTCATTCGGTTCGCCACAGTAGATCTCGCGGCCGACAGCGGAGCTATCCGCCGACAACTTCTGAAGCTCAGCTTGCAGCTCAAAAACGAGACTTCTGCGGATGGACCTTCACACGCGTGATCGCGTGCGGTTGCCCACAGAAACCGTGCTGCCTGTATTTCATCCGACCTTGCAGCCCCATAAGGACGTGTGGTCGGCTGCGAAATACCCATCCGCAACCCGGAATGTGCCCTGGAGTTCCACCGTGTCGCCTTGGGCGAGCGGGGTCATGGTCTGCAGCCAGAGCGCCGTCGCCTCGGAGGCGTGCGCGCCGGATATCTCGCCGAACGATCCTCGGATTTCCGTCGAGGTGTTCAACACCAGCCGCCCGCGCATTCGCGCCGTGGTGCTGGAATTGACCTTGTAGAGCAGCGTGGCGCCGAGGAGGTAGGTGCCGGCGACCGGAGCGACGAAACGGTTGTTGCCGGCGTCGAAGGCGCTCTGGTCGTTGTAGTCGGTGTTGTTGATCGCGATCTTCGTCCAGGTGTCGACGGCAACATAGTTGTCGTAGTTGGTATACCCCTTGAAGCGCGGCAGCCGGGGCTGGTCGACGATGCCGTTGGCATTATCGACGATCAGTCCGTCGAAGAAGACGCTGCCGTCCTCAGAAACCGCCAGCCGGAACCTGTCCGAACCGAACAGGCCGACCAGGGCCTTGGTGACGTAGCCAGTCTGCAGCGTGAGGCCGAGATCGCGGCCGGCGGCCTCCTTGTTCATGGTGTAGAACAGATCGCCGGTGCCGCCCTCGGCGATCGATTTCGCAGTCCAGAGCGCCGCGTTGAGTTTCGCGGAGAACGGATTGGCGGCATCTGCTGTGGTGCCCACGCCCAGAAGGGCAAGGCTCTGCAGTGCGTCGGGCGTCACATCAATCCAGCTGGAGCCATTAAAGGCCAGCAGCAGGCTTTCGTCCTCGATCCATGCAAGCCAGCCGGCGCGCGGCGGCAGGCGCAGCCAGGCGCCATCCGACCAGAGGGCAACGTTCAAATCCCAGCCGGCCCATGCACCGGTTGCGCCCGAGCCGACGATGTAGCGATCGCCGTCATGGGGACTGCCGGGTGGCGCCGCCAGGTCGCGATCCTTGACCGACAGTTGCACGACGCCATCGAGGACCCGCAGCGCCTCATTATGAGTAACGTGTTTCTGAGCCTGCGCGGCCATGATGAAGGGCAGCGCCAGATGCACTGTTGTGTCGGACATGGGTGTCTCCGATGATCAGAACCAGAGGGTGGTGGTGAGCGCAGCACCTGCGCCAAACATCTGCCCGATCTGGGCAATGCGGACGGTGAGCGCGTTTCCTGATCCGAGCGGCGCGCCCCAATCGGCGCTCTGGTCGGCTGCGCTGTAGACGACACTGGCGGTGGACGTTGTCAGGGACCGCTTGATGGTTGCGCCGTCGAGGATGTCGACCTGCCAGGATTCGCTGGCCTCGCTCATCCGGATTTCAACGGCATTCCAACTGTCTGCGGCGAGCGATCGATCCCGACGCACCCAGCGAATGGTGAGATCACCAGGCACGCGCGCCTTGCGCCATGGTTGTTCGACATGGACCGGCGCGAAGGGCCGGAGCCCAACACCCTCGGGCGTGAAGGTCTGTGCCACATAGGTCTCGTCGCTGACAGGTTTTGAGGCCGGGCCGATGCGCCAGTTCATCGCCATGCCGAGATCGGCCTCGGTGACCGGCAGGTCGGCGAGCATGCTGTCGAGCACCACCACGCGCGCACCCGCCGGCACCGGATCGGCCATCGCGCCTTCGGTGCCGCGCTGACCGCGCAACAGCCGCGTCAGCCGGTAGCGGCCCGGCGCGATCAGTTCGGCCGATCCTGCTTGCAAGACCTCCCAGATACCTGGTGCGCTTTCCACTGCAAGCGCATTGGCGCCGCCGAGGAGCGCAATATCGGTGACGCTTTCGAGCGTGCCGGTGACGAGATCGACAATCATGACGTTGCCGTGGTCGAAGCGCGAGACCGGTCCGGACCACAGATCATTCGTCAACGTGCCGATGCGGGCACGGGTGCTGAAGTTGGTGACCAGCTCGAAGCCGTCATTGCCGGGGCTGCGGAACACCGCCAGTTGCCCCGGCCATGGCTGTGCCTGCGCGGCGATCAGCGGATGGTGCGGGATGTGCGCTTCCGTCAGTTGCGGCAGGTCGAGGAACACCACCTCCGGCGCGCCGAAGACGACAGTTTTGGAGAGTGTCGATGGTCGTGCCGCGCCAGGCGGAAGATCGTAATCCTGCCGATCCTGGCGAATCGCCTCGACGCTGCGTGCCTCAGCGTCGGCGACCGACACGAGACGGAAATCGATCTCGCGGCCATCATGGTCGAGCCTGATCACGTCGGCCGGATCAATTGCCAGCCGCGATGGCGGCAACCGGAAGACAGCGCTCTCACGCCCTGTCCAGGCTTCCATCAACACACGGCGGCAACGGCGTTCGGCCTCCTCTAGCGGCACCGCAAACGGGAAGGTCTCGGAGGAGACGCGGGACGCTTCAACGGTGATACGGCGGGCTTCGACGATCGCCGCATCGTAATCCTCGTCGGCGCGCGCTACCTGCCATTTGAGCGCCTGGGGCAGTTCGGTCTCCTGGCTGCGAATCAGCTCCAGAACCTCGTTCTGATCGACCGCGACCATAGTGTCGACGGTGATAGTGGTCGTGGGAGCCCGGCCGCGCATGACAAAGCGAATCCTGCCTTCACTTTCGACGGCATCGAAGCCGAAGTGACGGGCAAGGTTCGCGATCGACGCCCGCGGGCTTTCCAGTGCGCCGATGACATAGCCCTCGACGGCGCCCCAGAGCCCTGAGACATCGATCTGCTCATCTCGCATACCGGCGCGCCGACACAGATGCCGCACAAGGGCGGCGAGCGAGACCGCACCGAGACGGCCGGTCAGCCAGTGGCCGAGCCGCCAGTTCTCTCCGTCGGTCCAGACATCGGTCAGCTCGGGAAAGAACGGATAGGGTCGCGCATCCCAGGTCCAGGCAGCGCATTCGGGCACATGCACCATGCGGCTGCCTGAGATGGACGAGATTGGATTGTTGGCCGGATCGCTCCACCACAGATACGTTGCTTCCAGATAGGCGCGCTGGATGGCATCGTCGCGCCAGCCGCGCGAGAAGTGTGGCACCTCGCTTTCCGCCGACTTCGGATCGACGAAAACGTTGGGCTGGTTGGTACCGCGGTCGATGGCCGGGCAACCGAGCTCGGTGAAGCGGATCGGCTTGGATTGCGGCACCCACGCCGTCGGTGTCGGACTCTCCACGCCGCCAGGACGGTCGTAATGCCTGTTCGACCACCATGAGCGCAGGTCCTTGCTGCGGAACACCCACGGTTTGGCGGCGGCACCATCGGTGATCGCCGTGCGAATCTGGTTCGCCCGATCGACCTCCGAGGCGTAGTACCAGTCGAAACCTTCGCCGCCTCTGATGTTGGATTGCAGATAGGCGCGATCATGAATTGCAGGCCAGCCGGCCTGCGCATCGAGATGTGTGAGGCCGTCGCGCCAATCGGAGAGCGGCATGTAGTTGTCGATGCCGATGAAGTCGATGTTGCTATCCGCCCACAGCGGATCGAGATGGAAGAAGACGTCGCCCGAGCCATCCGCTGGCTGATGCCCGAAATACTCGCTCCAGTCGGCGGCATAGCTGATCCTCACACCAGGCCCGAGGATTGAGCGCACAGCCGATGCCAGGTCGCGAAACGCCTGCACGGCGGGATAGCTGCCGGCGCCATCACGAATAGTGGTCAGCTCACGCATCTCCGAGCCGATGATAAAGGCATCGACGCCGCCGGCCAGTTTGGCGAGCTGCGCGTAATGCAGCACCATGCGGCGCAGACCCCAATCGCTGGCGGGGCCGGTCCAGAGCACGGTCTCTCCAAAGGCCGCAAACTGTGCTGCGGTC
Organism: Hyphomicrobiaceae bacterium; assembly: GCA_050187415.1. GTDB lineage: Bacteria > Pseudomonadota > Alphaproteobacteria > Rhizobiales > Hyphomicrobiaceae. The sequence continues at coordinate 6,136 of JBFWXN010000052.1, read as the reverse complement.
GCTGCGCCGAAGAAGCTGGCAACCTGTGAGGCGGCGGCAGCGGTTTTATCGACGCTTCCCGCGTAACCGGCTGCCGGCGAACAGGTGATGCGGCCACGCCAGGGAAACGCCGGCTGACCAGCCTCGCTGGCGTTGTCGGAATACGGATTCGGCAGCGAGTTGTCCGGCGGCACATCCATCAGGATGAAGGGATAAAAGGTGACGCGCAGCCCACGCGCTTTCATCTCGCGGATTGCCTGCACGACGGCAAAGTCGGCAGGCGTGCCGCCATAGACCGGGCGGTTCTCGGCGTCGCGGCTGACGAGATGGGCATTGGCGCGCGATACGCCGTTGACAGTCCAGGTCTTCGGGAAGGTCAGCTTCGACGCCAATTCCACGCCAGGCCTGATCTGGCAATGGCCGGCGCGCAGATCGTTGCCGAACCAGGCGACGACGAGACTGACGCTTTCAATTGCAGGCATCGTCGCCTGCAGATGATCGAGCGCCACCACCATGTCGGCGGTGTCGGACAGCGCGTTGAGATTGGCCGGGATCTGTGTCCAGGCGCTGCCATGGCGGATGCCTTGCGTCGCATAAGTGAATTCGCCCGAAGCCGGAATCATGGTGACGGCGCGAACCAGCCCTTCGGCGGTGTCGGCATCGGCGAGCGGCCGAAACACCTCGAAGGACAGCTGCGGCAGGCGGTTGCCGTAATTGGCGAGCGGCAATTCCTCGAACACAACGTAAGCCGTGCCACGATAGGACGGCGTATCGGCCGCGCCCATCCTGGCGGCAATGAAGGGGTCTGCGGTCTGGTTCTCGTCGCCGGGATACCAGCGCCAGGCAATGCCGGCGGTATCGAGCAGCTTGCCATCGGCCCAGATACGGCCGATCCCGGTGATCGGACCTTCGCAGAGCGCGACCGCAAAGCTCGCGTAATAGAGATATTCGGTGGTCTGCACCTTGGCGCCACCGCCGCCCATCGAAAACCCCTTGCCGCCGCCTTGCGTGGTGGTTCTGCTCTCCTCGCGAAAGTCGGTCGCCCAGATGATGTTGCCGCCGATGCGCATGCGGCCATAGAGCCGGGGGATGACGGCGCCTTCGGTCGACGAGGTCAGGCGCAGGCTGTCGAGACGCGCGCCCTCGATCCGCTGGGCAGGGGTGAGCGACGACACGATCCAGCTGTCGACCATGGAGCCGGCGGCGGCGCCGACAAAGCCGCCGATGGTGGCGGCACTGACGCCGAGGATGGTGCCGCCGATGCTGCCGCCAATGGCGGCACCGGCGACACCGAGAACGAGAGCGGCCATGGATCAGGACCTTGTCTTGCGCCGGGCCTTCTTGCGCAGGACAAGGGCCGGCCGCGGAAACAGAAAAGCGAAGGCTATGCGCCGTCGCCAGGGCAAGGTCAGCGGCTGCTCGATCACGCCGAGCCGCTCATAGGCATGAAGGAAGCTGTCGGTGCCGGTCAGAATGCCGACATGCTTGGCGATGGCGCGTGGCGCCATGCGGAACAGCAGCAGCGCGCCGGGGGCGGCATGTTCCGGTGCAATCTCGATCATGGCGCCGCGGGCGCCCTCGGCCAGCACCTCGCGCGGGCCGGTTTCGCCCCAGTCGCGGCTATAGGGCGGGATGATGAAGGGCTCGTCACCCACCACCTCACGCCAGACGCCGCGAGCGAGGCCGAGGCAGTCGCAACCGACACCCTTGAGGCTTGCCTGGTCGTGATACGGTGTGCCGAGCCAGGCGCGCGCGACGGCAATGACCTTTTTGGGGGCAGCCGACTTCACAGCACCGCTCCATTGTGGCCGCCATCGCGCGTTGCATAGCGCAGCACCGCATCCTGGCCGGGGATGTGGGGGAAGCCGCGGAAATTGGCGACGTTGGCGAACTTCGCTGCACAAGTGGCGATACGCTTGTCGCAGCCGGCGCGAATGACGAAGGCATCGGCCTCCGCAATTGGCCGCACTGGCGCCTCGAGCAGTGTCAGGATGGCGATGCCGTCGACGAGATCATGCGCCAGCACCTCGGCGCGCCGCCCGTCATTGACGCCGCTGGTCCATGTTACTGTGCCGAAGGCAAACCAGCCCGCGGCAAAGCCACCAAGCCCCGATGCCGTGAAAGCGCGGTCGCGCAGTATGTCGATAACAGAACCTGTCCCCTTGAAGGAGGGCGCATCGAGATTGACGCGGCAACGGACGTCGCCGAGTTCTGCATCGCAGGTCGCCTGGAACATGCGGCCGACGGTCTGGCCGAGCACATGCGCTATGCTCCGCATCTCGGCGACAAAGGCGAGCCGGCCGCGCCGGATCTGGCCGATGGCGCCGCGGCGCATGAGCACACGCTGCGAGGTGTCGGTCCAGTTGACCCGCCAGAGCTCGACCTCGGCATTATCCCAGCGTCCATCGAGAATGTCGGTCTCAGTGATGCGATCGGAGGTCAGCACGCCTTGTGCGTCCTGTGCATCGACGGCGAGATCGGAACCGGCACGCACCTCCGACGCCGTCAATCCGCTTTCCGGCTCGAACAGAGTGCCACCAAAATCAAGCGTGCGATCATGATCGGTGAAGCCGAATACGGCGCCATCGGCACGGGTGATCTTCCAGCACCAGCTGAGCGTCGTCGTGCCCGCGTCGAGATGGGTCTGCAGAGCTGGAGAGAGGGATTTCATGGTCGATCACCGGCAATCATGACCGCTCCGCCCACTTGGCAGCTAAGTCCTTGACGGTGTGGCCACCCATGTAGAGGCCCATGAACCAGGCGGTCAGCGTCATCATGGTGGACAGGTCGACACCGCCCGCGATGCTGGAGCCAAGGATGGCGTCGGCCACCGGCACCAGCACCAGACGGAACAGGAACAGAAAGCCGAGGAACCACATCCACGCTGGCCGCCAGCCCCAGGTCCACCAGGGTCGCCCCTTGCTCATCTCGGCCAGCATCAGCCTGTTGGCTTCGCGCTGCTGTCCGACCCATGCCGCGACGAGCTGCGGCGCGTCGACCTCGGCAGCGGCAACGGCCGCTTCCAGATCCTTTGCTGGAAGTCCAGGAAGACTATCCGGCGTCACGCCGGCTTTGCCGGCAATGGCGTCGATGACCATGCCGCCAATCTCGCCGGCTGCGCCACCGACATGCTTTTCCAGCAGGCTCTTGACGATCGGCGCGCCGACCCTTGCCGCAACATCGATCAGGATCGACGCGAGAATGGCGCTCATGACATGATCCTTCCTGCCTCGACGGCATAGGCTGAAGCGCGTTGACGGTGGATGATGGCGCGAATGATGAGGATGGCGGCGACCAGCACACCGGCGCTCAGCAGTCCGCCCAGCACCCAGCCGGCGATCTGGTCGACATGATCCGGGTTGAAGAGCGCGTCGCTGCCACCGGCCGTGGTCGCGGTGCCGGCCGCGCTGGCGCCTGCGGTTTGCTTGTTCGAGGTGGCGGTCGCGGTTGTCGCCTCCTTCGCCAACTGCTCACGGACTTGAATCGGACCCATCGATTGCGCCAGCGCCCAGGCGACGCCCTTGGCCTCGATACCGGCGACGCGCGTCGACCAGCCCTTGCCAAACGTGTTCCAGATGGCGAGCGAGCGCATGAAGCCGAGACGTTTGGCGCAGAGTTTCTGGACGGTCTCGTGGTCGGGACCGCCAATCGCGGCCATCAGCCATTGCCTGGCGCGCCCAGAACCGGAGTTCACGCCGGCATCGAAGGTGGCAAGATCGACACCGGCGGCAAGCCGATCACCGCCGACCTTGTCCCAATAGTCGGAGCGGTAGATCTTCGCGACAGTGTCGTTCGAGATGTTGCGCAGCTCGGTCTTGGTCGCACCCGGTTTGAAGCGGCGATAGGTGGCAAGCGTGATGCCCTTCATCGTGGCACCGCCGGGATCGGAGGGATGATCCGACCAGCCGCCCTCATAGCCCAGCGTCACCGCCAGGCAGTTCTGGAAATTCTCGAGCATGGGTTACCTCAGCAGGTAAACGATCAGGATGAGGAGGGCGACGATGACGCCGACGCGCATGCGATGGGCGAACGCCTCGCGCGGATCGGGGCTGTCGCAACGAAGCTGGCGGGCCAAGCGCAGAAGCTCACGCATCGTGATCGCCTCCCTTGTTGCGAAGGCGCGCCAGCGTCACCTCGATGAAGGCAGGTCCGAAGACGCCGACGAGATAGGCGGCGGAGCCTGCCGCACCTCCGGCCGGAATCGCTTCCGACGGCAGGCCGAGCCACCGCGTGACCAGCGCCATCGACAGGCTGCCCATGCCGGCGGCGATGATGCCGCCAAGCAGGATGTGGCGCAGCGCGTCGCGCAGATGCATCTTGGTGGTCAGCGCGTTGGTGGCGCCACCGAGTGCGCCCCAGACGGCGAGGATCACCGCCGTCGATGCCGCAAGGTCGCGCAGCACCGCGGTGATGAAGCCGGGTTCATCATTCATCGTCGGATCTCCACGAGGGGAATGGAGGTGATCGAGCCGAGCCGCTCGAGATCGAGCGTGACGTCGAGCGTGTCGGTGTCGAAGCGAACCGGCACGTCGAACGCGAAGCCGGCGGTGATAGCGACGCCGGAAGCAGGTGCGGATACGAAGGTGACGAGACCGGTGGCCGCATCGACCGACCAGCCGGAGGACGTTGGCGTGCCGTTCAGCGCGATCGCTACGCTGCCGGCAACAGGCTTGGTAATGATGCGTACCCATGCCTGCGCGCCGGAGGCGTAGCGCTTCACCAGCTGGAATGTTTTGGTGCTGGCGTCACCAGTGCCGATCGCCTGATCAGTGGCGGCGGGGATCTGCGACGGCAGGCAGGACTTGTAATCGGCCCAATCCTTGAAGCGAAAGCCATGCAGTCGGCCGTTGCGCGCCTCGAAGAAGGCGACCACTGCGGCCAGATCGTCGGCGCGACGGATACCGTAGGCGACATCATAACGGCGGCGAGAGCTGGCCCAGCTGGCGTTGCGCTCCTCGTCGCCCGAGGCGAGCTCCACGACTTGCGTGCGACGCTGCGGTCCGCCGCGCGCGCCACGCGAAATGTCGTCCGGAAACCGGACCTCGTGGAACGCCATGTTAGGGTCTCAGAGCCCGCGCCGGCCGAGCGACACGGCGCGGGCGATATCGGCGGCGACCTGTGTGCGCGATTGCCGAAAACTTTCCGCATCGCGCGCCATGATGGTGACGTTGACGCTCGGCGCGGATGCGCTACGTGCCGAGGCTGATGCCTCGCGCTTCGACAGCACCCGCTCGCCGCGCTGCAGGATGGCCGGCACTTCGTCTGGCCGCAGGCCTGCCCATCCACCGGCATGCAGGCGCGACGCACCAGCGAAAGCTATGGCCGGCACCATGCGGCTAGGGCTGGGTCCGCCAACGATGCCACCGGTGTGATAAATCGGCGAGCCAAACAGTCCTGCGGCTGCCGCCGCCGGGCTCGGCACGCCAAAGAGGCTGCTGCCGAGGCTGCCCAAGGCGCCAGACAATGCGTTAGCGATGGGACCGAGGATGAAGCGCCGCGCCGCGAGTTTCGCCAGATCAGCAATCAGCGAGGTGACGAGATCGCCGAACTTCAGCTTGCCGGTCTTGACGAACTCGCCGACGGCATCCTCCGCACTCTTGAACGCACCGACCAGCGTCTTGCCGACATCGGCGCCGATCTCGCGGGCCTTCTCCGCATAATCGGCCAGGCTCTTGACCACCGCCGCCCAGCCGGTGACAACTTCTTCTGCACTTTTCTTGTGCGCCTTGCCGGCTTTCTTTGCAGCATTCGCCGACGCATCGAGTGCAGTGGTGACACGGCCCGCTGCATTGGCGGCATCGTCGAGTGCGGCCGCACTGTCCGCTTTGCGCACCGCATCGCCCAGCGCCTGCGCAGCAGGACCGACGGCATCAAAGGCGTGTGCCCGCGTATCCATCGCACGCTCACGATGGCGCTCCGCCATCACACCGGCATTGCTGGCGGCGTGATCGAGCATCGAGGAATGGGACTTTGCCCCGAACCAGTCGATCCGCGTCTCAGCGCCGAGGGTCTCGGCGACCTTGTTGAAAGTCGGACCGATGCTACCGAGAAAGTCGGCCCACTTGTTGGACAGGAACGCCTTCAGCTTGAGCCAGAGCTGCTCGACGCTGGCCGTGATCGCGCGGAAATCATCGACAAACGAGCTGGCCGTGATCTT
>JBFWXN010000051.1:0-34650 GCA_050187415.1 Hyphomicrobiaceae bacterium | reverse complement strand
GACGGCGCGACCGCTGCTGACGCCCGGTGAGATCTTGCAGCTGCCCGCGGACGAGGGACTGCTGTTGGTTTCTGGCGTGGCACCAATCCGTGCCCAAAAGCTTCAATACTTTACCGACCGCAATTTCATCGCGCGACGTCTGCCACCTCCAACGCTCGCATCGGGCGGCTATGCGGACACACCTCTAATCCGTGCCCACGACTGGCCGAGCGAGCCGCGCGCGACGCATCCGAAACTCGACACGTCCTGGTCGGAAATGGTGACGGGCGAGGAAGATCCGCCTCGCACCCGACAGATCACGCGCATGAAGTCAAAGTCGACCCAGCTTCACGACCTGCCACTGTTCGCCGACCGCCCGATCGAGGCGGAAGCCGCCCCGCAAATTGAGGTCGGCCGGTCTCTCGGCGACGATGACGACACGATTGTCCAGTTTCCGGGAGGCGTGCGCGTGTGATGGCCAAGAAACGCTACGCGCTCTACATCTCGCGCCCGCTCGCCAACAAATTTGATCAGGTTGCGCAGCAGCGGCACGGTTCCAAGTCGGCCATGCTCGAGGAAGCCCTGCGTCTAAGCCTTGAGCCGCAGCGCGTGCCGGGTGCCGAAGAAGTCCTCGTCCGGCGCCTCGATCAGCTGCATAAGGTGGTCGGTACCGTCAATCGCGATGTCGCCATCGTCACCGAGACCCTCGCGCTGTTCGTCCGGTATTTCCTGACCATCACACCGCCGCTACCGCAAAGCGAGCAGGAACCGGCCCGCCTGCTCGGACGGGAACGCTTCCAGGTGTTCGTCGCCCAGGTCGGCCGCCGCCTCGCCACCGATCATCGGCTCGTTTCCGAGGTGCTCGAGACCATTGCCAGCAACAATCCGGACCTCTTTGCCACCGCGTCCGACGATGCACCGCTGCGCACGCGGGCTGCCGGGAACGGGAATGGCGCGTCTCGGGAGGCTGCTGCCAGGACCGGGGACTCCAAGGAGGACACCGGCCATGGCTGATCTCCTTTCCCTTCACGCCAGCCAGGAGGCGCAAGGCCGCCGGCGGCAGATGCTGCGCACGGCCTTCGGGCCGGCCATCGCCGCGGCGCTCGTTGATCCGACGGTGATCGAGGTGATGGTCAACCCCGACGGCCGTCTGTGGATCGATCGTGCCAGTGTCGGTCGTCAAGACAGCGGCGAACGCATGGGCAGCGCCGAGGTCGAACGTATCATCCGTCTCGTCGCGGCCCACGTGCATCGCGAGGTGCACGCCGGCGCCCCGATCGTCTCCGCCGAACTGCCCGAAACCGGCGAACGCTTCGAGGGCCTCATGCCGCCCGTCGCGGTCGCGCCATGCTTTTCCGTGCGCAAGCCGGCCGATGTCCTCTACCGGCTCCATGATTACGTCGCGGCTCGCATCATGTCGCCCTTGCAGGCCGACGCTCTAGCGATGGCCGTGCGCGAGCGCCGCAACATCCTCGTCGTCGGCGGTACATCCTCGGGCAAGACCACTCTGGTCAACGCGCTCCTCGCAGAGGTCGCAGACTGCGACGAGCGCGTCCTGATCCTTGAAGACACGCGCGAGCTCAAATGCGCCGCCAAGGATTGCGTGGCGCTGCGCACCAAGCCCGGCGTCGCCTCGCTGGCCGACCTCGTACGCTCGACACTGCGCTTGCGCCCCGATCGGATCATCGTCGGTGAAGTACGCGGACCCGAAGCGCTCGACATGCTCAAAGCCTGGAACACCGGCCATCCCGGCGGCATCACCACCGTGCACGCCAACTCCGCCGAAGCCGGCCTCTATCGCCTCGAGCAACTCGTGCAGGAGGCCGTCGTCACAGTCCCCCGCGATCTCATCCTCGAGGCCATCGACGTCATCGCCTTCCTCGCAGGTCGCGGCGCCAGCCGCCGGCTCGACGCGCTCGTCGAACTCACAGATCTCGATGACAGCGGCGATTACCAGCTCAGGCCGCTCGGCACCCCAATCCTTCGACCTGTCGGACCAACTGGAGCATAACCATGCGCGCGCGTGCAGATGCCAATGAGTGTTGCGCAGCAGGGCTGCCGCCCTGCAACCCGCCCGGCGGGGCACCCGCCGGACCACCCGCCCTTTATGAATCGAGAAAAAGAGAGGGTTTGGGGGACCCGTCCCCCAAGCGGGTACGGGCCCGCGGCCCGTTCGCGAAGCGAATAATCTGCTTCGCCATCACAACATTGATGTGCACGCCCGCCATGGCCGCCGGTTCAGGCATGCCGTGGGAGGCGCCGCTGCAGCGCATTCTCGAGTCGATCGAGGGGCCGGTCGCGAAAGTCATTGCCGTCGTCATCATCATCGTCACCGGTTTGAGCCTCGCGTTCGGCGACATGGGCGGCGGCTTGCGCCGGCTGCTGCAGATCGTGTTCGGGCTCTCGATCGCCTTCGCCGCCACGTCGTTCTTCCTGACGTTTTTCTCCTTCGCCGGCGGCGCGCTCATCGACTGACGTTACGGAGTTGCCATCACAATGCTCGGACAACCGACCTCGCTTCCCGGATTCGAAGTCGCCCTGCACCGGTCGTTGACGGAACCGATCCTGCTCGCCGGCGCGCCGCGCAGCTTCGCGATCCTCAACGGAACGCTTGCTGCCGCGATCGGACTTGGTCTGCGGCTATGGATCGCTGGTCTCATCATCTGGCTCGTTGGTCACGCCTTTGCCGTCTGGGTCACACGCAAGGACCCGGAGTTTTTGACCGTTCTTTCCCGTCACGCCCGTCACAAAGGAGCGCTCTCATGCTGAATCTCGCCGAATACCGCAAGACCGCAACCGGACTCGCCGACTATCTGCCCTGGGCCAGTTTGGTCGCCCCCGGCATCGTCCTCAATAAGGATGGTTCCTTCCAGCGCACGATCCGCTATCGCGGTCCCGACCTCGACAGCGCAACGGATGCCGAACTCGTCGCGGTCTCGGCGCGTCTCAACAACGTGCTGCGCCGCTTCGGTGAGGGATGGGCCTTGTTCTTCGAGGCCGAGCGTGTGCCGGCCAGCCAGTATCCGGGACATCGCTTCGACGACGCCGCTTCTTGGCTCGTCGATCAGGAGCGGTATGCGTCCTTCTCAGCCGACGGCGCCCATCATGAGAGCCGGTACTACCTGACCCTTCTTTATCTCCCGCCACCGGAGCACCAGGGCCGCGCCGAGCGGCTGCTCTATGAGCGCCAGGAGGGATACAGCGACGAATCGGATGTCTGGGGCCAGCTCACCTGGTTCGAGACGGAGACGACGCGGGCACTTGAGCTGCTGTCGTCGATCCTTCCGGAGGCCGAGGCGCTCGATGATGTAGCGACGCTCACCTATCTGCACGGGACCATTTCGGATAAACGCCATCCGGTGACGGTGCCGAGCATTCCGACGCATCTCGATGCCATCCTCTGCGATACGTCTTTCCTTGGCGGCGTCGAGCCAAAGCTCGGGCGCCAGCACCTGCGCCTGCTGACCGTGACGGGGTTCCCGAATACAACGACGCCCGGTCTGCTCGACGCGCTCAATGATCTCGGCTTTGCCTACCGGTGGACGACACGCTGGATCGCCCTCGACAAAATCCAAGCCAACCGCCAGCTCACCAAGCTCCGACGACAGTGGTTCGCCAAGAGGAAGTCCGTCACCGCCATCCTGCGCGAGGTCATGTTCAACCGCGAGACGACGCTGGTCGACTCCGATGCCGACAACAAGGCCGCCGACGCCGATGAGGCGCTGCAGGAGCTTGGCGCCGATGACGTCGCCTTCGGCTATCTGACGACGACGCTTGTCGTCGGCGATGCCGATCCCAAGCGCGCCGATGAAAAGCTGCTGGCGCTGGAGCGGATTATCAACGGCCGCGGCTTCACGACCATCCGCGAAACGCTGAATGCTGTAGAGGCGTGGCTTGGCTCGCTGCCCGGCAATCCGTATGCCAATGTGCGCCAGCCGATCGTCCACACGCTCAACCTCGCGCACATGATGCCGGTCTCGGCGGTGTGGGCCGGCCCGGAGAAGAACCGGCATCTCGATGCGCCGCCACTGATGATGACGGAGACGCGCGGTGCCACCCCCTTCCGCCTCGATCTGCACAGCGGCGATGTCGGTCATGCCTTCGTCGTCGGCCCGACCGGCTCCGGCAAGTCCGTACTGCTCTCCCTGCTGGCAATGCAGTTTCGCCGCTTCATCGGCGCCCAGGTCGCGATCTTCGATCGTGGTCGCTCGGCGCGCGCGGCCTCTCTCGCCATGGGCGGCGAGAGCATCGAGCTCGGCCTTGAGGGCACACTGTCGCTACAGCCGCTCGCCCGCATCGACGACCCCGGCGAGCTTGCCTTCGCATTGGAATGGGTGAGCGGCCTCATCATCAACGAGGGCGTGACGATCACACCCGAGATCAAGGATGCGCTGTGGACGGCCCTGAAAAGCCTCGCCTCGGCGCCCAAGGCCGAGAGAACGCTAACCGGCCTCGCCGTGCTCGTGCAGTCCACTGCGCTGAGCCAAGCGCTGGCACCGTACACACTCGAAGGCCCCTACGGCCACCTGCTCGATGGCGCGACCGAGAACCTGACGCTCACCGACGTGTTGCATGTGGAAATGGAGCCACTCATGCAGCACAAGCGGCTGATCCCTCCGGTACTGACCTACCTGTTCCATCGCATCGAGGCGCGTTTCGGCGGCCGGCCGACGCTGCTCGTGCTCGACGAAGCTTGGACCTTCCTCGACGAGCCAATGTTCGCCGCACGCATCCGCGAATGGCTGAAAACCCTGCGCAAAAAGAACGTTGCCGTGCTGTTTGCCACCCAGTCGCTCGCCGATATCGAACGCTCGGCCATCGCGCCGGCGCTCATCGAGAGCTGCCCGACACGCATCTTCCTGCCCAATGATCGCGCGCTCGAGCCGCAGATGCGCGCCGTCTACGAGCGCTTCGGCCTCAATGGCCGCCAGATCGAGATCCTCGGCCTCGCCACGCCCAAGCGCGACTACTACGTACAGTCGGCGCAAGGTAACCGGCTGTTCGAGCTCAGTCTCGGTCCCGTGGCGCTGGCACTCACGGCGACCTCGTCGCCCGATGACCAAAAACTCATCGACCGCACGATCGTCGAGGCAACAGAGGCCAGCTTCGCCGATGCCTTCTTGCGCGCCAAGGGCCTTCCCTGGGCGGCCGATCTCCTGGCGTCATTCCCCGGCACACAACGCTTGCCGACCACGCCACCGCCGCTGCCGCGTATCGTGGAGACAGCGCCAACATCACAGTCCGACAAGTCGGAAGTGACGGCAGATTCCGAGCCGGCGGCCAGCGTGTTTGAAGGCGACGCTCGGCGGGAAGGCTTGGCACTATTCCCCTTAACGGCCAAACCCAACCGCGCCGCCCGCCGGCGCGCCACACGCGGGGTCCTCACCGGGCTTGCCCTGGCACTCCTGGCGAGCACCACCATACCGCCCGGCGCGCACGCGCTGACCGTCTTCGATCCGGCGAACTACCAGCAAAACCTGCTGTCGGCCGCCCGTGCCCTCGAACAGATCAACACTCAGGTGCGTGCCCTCCAGAATCAGGCGCAGATGATCCTGCGCATGGATCAAAACCTGACGCGGCTCGGAGGCACCCTGTCACCCGACCTCCAGCGCACACTGACCGGCATCCAAACTCAACTCCACTCCGGCCAGGGCATCGCGCTCAAACTCCAGCAAACACAATCCACCTATGAACGCCTCTTCCCCGCCCAGGTCTCGGCCGCACTCTCATCAGACGACGTGCTACGCAATGCCAAGACACGATGGGACGAGGAATACGCCGGCCTCAAACGCGCCGCCCTCCTGCAAGGCCAAATCGCCGACGGCATCGAAACCGACACACGCCTGCTCGGCGACGCGATGACCCGATCACGCAACGCCGTCGGTGCGCTCGAGGCCACCCAAGCCGGCAACGAACTCACCAGCCTCTCCGTCAAGCAGTCCCTCGCACTGCAGGGCCTACTCGCCGCACAACATCGCGCCGAAACCATCACCCGCGCCCGCAATCTCGCTGCCGAGGACGAAGCCCGTCAGCGCTTCAAATCCTTCGTCGGTACGGGATCTGGGTACTCGGGGCGTCGATGAGAACAGGAGACACCTCGATGTTCGCGCAGATAATCGCTACGCGAACGGGCTACCGCCCGTACCCGTTCGGGGAGACCCCGATCCCCCTCCTTTTTGAAGCTTCAAAAGACGGGCGGTCCGGCGGGTGTCCCGCCGGCTGGGGCGCGGGGCTGGCCCCGCTCGCGAAGCGACCCAAATGCATCCGGCACCGACGACGACGATAGTCGAAGCCTGACACGCCACCCCTGACACGACCAATGGCGAACGCGATTTCTGCCGACGGCGGAGCCTTGCCCGGAGCTTGAGGATCACATGGACGATCTCGCCATCATCGACCAGTTCACGGCGACGTTCAGTCGTTACATCGACAGTGGCTTTGGGTTGCTGGCTGGCGACGTGGCGTTTCTGACGAGCATTCTGGTGGCGATCGACATCACGCTGGCTGGATTGTTCTGGGCCTTGATGGGCGAGGACAACGTTGTCGCTCAGCTCATCCGCAAGGTTTTGTACGTCGGCTTCTTCGCGCTGTTGCTTTCGAATTTTCAGAGCCTAGCGGACATCATCTTTCAGTCCTTCGCGGGATTGGGCCTGAAGGCCACGGGGACGTCGCTGACGTCGGCCGATCTTATGCGGCCGGGGTTCGTCGCCTCGACCGGGTTCACGGCGTCGAAGCCGCTGATCGAAAAGGCTGGAGAGCTGATCGGTATCACGACGTTCTTCTCGAGCTTCGTGACGATCGCCGTGCTGATGCTGGCGTGGGTGATCGTGCTGCTCGCCTTCTTCGTGCTGTCGGTGCAGCTCTTCATCACCATCATCGAGTTTAAGCTGACGGTGCTGGCGGGGTTTGTGCTTGTACCGTTCGCGCTCTTCGGACAGACGGCGTTTCTGGCCGAGCGCGTACTTGGCAATGTGATTTCGTCGGGCATCAAGCTGATGGTGCTGGCGATCGTGGTCGGCATCGGCTCGTCGATCTTCGGCACGGTCATGCGGCCGACTGGCGAGGTGACGCTGACGCAGGCGGCGTCCTGCATTCTCGGCGCCATCGCCGTGTTCGGCTTGGCGATCTTCGTTCCCGGCATTGCTGCAGGTCTGATCACCGGCGCACCGCAGCTCGGCGCCGGCGCCGCGGTTGCGACGACAGCTGCATTGGGCGGCACGGCAGTTGCCGGCGGCATCGCAACGGCCGGCGCGGCCCGCATGGCCGGGCGCACGGCCGGCGGAGCCATCAGGTCGGCGGCATCGCTCTCAGGCCGTGTCGGCGCGGCTTATGAGGCAGGTGGCGCGGCCGGCGTCGCGCGTGCCACCGTCTCTGGACCGGCCTCGCGCATGGCATCATCGGCAGCGGCGCCGGTGCGCAATGCCTATCGTCACGGCGCCGCACAGGGATACCGGGATGCTGCGCCGTCAGGAGACGGCGGCGGCAGAGGTCCTGACGCGGATCCTTCCGGCGGCAACGCGTCATCGTCGGGTCCGCCGCATTGGGCACAGAGCCTCGGCCGCCGCCAGCGCATGACCCAGGCGGGTTTGATGGCTGCGCACGCGCTGCGCGACGGCGACCGCGCCGGTAGCAGCAGCGGCCCCGATCTCAAGAACAAGACGTAGGGGGACTGAGATCATGGCCTTCAAGCGATCGACCTTGCGCTATGGCGAGACGCCGGAACCTGTCACGCCCTACCAGAAGGCCGCGCAGGCTTGGGACGAGCGCATGGGCAGTGCGCGCGTGCAGGCGCACAACTGGCGCCTCGTGGCGGTCGGCAGCCTTGGCCTGTCGCTTCTGCTCGCGGCCATCCTCCTCTGGGTCGGGCGAACGGGCGCAGTTGTGCCCTACATCGTCGAGGTGGACTCGCGCGGTGGTGCGCGTGCCGTCGGTCCGGCGGCCGAAACCTATACGCCAAACGACGCACAGATCGGCTATCACCTCGCTCGCTTCGTCGACAACGTGCGCGCGCTGTCGATCGATCCCGTCGTCGTCCGCCAGAACTGGCTAAAAGCCTACGACTTCGTGACCGACAAGGCTGCGGTCACGCTCAACGAGTACGCGCGCGACAACGATCCATTCGCCCGCGTCGGCCGCCAGACCGTTGCTGTCGACGTGACGAGCGTCGTGCGCGCCTCGGACACCTCGTTCCAGGTGCGCTGGCTCGAACGCACCTTCGAGGGCGGCGCGGTGAGGGACACCAAGCGACTGACGGGACTTTTCTCGATCGTCATCACGCCACCCCGAACCGTCGACGCGGTGCGAAAGAACCCGCTCGGCATCTACGTGCACGCCTTCAACTGGTCCCAGGACGTCACCACCGGAGAGTCCAAATGAGCACGTTGCGTTCAGTTGCAGTTGCTCTCGTTGTATCGAGTGGCCTCAGTGCTTGCACCCCCAGCGTCAAGGTGCCGGAGATCCCGATCCTCGACAGTCCGGCCCTGGCCGCCCGACGCGAGCCGGAACCGAAGCCGCCGGTCCGCTATGTCGAGGTGCCAACACCGCTTCCTCTTCCCGGCCAGCTCAAGCCCGTCGGCAAGGAGGCCGACAAGAAGAAGGATCCCCGCCCGCCGTCAGACCGCGTGACAGGTGCCAACGCCGCGGCGCGCGTCGAGCCGGTCAAGGATGGCTATATCAATGCCATCCAGGTCTATCCCTATACCAAGGGTGCGCTCTACCAGCTCTATGCCGCCGTCAATCAGGTGACCGACGTCGCACTGGAGGCGGGCGAGAGGCTCGTTTCCGTGTCGGCCGGCGACACCGTGCGATGGGTGGTCGGCGACACGACGAGTGGAGAGGGCAAGGAGGCGCAAGTCCACATCCTGGTGAAGCCGGTCGGCGCTGACCTCGAGACCAACCTCGTCATCACCACCGACCGGCGCACGTATCATCTCGAGATGCGTTCGAGCGACAAGACCTACATGGCGTCGGTGTCGTGGACGTATCCTGCGGCCGAACTCGTATCCCTGCGCAAGCAGCGCGACGACGCTGCAGCCCCACTCGCGTCGATCGCCGACAGCGGCGTCAACATCGATCAGCTGCGCTTCCGCTACCGCATCGAGGGCGACGCGCCGTGGAAGCCGCGCCAGGTCTTCGATGACGGCGCCAAGGTCTATATCCAGTTTCCGTTAGGGCTCGCGCAGGGCGAGGCGCCGCCACTGTTCGTCATCGGCCCCGACGGCAAGTCCGCGCTCGTCAACTACCGCGTGCGCGGCACGACCTACATCGTCGATCGTCTGTTCGCTGCCGCCGAGCTCCGCCTCGGCACGACCCCACAGCGAGTCGTGCGCATTGTCCGCACGGACGCGGTTTGGCGGGAGACACGCTCATGAGCGATACGGAAACCAGCAAGAAGGCCGAGACCGAGAAGGTCGCGCCGGAGACGCTTGAGCTGCGCGCGCGGCCCCGGCCGGTGACGCGCATCAACCGCAAAGTGCTGATCGGCGGTGCGGCCGTGGTGCTTCTGCTCGTCGCCTTGCTGGTCCTGGTTGCGCTACAGCCACCAAAACTCCAAGTCGGCGCGCCCCCAGAGCTCATCAACGTCGAGAACAAGCCCACACCCGAGAGCCTTGCCCGACTGCCGGCGTCGTACGACGGCGTGCGCACGGAGCGTCCACCCGAGCCGGTGCGTCCGCCATCTGGCATCCCAAAATTGACCGAGGTTAGCGGCGATCCCATCGACCAGACCGAACAGATGGAACGGGCGCGGCTCGCTCGCATGGCGGGGCAGGCACGTGACTCCCAGGTCTTCTTCCGCCTCCAGTTGAAGGCGCCGCCACAGGAAAGCGCGACCCGTACCGAACCGGCCTCTCAATCGCGTTCAGCTCCAAGTGCCGGCGACACTGGCGTGCTGACCGCCTTGCGCACGGCGGATCAGGCCCGCACGCTCGCCGCAGGCAACCTCGAGCCCACCGGCACAGACGCGACAGAGAGCCTGCGCAAGCTGACGTTCCTTCGCTCCGGCCCCGAGAAGGAGATCTACAATCCGCATGGCCTGCAGTCGCCAGCATCGCCTTACCAGTTGATGGCAGGGACCGTCATCGCGGCAAGCCTCGTGACCGGCCTCAACTCCGATCTGCCGGGCTTCGTCATTGCCCAGGTCACGGAGAATATTTTTGATACCGTCTCCGGTCGGTACCTGTTGTTACCGCAGGGCTCGCGCCTGATCGGCAAGTACGACAACGTCGTCGCGTTCGGCCAGGAGCGGGCGCTCGTCATCTGGCAGCGCATCATCATGCCGGATGGCTCCTCCGTCGTCATCGACAGCCTGCCGGCCACGGATACAGGCGGATATGCGGGCCTCACCGATCAGGTCGACCTTCACACCTGGCAGCTGCTGAAGGGCATCGCGCTGGCGACCGTGCTCGGCGTCGGCAGTGAGTTGGTCTTCGGCGGCCTAGGTGGTTCTGGCGACAGCGATCTCATCCGCGCGCTGCAGCTTTCAACGCAGTCGACCACCAACCGTGCCGGCCAGCGCCTCATCGAACGCCACCTCAATGTCCAGCCGACCATCACCGTGCGTCCCGGCTGGCCGCTGCGCGTCATCGTCCACAAGGACATCATCCTGCGCCCGTACCGCGGCGCGACCACCCTCACCGCCAACTGATGAAGGAGAACAAAAGTCATGGCCGTCATCGGAATTTTCTCGGCCGTCAACGACGGCTACGCCGGCACCATCCGCACGATCACAATGAACGCGCGGGTGAAGATTGTCGCCAATGACCGCAAGGAGACGGAAAGCGCACCGGACTTCCGCGTCATGCTGAGCGCGACCGAGATCGGCGCTGCGTGGCGTCGGATCAAGCAGGGCACGGACCAGGGCTATCTGCGCGTGCGTCTCGACGACCCAGGCTGGCCGCAGCCAATATGGGCCAACCTGACGGAGGCCGCTGAGGATGGCACGGTCCGGCTGATCTGGCGCCGCGACCGACCGGAGGGGGCCTGAGTCGATGTCGTCCCCCAATGCACTCAATCGCGAGCTTCATCGGTCGCCGCCGGAAGGTTCGCGCATCCACGAGCGCCCACGCCTCGAGGACTATCCGCTACACACGACCGAGAAGCTGCGCTTCGCCGACACCGACTGCAACGGACACATCTCCAATGCCGTGTTCGCGGTCTGCTGCCAGAACGTGCGCATGGAGCTGCTTCATGATCCGAGCCGTATCCCACTACCCTTCAATGCCCAGTTCGTTATCGCGCGGCTCGAGATCGACTTTCTCGGCGAGATGCGTTGGCCGGGCTCTGTCGTGATCGGCACGCGATGTGACCATGTCGGCCGCTCCTCGCTGCTCATGACCCAGGCGCTCTTCGTTGATGGGCGTTGTGCCGCCAATGCCAGATCGACGGTCGTGCTCATGGATCGCGCGACGCGGCGCGCAACGCCTCTGCCGCCGGAGACGGCCCTTGCGCTACGTGGATTTTGCGCTCCTTCGAAGAGGAATGGCGCGGTGCAATCGCACTGGCCGGGACAAGAGGAGTAGTTCGCCATGGCCATTGCGATTCTACCGGCGCACGCCTCGTACCTTCGCCCTTCCGATGGGCACGCCGCTGACCTGGACAGCGCGTTGCCCCGCATTCTGAGCAAACCGGCAGCCGTTCAAGTAAGGACAACCACTGACAATCACACCTGGCGTCTCGTCGCCACCGTCCTGCTGCCGTTCGCGGCCGGCTACTATCTCAGCTATGTCTTTCGCACGATCAATGCCCTGATCTCCGGCCCACTTGCCACCGAGTTCGGCCTCTCCGCCGCCGACCTCGGCATCCTCACGGCCGTTCTCTTCCTGACGTTCGGTGCACTTCAACTTCCGCTCGGCGCCTGGCTCGATCGCTTCGGGCCGCGACGGGTACAAGCCGGGCTCCTCTCCCTCGCGGCGATCGGCGCCACCATATTCGCCTGCGCGCCCAATCTCCTATGGCTGATCCTCGGGAGAGCCTTGATCGGCCTCGGTGTTGCCGGCGCACTCATGGGCGGCCTCAAAGCGATTGTTCTGTGGTGGCCGGCCAAACGCATCGCTCTGGCCAACGGCTGGCTCATTACATTGGGCGCACTCGGCGCTGTTACGGCAACAGCGCCGGCCGAGATGCTGATCGCGCCGATCGGATGGCGCGGCCTGTTTCTGCTCCTGGCGATTCTCGCGGCCATCGCTGCGGTGCTGATCCTGCGTTTCGTGCCGGATCGTCCTGCGGGAGGTCCGGACAACACAATCGGTGCGGACACGACCATTCGCACCATCTATCGGGATGCGAGGTTTTGGCGTCTCGCGCCGCTCTCCGCGACCACCATAGGTTCGGCGTGGGCATTGCAAGGCCTATGGGCCGGACCATGGCTTGCCGATGTCGAAGGACTGCCGCGCCGAGATGTCGTCATGCACCTGCTGGTGATGGCGATGGCACTCAGTGCATCCGCATTTGCGCTCGGAACCGCAGGTGATCGGCTCCGCAGGCGCGGCTTCTCTCTGTCGACGACACTTGCGTTTGCCACCGGGCTTGCTCTGTTGGCGCAACTTTCAATCGCCCTGCGCTTGCCCGTTCCGACCTGGCTACCGTGGATCGCGGTCGCAGGGATCGGCGCCGGCACCGTCTTGAGCTACGCGATCGTCGCCGAGCTCTTCCCGAAATCCGCGTCCGGACGCGCCAACGGAGCGCTCAACCTCCTCCATATCGGCAGCGCGTTCGCAGTGCAGGTCGGCATCGGCTTCATCGTGGATCTCTGGCCGGTCGAGTCCGGCCGCCATCCGCCCTTGGCTTATCAGACCGCACTCGGCATTAACCTCGCGCTTCAGGTGGCTGCATTCCTATGGTTCGTGCGACCGAGGCGAAGGGCAGTCCCTGTTAAAGACCTTCCTGCCCATCCCATTCATGGGCTCGCAGTGACACTCGGCGTGCCGTGCGCGGACGCCGTTCCCTATCTTCAGGCGCGCCAGGACTGGCGCTCCCGACAGATGATCGCACAGCGCCAAGTATCGGCATGGCGCTCGGCAGCGCTGGTTTCGGTGGTAATCATGGCCGCAATCGGATCGGCGCTTGCTACGCTGCTCTCTACGACATCGGCGTTACCATATCTGCCTCAGTCACACGCAACTTCAAGCGGCAATGACAGCGTAATCGCGGCACAGTCACAGCCCGCGCCGAAGACCGCTATTTTTATACCATCGCTGCGAAAGGAGTAATGATGACAACGACAACTGATCGAAATATGGGCCACACTGTCTCGCCGCCGCGATCTTCGTCGCCATACGCGCAATCGCTTCGGCTCATCACGAGGTCGGAGCTGCTCGCCATCGTGCCGTATACGCCTCAGCATATCTTGCGGCTTGAGAAGCGCGGATTGTTCCCGCGCCGGATCCAAGTCGGACCAAACCGTGTTGCATGGCTCTTGTCGGAGATTGAAGAATGGGTGGCGGCGCGCGTTTTCGAGCGGGATAGGTCTGGTCAACAACCGGAGTGACAAGAAAGTTGAACTAGGGCCGATGACCTGCTCTGCAATGAAGACGGCGGCAGGAGATCATGCGATCAGTCGGCCGATCATCGCTGCTAGTGCCTTTTCGTCCGTGCTGAAACTCGTGATCATCGCCGCAAGCATCGAGCCCGGATTGAGCCGGTCGAGATCCAGCGGATGTCCCGCCTGATCGGCGACAAGGGCGAGAAGCGTGCTCTGCGTCCGCCCGTTGCCCTCCCGAAAGGGATGAATTGCATTGAGATCTGAAAGAAAAAGGGGCAGCCCCGGATGCAAACTGATCCGGCTCCAGTCCGCGCAGAAACCTCGTCCTTCAGCTTGCCGAATTGGCGTATCATCTGCCGATCAATGTGCTCGGGGTAGCAGAACATGCTGCCGGCTTTTGAGAGGCGGACAGTGCGATACTTGACTGCCCACCGATAGACGTCCTGGTGTTGAAAGTTGGGAGCCTTGCCACCACGATGCCTATGTAACGCGCAAGTTACTCTTGCAATTTGTAACCTATGAGTTACAATGCGCGCATGACACCTACAGGTTACAGACCCGGTCACCCCACCTACCTGCGCCGTGCCGACGATATTGCCGGTCTTATCAATGCGCGGCGGGAAGCCCTTGGCCTCTCTCAGCAGGCACTTGCCGACCGCCTGACGGTATCACGCAAATGGGTCAATGAGATCGAACAGGGTAACTCGAACGCCAAGCTAGGTCTCGTCCTGCGCGCGCTCAATGAACTCGGAATCGACCTTTTCGGACAGACGGCACCGAACGATGAGCCGCGTCCGCCTTCCCAGCCCACCGATGAGATCGACATCGACGCTATCGCCGACATGAACCTCACGCGGCGGGGGAAGCGATGACGACCAAGGAACTCGTCGTCCTCGTCAATGACCAGCTGGTCGGCCGCGTCACACAGGGTGCGAGCGGTCGCCTTGCCTTCGACTATCATGATGCCTGGCTCGCAAATCCGTCAGCCATTCCTCTTTCTTTATCCATGCCGTTGACGAATCCACATCACGGAGATGGCGCCATCCGGGCCTATATGTGGGGCCTCTTGCCCGACAGTGAGGCGACACTGTCAGCCTGGGGTACACGCTTCGGCGCCAGCCCTCGTAACCCCTTCGCGCTGCTCACCTTCGTCGGAGAGGATCTGCAGGGAGCCGTACAGATGGTCCCACCCGAATGCCTGGATTCGCTCCGGCAGCGCGAAGGTGTCACCCGCCTCAGTACCAAGACCCTCGCAGAGCGTTTTCGTGAACTCATGCGGCAACCCGGTCTGACCCAGTTCACCCCGACAGGAGGGCAGTTCAGTCTCGCGGGAGCCCAGCCCAAAAAAGCCCTCTACCTCGTCAAAGGACGCTGGTACGAACCGCGTGGCCGGACGCCATCGACCCACATCTTGAAACCCCCGATTCCCAATCTTGCCGGCCAGGTCGAAAACGAAGCGCTCTGTCTGCGACTGGCTCCGGAGCTAAACCTTCCCGCGCCGCCGATCTGGATCGAGTGTTTCGATGATCTGCCGGTTGTCGTTATAGAGCGCTATGACCGCGTGCGCATGGACGGGAGGCGTCGCCTCGCCATCGATGCCACGGGCGGCGAGGTTCGTCGCGTCCATCAGGAAGATTGCTGTCAAGCTCTGCAAGTCATGCCGCAGCGCAAATATCAAAACGAAGGCGGTCCCGGCATCAAAGACATCATGACGCTACTTTCGGGATCGACCCGCCCGTCCGATGATCGCGATCGATTCATGCGCGCGCAAGCTTACAATTTTGTCATCGGCGGATCGGACGCGCACGGCAAGAACTACGGCTTGCTGCTGGCGGCGCGGGGGCGTTTTCGTCTGGCCCCTCTGTACGATATCATCAGCATTCTGCCCTATATAAGCAACCGCAAAGACGCCAAGCTCGCCATGTCCGTCGACCGGCGCTATCGGTTTGACGAAATTGAGCCCCGTCACTGGGAAGCGCAGGCCCGAGCCGCCGGCTTCAGCCCTGACCGCACGCTCGCCCATCTTCGAGACATCATCGCTCGCCTGCCGGACGCCGCCCTTTCACTTTCGCGCGTGTTTCAGGGAGAGGGAATGCTTTCGCCGGATCTCGAACGGCTTGTAAATCTTCTCACCGAGCGAGCCAGGAAGCTCGCCGGTACCTACGGCAGCCAGGAGATGAATGCAGCGGATCAACGATTGCCCGGCCTTTGACGATGCGTCAGTCCCTTCCGAGACGCCTCAGCAGTTGATCCAGCCGCTGATACCGCGGATCAACCGGTAGCGCGCCATCGGCCTGCCGAATCTGATCGAGACAGTCCCGTAGCTTATGAGGAGCCCACTGCGCATCGTCGCTGATGACAGTGCTCAGCAGCGCCAGCGCCGTTTCGGGATGAGTAGCGCAAAGGCCCGACTCCGAGAGCCGATAGGGCAGCATGTCTTGCCCTGCTGAAGGCTGCAACCAATCGCGCAATCGCTCAAACGCCTCGGGAAATGCCGCGCCGCTTGCAACACAGATTCTTGCGAACTGCTCGGAAATCTCCCGTGTTCGCAATGCCGCATCTCGGGGCCAATTCCTCTCGATGAACGGCCACACGCGGTTGGACCAGTAGTCAGACCGTTGCTCCCCCGCTCCTTCCGTTGCTTCGGCCAGAGTACGCGCCACCCGGCCCAAACCTTCCTCCCCAAGGGAGACCAAAGCTGCCCGCATTTCTATTCGCGTCATCATCTCGGCAGCTTCCAGGCCGACGTAGGTCAGCAAGCTCGCATATTGCTCCCCGTGCACGGCAAGCGCGGTCGCGTGCTGCGCCGTCGCCAGAAACTGCGCCTTGATCTCCGCAATTAGCGGCGCGTGCAGCCGCGGAGACCAGAGAAACCCCTTCCAAATGGCCAGTGCTTCCTCGGCAGACCGATTCCAATCGAACAGCGGCAGCACGTGCCGCCGTGTCCAATCCGGATCAACCCGGTACAGGGCGATGACGTTGGCACCCAGCAGGACTCGACCAAGGCGGAAACCGCGCACCGCCGTATCGCCGATCTGGCCTAATCGACCTGCGATCTCGGGTGTCAACCCCTGACCGTCCCTAAGCTTGCCGCGATACCACCAGCTAAAGAGCGCCTGCACCGCATGACCGATCGGATGATTGATGGCCTGGCCAACGATGTCGTCGCGCATTTCCGATTCATCTTCGCGGTGAAGCCACAGCAGCCTGTCGACAAGCTGCAGGAACGCCGCTTTGCGGCCCGCGAACGACTTGGCCTGCATCTCAAGCCACCATGCAATTTGGTCGCTACCGCCCACCACGAACGCGTCCGGCGCCTCCGCAAGAAGTCTCGCAAACCATCGCCAAGACAAAGTGAGCAAAGGGGCTTCAGACCAGACCTGAAGCGCCGTGCGCCAGCGACCTAGTGGCCAATGACCCTCGCGCGCGAGTACCAGCAGCGCCGTCGCGGCGCGAGGAAAGCTTTTCTGGCAGCGCTCCTGCCAGTCGTCCTTGTCGAAGTCCCGTGTTTCCGGATTGGCGCGCAGCCAGTCGACGAGTTCGCGCAGATCTACCGGCGTTTGTGTGAACGTTCCCCAATCCGCCCCATCCCCCATCCAGAAGGGGAAGTCGTTCCGATCGCCTTCCGCCAGGCGCCACAGCGGATAGCGCGCCTCGTTCTGCGCTAGTCGGGCCTGCGCGGCCAACGTCAACGATGCGCCGGCGTCGCGAAGTCGCAGAAGCCTTAGCCAGATCTCCCGATCGACCGCCCGCTCGACTTGCTCGGGCGCCGCGTCATCCCGGAACATCTGGCGGTCGGGCCCCTCAAGGATCACATCCTGGAGCCTCGTCGCCTCTGCCTCGGATAGATCCGGTGCAATGGACACGAGTAGCCGGATCGCTTCCCGCTGCGTCTCAGTTGACCACAGCCACAGCGGCGCTTCGAGCAGTATTTCTAGCGCTTCTGATGGCGCGAGGATGTTCCGGTGCGTCGCTGCGAAGAAGGCCAGTCGCCTGAAAAGCGGATAGGGCAGGCTCAACCAGCGCTGCAGCTCCCCCCGTGCCAGCGCAGGTGAGACCTCCGCAGTCGCGCTCCAAGCATCGCGCGCTAGATCGATCAGATACGTCCAGTCCCGAAACCCTCGGTTCTGCTCATGCGGTGTGATCGACGGCTGCGCAACGTAACTCAGGTCACTGAGATCAGTGGCGCCGTCCAGCTCTCGCATCAGGTCCAGCACGTCACGCAGCAGGCCAGTCAAATGGGGCAGCATCTCTCGCAGCGTCGTCCGCCAGGCTTCCCGTTCCGCGAGACGCTCGAGCGCATCACGGCTGAAATCATTGCCGAGCATGATCTCCCAACTCACAAGGTCGCGGACCCGTGCGTCTGCCCTTGCTTCTCCGTCCGGCGCTTGGGCGCCAAGACGCAATGGTCGCCGCAGCTGAACGCGCGGAGCCAGGAGCCTGACCAGCTCCATCCGCAGTCCGGCGGAATAGCCCTCTTTGCCGAGTCGCTCAGCCCAGCCGAACAAATCATGAAACCGCGTGCCGTCATGAAGACGGCCGGATAGCACCAGCCTCCACAGTCGCACCATCTCCGGCCGAATGCCGCCTCTCTCGAGCGCCCGCTCGATACGCCAGACGAACGCGCTGTGCAGCCGCGGGCCATGCCCGATGACCCAATGCAGCAAAGCCGGGTTGTCCGCATGCCGCGCCAGCCAGTGTCCAAGCCACTCCATCGAGGGGTCCAGTCGGCCTTCTGCCTGCCCGGAATGCCCCACCGGCCTCATGCGCGCGGCGAGTCTGTAGGGAGATGGCCGCGACAAGAGAGTGAAGGCCAGTTCCTTGTCTTCCTTCTCCTCTGCCCTGACGCCGAAGCGATCCAGGTCCTTATGCCCGTACCGTTCCTTCATCATCGGCTCGAGCCAATCGAGCGATGGCAGCGGCTCGAACTCCGCAAATCGTTTTGCGGGCAACCCGCTCCGGTGGCTCAGCGCCCAGAGCATCCGGCCGACAAAATCATCCTCCTCGGTACTGCTTACCGGTTTGATCGCGGCGTACCTGCTGACGATGCTCTCTGTGCCCAGCACGCCGTCGCGGTAGAGCTTGCCCCACCTTCTGAGCGTTTCATGCAGATAGTGGTGCCGCTTGTATTCGCGGTAGAGGATTGGCGTCACACTCTTTGCCCGCCATTCGGCATCTGCCGCGGCTCGCCCATTCTCGCTCTTGATGTAACTGCCGAACGCAAATACCTCCGGCGGCGCCTCACCCAGCAGACGATCGGCGGCCAGCGCGTCCATCATGTAGCGCAGCACCGGATCGTTGATGCTGTATCCGACGAAGCAGACAACGTGCGATCGGAACAGTTCGCCCACGAAGCGGGACGCCCACCGCTCGGTGAGGTAGGCAAGCCCGAAATCCCCACTCGACAGCACCAGCTTGTTCAGGTCTCCCGCCGTCGGCCGCTCCGGGAGTAAACCGTGCAAATAGACCACGCCGTCCCATCTTTTTTTCGGCACTGGCAGCAACGGTGCTTCAAACGTGGGAAACGCCAGTTCTTCCGCATGTCTCACTGTCTCGAACATCCGATCGAAATTGGTTGTTATGAGACGCTGCCTTTGGTCTCCTGTTCGCGACAAAGTCAGCAGCGCCTCGTGCGTGGCGGTTGCGTTCGGCAAGTCGAGATTCGGCGTCAGAATTTCCGCCACCTTGCGGCGGATCACCTCCCGGCCATTGTTCAAGTCGCGCTCGATCAATCCAATGGTCGCGTCGTACTGACCGTGTTTGAAGGCCGCGGCGACAGGACCTGAGAACACCAGCCCCAGCTCGTCACGAATGCGGGTCACCAGCGTATGGAATCCCGGCAGACCGGCGGGATAGGAAATGCCTGCACCGCAAAAGAACACGACGCGGCCTTCCTCATGCGCCTGAAGCAGGCGCTCCGGTATGTCCGGCCCCTTCTCGATGAGTTGCATGTCTATCCCCCAAAAAACTCTGATCATCGAGATCGGCTCGAGACATGCAAGGTCGATCCGCAGCCTATCCCCCGGCATCGATTTGTCCCCGTCGCGGGAACCCTGAAATGCGACGACCCCGATGTCTGCAACGAGATAATAGGACCGCAGCGGCCGAGAAAAATTGATAAGCGATTGGGTACTATCTTCCAGCCTGCGGAAATAAAGACGACATCGCCGTCGGCCGCTGTCGGTCTTTTGAGAACCCCATCCGGCAGGTCGGCCCATTCCGCTGCTCGACTCTGTTTGGCCCCACTCCTGCCCACCGGCCGCAATAGTTTCGGCTCTCCAGCCGTGCAAGCGTCACTCATGTCCGCACGCCTCGTCAGCTACGCCCATATCAACGTGCTCGTGTCGTTCGCGAGGACGCAGCGTCTGGCTCTGCCATCTCCTTGGGCTCCCTCTTGTGTGATCGTCACCGCCGCCACGATCGAACATGCCTATGAGTTCGGGCGTGAACTGGTACGCGAAAACCTGCGCGCCTTCGCGTACTGCTACGGCGACAATCCCCCGCCGAATCGTCGCTTCCGATGCGCAGCGAGCTATCTGGACGACTTTTGCTTCAGCCCCGATCCCCGAGGCCTCATGACGGCATCTGGCGCAGGTGTTGCCATCATCAAGGCCACACACTTCTATGACTATCAATGCGCCGGGACGCCGGACTATGGGCGAAGCTGTGCCGCTGGCGTGACGCGCAACATCCGCGTGTCAATCGGCGCGCAATACGGGGGTCAAAATTGCGCGCCGATCACCCCATCAGAGGGGTCAAAATTGCACGCCGGTTCACAAGCCGCGAGCGCGCGAGCCTTTATCTGCCCGGATACGCGGATGCACCCTGGGGCTTTGAACATCTCTCTCGCCATTGACCGGGACGGGAAAGGGCGGCCGCGCGATCCCTTTTTACGGAGCGACCGGCGCAACGCGCGGCAATCCCCTGCCCGCTTTCCAATGACGTTGCAGCAACGTGACGACCGCGACCGGAACCGGGCAGTAATGCTCTGAAAGCGTGGAGCAATTCTTTGCAATGCGTGGCGTGTCGTTGCCGGTTTTGAAACTGCTTGCGGCAACGGATTTCAAATTCCTTTTGATGCGCCGGTGCCCCATCCTTTGCACATCAACCTCACATCACCCAAGAGGATTCGATGCTCAATTCTCCCGCCCTGCCCAAGCCCTATCTCAACGGCCAGGAAGCCGCCGACATCCTGCGCATCTCTATCCGCACCCTCGAGCGGATGTGCGTTGAAGGCACCGGTCCCCGCTATCTCAAGGCCGGCGCCGGTACCCGCTCACGTGTGCTTTATCGGCCGGCCGACCTCGATGGCTGGTCAGGAGTGAAGGGTTGCAAGCGGGTGGCATGTGGTATCGCGCAGCAACGTCGTCCGAGTCGGGTCAAATGCGTCGGCTGGCGCACCAACAGCGCGCGTCCGCTACACACTCGGCAACGGACGTCGCCGGGTCACCGCGACGGAGTGCCCTTGCCATCAGGGAAGAGAGGCTTCGGAATTGCCGAAAAGGCTGCATCGCTGGCCCACAACTGAGCAAGTTCGCTATTTCTGCTGTTGGGATTGGCGTCGACCAATTTCACGAACGCATCCATTACCCGGCGCGAGCGGGCGAAATCTACATCCGAAACATCAATCGCCTCTGCCGCTGCGTACATGCGTTGAAGCAGTAGCACGACCGCCTTACTCGCCTGTTGCACCGTATCGTTGTCGGGCGTTTCCTGCAGCGGCGCCGTCGCGTCGCGCGCCGCTTTGAAATAGTTATAGAAATCGACAACGTTGCCAATAGTGGCCGCCGCATCACATTTATCAGATGCCTTGATCAATCCGAATTGCCCGGAGAGCGCCTTATAGACGGTGAGGTAGTCTTCCTTTCTGGCGGCGTCGGCCCAGAGGAACTTTCCTTCTGGATAGACGAAGCGCACCGCAAACTGCTCGGGGATGCTGGCCTTGCTGATGATGGTCATGATCGACTTCATCTCGGCCCGCACCGCAGCGGTTACGTTCTCTTGCGCCTTCTCATGTTGTGCCCGTTCCCTCATGGCGGCCGATTGCAGCTGCAGCACCACGCCGCCAACGCCGAGCAAGCCAACCAGCGCCACTGCGAGCGGCTGTAGCAGTTCCCTAAGCGGCTGACCGTCGGTCTCCCGGATAAGCACGCCCAGATAGGTGACATAGGCTGTCAGCGCACAGGCCACCACGAACAGCAAAAAGTATAAGCCACGAATCCAGTGCATTCAGCACTCTCCAGCCGGTCAGCGAAACAGGCGCCGGCGCTTGTCGTGAAGCGAGCCGCTCCGGAAATGACTTCTCACCCAGGTATCGTTCGGCTCGAGAAAGGCGATATCGGTTCGCGCCGTGCCGGCTTTCGCGAGCTTTACGGCAATGGTGCGGAAGTAGAGATGGTTGAACAGGCGCGAGAACTCATTGACATAGATCGGCGCCACCTGACGTGCGGCCTCGCCCTGCAGCAGCAGCATGTTCTCGTCATTCGATTCGACCGAGTTGTCCGAGAAGTTGGCCGATCCCGTGAAGATCAGCGGGTCGTTGCCGAGCGCGTCGATCAGAATGTATTTGGTGTGGATGTAGAAAATGTTGCCTCTGGTGCGGAAATGCTCCTCGCGCGCGAACCACTCGTCGAGAGCATGGCCCTCGATCTTTAAGCGGATCGTGTCGCGGTTGAGCTTCTCTCCCAGCGCGATGGCCGTATCGCGATCGCGCTCGAGCAGCGCCTGCTCATCGGCATTGCGGTCACGGCGCTCCATCAGCACAAAGCGCAGGAAATCGCGGTCGTCGGCGAATTTCGCAGCCAGCTGCTTATCAATGCCAAAGGCGGCCGTGTACATGACCGTTGAGCGCGCCTCCCCCACCCGGTCGGCGTACCACGCCATCATGCCGGCGCGGCGCGGCGAGAAGATCGTCGTATAGTCGGCGCCGGGCCCAGCCGGCGGCGCCGGCGACAGCGCCATCACCTCGGTCTTGAACGATCGCGACGGCGGATCGGTCGCCAGCAGCTCCCAATAGCGCGCATAGGCGCTCGCGACTTCCGGCACCCTAACGACGTGGGCGACGTTGCTCTGGCCGAGAAATCCCGACCGCGTGAAGTTGGTGGATCCTGTCCAGACCTGTATCGGGGCGCCGCCCTCGAGCAGCACGATGAACTTGTTATGCGTAATCGATGAATAGCGCGTGCGGGCAAACAGTTTGACGTTGCGCGCGCGGTGGAGGCCGATGGCCTCGATCGCCGCCGCATTGGCGGAGCTGATATCGGTGGGCTTGATCGTCTCGTCGCGCTGGCGGTCGCCGCCGTCGTAGACGATGTGGACTTTGGCGCCGCTGCCGGCGGCAATCTTCAAGGCCTCCAGGATCGGCCGATACTGGAACTCGTAGGCTCCCACCAGCAATTGAAAACGGGCGCCATTGGCCTGACCGATGAACGCCAGTGCCCCTTCGAGCAAGCCGCGCGACAGCCATTCGACCTTGTCGTTGGTGGGGTCGTCCTGCTCCTCTTCGGTCGGGCCGACATTGCCGAACCGCTCGGCAAAAGCCTGGCTGGGTATCGCACCGCGGTTGAAGTAAAGCCCCTGATCACCGGTCTCTGCAGTCTGCAGGCGCACAGGGATCTCGATATCGGGACCGTACTCGGGCGCGGCAGGTGTCCCACGCATGGGCCGCACGACGTAGGTCACGCTGCCGCCAGGTGTCGCCGAATAGTCGCCCCACAGGAAGCTCTGCCAGGGATGCTCGAGCATCGACCGGCGCTCTCCGGGCTGAGGAGACGGAACGAGTTGCTCGAAGAACTTGAAACCGCGCTGCCAGGCGATCGAGCCTGCTCTGCCGCGCTTCCCGATCGAAAACCCCAGCAGGCCACGGCGGGCCTCCCGCTCAGCGTCCATGGCGAGGAGTACGGTGCGGGTGCCGGGAATGGCACGGACGGAGAGACCTCCGGCTTCAACACGGTCGGACATGGGTGCCCACCAATATCAATGGAGTGAAATAGCAATATCCGGGAACCATAGCCCATCCCAACACCGATGTCACAGCCGTGGTTTCCGGAGAATGCAAAAGGAAGGGATTTCGATCGGACAGTCATTTGAACAGACATGCAAGGGGCGCCCCGCCATGCGGGGCCGCGCTCTATTGCGCTGCGGGCCCGCAGCTCGACCGAGCCTCCTCGCCTGCCGCTGCGGGGTCTCGGCCCATGCGGGTAACGACCGCTTTGCCGAAGTCATCATCGGCTCGCTCGAGATCGAGCCGATCCAGCGACACACTGTGCCTCACTCCCTTGAGCCAGATCCGAGCGGAGCCGGCGCTCAGGCCCGACGCAGTGCGTCGTCATTTCCCGAGGATTCCGGATGCGCGGCAGAATTGGACCCGAAATCTGAAAACCGTGAGGGAGCGCAGGCGTCTCTCACGTCGTGCGGCGGCAAATCGGTGCGGGTCTGCTTAGTCGCATCCGATTGCTGCCACCAATGCCCCATGCAAGCCCACGCATGGGTTCGCCGCGGCTTGTCCCATCGGCACAGCACGAAAAGCGATCAATGAGACATGGAGCAGAAAATCACTGAGACATGGCTGAGACATGGGCCATGAGCGCCGCAATCCCGCCATTTTCATTAATTGTCGGACTGAGACATGAGTGAGACATGCCGCCAAATGCCACTGAGACATGGGACTGCTAAGTCATTGAAATAATTGGTCGGAGCGGAGAGATTCGAACTCTCGACCCCCAGTCCCCCAGACTGGTGCGCTAACCAGGCTGCGCTACGCTCCGTCGCCGAATACGGGTCGCCGTAAGGCCACCCTTCGGTCAAGTTGATTGGTCGCTTGCGAATTGGATGCGACCTGCTTGCAACGCGTCCATGTACGATGGGGCGGCCGCACCGTCAACGATCTTCGGCCGATTCCGGAAGAGCGGCGCGGATCTTGGTGCCGCCGAGTACGCGCGCAAACTCGCAATGCAGATCTGGTCGCCGGTTCGACACTCATCGATCCGGCAGTTCATCACAGACCGGAAGGCAACTCGCATAAATGCAGCTATTTGGTTGCTTATTCGATCGGACATGGTAGATTGACCGGCAACCAGGAGGTTGCTGATATGTCGGATCGCATCGTGAAGACCGTGGAAATCGACGCACCCGTGTCTCGGGTTTGGCAGGCGATCTCCGACCATGAGCAATTCGGTCAATGGTTCCGGGTGAAACTCGACCAGCCGTTCACACCGGGTGACGTCTCGACCGGAAAAATGACCTACCCGGGCTTCGAAGGCTATCCGTGGCTTGCGCAGGTGGTGGACGTGACGCGCGAGCAACGACTAGCCTTCCGCTGGGTTCACTCGGAGCCTCGGGCGAACGCCGGCATCGAGGACCTGCCGACGACGCTCGTCGAGTTCCTGCTGGAGCCGGTGGGCCCGGGCACGCGATTGACGATCATCGAGAGCGGCTTCGAGGCGTTTCCGGATCCGCAGCGGCTCGAATTCCTGCGCCGGAACACGGAAGGCTGGAACATCCAAGCCAACAACGTCGCCACCTATGTCGCCAGCCAGTCCTGACCCCGCGGCCGTGACGACGGCCGCGATTTTTGCCGCATTGGGCGATGCCACGCGCCTTACGCTTCTTTCGCGGCTGCGCGAAGGTCAGCCGTTGTCGATCGCTCAATTGACACGAGGCACAGGACTTTCCCGACAGGGCGTGAGCAAGCATCTCGTGGTGCTCGAGCAGGCGCGGCTCGTCGCCAGCAGGCGCGTCGGACGGGAGAGCCGGTTTGCGCTCGAACCGGACGCGCTGCGGGAGGCGCAGCGCTATCTCGAGCGGGCGTCGCAACAGTGGGACGACGCAATTGCCCGCCTCAAGGACTTCGTCGAAGAGTAAATTCGGACGACCGCCGAGCCGCAGCAGCTCGATCGGCCATCCGGGCTCCAAGTTGCGCCTCAGGCGAGCATCTCAGCCGTAATCTCGAGATGCGCGCACCCGTCGGCAAATATGCGTGCGGCGGCCGCCTCGGCGCGGGGAACGCAACGCGCCTGGACGTCGCGCGCGGTCAGAACCAGTCCCTCGCGGCGCCGGCGCTCGTCTCCCGACAGTGCCGCGCCATTCGGTGCGCGCAGTGCGATACGGGCCTGTTCGATCCAGATCCAAAGGAACGTGGTCGCGCCGACCAGCTCCATGAAATCGGGAGCGCGAGCCAACCCCTCCCGCTGTCGGCCGCTCCCGCCGAGCGCGCCGATGTGCTCGCTGGCCGTTCCGACCAGGCCTCGCAGTCGAGACAGCCCGTCGATCGACGGCTGGAGCACCGGATCGCCGCGCGACGCAGCGACCGTATCGGCCAGCAGTGCAAGATAGAGCGCGAGTGCGCGGCCACCGGCCATGGTCGTCTTGCGTCCGGCAAGATCGATCGCCTGAATACCGTTGGTGCCTTCGTGAATAGGGTTGAGACGATTGTCGCGGTAGAACTGCTCCAGCGGAAAGTCGGGCGTGTAGCCCGCGCCACCGAGCACCTGCATGGCGTTCTGGTTGGCCGCGAGGCACTCCTCCGAGATCCAGGCCTTGAAGACGGGAGTCAGGAAATCGAGGAGCAGGGCCGCATCGCGGCGCTCGTCCTCGCCGGCTGCCGCCTTCACGTCGGCAAGCCGCGCGAGATAGAGGGCGAGGGCCACGCCGCCCTCGGCAGCGGCCTTCTGCTGCACGAGCATGCGGCGCACGTCGGCATGCTCGATGATCGGCACCTGGGGCGATACCGGCAGCTTGGCGTCGGGGTTGCGGCCTTGGCGCCTGTCACGAGCGTAGGCGAGCGACAGGCGGTAACCGGCGCTCGCGTGCGCGACGGCGCCCATGGCGACGCCGATGCGGGCCTCGTTCATCATCGTGAACATGCAGGCGAGGCCCTGCCCCGGCCCGCCGATGATCTCGCCGATGGTGTCACCACCCTCGCCGACATTGAGCACGGTGTTGACGGTGCCCCGTTGGCCCATCTTGTGGTTGAGACCGGCGAGCGCGACGTTGTTCCAGACGGACGGTCGCCCGTCCATGTCGAGGCGCTTCCTCGGCACGACGAACAGCGAAATGCCCTTGACGCCCGCCGCTGCGCCTTCGATGCGGGCGAGCATGAGGTGGATGATATTGTCGCCCATGTCGTGCTCGGCGCCCGAGATCCACATTTTGGTGCCGCGCAGCGCATAGGTGCCGTCGGGACGGGGGCGGGCCGTGGTCGTGATATCGCCGAGGGACGATCCGGCCTGGGGCTCGGACAACGCCATCGTTCCGTGGAAGCGGCCCTGCAGCATGGGTGCCATGTAGCGCACCTTTTGCTCGTCGCTACCATGACGAGCGAGGAGCTCGGCGGCGCTGATGGTCAACATGGCATAGTTCGCGATCGAGATGTTGGCCGCCTGAAAGTGCAGGAATGCCGCATTCGCAAATGTGCGCGGCAGGCCGAGACCGCCATCGTCGGGGCTTGCCGTCATCGCGGCAAAGCCGGCGTCGCGAAATGCCGCAAGAGCCTCTTCGATGGCAGCCGGCAGCACGACCCGGCCGTTCTCGATCCTCGGCTCGTTGTCGTCGAGGAGCCGATAGCTCGGCAGGAAGGCATCATCCGCAAGCCGCGATGCCGTCTCGATCATGGCGGCCGCGCCGGCGCGGTCGTGCTCGGCGAAGGCGGGAAAGCGGAACAGGGCGTCGGCCTCGAGAACCTCGTCGAGCACGAAAGCCAGATGCCAGGGATCGATCAGGGGCGTGGTCATCGGTATGTCTCGGCTTCGGGACAGCGGTGGCGGCCAGCGCAGCTCGCGGCGCAAGATGCGTGCACGTCAGGACGTACCGCCGAGGCGATGTCGCAACTCGCGGTGCAGGATCTTGCCGGTGGCCGTACGCGGCATGGCGGCGTCGTCGATGAAGGAGACCGAGCGCGGCCGCTTGTAGCCGGCAAGGCGCGATTTGGCGTGCGCAATGATGTCGGCTTCAGTTGCGCTCATGCCGTCGTGCAGGATGACAACCGCGTGCACCCGCTCCCCCCATTTCTCGTCGGGCAGACCGATGACGGCCACATCCCTGACCGCCGGATGGCTGCCGATCGAGACCTCGACCTCGGAGGGATAGACGTTCTCGCCGCCGGAGATGATCATGTTTTTCTTGCGGTCGACGAGCCAGATGTAGCCGTCCTCGTCGCGGCGGGCCATGTCGCCGACGCTGCAATAGGCACCACGAAAGGCCTCGGCGGTTTTATCGGGACGCTTCCAATAGCCGTCAAACGTGTAGGGATTCGACGAGAAGAGCTCGCCGATCTCGCCGTCCGGCACCTCGTTGCCCTGATCGTCCAGCAAGCGAATCGGAGCGGAGCCGACACACTCGCGACCCACAGAGCCGAGCTTGGTGAATTGCTCGTCGGGGTGAAGCATCGTCACCCACCCGGCCTCGGTCGAGCCGTAGAGTTCGTACAGGCCCGAGTTGCGGAACATCTCCATGATGGCCCGCTTGGTATCGGGGCGCGCCGGGGCCGAAGAAACCATGAGCTGGCGGACGGCATCGCAGGGGTAGCGCTGGCGAATGGCGGTCGAGAGCGCCAGCAGCATGATGTAGTGGGTCGGCACGAGCGAGGTGAAGGTGGCCCGCGTCTCGGCGAGTGTCGCGAGCGCGTGCTCCGGATCGAAGCTCTTGCGCGAATAGATGGTGACGCCGGCTCCGCAATAGGCGTAGGCGCCGAAGAAATAGAGCGAATTGGCATGGCACATGGGCATGACCAGCAGCGCGCCGTCATTGCGCCGGATACCGAGCTCGATCTGCGAGACGAGGGAGACCAGCGCATTGCCCTGGTGGCTGCGGATGGCGCCTTTCGGGCTGCCGGTGGTGCCCGAGGTGTACATGAGCATCCACGGATCGGTGGGCATCACGACGGCATCGGGTTCGGAGGCTGCGGCGCGTGCGAGGATGGCCTCGTAACTGCTGTAGCCCGAGGGACAGGGTTTTCGACCGAAATGGATCACGCGCGCGGGCGGAAACGGCAGCGCGCCGCCGATCTCTCCGACGATGCCGGCGAGTTGGTCCTCGACGATGAGTGCTGAAATTTCGGCATCGTCGACGATGTAGCGCACTTCCGCAGCAACCAGCCGGAAGTTGACGGGCACGGCCACCAAACCGGCCTTGGCCGTGGCGGCATAAATCTCGGCCCATTCAATGCAGTTGTAGGCGAGGACGCCAACCCGATCGCCGGATCTGAGGCCGAGGCCCAGCAGCGCGTTGGCAAGCCGGCAGGCCCGCTCGTTCCACTGGCGATAGGTCATCGCGCGGTCGAGGTCGCGCACGGCAGGCCGGTCGGGATCGAGGCGCGCCTGGGCGGCGACGATTTCGCCGAGTGTCAGCAGCGGGCGATGCACGATCAGCCCCTTTGCTCGACGGCACAATCGGGGCGCATGGCAGGTTCCTCCCATTGCTCGGTGAGGCCGCAGTCTATCGGCAGACCGGGCACGCGAACAGTGCGCATGGCCCGCGGCCGGACTGGGTCACGCGGGCCGCAGGAAAACGTGGCGGCCGGCGCCCAGAGCGAGCTTGATCAGGCCGTCCGGCGACACGTCCGAGAGGCGAAGCTTCGCCTTGTCGCTCAGCACCGGTTTGTCGTTGACGATGATTCCGTCCTCCCGGAACCGACGCTTCGCCTCGGGATGCGAGCGCACAAGGCCCGACATGATCAACGCGGCGAGCACGCTCAGCTCGTTGGCGAGATCGGACTGCGGGATCTCGACCACCTCGGGTCCGGACACTACGTCCGGGCCTGCGGCGGGCTCGTCGTCGAGCGCAGGCTCTCGATGCGGCGTCGCCAGCTCACGCTCCGTCGATTTTCGGTCGGCCGGCTCACGCTCCGCCCGATCGCGCGCGGCGCGCCGACGAGCGGCGCGCTCACGGGCAACCCGCTCGCCGTAGGTGCCGAGGTGGGTGGTTGTCTTTCTGGGCGGCTTCCGCATGGACGGCTTTGCCACGAGACCGCCTCTAGACCGGCTTCAAGAGCACGTGACGTTTACGGCCGAGGCTGAGCTTGATGACACCTTCCGGCGAGATGCTGGAGGCCCCGAGCTTCGCCTTCTCGTCCTTCACCACCTCGTCGTTGACACGCAGCCCGCCCCCCTGGATCTGGCGGCGGGCCTCGCCGTTCGACTTTACGAGACCGGCAGTGACGAAGGCGGCCAGAACGCCGATCCCGGCTTGAACTTCGGCTGCCGGAACCTCGACGGTCGGCAAACTCTCGGCGAGGCCGCCCTCCTCGAATGTCTTGCGGGCGGTCTCGGCGGCGGCCTCGGCCTTGTCGCGGCCGTGCACGAGGGCCGTCGCTTCGGTGGCGAGCACCTTCTTCGCCTCGTTGACGTCTGCGCCTTGCAGCGCGGCGAGCCTGGCGATCTCGGCCATCGGCAGCAGCGTGAAGAGCTTCAGGAAGCGCTCGACGTCGCCGTCCTCGGTGTTACGCCAGAACTGCCAATAGTCGTAAGCGCCGAGGTGATCCTCGTTGAGCCAAACGGCGCCGGCGGCGGTTTTGCCCATTTTCGCGCCCGAGGCGGTGGTCAGCAGCGGACACGTCAGCGCGTGAAGCTGGTGCGTTCCCATGCGGCGGCCGAGATCGACGCCCATGACGATGTTGCCCCACTGGTCGGAGCCGCCCATCTGGAGGTTGCAGCCGTAGCGACGTGCCAGTTCCACGAAATCGTAGCTCTGCAACAGCATGTAGTTGAACTCGATGAACGACAGCTCCTGCTCACGATCCAGGCGCAGTTTGGCGGAATCCATCGACAGCATGCGGTTGACCGAGAAATGCCGGCCGACGTCGCGCAAGAACTCGATGTAGTTGAGCGGCGCCAGCCACTCGGCATTGTCGACCATCACCGCGTCCTTCGGGCCGTCGCCGAAGGTGAGGAAGCGTGAGAAGACGCCCTTGATGGCCTCCTTGTTGGCGTTGATCGTCTCGATGGTGAGGATACGGCGTGTCTCGTCGCGGCCGGACGGATCGCCGACACGGGTCGTGCCGCCCCCCATCAGCGTGACGGGCTTGCCGGCGCCCGAGGCCTGCAGCCAGTGCAGCATCATGATCGAAAGAAGGTGGCCGACGTGGAGCGAGGCCGCCGTGCAGTCGTAGCCGACGTAGCACACGATCTCGCCCTTCGCGGCCAGCGCGTCGATGGCGGCCGGATCGGACGTTTGATGAATAAACCCGCGCTCGGTAAGGGTGTTCAGGAAATCTGACTTGTGCGTCGGCATGGGGTAAGCTCGCCGTCAAGAACCAAGTGCGAGGGTTTCACCCTCGCGCTCCCACCAAAGGGCCAGCCCTTTGGAAACCCTTGGACGGGTTCGACGGGGTTCTTCGCGCGAAGCGACCTCTAGGGGCGCAAATTGCACAGGTGAGCCACCATGAGCAAGATCAGGCGCGCGCTTGGGCTAATGAGCGGTACGTCGATGGATGGGATCGACATTGCCCTGATCGAGACGGACGGCGGCACGCACGTCCGTCGGCTGGGTGCGGCCAGCATCGCCTATCCGACCGATTTTCGGCGTCGGCTGAGGCAGGCCTTGCTCGACGCCAGGACACTACGCGATCGGGTCGATCGACCGGGATGTCTAGCGGAGGTCGAGCGCGAGCTTACCGAGCGCCACGCGCAAGCCGCTCTCCACTTCCTCGGCGACCGCATGCTTCAGCCGAGCGCGATCGACGTGATCGGGTTTCACGGCCAAACCGTGTTGCATAAGCCAGATCAGGGGCTCACGGTGCAGTTGGGCGACGGAGCGCTGCTGGCTCGTGCCACGGCAATCGACGTCGTCTACGACATGCGCGCCGAGGACGTGGCGGCCAGGGGAGAAGGTGCGCCGCTTACTCCAGCTTATCACCGGGCGCTCGCCGCCAAGCTGCCGCAGAGACCGTGCGCGTTCCTCAACATCGGCGGCGTGGCCAATGTCACCTGGATCGGGACGGACGATGCCCTGATCGCATTCGATACCGGACCGGGCAATGCGATGATCGACGACCTTGTGCTGGGCGCAACTGGAGAAGCGCGCGACGAGGATGGACAACTCGCAGCCGCCGGCACAGTCGACGAGCGGATCGTCCACGCCTATCTCATGCATCCCCATTTCGCGAAGCCCGTGCCGAAGTCGCTCGATCGCAATGCCTTTGCTCCCGAACTGGTGGAGGGACTGTCGCTCGAGGATGCAGCCGCCACGCTCACGGCCTTTGCGGTGGAGGCGATCGTCAAGGCCCGCGAGCACATGCCGAGCGAGCCGGCGCTGTGGGTGATTTGTGGTGGCGGCAGGCGCAACCGAACGCTGATGCGGATGCTGGCCGCGCGCGTCGAGAACGCGGTGGTGCCCGCCGAGGCCGTCGGCCTGGATGGCGACACGCTCGAAGCCGAAGCGTGGGCCTATCTCGCCGTGCGATCGCTCGATGGGCTGGCCCTCTCGTGGCCCGGGACGACGGGCGTCGCGGCGCCGACACGCGGCGGCTTGGTGGCGAAATCGCCGGGTTGACGGGCAAGCCTGTGCGCCATTCGCCGTTGACGTGCTGCGAAAGCCTCCGCACAGTCCGGCCAATCACAGGTGCGACGAGAAAGGACAGGCGCGATGAAGATCGCGATCATCGGCGTTGGCGCGATGGGCTCCGTTTACGCGGGGCTGCTTGCAGACAAGGGCGGGCACGAGGTCTGGGCCGTCGACTCGTGGGTGGACCACGTCAAGGCGATCCGCGAGAAGGGGCTCCGGGTCGAAGGTGCTTCCGGCGACCGCACGGTCAAGATGAACGCGACGTCGGACCCGGCCGAGGTCAAGGACGCCGACCTCGTGATCATTGCCACGAAGGACGACGGCGTTACCGAGGCCGCCAAATCCGCGTTGCAGATTGCCAAGGCAGACGCACCGATCCTGACCATCCAGAATGGCCTCGGCAGCGCCGACAAGGTGGCAGACATCGTCGGTTCGAAGCGCATCCTGATGGGGGTCGTCGGCGGTTTCGGCGCTTCAATGAAGGCACCCGGACACGCGCACCACAACGGCATGGAGTTCCTGCGGCTCGGCGAGATGGACGGCGGGCTCACGGCGCGCCTCGAAACCGTAAAGCAGGCCTGGGAAGCCGGAGGCTTCAAGGTTCTCGCCTTCGACGACATCCACAAGATGGTCTGGGAGAAGCTGATCTGCAATTGCACCTACTCGGGTCCGTGCGCGCTTACCGGCCTTCGCGTAGGCGAGGTGCAGGCAACGCCCAGCGCCTGGAGCATCGCGGCTGCCTGCGCCACCGAAGCCTACATGGTCGCCAACGCCAAAGGCATCAAGCTCGACTTCGCCGATCCCGTCCGCTACGTGCGCGACTTCGGGCAGAAGATTCCCAACGCCCGGCCGTCCATGCTGCTCGACCATATGGCGCAGCGGCCCGCCGAGGTGGACAACATCAATGGTGCAATACCGCGCGAAGGTGCGAAGGTCGGCGTCGCAACGCCGGTCAATTCGGTGGTCGTAGCCCTCCTGAAGGCCAAGGAGGCGGGGTTCGGCAAGACCGAGCGATAGCCCACCCTCCGTGGAGACGTAGAGCGCGGTACT
Organism: Hyphomicrobiaceae bacterium; assembly: GCA_050187415.1. GTDB lineage: Bacteria > Pseudomonadota > Alphaproteobacteria > Rhizobiales > Hyphomicrobiaceae. The sequence continues at coordinate 1,643 of JBFWXN010000051.1, read as the reverse complement.
CGGTACGCCAACGTCAGCACGAGCGCCGGCTGGCAGCCGATATCGGCGCCAGCGCGCAAAACCTCAGAACTGGTAACGCCTGAGGCCGCCATCCACCGGAATGACCGTTCCGGTGATGTATGCCGCAAGCGGGGAGACGAGGAAGCAAACCAGGTTGGCAATGTCCTCCGGCTCACCGTAGCGCCCGACCGGGATTTCGTGCTCGGACTGCCACTGGCGGTATTCCGGACTGTAGTTGCGGCGGATCTGCTCGCTCATGATGCGGCCAGGCGGGATCGAGTTGACCGTGATGCCGAACTTGCCGACCTCGCGGCTCAAGCCTTTAGCCCAGGCGTGAATACCGGCCTTCGCAGAGAACGAGCCGTTTACGCCCTCGGGCTCCGACTTTCCGGTGATGTTGACGATGCGGCCCCACTTTTGGGCGATCATTTGGTCGAGCAGGCGATGGGCAAGCTGACGCGGACGCGTGAAGTTCAGCGTCATCGCCTCGTTCCACTGCTCGTCCGTGGCGTCCTTGCCGAACTGGCGGCTCCCTCCTGCATTGTTCACCAGGATATCGACGCTGGCGAGGCCCTCGAGCGCGGCCGCGGCGGTGCGGGCGGCCGCATCCTCGGCCATTACGTCCTGCACGATGACGATCGGCCGGACGCCACCACCAGCGACGATGCCGTCGGCCACTTCCTCGAGCAGGCTGCCGCGCCGGGCCGCGATTGCGAGACGCACGCCCTCACGGCCAAGAGCTTCGGCGATCCCGCGCCCAATGCCCATGCTGGCGCCCGTCACAAGCGCTGTCTTGCCGTCGAGACCGAGGTCCATGCCGTTTCATCCCGTGATTACGCGTTTGCGCACAAGCCTACCGGGCGCGAACGGCCACGCAAGCGAAACCGCAAAGGCCGGTCACGCCGGCAACTTGCCGAACACCGCAAGTGGAATGAACACGGCGACGACCGAGGCGACGAGGCCGATGCCTGCACCCCACATGGGTTCGGAGAAGAGTTCCATGCCACCCTTCACCGACCAGGCGACAACGACGACGAGGCAAGCCACCAGCAACAGCGAAATTGCGCTGGCAACGCCATCGCCGCCCAGGACCGTCCCGGTCGGGGCTTTCCGCAGCGCGCGCGCCACCACCCAGAGGAGCACGCCGACACCCACAGACGCCAACACGCCGAAAAACATATCGATGGCACCGATCATGATCACCTTCCCACGGTTGCAATGGAGCCGAACGGTGAGCGGACCGCTGGACATCGCGGAAAGGTATGAGCGCGGGTGGGAAGCTCGGCAGTAAAGTCGGAGCCGTTTTGCGTAAACACTGCGTAAATTTTCTATTGCGCGGTGCCGGCGCCGGCCTTTCCCGTCCGGCCAAACGGGCGTCTTTGCGCTTAGGGAGGTGCACTTCGCGCATTCAGGGGACGCGGGTTCGAGGGGCAAGCGTAGACACGGGGCCGCCCGGTTGCGCGGGTGCCTTATCGACACGGCAACATCGTCAGCACGGTTCGGACCTGCTCGACCGACTAGAGTCGTTCAGCGTTAGGCGGAATCGGGGGATTCCCAAATCAGTGGGGTTCTGATTCAAGATGTGTGCTGGAGGTTGGAGGCCAGCACACATGGCAAAGCCCTACTCCGCAGACCTGCGAGCG
>JBFWXN010000050.1:0-35364 GCA_050187415.1 Hyphomicrobiaceae bacterium | reverse complement strand
AGGTTTGGCAGGATATGCAGAAATAAGACACGTGCCGGGCTTGCGCCCAAGGAGATGCTCGCTTTCACGAAGAGTTCCTTGCGGAGAGAGCGCGTTTCGCCCGCCACCAGCCGCGCGAACCAGGGCCAATAGGTCAGAGACAGGGCGAGGATGACGTTCCGAAGACTAGGACCAAGCGTTTGCGCAATGGCGATCGCCAGGACGATCTGCGGAATCGACAGGAACACTTCTGATATACGATCCGCCGCGCGGCTAATCAGGCCTTCTCCCATGCCCATCAAAAGTCCCAACGGGACACCGATGACCAAAGCTGCCGAGATCGCGACAACGGCGGTCATGAAAGTGATCCGCGTTCCGAACAAGAGTCGGCTGTAAATATCCGCTCCCATACTGTCGGTGCCGAACCAATGGCTCGCGCTTGGTGCTTGCAGCCGCTCCATCGGCGACATGTCGTAAATCTGATCCGGGTGCGTCGCGAGCCAGGGGGCGGCAACGGCAACCACAGCCAGCAATGTCAGAATGACAAGGCCAATGCTTGCGAGGCGGTCCTCAAGAAGTCGTCTGAAGAGATCGGCCACGGCTCAACGAAGCTCCCGCGGATCGACGAGTTTGTGTCCAAAATCGACCAGGATATTCAACAATACGTAGATCGTCGAAATCCAAATCGTGAACGCGATAACCGCATTGTAGTCGGACATGATGATTGAGTTGAATGCATAGAAACCGAGACCCGGCCAATCGAAGATCGACTCGACGACAACCGAACCACCGAGAATGGCGCCGCACACCAAGCCGACCTGCGTGATAACTGGCTTGAGAGCGCTGCGTACAACGTATTTCCACGTAATCAAGGAGGGAGGCAGCCCCATCGCTTGTGCATATTGCACGGAGGGCCTCCCGACATTGTCGAGAACGCTGGCACGCATGAAACGGACAATCGTAGCCGTCAGAGGCACCGACTGAGTGAACGCCGGCAGCACCAAATGCATGAGTGCCGACGTAAACCCGCGCCAATCGCCTGCGATCAGCGAGTCAATCGTATAGAAGCCCGTGAAAAACGGCGGAGCGTTACCCGCGATCCGCCCAGACAGCGGCAGGAGATCGAGGCGCATCACGAAGAAAAGCTGCAGCATGATCGCGAGCCAAAAGCTCGCGATCGCAAACCCTGAAACCGTGACGGCTCGAACGGCATGATCGAGAATCGAATTGCGATGAAGCGCCGAGTAAACCCCGACGGGGATGCCGACGCCGAGGCCGAGCAAAAGCGCGGCAAGCGAAAGTTCCAACGTCGCAGGCAGCCGCGCCAGCAGGTCATGAATGACCGGGCGGTCCGTGTAGAAGCTCACGCCGAGGTCGCCTTGGATCAGTCGGCCGAAATAATGCGCCAGCCGCACCAGGAGAGGCTGGTCCAATCCTAATTTCGTCCTCAGTTCTGCGATGAATTCGGAGCTGGCTCCTGGCCCCGCGAGTACCGCCGCCGGGTCCGATGGAATGAGGTTGACGATAAAGAACGTTACGATGACGACGCCAACCAGCGTCACCACGCCACCCAGCAGACGACTTATAAGAGTAGGCACGATTGGCTGTCCTTGCAGACGCCCGGGAAGGTTCGGCTGCAGAGCGCGTCCGCAGCCGAAGGGGCAATTGCGTGACTACTTGTCCAGCCAGACCGGCTTGACGTTGTGCCCAAGCGCAACGGGCGTAAATTCATAACCGTGCACGCGCTTGTTCATTGCGTGCTGCCAGACGAGGTTAAAAAGGAACAGGCTCCCTGCGTCGTCGACGATCTGCTGTGCGGCCTTTTCGTAGAGAACGCGGCGTGCATTTTGATCGGGCAGACGAAAGGCTTCCGAGAGCGCCGCATCGACGTCTTTGTTCTTGTAGAAGCTGCACGTCGTATAGCTCGCGCCGTTACGGCTGTCATACATGTCGCCGAGCCAATTGTGCGGGTCCGGATAATCCGGTCCCTTCCACATCCCAAAGAAATCGGGCGCGGTTTCAGCCGATCGGCATTTGCTGGCGAGCGTCGACCAAGGCTCAGAAACGATGTTCGCTTCGATGCCAATCTTGCGCAACGAAGCCTGCAGCACCTGAGCGACTTGTTCGGAGACGCGATTGCCCGTCTGCGCATGAATCTGCAAAGGCCGATCGATCTTCACCTGAGCCTTTGCCAGCTCCGCCTTCGCCTTATCGAGATTGTAGGTGTAGCCTTCGGTCTTTGGATATCCCCACATCGAAGGTGGTAACGGAAACTGAATCCGTTGAGCTTTTCCGCCCAGAACGCCATCAATAAGTCCTTGATAGTCGAAAGCATAAGAAATGGCGCGGCGAACGTGAACGTCGTTCAAGGGCGGACGCTGGTTATGCATATGCACGACGAAGATCCGCTGATGCGGAAAATCGTGAACAACGACGTTGGGTGACTTGCGCAAGCGATCGGCCTGATCGTTCGAGAGAACGTTCATATACATGTCGGTCGTGCCGCGCGAGAGGGCGAGAACCTGCGAATTGGGCTCGCGGATCGTGCGCATGCGAATGCCGTCAACAGCCTTGTCGCCCCAGCCGAGGAAATAGTCTTTGAATCGCTCGGCGTACCATCCCGTTGCCGGATCGTATTCCGTCACCCGAAAGGGGCCACTTCCCGCCGGGTTCTTGCTAACCCATGGCACGCCCCAATCGCCGTCCTTCTCATGCTGCTGGATCAGCGCTTTGTTCACGACGTACAGTTCAGACAACATGCCGGCGAACGGAGCCGCAGGTTGCTTCAGCTTGAACTCGACCGTGTAGCGATCAATCGCCCTGGTCGTCCCAGGCGCGATCAATGGTGAGAAAAAGCGGGCCGGAGCACGATTGAGAGCCAGGACACGCTCGACGCTATAAACGACGTCGTCGGCCGTCACCTCCGTCATGTCTTGAAATTTGACGCCTTTTCGAAGCTTGACCGTATAAACTAGTCCATCGGCGGACGCCGTCGCTTCGGTGGCCAGATGCGGCTTCAATTCGGCCGGAACGCCATACCAGCGAAACAAGGGATCGTAGGTGTTCACCTTCGCAGTCAACGTCGCATCCATATGGACCGCGTGTGGATCCAGGGTCCCGATTTCGACGGGAACCGCTAAGTTCAAAATATTATCGGACTTCTGCGCGGACGCTCCCGTCGTTGTAGCGAATGCAAATGCAAGAAGCACCGCCACTCGGCTCACCATCGAATAAATCGTGCGCACTGTCCCCTCCCTGTCATGGCCTGATCGGCGATCTTGTAAAGAAACAATATAAATTCAACTTCAATCCGGCATTTGCACCGACCGCATGGCTGTGCGCCGCCCAACATCAATCCGTCTCGACGATGGCCTCAATCTCAACGCTAATGCCGTTCGGAAGGGAGCCAGCGCCCATTGCGGAACGTGCGTGCCGACCTGCATCGCCAAACACATTCAGAAGAAAATCCGAGCAGCCGTTGACGACCTTTGGGTGCTCTTTGAAATCCGGCGTCGCATTGACGAGGGCCAAAACCTTTACGACACGCTTAACGCGATCAAGGCTGCCAAGCGCCTGCTTCCAACTGGCCATCAAATAGAGCGTGATGAGCCGCGAATGTTCATAAGCCTCATCCACGGAAACGGTTTCACCGACGCGGCCAACAATCGGGTTACCGTCCAAGCCCCGTGCGCCCTTGCCCGAAGAAAACAAAAGATTTCCGACCTGAACGCAATCTACAAAGCTTCCAGCGGGTACTGGCAGATTCGGTAATTCAATTCCCAGTTCGCGCAAGCGGCTTTCGACACGCATTAATCACCTTTCCCTCTCCGGCCAAAGACAATCTGTCGATTCCGAGAGTGAAAGTTGTCTGATCATTTGTCAAGTGAGAGATCTCTACATGCCTGTCGCGTTTAAGAATGCTGTCCGTGGCGTAAGTGCGCCTTCAATCCAGCGAAGGCATCCCATCGCGAAGATGGGACGGTGCAAATTTGAGTTCCTTTGAACCAAGCCCGCCGGAGAAATCAAGGTTGGGGCGCGCGGCGCCCTCGACCAGGAAGCTCTATCCTATAATCGGTTATCCCAAATAAGGATATTTATTCACCATTCTCTGCTCTTCTTGCCGCGACGCAGGGCCATTGCCTGGACTTGGCGCAGCACCAGAGCGATGTGGCCCGTGACGGTTGGGGGACTTCCCCACCGGGATGATGGAGAGTGGACGATGGCAGCCGTGATCCCTTTGGGCAGCTTTACTGGGGTGTCTCTACGCGAGGCATGGCCAACCGAGGACGGCAATTTCACGCCTTGGTTGGCCGAGCCCGAAGCTATCGCGCTGCTCGGTGAGACGCTTGGCCTCGATCTCGAAACCGAGGCAGTCGAACACTGGGTCGGTCCCTTCCGCGCCGATATTCTCGCCCGAGCGGCGGACGAGCCCGAGCATCGCGTCCTTATCGAGAACCAGTTCGGCCGTACGGACCACAGCCACCTGGGCCAGATTCTTACGTATCTCGCCGGCATTGACGGAGCGAAGACCATCGTGTGGATCGCCGAGGCAATCCAACCCGATCATCGCGCCGCCATCGATTGGCTCAACGCCAATACGGCGGAGGATTATTCCTTCTTCGCCATCGAGATTGCGCTGTGGCGGATCGCAGGCTCCCCGCCGGCCCCACGGTTCAATATCGTCGCCGGCCCCAATGACTGGACAAAGCGGGTTCGTGCGGCGGCGCGGGCCGTAAGCGAGGAAAGCACCACCCGCCGCCATCACGTGCGGGAGGCCTACTGGAGCGCGTTTGCCACTTACCTCACAGCCCAACATTCCGCCTTTCGCATGCCACGCTCGATCCGCGAGCCTCTGCTCCGATTTTCGATCGGACGCTCCGGCGTCAGCGTCGCTCCAGGCATTGGGATCGAGAAGAGGCGTCTATCGGTTGAGCTTTACATCGGCGACGATCCCGAAAAAGCGCTGTTCGACGCGCTCCACCAGCAACGGGCGGAGATCGAACGCGAGCTTGGCCACGCCCTGGTCTGGAAGCGGCTGCCGGAGCGCAAACGCGCCCGCATTCTTTGGTACAAAGAGGACACCGATCCGGCCGACGAGAGCCGGTGGCCGCAGCAGCACGCCTGGATGTTGGCGACCATGGACAAGTTCAAGACGGTGTTCGTGCCGCGCGTGACGGTGACATCCCCCTCGATAGCGACGTCCGATGATCGTGTCGATCATGACGTCGATGCCACAGCGATCGTGCCAGCAGAGATGATGGATAAGTAGCCGACGCGGGCAAGGGCGAGTTTGGGGGTGAGGGCCCGGACGCGCTTGCGGCTACCCCGTGCCCATGACAGGGGGCGACGAGCAACTCCCGTCGTATCCCCTGCCCGGTTTTCGTGAGGCCTTTATTATTGGAGGCCGAGCCCTCCCCCGCCTCCGCCATGCCGCCTGCGGAGCGCCCTCTTGATGCGGCCGACGGGTTTGAATTTTGCGGCCTTCGCATCAGCGTCGAGACTTCGCAACGCGTCGATCACCTCGTCGAACGGAACGGTCCGCCCGGTCGGCGTCTTTCGAAGCGCCGGCATGGATTCCACGGCACAGGCATCCGACGCCCAGGACGAAAGGATCGCCCGCTTCTCGTTGAGCGTCAGATCGGCGTCGCGCACGACATCCATCGGACATTCGAAGGCCTGCGCCGGGTGCAAGAGCGTATCCAGGTCGAAGGTATCATCTCGATCGTGAGTCATGACTTCATCTCCTGCGATGCTGGCTGTTGAGCTCATACGAGTGCAGGACTGTTCCCACGCAGCCCGGACTGCGCGGCAACCACCGTGGCCATGTCGGCCATCTGTATGGCTTGCCGCTTCAGCCGCTCAAGCTCGGCGTGCTCTTGCGCAATGCGCTTGCGGACGTAACGCCGCTCCACTTCGGTCAGCTTGGTGTGCAGCAGGCGATTGTAGCGCGCGATCGCCTTTCGTCGCGCCACGGCCAGGGCGTTCTGCAGTTCAGTCATCTTCGTCCTACCTCTAGACGGCAATTGGTGAATGATGCGGCGCCTTAGCCGCGAGACTGTGCCACAGAAAAGGACGGGCGGCACAGCCGATGTTTGCCTAGGCGGCCTTGGCTTGCTCGATGCGCCGCGTATCGCTGCCAATCACGATGCGGCGGGGCTTCAGGGCGTCAGGCACCTCGCGCAAGAGTTCGATCCTCAACAGGCCGTTCTCCAGTGCGGCTGACGTCACCTTCACGTGGTCGGCCAAGTTGAAGTTCTGCTTGAACGCGCGGATCGCAATACCGCGATGCAGCATCTGCCCCTCGTCCGGCTCCGGCGCCTTCTTGCCGGTGATGAGGAGTTCATTCTCACGCTGGACCAACTCGATTTCGTCCGGAGAAAAACCCGCCACCGCCATGGTGATGCGGTAACGCTCGTCGCCGGATTTCTCGATGTTGTAAGGCGGCCAGCTCCCAGGTTCGGTGCGGCCGGCCTCGTCGAGCAGTTCGAACAGGTGGTCGAAGCCGACCGTCGAACGATAGAAAGGGGAGAAGTCGTATCTCATGCCATATCCTCCAATTTGAGCAACATGGAATGACCACCGGCGGACACCCGCCGGCGCCCTATCAGTCAAGCCCATCCGGGCCTCGGCGCCGAAAAAACTAGGAAAGCCGGAAAAGGTTTCAAGGGGGCGGCAATGGTCTTCCGCGAGCAACGTCGCATCCTCGACGCAGATGCCCCGAATGCGGGCTGGCGGCCCGGCGAAAGCTTCATAGGCCGAAAACCGAAACCTTCCTTTCCTCGTCCCGCCGCGCCACAATCGAAGCCTTCGCCGAGGTCGACCTGATCTGAGATCGAGGGGCTGCCGCGAGCGACAGCATAGCTTCGGTAGTGGCGCGTCAAGGCAAGGCATGTGTGGCGTGGGCTTCGTACGAGCGAGATCAGGGTACGAGCCCAGCCTCTTCTTTCACTCGAACGATGAGGTGACACATGCTTACGACCAAAAGCCTGGAAAGTCGGCTTCGACGCAGAGCGGCACGCGAAGGATACAGAATCCGGAAGTCGCGCCGCTTCGACAGCATCGATAATTTCGGTGACTATATGCTGGTCGAAGTTTCGTTGAACTGCCCTGTGTTGGGATATCGCTACGACGCGACGCTCCTCGACATCGCGGAGTTCCTCGAAGCGCCGGAAGTCGAATACTTCAGGTGAAGAAACCCGCCGACACTCCTTCACGGCGTGTCGGCGGGCCATATCGGAAGTGCTCGTTTCACCGCGACGACCGTTTCTTAGCCGATGGCCAGTTCTTGATTCGCTCCGGAATCAAAGCAAGAAGCCGCTTATTATGTTCGAGGTCATCCTTGAGAATCGTATCGTCCGGCTCTTTTTTCAGGTCCTCTTCCAATTCGCGAATTTCTTCCTCGAGCTCCTGGGCGCGACCCCACCACAGGTCCCAGAATTCTTTTTGCTCGTTGGTCGCAGGGCCTTCGACGCGAACCTCATAGGTCTGAGGATCGATGATGATATCGTCAGGGTGCGGCAGCTGCCCTGGATCTGTTATGCCGAGCCGTTTCCGCCGCGTGAGCTCTTCGGTCCAGAACAGCTTGTGCTCGATGGCAGTCTGCGCGAATTCGTCATAGGCCTTCTTGTCATTGCGTTCGAACCCGAGATGGAGCTCGAAATATTGACGCAAGGCCCAGGGCTTGCCCTTCGCGGCAGCGTTGCCAAGTTGCTTGATTGCGGTTTCATGAACCGTTCGTTGGCTGCCATCAGGGAATGACAGCAAGCGGTTCGCGTCCTCGCGCAGCATCCTTTCGGTTTTCTCATCGAAAGGGAGCCAGACACCCTGCGGCTTTTTCTTGCGTGGCCGCCCGCGCGGATTGCCCGACGTGCCTTTTCGGAAGCGCCCATCCTTGCGCGGGCGCGCGGCGTCATCGTCGCCGTCAAGACTCATGACAGCCTCCTTCGGCGGCCGCACCCGCGGATGCGTGATCGCCCTGATCGGTCGAGGGGAGAGCTTGCGGCGGTTGACGCGACGCGCCCCGCCGCTGACGCGCCACCGCGTCGAACGTCTCGCCGGTCGCTGCGAGGATCGCGTCGTCATGCGCATAGGTCTGCCAACGACGGATCGTGCGGTCGACGTAGGTCGGGTCGAGTTCGACGAGGTACCCGCGACGGCCCGTCTTGTGCGCGGCGATGAGCGTCGAACCGCTGCCACCGAAGACGTCGAGCACGATGCCGTCACGATGCGACACATCTTTGATCGCGTCGGCTATCATCTGCACCGGTTTCACAGTCGGATGCAGCGCCAGCTCTTCCATGCGGCCCGCCTTGAAGCTGTTGGCGCCACGGTACTCCCAAAGATTCGTCCGATACCTGCCGTGTTGGCCGAGCTCGAAGTTGTTGATGTGCGGCGCGGTGCCGTTCTTGTAGGCAAGGATCAATTCGTGGCGTGAGCGATAGAACGTCCCCATGCCGCCAACGTCCTTTGCCCAGACGATCAAATTCTTAAGTTCGGTGTAAGCGGCGCGACCCGCCGTCAGGATCTCTTGCAGGTGCCGAAAATCCATACATAGAAAGTGGATCGATCCGTCGGCACTATGCTCGGCGAGAAGCCGAGTAGCCGTACCCAGGAAATCGGTGAACTGCTCCGTAGACATCTCACCCGACGCCATGAGGAACTCCGGATGCTGAATCGCACCGGAGCCTCCGACATGGCCGGCGATCGGAACGTTATAAGGCGGATCAGTGAACACCATTTGTGCGAGTTCGCCGGCCAGCAAGATGTCGTAAGTCGCCTGCTCGAGCGCATTCGCGCAAATGAGGCGATGACAGCCGAGAAGCCATAGATCGCCGGGCTGTGAGACCGCAGGTCCCTTTGAAATCGCCGGCAGGCGCTCGTCTTTCGGATCACCGGCCTCTTGCGCACCGAGCCCCTCGATCAGATTGTCGATTTCGTGTGTGTCGAACCCGAGAATGTCGATGTCGAATTCGGGATCGAGCGCGATCAACGCCTGCAGTTCTTCGCCGAGGATTTGCTCGTCCCAGCCGGCGTTGAGGGCGAGCTTGTTATCCGCCAGGACGTAAGCGCGTTTTTGCGCCGGCGTCATGTCTTCGATGCGCAGACAGGGGACCGTATCAAAACCGCGCAGCTTTGCCGCCGCCACCCGGGCATGACCCGCTAGAATATTGTCTTCGGAATCGACCAGGACGGGATTGATGAAGCCAAATTCCTGTATGCTGTTCGCGAGCTGACGAATTTGCTTTTTGGAGTGGGTGCGAGCGTTGCGGGTCCAAGGACGCAACTGTCCGACCGGAATGTGTTCGATCTTGTCTCGTGGCATGAGGGTATCCTTACGCACGCGCGGCCACGCAGGCCGTCCCGTGCGAATGAATGAGCCGATCTTGTGAAACGAGAATTCGCCGAAGCCGCCCTCACATGAGGGCCACGCGGCGAAGCCCTACGGCCGCTTCGTTCCTGAAACGGCGTGTCGGGCTTTATCGGTCGAGCGACCGTGATTGCTTTATCAATCCGCCCTCCGTCGAGGAGAAGTCCTCAAATCTATGCAGCCGGCGGACGGCCTATTTGCCGGCCGGCCACCGCGGTTTTTGCCGTCTTCGGCGACTCGCCAGCTTTTGTTCCTTGCAAAGTCTACGAAGCGTTTCCGTCCGCATCTGCCCATCACCTCGACTAAAGGGATCAGTGACAGCCATGATCGGCAGAATTGCGAGCGCAGCACTCGTTCGGAACTGCGACGGCACTATCGGGGCCGGCATTTCAAGCGGAGAGTTTCTCGATCCATAGTCCGCCATGCAGGTTCTCCCTCTCCTTCTCATGACTCATCGGCTTTTGTGGCCGCGCATGCGCGGCTTCGTCTTCGCCAATTCTTGCGCGAAAAGATGCGTCCCGTTGCTGAGTTCCATGGCGGTCCAGGGTGCTGAACGATGCTGATTTAGAAATGCGGCGAGCGCTTCTTGCCCCCGGCACACCGCGCAGGCGCGTTGCGCCGTTCGTTCCTGCGAAGAGGCGCCCGCCGACACGATTGCTAGGATGACGGGATCGGTATTGCCGAATGCAAGCGCTCCCGGCTGCGCCCTGTCGCGAACAACCTCCGCATCAAAAAGTTTGCGGGGGTCTTGCCGCAAGATGCGGGCATGCTCCTTTTCGAGTTGCGGCCGAACGCGGCGCATGATCGTAACGGCCGAACGCTGGGGGAAACCATGCTCCAGCAGCCGAAGGCTCGTCATTACCGCAAAACCATCGGCACCTGAGAACTCCGTATCGACTCCCGTGCCTTGCGGCGCGGCACTGTAGAACGCAAAACTCGCGCGCTCAGGATCGCTTGAGCGCGGCGTGCAGCCCAGTTCCTTATCGAGTTCGAGCAAGCGTCGCAGCTTTGTTTCGAGTGCCGCAGGCACAGGTTCGCCGGTCGCTTTGAAAACGCCTGCGATCGCCTCGAATATCTGATTGCGCTTGTAGTTCATTGAAGCGTCACTATACGCTTCTAATGACGGACGGTCAAGTGAGCGATGAGATTGCATCTCCGCGGACGAAGTGATCGGCCGACCTTTGATCTGCCGTTAAGACCTCGCAGCCCGTAGGTCTGATAACTCATGATGAGAGCTTCGCGACCGGTCAGGATCGTATTATCTTTGTGGACCTTCAATGATGTCTGTTATCATTTGAAGGCCCCCTAGACGATGCTCGCGAGCTCGGAATGACGCTGCCTGTTCATCTCTTCGCGTGATCGCATCGAGAATGCCGCGATGTTCTTTGATCGATCTCAATAACATGGCATCAGGCTGGAACCTCAACTGCAGCGCTTTCACCTGCTGAATACGATCCCGGAACGTCTTTGCCATTTCAACGAGGTAAGGATTGTCTGCAAGGTGCAATATGGAATCGTGAAACGCGCTGTCGGCGGCAGACCAAGACATTATATCTCGAGCGGACGCTGCTTTCTCCATCTGCTGAATGCTACGGGTGACGAGTTTGATAGCACTTTTTGAATGGTTCAGTTTTGCCGCTAGTTCCGCAGCCATCGATTCCAGGGCGATGAGCACGTGATAGACGTGCGACACGTTTTCGATTGAGAGCGGAATGACATAGATACCGCGTCGCGGGACGATGCGGATCAGGCCCTCGGCTTCAATTTTGATGAGTGCTTGGCGGATGGGAGTTCTACTCATGCCAAGCTGCGTAGCGATTTCCGGCTCAAAAGCCTGGAACCCCGGCGGCCATTCTCCCGACAGGATGAAGTTCTTCATCTTCGAGTAGGCCGCAAATGTGCGGTGCATGGTCGCTTGTTCCGTCACTGGGTTCGTCCGCCTGTTGAATGCATGTGGATCGCCGTCGGGGCATGATGGTTCTACTTAGCCAAAGCGCAGCAAAGGGCGCTCGCTTGCCTCCGGTGACACGCAAAAGTTCGCCAATCTATCCCGGCTCCCCGGGCTGAACCATGGCCCACCTCGGAGCAAGCGTCACAAAGCTTCGCTTGCAATATAAATCAAATAATGTATCCATTAGCGAATTCATTGATCGTCATTAAGGGGGCGAAATTGTCGATGCCGATGCGACCGGCGTGGATCGAGGTCGACCTCAACGCATTAGCAGCGAATACGCGAACGGCTAAGCGCCTCGCCGGCACAGCAGCGTTATTCGCCGTTTGTAAGGGCGATGCCTATGGGTGCGGCGCCGAAAGGGTCGGACGCGTCATGCAGGAGGCGGGTGCCGACGCGTTCGCAGTGGCCGACCCCGAGGACGCCCTTCGTCTGCGCGCAGGGGGTGTTGATAAGCCAATACTGCTGTTTGCCGGCACGACACCGGATCAGGCGGAATGCCTGGCAAAGCTCGGGATCGTCTTGACTGTGCACGATTTCGAGGGGCTGGAGGCTCTGACATCCAGTGGCTTGCACGCTGATGTTTTTGTTGAGATCGATTGCGGCTATGGGCGGCTAGGTTTCGTGCCGGCAGATTGGGCACGTGCATTCGCTTCCTTGAAAGCAGCACCGAACACCGCCGTTCTCGGCCTATATAGTCACTTCAGCAATCCTGACAGCGCCGCGACGACAGCCCGCCAAGCTGCGGTGTTCGCTCACGCAGTGGAGGACGCAAGGTCTGCGGGGCTACAACCACGGTATCGCATGATCGCCAGCAGCCGCGTCCTCGCGGCGTATCCTGATCTCACGCTGACGGCGATCGAACCAGGGCGATTGCTTTACGGCGTCATGGAAGGGGACTGGGCGGCGCTTGTACCACAGCAACCCGTCATCAAAGCGGTGAAGTCGCGCGTCATTCAGGTCCGCGATTTACCCGACGATTTCGGCGTTGGCTACGGATCTGCCGCGCGGCGGCCGGCAGGGAGGCTCCGCACCGCCGTGGCAGCATTCGGCTTTAAGGATGGCATTCCAACCACCCTACCCGCCGCTGACGTTCTTATTCGTGGTCGACGTTGCCCCGTGTTGGGCTCTTTCTCGACGGAGCACGCCATCATCGATGTGACGCAAAATCCGTCCGTCGAGGTTGGCGACGAGGTGGTTTTCGTCGGCGAACAAGATGGAGATCAGATCTCCTTCTTAGATTTCTGCGCACGAAACGAGTTGAGCGTTCTGGAAATGCTGCAGCGTTTCGGCCGCAGCCTTCGTCGTGTCTATGTCTGAAGTGAATCGCAAGATTGATGCAACAAGGGAAAAGTCTCATGATGGCACTTCATCCACCATCGCAACTGGTGTTTCTCGGGTCACGTCATGCTGGCAATCTAGCCTTTGTGGAGACTAGGGAAAAATCTACCCGTCACCAGCAATTCTGCCGGCATATCCTGGCGCATCTGCGCTCTCTCGTCGCCAGCGCCGCGCTTGTTCTTGCCGCCGCCTCCCCCGCGATCTCACAAGAATCGCGGCTCGATGAGGTTCTCAAGCGCGGCAAGGTCATCGTCGGAGTGACATCCGAAGCGCCCCCCTTCGGATTCGTTGACGAGCACGGCGAATTGACAGGTTTCGACGTGGAGTTGGCCAAACTCGTCGCCAAGGCCATCTTCAATGACGCCTCGGCGTCGCGGATCGAGTTCGTGAAGCAAAGCTTCGCTTCGCGCTGGCCAAACGTGAATAATGGCGTCGTCGACTTCGGAATCCAGGTGACGACCATTTTGCCGGATCGCGTCACTAGAGTCGGCTTTACACGGGCATATATTGACAGCGGCGTTGTGATGGTCGTGAAGAAGGATTCTCCGATCAAAAAACTCGCAGATCTGGACAAGGAGAATATTTCCGTCTCCATCCTGACCACGCCGCTGCAGGCCGAAAACGCGAAACGCTATTTTCCGAAGGCAAAAACGGTCGTGCTGGATTCCATCGCCGCGCAATTCACATCCGTGAAGACGAACCGCGCAGATGCCGCTCAGTTGGATAAGCCCGTCGCGCTCTGGTACGCAAAAAGCAATCCGGATGTGCGAATTCTTGACGAGGAGCTGGGGGTCCCGACCAACAACGCCATCTTCCTAAAGCTCGGTGATTTCAAATGGTGGCAGGTGCTAGACACGATCGTAGGAGAACTTGTCGGCGGCAGCATGCGGCCTGAATACGTCGCGCTCTATGAAAAATATTTCGGCATGAAGCCACCGCATGCGAAGCACTACATAAAAGCCAACTGATCAAAATCTTCACGGGCAGGTCCTTGTTTTGCTCGAAAGTGTTCGCTTCGCCCAGGACATCTATCCGCAGTTCGTAGATGCTCTGGGCGTGACACTATCACTCGCGGCGGTCTCGTTACCCACTGCGTTCGTACTGGGGGTGGTGCTGGCTTTCGCCAGGCTTCACGGGTTGCGCGCTGTTCGCGTTGTTCTCGCTGCCTTCGTCGACTTTCTAAGAAATACGCCGCTCCTCCTCCAGATGTTCGTGCTTTATTTCGGGCTTCCTCTCTTGGGGTGGAGGTTGAGTGGATTCTCGTGCGCCACGATTGCTATTGCCGTCCAGCACGGGGCCTATCTGTCAGAGATCATTCGCGGAGGGGTGGAGTCTGTCAGCCGAAACCAGTGGGAGGCGGCGCGGGCCATCGGAATGTCAGACGCCCTGGCGTTGAGGGACGTGATTGTTCCGCAGGCTCTCGTGCGAGTGACAGCACCAATTGGAAACCAATTCATCGTCCTCGTGAAAGATACCTCGGTCGCATCCGCGATCGGGGTGCTGGAATTGACCCTCAACGGTAAGGTCATCATCGAGCGAACGGCCGCTTCCTTTGAAGTTTTTCTTGTCATCGCAAGCTTGTACTTGGCGATGAGCGCTCTGTTGGGCGGGGCCGTGCGGCTTGCCGAGCGCCGCGTGCAAGGAAGAATGTGAGCGCTAAATGGAGACCCTGATCAAGAGCGCTCCCTATCTGCTCACCGGCGCGCGCCAGACGATCCTGCTCTCCACAGTGACGATCGCCGCGAGTCTCATTGTCGGCTTGATTCTCGGCGTTCTTTCGGCGGTAGGCCCCGCTTGGCTACGCCGTTTGCTGACGATCTATGTTTTCGTGCTGCGTGGAATTCCCGTCCTCGTGGCCATGTTCGTGATGTATTACGCGCTGCCTGCAATCGGCATCAAGGTGCCTGGCGTCGTTTCAGTGACGATCGCGTTGGTCATCTACTCGACAGCGTTCGTGACAGACATCGTCCGCGGTACTTTGCTGGCCTTACCGCGTGGCCAATTCGAAGCGGGCCTGAGCCTCGGCATGTCCCGCTATCTTGCCGCCAGGGATGTTCTACTACCACAGGCCGTGCGCCCAGCGCTGGCACCGCTTTTGAATACATCGACGATGATGATCAAGAGCACGGCCTATGCGTCGGTCGTGGGCGTGTGGGAACTATCGTATGCGGCGCGCGAGGTGGTCGAACGCACGCTTCAGCCGTTCGAGATCTTTGCCGGCGCGATGATGATTTACTTCATCATCTGTTATCCGCTCTCGATTCTCGCTTCGAGACTTGAGACGAGCTCCCTCTCGACACAGGCCGAGTATCTGCGATGCCGATGATTGAGGTAGACAGCCTTATAAAGGCCTACGGCAAACATCAAGTCCTGCAATCCGTTGGCTTTCAAGTGTCTGCGGGCGAAGTCGCGGTTTTGATCGGGCCAAGCGGCTCGGGAAAGTCCACCGTACTGCGCTGCATGAACTTCCTCGAGGATTTCCAGGGTGGCACAATCCGCATCGGTGGCGACCTCATCGGTTACGATGTCGTCGACGGCAGAAGAGTGCGCCAGAGCGAGCGCACCATCACACGCGCTCGCCAGCGCGTCGGGATGGTGTTTCAGAGCTTCAACCTGTTTCCCCATCGGACGGCAATCGAGAACGTAATTACCGGCCCGGTGAAGGTGAAAAAGATGGCTCGTGCCGACGCCGTTCTCATCGGCGAAGCGCTGCTGGAGAAAGTAGGACTCATCGACAAGCGAAATGCATACCCGTCTCAACTATCCGGCGGCCAGCAACAACGTGTTGCGATCGCGCGTGCCCTTGCCATGCAACCGCAAGTGATGCTGTTCGACGAGGTCACATCGGCGCTTGACCCAGAGCTTGTATCTGAGGTGCTTAAGGTGCTGCGTGACCTCGCAAGAGAAGGCATGACGATGATCGTTGTGACGCACGAGATGCAGTTTGCTCGGGAGGTTGCAGATAAGGTCATGTTCTTTGACCAGGGGGTGATAGCAGCTGAGGGGACCCCTGATGCGATATTTTCAGACCCAAAGCAGGAGCGTTTGCGAGCCTTTATCCGGCACCATACCGTTGCAAAGGTTCTATCGGATTAGTTTGACTTAGCGGGTGCGATGCTGGGCATACAGGCTCTTTTGCGTCCTGATCTATTCTCGAACGTTCCCTGTTATCCCTGGTCCCGCTCCCTGTTATCTCCAGCAGGGAAGCATCTTCTATCTCGCTGATTTTTCGGAAGATTCCGCTTCAAATCCGGGAGGTCGATCGAATTTCGACGAAAATTGCCTGTTTTTTGGCTGATAACAGGGAATAATTGCCCTGAGAGTGGTTCGCTGCTGACTA
Source organism: Hyphomicrobiaceae bacterium (assembly GCA_050187415.1). GTDB lineage: Bacteria > Pseudomonadota > Alphaproteobacteria > Rhizobiales > Hyphomicrobiaceae. The sequence continues at coordinate 19,386 of JBFWXN010000050.1, read as the reverse complement.
CGTCCACCGCCATTTACACCCCGTCGAACATTCTCCGTTCGCGAGACCTTGGGTGAATTCCCCAGGAAACGCGCGCTTCCGTCGCAAACCTCTGGACTGCGGCACGAGTCGATATCGCCCCTGGTGTTCTCTCTCCGCCGTTTTTCTCCCGACCTCTGTACTAGTGGGATACCGTACGAATCTATAAGCAACTGAAATAGCTTGTAATTCTCGTTCCTCCCGCCCTTCCTTTTCGAATCCCGGCCGCAGATCGGTTTGCTCCGAATTGCCAATCTGCCGGGCGTCGGTGTCCTCGCCATGGCGGTATGTTGAGTGTGACCCGTCTTGCAGCCCTACGATTCGCTCTCCGTGGCTACGAAGTCAGCGCCGTTCGCCGTGAACAGCACGTCTGGCCATGGCTTCTCGCGTGCATCATCAACCCAATCAAAGATCGTCACCTCCGCGGAGACTGCACCAGGGTCACGCAGTTCAGAGGTATAGGCTCGCGTCGTGGTCGCTTCGATGTATTCCATGTAGTCACCGACAAAGCGCCCAATGCAAGGTTCAAACAGAGTGGCGACGCTGCGTCGATCGTGAATCGGATACTTCGACTTCCACGTCGCGCCATAAAAGCTCAGGATGAACAAGTCCGTCGAGGCGGGCGCCCAGCCCTTGGAGATTGCGTGTGCCCCGATCGATCGGCTGATGTTGTCGAGGCGCTGGTCGATCGCCTTGGTCTTGTCTGCGTCGAAGGTACCGTGACCGCGCTTGCATTCGAAGACATAGAGCCTCCCCGATTTGACGTTGAATGCGAGGCAGTCGAGGTGCGCCTTTCCACCTGTGATCGGGATCTGCTCCTTGGCGGCGTGCCAATGCGGCAGCTTATTGATCGCGAAGATCAGTGCACGCTCGATCAGCAGACCGTGGCGCTTCTTGATGCCGTCGATCTCGGACACAAGCGACGAGAGGCGCGGATTCGACCCGAACAGCGGATCGCAGGGAATGGAGGCCGATTTTGCCTTAGCATCAGCAATTAGCTGGCTCGCATGCTTTTTCCAGAGGAGAGCCTCAGCATATGTCAGCCTCAAGCACATGGATCGCTTCCTCCATCTGGCGCGTCAAAACGCTGTCGCTTCGCGATTACTTTCACTCCTTCTCAAACCCGTGGCTGTCGAACTTCAGCGTGCGGCTGTCGGCACCGACGCGGCCCATCTCTATGGCGGTTTCCTGGCAACGCTGAGCGCGTGGTGTGAGCAGCGGACGATCGCCTATCAGGGCGTTCCCGTCGGCACGATCAAGCGGCACGTCGCCGCCAAGGGCAACGCCGACAAGGCCGCCGTCATGGCCGCCGTTCGCGCCCGCGGCTTCTCACCCGCGGACGATAATGAAGCCGACGCCATCGCCATCCTGCTGTGGGCCATCGAGACCGAGGGAGGTGTGCGATGAGCGGGGAGACGATGCTCAAACATGCCGCGTCGGTCGTCGCCGAGCGCCGCAAGATATACGGCGAGCCGGCCGCCGCGATGGCCGTGGTCGCCAGACGCTGGTCGATCACGCTCGGCCGGCCCATCACGCCGGCGGAGGTCGTACTCTGCCTCATCGATCTGAAGCTGGCGCGGCTCGGGCACGATCCGAAGCATCAGGATTCGATCCTCGACATCGCCGGCTATGCAGCGGTGCTGCAGGAGGTCGGACGATGAGATGGCTGCCGAAAGGATATGGCGGCGAACGCCGGTCGGCCGAAGAGGTCAAGCGGGAGGGTTGGCGCGAGCAGGGCCTCCTCGTCGTCAGCCCCACCGATCCGCGCCTCACCTGGCCCGAGCGAGAACTGGTTCGCCAGCTCGGCGAGAAGCTCTATGGCGGACGGCGCCTGCCGACGGAGCAACAGCATGGCTGATTGGACACGCGAACAGGTCGAGGAGCGGCTGATCGAAGCTGCTGACGTCATGAAGCGCCTCCCCGAGGTTCGGGTGCAGGGGTATTTCTCGGTGTGGCCGAAGATCGTGCATGCGTTCGCTGATCTCGTCGGTCAAGAGCCGCCGCGCATGAAGCGTCCGCCGCCCTTGCCCGACGCCATCAGCCGCATGGAGGCGACGCTGCCCTGGCTGCGATGGCTGGAGTCCGACGATGCCCGGCTTGTCTGGGCGCGCGCCGAGGGCACGCCGTGGAAGCCGATCTGCTGGCGCTTCGGGATCTCCCGCGCCACCGCGTGCCGTCGCTGGGAGTACGGCCTCAGCGTCATCACCTGGAAGCTGAATGGACAGCAAGTGCCGGCGAAACGTTCGCGCGCTTTCCTCGTCGACCGAGTTCGGTCGTCAAGTTCATTTTGATGCGTGAGACAATTTTCGCTGAGACATTTCCCGGCGAGACACAGATCGGCGATTTGGGTTAGTTCTCGGGTATGCTCGGGCGAGCCGCGTGCGGACGCGGTTTCGAAGTCTTCCGCACCCGAAAGAACACCCGGTCAGGCGGCGTTGCGAGGAGCGACCTCCTGCTCGATCTTGCGCCGCGTGGTGCGGTCGGCAACATCGAGATCGTAGCGGGCCTGCAGATTGATCCAGAACTCCGGCGATGTGCCGAAATAGCGCGCGAGGCGCATGGCCGTGTCGGTCGTGATCGCGCGACGCCCAAGCAGGACATCGTTGACCCGCGAGCGTGGCGCCTTGATCGCGTTGGCGAGTTCGTAGGCGCTCATCCCCAACGGAGTCAGGAACTCATCACGCAGGATTTCTCCCGGATGGACTGGCGGCAGACGACGGCCCGTCGTCACCTCCGAGAAATCGACGATGCGCCTGTCGAGATCCTCACGCTTGATGGTCATGGTCATCACTCCTCAGTGGTAGTCGACAATCTCGACCTCCCACGCCTCGTTGTCGCGCCAGACAAAACAGATCCGCCACTGGTCGTTGACGCGGATGCTGTGTTGACCCTGCCGGTCACCGTGCAGCGCTTCCAGGCGATTGCCGGGCGGCACCCGCAGATCGTCCAGCAGTGTGGCCGCATCGATCGCCAGCAGCTTGGCGCGAGCCCGCCGCTGGATTTGCTGCGGCAGGTCGCGGACGGCGTAGCCAGCGAAGATCGCCGCTGTGCGTTTGTCGGCAAAGCTCTTGATCACGGCAAAGCGTAACGCAAAACGGGACGTCCTGTCAAGCGGGACGCTCTGCCTTACGGTACGGCGTTAATATCAACGAACTCAAAGAGATAGCGGTTCCTCCCTGGCCGAAATCGTGTGCTGGCGGCAATGGCGCGACGCTTGCCCAGTGACGGCGCCGAAATAGGCCATTTCGTTTCGCCCGCATCCCTGGCCTCGTGAATTCAAACACTTGGGCGTCTGCGGACCTCGGCGATGGCGAAGCCGCCGGTTGGGGGCGTTCCGTTTCGAGCGCATCGGCGAAGCGGAACCTGTTTTGCCGGCCCAGCACATCGGCTGGTTTCGCGACCGCCGGATCAGATCCTTCACCCATCGCACCGGACCGACCATGGACGTCGTCGAAACGCCGATCGACAAGCTTGTGCCCTATGCGCGCAACCCGCGGCGCAACGAGGAGGCTGTCGCCACGGTCGCCGCCTCGCTGGCCGAGTTCGGCTGGCGTCAGCCGATCGTCGTCGACGAGGACATGGTGATCGTCGTCGGCCACACCCGCTACGAGGCGGCCAAGCGGCTCGGTATGACGAGCGTCCCGGTGCATGTCGCGCATGGCCTGACGCCGGCGCAGCTGCGCGCCTACCGGCTGATGGACAACCGCTCGCATCAGAATGCGAGCTGGGATGACGAGCTGCTGAAACTCGAACTGGCCGATCTGAAGCTCGACGAGTTCGACCTGGCGCTGACCGGTTTCGAAGACGATGAACTGGCCCGTCTCCTGGCCGAGGCGCCCGTCGAGGGGCTGGTGGACGAAGACGAGGTTCCGGAGCCGGCCGCCACGCCTGTCACCCGCCGCGGCGATCTCTGGATCCTTGGGGACCACCGCCTGCTCTGCGGAGACTCGACTTCGGCCGAGGACGTCACCCGCCTGATGAACGGCGAGCGCGCCGCGCTGTTCGCAACCGACCCGCCCTATCTCGTCGACTATGACGGCACCAACCACCCGACGAAGAAGAACGCGTCGGCCCGGGCCAAGAAGATCGCCAACAAGGACTGGTCCGACGACTACATCGAGCAGAAGCATTGGGACGATTCATCCCAGGGTCCGCAGTTCTATGAGGCCTTCATGCAGGTCGCCATCGACTGCGCCATCAAGGAGGACGCGGCCTGGTATTGCTGGCACGCCTCGCGGCGCCAGGCGATGCTGGAAGCCTGCTGGTCCAAATTCGACGTTCTGCATCACCAGCAGATCATCTGGGCCAAGAGCCGTCCGGTGCTGACGCGCTCGATCATGCTGTGGGCGCACGAGCCCTGCCTGTTCGGCTGGCGCTCGGGCAACAAGCCGCGTGTTAATCGTGAAGGCTTCGAGAACTGGCCGACGACCGTGTGGTCCATCCCGTCGAGTGAGATCGAGACGCGCGAGCACCCGACCTCGAAACCGGTGCGCGTGTTCACGCTGCCGATGGAGCTGCACACCGTGCCAGGCGAAATCTGCTACGAGCCGTTCTCCGGCTCGGGCTCGCAACTCATCGCAGGCGAGCGCACAGGGCGACGCGTCTTTGGGCTCGAACTCTCCGAGACCTTCTGCGACGTCATCGTCAACCGCTGGCAGGTATTCACGGGGAAGTCGGCGAAACTGGACGACGAAGATCGCAGCTTCGAAGAGGTGAAAGCCACGCGTCTTGGCGCTGGCGACGGCGCAAAGGACGCGGCATGAAGCAATCGCGCCGGATGTCTTTGATCGAGGCGTTGAGCAATGTCGCTATCGGCTACGGCGTGGCCGTGCTGACCCAGATCGCGGTCTTCCCGTTGTTCGGTCTGCAAGTGTCCCTGAGCGACAATCTGTTGATCGGCGCTCTGTTCACGCTGGTCTCGGTGGCACGTAGCTATGCCGTGCGGCGCATCTTCGAACGGATGCGCGCTTTGTCTGCATAAGCGAAACGCCGCCGCCCATCGCGGGCAGCGGCGCTTCAGTGATGATGACGTGTCAACTGGCGGTCGCTCCGAGCAGCTTCGCCCGGAAGTCGGCGCCCACCGGTCGGCTCTCGGCCACCGTGCGGCCGGCCCGGAGCGCGCCAGCACGGCCGACAAAATAGAAGCCGACCTGCTCGCCGGTTTCCCGGCGCGTTCGCGTGAGGACCGTGTAGCGGGTCGAGCGTGCATCAGCGATGATCGCTTCGCCTCGGTGCTGCAGGGCGGCGACGAGACGGTCGTGTATGGTGATCCTCGCCATAGCCTCAGCCCTCCCGGCTGAGGCGGTAGACCCGACCGCGTCCGTCGACCTTCTCGGAGGTCACGTCGAGCCCGAGCTTCTTCTTGAGCGCCCCGGCGATGGCGCCGCGCACGGTGTGCGGCTGCCACCCGAATGCGGCGGCGATCTCGGCGACGGTTGCTCCGTCGGCGCCCTGCAGCATGGCGATCAGCTGGGCCTGCTTGCTGCCTTCGCGGGCATTTGGCTTCGATGACGTCTTGACGGCAGCGTGACCGCTTTGCGTGGGCTCCGCAGAGTCACGCGAGGCCTCCGGCTCGATGCCGATGGCGGCGAGCCCGTGCTCGGTGATCGCGAGTGTGACGCCGTGGCCGTCGCCGGCCTCGCGCCAAACGTGTTCGCCGATGCGCGTGTCGGCATCGATCTCTTCGAGCAGGCCCTGCTTGAGGAGCGAAGCGATCACTTTCTGCGCTGCGCCGCCCTTGAGGTTCTTCGGGAGCGGTAGCGCCAGCATGTTCGCGCGCTGCGCGGCGGCGCTGAGGACGATCATCTGTGTGTCGGAGAGTTTGGTCATGGGGCAATCCTTCTTCAGGAGAGGCGCGCGACCATCGCGGACCTTCTACTGCCCCGAGCCCCGAGGGTGAGCCTATCGGGGCGAAGGCGGGAAGCGGCGCGTCTAATCGGCGTGCTCGCCCTCCTTGAAGGCTGCGTCGGTGATGCGCTTCAGGAGTTCGGTGTAGTGGCTGAGCGTTCCGACATGGCCCCAGTTGATCTCGTCGGGGCTGGTGTCGAAATGGTCGTCGCTCAGCACCTTGATGCGCTCCAGCATCGTGTCGATTTCCGCCTTCTTGGCGATGAATGCGTCGAGGGCGGTAGCGGTGTTTCTGGACTTGGTCATGGCGGTCTCCAGCGCTTGATGGTGACCCCATACAGGCTCTGACCGACGCCCTCATCAAGTCGATAAGTGCATCATTTCATTGCTTTTTATGCAGTGATGGCGGGGCTCCCGACATGACCTGATCTTGCCCGGGAGCGGCCCCCGTTCATGGCGACCAATACCCAACCGATCGCGGTCATCGCCCGGCTCCTGGACCTGACCGAAAGGCGGGTCCAGCAGCTGGCGCGCGACGGGATCATCCCGGCGTCAGCTCGCACCGGCCCCGAACGCGGGCGCTACGATCTCGTCGGCACGGTGCGCGGCTATGTGCGCTACCTGCGCGAACTGGCGACGCGGTCGCAGACGGGCGCCGCCGATTTCGGTGTCGAGCGCGCCCGGCTGATCAAGGCCAAGGCCGATCTCGCCGAAATGGACGCAGCTGTCCGGCGCGGCGACCTCTTGCCGGCCGCTCAGGTCGAGGAGGCTTGGATCGCCGTGCTGGCCCGCCTGCGCGCGCGTCTGCTGGTCCTGCCCGACAGGCTGGCGCCGCTCGTCCACGAGGAGACGACCATTGCCGGCACGCGCGCGCAGATCCGCGACGCGATCACCGAAGCGCTCGCGGAACTCGCCAGCCTCCCGGCCATCGCCGTTGGTGCTGAAGGGGCCGGCGCGGCTGGCGCAGGCGACGCGCAAGGCGCTGACGATCCTGGCGCCGCCGCCGACCCTGACGATCAGTGAGTGGGCCGACGCCAGGCGCCGCCTGAGTTCCGAAGCCAGCGCCGAGCCCGGCCGCTGGCGCACCGAGCGGGCCATCTACCAGCGCGGCATCATGGACGCGATCTCCGATCCGGCGGTCGAAAGCGTCGTCGTGATGTCGTCGAGCCAGACCGGCAAGACGGAGGTGCTGCTCAACACCGTTGCATTCCACATCGACCAGGACCCGGCGCCGGTGATGGTGGTGATGCCGACGGAACGCGATGCGGAGACCTGGTCGAAGGACCGTTTCTCGCCGATGGCGCGCGATACGCCCTGTCTGCATGGGCGCATCTCGGATCCGAAGTCGCGGGACGGGTCGAACAAGATCCTGCACAAGAAGTTTCCCGGCGGGCATCTGACCATCGTCGGCGCCAATGCACCCTCGGGCCTGGCCAGCCGGCCGATCCGCATCCTCCTGTGCGACGAGGTCGACCGCTATCCGTTCAGCGCCGGCGCCGAGGGCGATCCGGTCAATCTGGCGAAGAAGCGCACGGTCACCTTCTGGAACCGCAAGATCGTCCTGGTCTCGACGCCGACCATCCGTGGCGCGAGCCGGATCGAGACGGCGTTCACCGAAAGCGACAGGCGCCGCTTCTTCGCGCCGTGCCCGGAATGCGGCGAGCATCAGACGCTGGTCTGGGAGCAGGTTCGCTGGGACCGCGACGCGGACGGCGCCCACCGGCCGGAGACCGCGCGATACCAATGCCGCCATTGCGGCGCGCATTGGAGCGACGCCGAACGCTGGGCCGCCGTGCGCCGGGGCGAATGGCGGGCTGAGGCCCCGTTCGACGGCATCGCCGGCTTTCACCTGAACGAGGTCTATTCCTCCTGGGTCCGCTTGGAAGCCATGGTGCGCACCTTTCTGTCGGCGAAGGATCACGGCGACGAGGCGATGAAGACCTTCGTCAATACATCGCTGGGCGAGACATGGGTCGAGACGGGCGAAGCGCCGGACTGGCAGCGGCTCTACGATCGCAGGGAGAGCTGGCCGGCCGGCACGGTGCCGATGGGCGGCCTGTTTCTCACCGCCGGCGCCGACGTCCAGAAGGATCGCATCGAGGTCGATGTCTGGGCATGGGGTCGCGGGCTGGAGAGCTGGCTCATCGACCACATCGTCATTGAGGGCGGCCCCGAACACGCCGCCGCATGGTCCGCGTTGGACGGTCTCTTGAGCCGCAACTGGCCGCACGCCTCTGGGGTGGCGATGGGCCTGTCGCGCCTCGCGATCGACACCGGCTTCGAGGCGCCGTCGGTCTACGGCTGGGCACGGCGCGCCGGCTTCGCGCAGGTGGCGCCAGTCAAGGGTGTCGAGGGTTTCAATCGGGCGAGCCCGGTCTCCGGCCCGACCTATGTCGATGCGACCGCCGGCGGCAAGCGATTGCGGCGCGGCGCGCGGCTGTGGTCGGTCGCGGTCTCGACCTTCAAGGCCGAGACCAATCGCTACCTCCGGCTCGAACGGCCGACCGACGAGGAGCGTGCCGGAGGCGCCAGCTTTCCCGCAGGGACCATCCACCTGCCGGCTTGGGCCGACAGCGAGTGGTGCAAGCAGTTCGTCGCCGAACAGCTGGTGACGGTGAAGACCAGGCGCGGGTTTCAGCGGCTCGAATGGCAGAAGCTCCGCGAACGCAACGAGGCGCTGGATTGCCGGGTCTATGCCCGTGCCGCCGCCTGGATCGCCGGTGCCGACCGCTGGGGCGAGCAGAAATGGCGCGATCTCGAACGCCAGGTCGGCTCGCTCGATCCGAGCAACACAGTGGGGCCAGAGACCACGGCCTCTGACCCCGGCACGCCAGAGATCGCCTCCGCGGGTCTGGTGCGACGAGCGCCTGCCCGGCGCGGCCGACGGGTGTTCACGCCCAGCTATCTGAGTTGAGACCGAGACCATGACGCTTGAGGACATGATCGCGCGCCGCGATGCGCTGCTCGCCGCCCGATGGCGCGGCGTGCGCACCGTCGAGGTCGAGGGGCGCCGCATCACCTATGCGAGCGATGCCGAAATGGCGGTCGCCCTCGGCGACCTCGAACGGCGGATCGCCGAGGAGCAAACCGGCGCGCGCCGTCGCATCGTTCGCACGACGGCAAGCAAGGGGCTCTGACTCGTGCTGGAATCGATCACACGGTGGCGCCGCCGCATCGGCGCTCTGGTGGGCGGCTTCGAGGCGGGCCAGGCAAGCCGCAGGCTGCGGCACTTCCAGCCGAGCCGGGCGCATCTCAACACGCTGATCGCGGCCGCCGGCGCCGACATCACCGCGCGCGCCCGATGGCTGGTGCGCAACAACGGCTATGCGGCGAACGCCATCGAGAGCTGGGCCGGCAATGTGGTGGGCGACGGCATCAAGCCGTCGTCCCTGATCGCCGATGCCGATCTCAAGGCGCGCGTGCAGCGACTCTGGTTTGACTGGACTGACGATAGCGACGCCGAAGGCTTTACCGATTTCTACGGCCAGCAGCGGCGCGCCGCGCGCGAGGTATTCATCGCCGGTGAAGTGTTCTTCCGCTTCCGTCCGCGCCGGCCCGATGACGGGCTCATGGTGCCGCTGCAGCTGCAGATGATCCCCTCCGAGATGCTGCCGCTCAGCCGCAACGAGCAGCTTCCCGGCGGTAATGTCGTCCGTCAGGGGATTGAGTTCGACCGGATCGGCAGGCGCGTCGCCTACCACTTCCTGCGCCGCCATCCGGGTGACGTGACCGATCCAGGGCTCGCCGGCGAGATCGTGCGGGTGTCGGCGGCCGAGGTCATCCACGTCATCGATCCGGTCGATGCTGGGCAGTTGCGCGGGATTTCCCGCTTTGCGCCGGGCATCGTGAAGCTGTTCCTGCTCGATCAGTACGACGACGCCGAGCTCGACCGGAAGAAGGTCGCGGCCATGCATGCGCTCTTCATCACCACGCCGGCGCCGGCGGAGCCCTTCGACATCGCCGAGAGCGACGAAGGCGGCGAGCGGACGATGGATCTGCAGCCCGGCCAGATCGTGATGCTGGAGCCGGGCGAAGAGGTGCAGACCTCGGCGCCGGCCGATGTCGGCCAGACCTACGAGCCGTTCCAATACCGCACGTTGCTGCAGGTCTCGGCGGCGCTCGGCATCCCGTATGCGTATCTGTCGAATGACATGCTGAAGGCAAACTACTCGAACTCGCGGCTCGCGCTCCTCGAGTTCCGCCGCCGCATCGAGGCCTACCAGCACTCGGTCATGGTCTGGCAAATCTGTCGACGGGTCTGGGCGCGATGGCTCGATACGGCGGTCATGGCGGGCGCGATTGCCTTGCCCGATTACGAACAGCAGAGGCGCGTTTATCTCGGCTGTTCCTGGCTGCCGCCCAAATGGGACTGGGTCGATCCGCTGAAGGACGCGCGCGCCGAGATCGAACAGATCGAGGCGGGGCTGAAGAGCCGGACACAGGCGCTCGCCGAGCGCGGCTATGACGCCGATCAGGTCGATGCCGAGATTGCTGCGGACCGTGCGCGAGAGCGCCAGCTTGGCCTCTCCTTCGGCAGCGCCTCATCCGACCCGAGGCTGCTGACCGATGCTCAAGAGGCAGCACCAGCGGACAACTAGGCGAACGTCGCCGCCGACTGAGGTTTCCATGACGCGATTGAATCCGCTGCTCACCCGGCTCGGCGGTCGGCCCTTGGCGATCGCCCCGCGAGCGCTCGACGGCCTGCTCGCCGCCGGCCCAATGCTCGATACACGCCAGGCCATGCTTCCGGCCCGCGATGCGCCGCAGGTGGCGAGCCATTCCGTTACCGGTCCCGGCATCGCCGTGGTGCCGATCCTCGGGCCATTGGTGACGCGTGGCGACTGGCTCACCGGTTTTCTGGGCGCCAGCGACTATGGCGAGATCGCTTTTGCGGTGGAGGCCGCGCTGGCCGATCCAGCTGCGCGGGCCGTGTTGCTGGAACTGGACTCGCCAGGCGGTGAGGTCGGCGGTCTCTTCGATCTGGTCGATCGCCTCGTGTCCTTGCGCGAAGCCGCGCAGAAGCCACTCTGGGCTGTCGCGAGCGAAAGCGCGCTGTCGGCTGCCTTTGCCATCGCCAGCGTGGCGGACCGCCTTTACGTCACCCGGACGGCGGAGGTCGGATCCATCGGCGTCGTGGCCATCCATGTCGACGAGAGCATCGCCGACGTCATGGCCGGCCTCAAATGGACGCTCGTTCACGCGGGCGATCGCAAGATCGAGGGCAATGCCCACGAGCCGCTTTCGGATACGGCGTTGTCGGCGATCCAGGCGGATGTCGACGCGCTCCATGCCGACCTCGTCACCCTGGTGGCGCGCAACCGGAACATGAGCCCCGGCGCTGTCCACGCGACGCAGGCCGCGATCTATCGGGGCCAGCGGGGCATCGACGCCGGCCTTGCCGACCAAGTCGGCACCGTCGGCCACGCACTTGCCGATCTCACCCGGATGCTCGACCCGCCACGCCTGATCAGGGGTGCTTCGCAGAGCGCCCGCAGTCGTCAACCTCCAAGGAGAAAGACCGAAATGACCATCGACCCCAATGCCGGTGCGGCGATCGATGGCGACGCCGTCATCGAGACGAACGCGCCCGAACCGGAAACCCCCGATACGCCGCAGCCCGCACCGCAGGTCGCGGCGCCGGCGACCACCGACGTACCCACCACCGACCACACCGCGGAACGGTTGCGCGCCGAATATGCGGAGATCGCCGCCATTGCCGCCCAGGGTGCCCGACTGGGCGTCGCCATCGACGCCGCCGACGCCATGGCCAAGGGGATTGCGCCGCATGCGCTGCGAAGCTCCATCCTCGACGCCCTCGCGGCACGCGCCGAGGCGAGCTCTGTGGTCGCCGTGGCGCCGTCACCGGCCGGCTCGCCGGCATCGAACGGCGGCGAAAGCCCCATCGTGCGTCGTGCGCGTGAGCGCGCCTCGGCCAACCGCAGCTGAGGAAAGGAAGGATCATCATGACCGTTCTCACCATGTCGCCGACCCTTGGCGACCTGCTCAAATACGAGCTCAATGCGAGCTACTGCCGCGAGGCTGTGACCCTCAAGGCTGGCACGAACTACGCGCTCGGATCCGTCCTCGGCCGGATCACCGCCTCGGGCAAGTACCGCCTGTCGCCGGACGCCGAGGTCGTCGGAGACGAGGGTGCGGAGGTCGCAACGGCCGTCCTGATCGAGGCGGTCGACGCGACGGCCGGCGATAGGACCGGCCTCATGGTTGCCCGCGGCCCGGCGATCGTCTCCAAGGCGGCGCTCGTCTTCGACGCCTCCGTCGATGACGCGGCCAAGACGACCGTCAAGCACACCGAGCTGAGCTCTGCCGGTATCGTGCCGCGCGACACCGCCTGATCCGCGCTCGTCAGATCCAATCCGTCACCGGCTCCGAGGCGTCCGCCTTCGGGGTCTTTTTCATGCCCGTCGCATCCCAAGGAGACCCGACATCATGGTCGCCATGATCAACCCGTTCGACGCGGGCGGCTACTCGCTCGCCGAGATGACCCAGGCCATCAACATCCTGCCCAACGTCTATACCCGGCTCGGGCAGATGGGCCTGTTCCGCTTCGAGGGCGTGACCCAACGCTCCGTCGTCATCGAACAGGCCGAAGGCGTGCTAAACCTCCTGCCGACCGTGCCGCTCGGCGGTCCCGCCACCGTCGCCAACCGCGACACGCGCTCGATGCGTTCCTTCACGGTGCCGTGGATTCCCCACGACGACGTGATCACGCCCCAGGACATCCAGGGCGTGCGCGGTTTCGGCGTCGCCGACGCGGCCGACCCGCTCGCCACCGTCATGGAGCGCAAGCTCACTCGCATGCGGGTCAAGCACGCCCAGACCCGCGAGTACATGGAGGTCAATGCGTTGCGCGGCATCGTCAAGGACGGCGCCGGCACCACGCTCTACAACTACTTCACCGAGTTCGGGCTTTCCCAGCAGGCGGTCGATTTCGTGCTCGGCACCGCCGGTACCAACGTCCAGGCCAAGGTGCGCGAGGTGCTGCGCAAGGTCGAGACGGAACTCAAGGGCGAGACCATGACCGGCGTGTTGGCGCTCGTCAGCCCTGAGTTCTTCGACAAGCTGATCGGCCACGCCAAGGTCGAGGACGCCTACAAGTACTATGCCTCGACCGGCGCCCAACCGCTCCGCGAAGATACGCGCCGGCGCCTCCCCTTCGCCGGCATCATGTTCGAGGAGTACAACGCCACCGTCACCCTCTCCACCGGCGAAACCGAGACGCTGATCCCAGCGAGCGAGGGCATCGCGTTCCCGCTCGGCACCCTCGACACCTTCGTGACCTACGGCGCGCCGGCGAACCTGATCGAGACAGTCAACACCGTCGGCCTGCCGATCTATGCCCGGCAGATCGCACGTCACGACGGTAGCGCCATTGAGGTCAAGACCGAGGCCTCGACCCTACCGGTCAACAAGCGCCCGCGGCTCGCGGTGCGCATCCACACGAGCAACTGATGGGTATGAGCGCCTTCGCGAAGGCGATCGACGACCTGTTCGGCGATCCGAACATCGGCAGGGACGCTGTCTATACGCCCGATGGCGGATCGGCCGTGCCCGTGCGCATCATTGCCCGACGTGCGGACGAGATCACTGGCTTCGGCGAGGCGCGGCTCTGGTCGGAAACCACCCGCGTCGATCTTCGCCTCGCCGAGGTCTCGAGCCCGCGCCCCGACGACCGGATCGAGATCGATGGCGACACCTTCATCATTCAGGGCGAGCCGGTGCGTGATCGCGAGCGGCTCGTCTGGACCGTGGACCTTCGCCCCGCATGAAACTCGGCATCAGGATTGTCGGCGATATCGCCCGGACAATGGAGGCGGAAACCCGCGCCGGCCAAAAGGCGGTCACCGCTGCCATGCGCAAAGCTGGCGCCGGTCTCAAGTCCGCCTGGCGAGCGCAGATCACTGGCGCAGGCCTCGGGGCGCGACTCGCCCGCACCATTCGCTCCGAGCAGTATCCGAAAGGTCGGCGGAGTCTCAACGCGGCAGCGTTGGTCTGGTCGAAGGCACCAGTGATTGTTGGTGCGCACGACACCGGCCCACTGATCCGCTCCAAGAACGGGTTTTGGCTGGCAATCGCAATGCCGAGCGCTGGAAAATCCTCGCGAGGCGGCAGTATCACGCCCGGCGCGTGGGAACGCCATACCGGCATGCGCCTGCGCTTCGTCTATCGCCGCACTGGTCCGAGCCTGCTGGTGGCCGACAATGTTCGCGTCAGCAAGACGGGACGCGTCCGCGAAAACATCACCCGGCACAAGGATGGTCGCGTCTCGAGCCGGCTGCAAGGTCGCGCCACCGCCGTGATCTTCCTGCTGGTGCCGCAGGTGAAACTGCCAAAGCGCCTCGATCTCGCGCAGGATGCGCGCGCGGTGGAGAACGCCCTGCCGGGGATGATCGTGGCGAATTGGACGGAAACGCGTTCCTGAGCGGCTCGATCCAGTCAGGCTATCAACTGCAGCATCATTTATGGGCCTGGATCGGCGGACAGGGTACCGTGCCGTAGGAGCATAAAACGCAGCAATCACCCGGTTTTGGTTTGAGGAGCGTGCCGCAGCCCTTGCACTCGTAAAACCACTGGCAGGCATCCGTCGGCATGGTCTCGTTTTGCGAATGCCCGCAATGCGGACAGGTAATCGTGCTATCAAGAATCGGCGCCCGGCATTCGGTGTGCAGGCGATTAGCCTCGGCCTCGATCCGCGCGCGGCGGGCCGGGTCGAGCCTGGCGAGCTTGTCCTGAAGGCTGCGTACCATGACCATCATCCTTTCCACGGTGCCACGCCAATATGAATCCGGGCGCCTGGCCCCCACAAACCTGCATTTGGCCAGCGGTCGACATTCATAGGGCATTGGCATATATTGCCAATATCCTTGATGGAGATACGCATGGCCACCCGAAACGTCGTTCTGACGGAAACCCAATCCGACCTTGTCGACCGGCTGGTCGCATCGGGGCGCTACCAGAATGCCTCCGAAGCCCTGCGGGCGGGGTTGCGTCTTCTCGAAAGGGAGGAGGCGGAGTTCAGCGAATTGCAGGCAAGGTTGCGTGACGGGCTGGACCAGGCCCGGCGTGGTGATCTGGCCGAGGGGAGCGGTGAGGATGCGATCCGGCGTGCCTTCGCTTCCGCGCGCTAATCGTCCTGATGCCGAAACCCTGGCGCCTGACGCGACAGGCGGAAACATCGCTCGTCGAAATCGCTCGCTGGACGCATGAGACCTTCGGTCCGCGACAGGCTGCCGCCTACGAGGAAGACCTGATCGCACGTTGCGCGGCGATTGCGGCGGGCACGGCTATGTCGCAGGACTGCCGCCGCCTCATCGATCCGGACCTGCCCGAGGATCTGCGTTTCACGCGAGCGGGTCAGCATTTCGTCGTTTTCGTCGAGGACGCCGATCAGGTGATCATCGTCGATTTCCTGCACGGCCGCTCGGATCTGCCGCGACGGCTGGCCGCTCTTTCGGAGCAGAAACCCGACAGGGATCACTGACGCCGGGCTGGTCCCGGCGAACCGGGACCATCATGCCCACCACCCGCGAAACCATCCTCGCCGCGCTACACGCGCAGCTTTCAATGTTGCCAGCCACCGTGCTGCGCGGCGAGGTGCTGCCCGAGCGTGTACCTGCGGCAGGGCTATTGATTTTGCGTGATGGCGATCCGGGTGAGCCGGAGACGACGCTGTCGCCACTCATCTACCATTATCAGCACCGGGCCGAGATCGAGGCCGTCGTGCAGGGCGCGGGCCGCGATGCGGCGTTTGATGCGCTGTGCGCCAGCATTGGTGCGGCGATTGCCGGCGACCGCACGCTCGGGGGACTGTGCGACTGGATCGAGGCGGAAGCGCCGCAGCCGGTCGATCTGCCCATCGAGGGCGCGGCCGCCCTGAAAGCCGCCATGATCCCGGTGGTGCTGCATTATTCGACGGCCGACCCGCTCGGTTGATCCCGACAATCCGAGGAGAAACACCATGGCACGAGCCCAAGGGGCGCGGGCGCGAATGGCGCTCGCGTTCGAGACGATTTATGGCACCCCGCCGGCGAGCGGTTTCAGCCGCATGCCATTCGCCAGCACGACGCTCGGAGCGGAACAGCCGCTGCTCAATTCCGAGCTCTTGGGCTATGGCCGCGATCCGCTGGCGCCGGTCAAGGATGCGGTGACCGCCGATGGCGACGTCGTGGTGCCGATCGATGCGCAAGCCTTCGGCTTCTGGCTGAAGGCGGCGTTTGGTGCGCCGACGACGACGGGGACGGCACCGGGGCCCTTCACCCACACTTTCCAATCCGGATCCTGGACCCTGCCGTCGATGGCAATCGAGACCGGAATGCCTGAGGTGCCGCGATACGCACTCTATTCCGGCGCAGTGCTCGATCAACTGACCTGGCAAATGCAGCGCTCTGGCTTGCTGACCGCAACGGCGCGGCTGGTGGCACAGGGCGAGACGATCAACACCACGTCACAGGCCGGCACGCCCGCGGAGCTGGATCTCATCCGCTTCGGGCACTTCAACGGCGCGATCAAGCGCAACGGCACCGCTTTGGGCAACGTGATCTCGACCGAGATCACCTATGCCAACAATCTCGACCGCATCGAGACTATCCGTGCCGACGGCATGATCGATGGCGCCGATCCGTCGATTGCGGCGCTCACCGGCCGTACCGAGGTCCGCTTTGCCGACTCGACATTGGTGACACAGGCGATCAACGGCGCTCCTTGCGAGCTGGAGTTTTCATACACACTCATCTCTGGCGAAAGCCTGACCTTCACGGCGCACGCGGTCTATCTGCCGCGGCCCCGCCTGGAAATTTCCGGGCCGCAGGGCGTGCAGGCATCGTTCGATTGGCAGGCGGCGCGCGACGCCACGCTCGGACGCATGTGCACCGCCGTGCTCATCAATGACGTGGAGGACTACTGACCATGATCCGTCTCGACCTTTCCACTGAGCCGAAATGGCTCGACCTTGGATCTGGCCTGCGCCTCCTTGTTCTGCCGGTGACCACCGCCACCATGGTCGCGGCCCGCAACGATCCCACCGTCGAATCTTTGCCCAAGGATGCCAGCCAGGAAGAAATGGCGCTGGTCATGGCGAAGGCGGTCGCCCGCCGCGTGGTGATGGATTGGGAGGGCGTCGGCGATGAGAGCGGCATGCCGATGTCGGTCACGCCGGAAGGGATCGATGCGCTCCTCGACATCTGGCCGGTGTTCGAGGCGTTCCAGACCCGCTGTCTCGCGCCGTATCTGATGCTGGATGCGGAAAAAAACGCCTCATCGCCCTTGCCGAATGGCACTTCGGCGGGGGCGAGGCCTACTGCGCGGCCTGCGAAAGCGCGTGCGAAGATTGCCCGGCGCGGCTGAACTCTCCGGAAACTCCGGAGGGTTGGCAGGTCTGGGATCTCGTCCAGCGCCTGACTGGACAATTGCGTGTGGTTGGCGGCATGGGCGCCACGGTCGTCATCGGCTGGGACATGAACGCTGCCTTAGCCATGGCGCGCGCACTCGGTGTCAGTCCGCTGATTGCCGCCGAATGTCTGTCCGAGATCGAGGCGGTGATGGTGCGCAAGCTCAACGAACAGATGGCGGCCGAGCGCGCCTGATCAGATACGACTGTTGCACGCCGGCCTGTCAGGACTTGCGGCATTACCCCCGGTTCAGGCGCCTGCTCTTCTTCCTGCCAATGCTGCCGTCAGACGCGGATTGCGACTGACCGGT
The DNA here is from genome assembly GCA_050187415.1 of Hyphomicrobiaceae bacterium. GTDB lineage: Bacteria > Pseudomonadota > Alphaproteobacteria > Rhizobiales > Hyphomicrobiaceae. The sequence goes on along the minus strand of JBFWXN010000050.1, from coordinate 1,806 downwards.
ATCAGCCCGGATCGCCTGGACGTCCGGTTCCGACAGTTCGATTTCGTGGACCGTGGCCATCCGCTCACCACGCACATGCGCCAGCGCCTCCTTCAGGCCCTGTTCGATACTCTTGAAAGCTTCGCTCATGTCATCTTCCTCCAGGTTGCCAGACGCATATGTCAATGACGCACAGGCAAAGCCTTGTTGGGAATTTGGCGGTCAGAACCGATCCGACCGATCCCGGCAATCGGTCGCTTCAGCACCCTTTGCGATCCCGGCAAGTGAACTCTGTTCCGGCACCGGTATCAGCAGAATGCCAGTTCCCTTTGGCATGAGTGCGAAGACCTGACCGACCTTCCAGCCCCGCGCAGCGCGGAGGGCCTCGGGGATCTGGATCTCAAATTTGGCGGACAAGGTGACGATCTCGGACATGACTCAAGTTTCCGCGGATCGGCACCGTCACGCAAGGCGTGTCTCCGTCTGACAGGAAGATTGACCCATGGCCGAAAAACGCGTCTCCGTCCGGCTCGTTGCCGAAGGCGGCCGGCTGGTCAGGTCCGAATTCGAGGGCATTGGCGAGGTTGGCGAGAAGAGCTTCAAGCGCATCGAGAAGCAGGCCGATATCACCGGCATGGTGGTGCGCCGGGTGATGGGCGTGCTTGGCGCTGCGATCAGCGTCCAGCAGCTCGTCACCTACACCAACACCTGGACCGACCTGCGCTCGCGGGTCGATCTCGCCACCGGATCGCAGGAACGCGGTGCCGCCGTCATGGAGCGGCTCGCCGCCATGGCGCGGCGCACCTATTCGAGCATTACGCAAACGACGGAGTCCTGGCTCGCCAACGCCACGGCGCTGCGGGAGCTTGGCCTGTCTACGAAGGAGAGCCTGGATTTCACCGAGGCGTTGAACAATGCCATGGTGGTGTCGGGCGCCAAGGCTGATCGCGCGGCGTCCGTGCAGAACGCACTGTCAAAGGCCATGGCGCTCGGCAAGCTCTCGGGCGAGAACCTCAACACCGTGATCGCCAGCGGCGGGCGGATCGCCGAACTGCTGGCGGCGGAGCTCAAGGTCAACGTCAATCAGCTGCGCACTCTTGGCGCGGAAGGCGACATCACCGGCGATGTGATCCGGCGTGCACTGCTCGGCAATCTCGAGCGCCTGCGCAAGGAAGCCGACGCGATGCCGGCCACCATTGGCGATGCCTTCACGCTTCTGGGTAATGCGGCGCTGCAGCTGGTGGGCCGCTGGGACAAGATGGCGGGAACGTCCGCTGCCGTCGCAGCCGCGATCATTCTGCTCGCCGACAATCTGGAGCATCTTGCCGCCATCGGCATCGCTTTTGCCGGCTTCATGGCCGGACGCTGGGTGGTTGCCTTCGTTGCGGCACGGATTGCCACCTTCAGCCTGTCGGGTGCGCTGGCGTTGCTGCGCGGCGCCATCATCCGCACCGGCATCGGCGCACTGATCGTCGGCGCCGGCGAGCTAATCTACTGGTTCGGGCAGCTGGTCAAAGGCGCCGGCGGGTTTGGGCGCGCGCTCGAGCTGATGGGTAATCTGGCACGAGCCGTCTGGGACGGCATCAAGATCACGGCCAGCTCGTTTGTCGATGATTTCCGCGCGATCACGGCCAGCGTCGAGCAGCTCTGGCTCAAGCTGATGGCGTTCCTGTCCAACAAGTGGGCCGACTTTCTCGGTAGCATCGGTCCGACTTTCAACAAGGTCGCCGAGACCCTCGGCGCTGAGACGCGGATCGACTGGTTCGGGGCAAAGTCCCATTCCACGATGCTCGATCACGCCGCCAGCAATGCCGGTGTGATGGCGGA
>JBFWXN010000049.1:0-38550 GCA_050187415.1 Hyphomicrobiaceae bacterium | reverse complement strand
TCCGCATCAGCACGGCGCCAAGGCTCGGCGCGTCAGGCATCGAGTGCCGGGAAAATGGTAGCAGCGCCCTCCGAATGAATGCCGCTCTCGAGGGAAACTCGCGATAGTCGACCGCAAAACGCTCGATCTGCGGCACTTCGAATGCCACGACCACATTCGGACCGGCCTTGAGCTCCCGCATAACGCGCACAGGCACATTATCGACGAGCGCTCCATCGACCAACATCTCTCCCTCCCGCGTGTAGAAGGGCGGCAGCAGCGCCGGAATGGAACTCGATGCTCGAACGGCCTCCCACAGGCTGCCTCGCGTGTGGCTGGTAAGTGCATACCGCGATAAATTCGTCGAGACAGCAAAGAACGGCAGCCAAAGGTCCTCGATATCGACACCGCCATAACAGTCTTCGAGCAGGCGGTCGAAGTGCGTGTGATCGAGAATCGCGAAGCGAGGCCACGTATAGCGGCGGAGTGCTTTCCGGCGCACGAAGATCTCATGAACCATGCGATCGATGTCATCCGCCGCCTGCCCCATGGCAAATCCGGCCGCAATTGCACTGCCGCCACTCGTACCACCCATGATATCGAACGAGACATGAGTTTCCGCGAGAGCCTTGTAGAGACCCACATGCGCCGCGCAGAATGCCCCGCCGCCACACGTGACAAGTCCACGGGCACGTCCCGTGATGAAGCGCACCAGGCGATCGACGTCGGCCCGCTCGCCCAGCGCCGCATGATGATGCATGCCGACGGAACGCGAACCGAGCCAATGCCTCGTGCCCTGCGGCCCCCGGCGCTGCGGATGCAGCAACACCAACCTCTGTTGAGCCGGAGCGAGAAGCTTTGAGGCAAAGATTTCGAGCACATTCTCCGACACCGGCATCGTGGCGTCGCGAGCAACCAACCCCACCCTGAGCACGAGATCTGCCTGCCTGATGGCTTTCTCGGACCAGGCGGTGAGCATGGGATCGGCGATGTAGACGACCGTGTCATGTCGTCCTTCGAGGGCGTTGAGTGTCTCGGTGGCACTACCGCTCCCCAGATCGCGGCCTCCGATGATCACCCCGACGTTGGCGCTGTCGATCACGATGGTGCGGCCGACACGCTCGAAGGCCGACGCCAGGTCCGCAGCAAAGCTCGGTGGCACGGCTTCTCCACCGGCGCGGATCACCGCAATGGTGCGCGGCACGCTCATAACCTGCTGCCCGCGGCCCGACGTCTGCTCGGCGAGGCGCCGGGCCAGCGAAGCCGTAAGCGTCTCCCAAATACGCGGAACCCGCTGGCAGAGCCTGTCGAAATGGCTCCGTTCGAGCCGAACCACGAGGCTGTCACGGACGGCCGTCACCGTCGCCGTACGCTCCCCCCCGGCGAGAAAGGCGATCTCGCCCACGGGCGAGCCCGGACCAATTTCGGCCACCGGCTCGCTACGGCCTGCAACTCGCACGTCGAAGCGTCCGGAGACGACGATATACAGGGCATCGGCCTCCTCGCCCTGCCGGACGAGAACATCGCCCCGGCTGAGCGGCATCGGCTCGAGCTCGGCCTCGAGCGCGATACGCTCGTCTTCGGTCAGGTCGGCAAAGATACCCACACGGGCGAACCCGGCTGGCAGCACACGTAGTGACATGAGTACCGAGTGAGCTGAATCCACGACCCGCCTCGCGGAAGGCCTGCGTCGCTCGAATTGAAGCAGGCGGCGGCGTCGGACGCGAGCCCAATCGCTGACCGTTGTTAGCAAGATCGGGCGCGGCCCCCACCCAGGCGTCGCCGATCAGCGCCGCGTGAGCGCCATCGTCGGCGCCGGGAGATCACCGCGCCAACCGCCTCCAGCCCGCCCGAGCGCCCTCCCGCGCTCGAAGAGTGCTCGTTGATAAACGGGATCGAAGGCCTGGCTCGACTTCTGGCCGAAATCGGACGGAATCGAGGTCAGGTAGAAGTCGGCGCCGCTGCTCAGCGCTTGCTGTCGTATCCGGAAAAGGTCGCCGCTGTCGTGCGATTTGATCAGCGTCGAAACGGCCCGGGAGCCGATCGCAATCGCAGTAGGTTTGACCGGCTCGAACTCGGGCGACATTTTCGAGTTCATGATGATGTAGATGTGCCGCTTCGGGGGGGATCGATAGAGGCGATCCAAGGCTGACAGGTTGAGTTGCGCTGGCGCGACAAAGACGTCGCGCGTCGTTCCTCCGTCGACGTGCATTTCCTGGACCAGCCGGCCTTCCGTCTCGACGTCGATTTCGACCGGCGGGAATGCTCCCGGAATGGCGGCCGATGCCAGGATGATCTGGCGGAATAATTCGAGCCTGCGCGGATGTCTGCTGTCGGCAATTTCGCCCATGTTCCAGTAGACGGGTCTCTCGGCGTCGAGATTGGTGGTTCCAATCATCAGCATGCGGCCCCGCCTGTGCTCGGCCGCAATTGCCCTCAGAAAGGCGCGATCGACGTACTTCGCGATCAGATGGGCAAGGGGAGTCGTGTCGGCCAGTGCCGGCCCCCCGAGAATACCGGGCAGGATCTGGGCAACGACCAGTTCCGACGTCTCGTATTGGGTCCAGATTTGCTCCAGCGCCTTGTCGTAGGCAGGCCCGAGAAACGCGAACGGAGCGATGATGGCGCCGGCCGATACCCCAGTGACGAGATCGAACTTCGGACGCGAACCGCTTTCAGTCCACCCGTTGAGCACTCCGGCTCCGAAAGCGCCTCGCGCCCCGCCGCCCGACAATGCCAGAATGTAGACGTGCGGCCGGCCAGCGACGATCCGCGCCGAAGACGCGAGCCGTTTCAAGCTCGGCATGTGCTTCTCGACCTCGGCCACGAGGTGCACGGGCGCCTCGTCACCCCAAATCCGGGCAAACGGAATGCCTGGAACGACGGCTTTACTCGCCGCTAGTGCGTCCGGCGGCACATTGCGGGGCGCGACAGAGCATCCCGCGAGAAGCAACGCAAGACCGGCAGCGAGTACGAGACGCAAAGACTTATAGCCGGCCTTGGACACCAGCCTTCCCCCGAACACGATTGACAAGCCACGATAAAACCGGTTCCCCCCGATCGATCGAGTTGCATAGTAATAACACAACGTACCGCAACGCAAAGCACGCCTATGCGCAATACTGACAATTACAGCATCCGCCAACGAAAGTGGGGACCCGGACGGGTCCCCACGGCAACACTTTCAGTGAGGACGGCGGCCGGTCACTTCGCTTTGCCGACCATCTCCTCGACGTAATCCCAGTTGACCAGATTGTCGACGAACGCCTCGAGATACTTCGGGCGCATGTTGCGATAGTCGATGTAGTAGCTGTGCTCCCACACATCGCAACCGAGAATCGGCTGGGCGCCCTGCATCAATGGGTTCTCGCCGTTCGGCGTCTTCAACACCTCGAGCTTGCCGCCCTTCACTGCGAGCCAGCACCAACCCGAGCCGAATTGAGTGACACCCGCCTGAATGAAATCCGTGCGCAGCTTGTCGTAGCCGCCGTAGTCCTTGACCAGCGCCTCGACCTTGCCTGGCAGCTTGGTGCCGCCGCCACCCTTCTTCATCCAGTTCCAGAAGTGGATGTGATTGTAATGCTGGCCGATTTGATTGATGACCGGCTGGTCTTTCGCCTTGAAGGCTTCGACGCAAATCTCCTCGACCGACTTGCCGGCGTACTTGGAGCCGTCGCCCGCGATCTGGTTGCCTGTCGTGACATAGGCGTTGTGGTGCTTGTCGTGATGGAACTCCAGCGTTTCCTTCGACATAAACGGCTGAAGCGCATCGTAAGCATACGGGAGGGGGGGAAGCGTGAAGGCCACCGGACTGCTCCTTCGGTTGCAGTTGGACACTGGTAAATTGAAAGGGTGCCCGGAACCTAGCGGTTGGGCCCACAACCGACAAGCGCGGATACTGTGCCTATGGTTCCATCTTCGCTCGGCCCGAGACGCTTTAGACCCGATTGTCGCGGCCAGCGTCTCTCCCAGTCATGACGCGCCCGGAGGGCATGCGCACGTCGTCGAACCGTCCGTCAACCCGCCCTCACAAAACGCGCCGCATAGAAACCGTCCATTCCAGGCTGACCTGGCGATGCTTCGTGAAAGGGCAGCGTCCTCAGGTCTCCCGCGCGCGTCACCCAGTCCACCGAACCGCAAATCTCGCTTGGCACAATCGGTTTCCGCGTGAAGTCCGGGTTCGCGCCGAGAAATGCGGCGACGACCTGCTCGCCTTCCTCGGGCTCGACCGAACAAACACAATAGACGAGGCGGCCGCCGGGCTTCACCCACCTTGCAGCCCGCGCGATCAATTTGCCCTGCAGCTCCGCAATCCGGCCGAGATCGCCCACACGCTTGAGATGCAAGAGGTCAGGGTGCCGCCGTATCGTGCCCGTCGACAGGCACGGCGCGTCGAGCAGCACGTGATCGAACGATCGCTCAGGCGAATAATCCAGAAGATCCGCCAGCACCGGCCGAACTTGGCCAACCAGGCCGAGCCGCTCGACATTCTGTTCGAGGCGGGCCAATCGGTCCGCCGATTGGTCCACGGCAGTAATGCGCGCGCCGGCCACCGCCAGGGCCGCGGTCTTGCCACCAGGCGCAGCACAAAGATCGGCGACCTCGAGCCCCCGAACGTCGCCGAAGAGCCGGGCCGGAAGCGCTGCCGCCGCATCTTGCACCCACCAAGCCCCTTCTTTGAAGCCAGGCAGTTCCTCCACCCGGCCCGCGTCCTTCAATCGTACGGTCCCGGTGGCGAGCAGCTCCCCGCCAAGCCGCTTCGCCCACTCGGCGGGGTCGGCTTTCACGGTCAGATCGAGCGGCGCCTCTGCGAGGCTGGCGGTCGCAATCCGGCCGGCGATCGCCTCGCCGTAGGTCCCGACCCATCGCTCCCACAGCCAGCCCGGGATATCGATCCGCGGCGTATCCAGTCCGTCCAGGATCTCGGTACCTTGAGAAGCCACCCGCCGCAGCACCGCGTTGGTAAGCTTGTCAAAACGCTCCGCCTTCGGGTCACGCCGGCATTGCTCGACCGCTAGATTGATCGCCGCGTGCGCCGGGGTGCCGATAATGAGGATCTGAGCCGCACCTGCGAGTAGAATTGAACGCGGTCGTGGCTGGGTCAACGGAATCGGCCGCTCCAGATACCGCGCAAGCACTGCATCGAGCGACCCCAGTCGCCGCAGGACAGTGGCGGCAATCAGCCGCGCAAATCCCCGGTCACGGCCTTCGAGTTGGCGGAACCTGGGGTCGCGATCGGCCACATCGAGCGCATCGTCGAGGGCGCGTGAGGAAACGATTACCGTCTCGATCAGCTCGACCGCGAGACGCCTCGCCGCAAGCCCGGCGGGCTCGCCGACCTGCCGCTTCTCGTCCGTGGAGCGAGCGGCTTCTCTTTCAGCGTCACCCGCACGCCAGGCCCGCATGCCACCACTTGGCTTGACAGGCCGTGGCCTCTTGCCCCGGAGCCGTTCTCTCGTCTGTGTCACCTGTGCCTCATCCCCATGGGCCGCGCGGATGGTCCCACGGACCGGCCCCTGTATTGCTTTGCCGCCATGGCTCGGCCGCACCTGCGCCCTGGTTTGTCGCCACCTGCGGCAAGTGCCCGCTTCTGGCCATCTCCTGGGCGAGCTTCTGGAGCTCCAACACGCGATTCTCGGTGCTCGGATGCGTCGAGAACAGATTGTCGAAGCCGCGCCCCGACAACGGATTGATGATGAACAGATGCGCGGTCGCCGGCACCGCTTCCGCCGCGTCGTTTGGAATTTGGCGGACCATCGATTGGATTTTTCCCAGCGCCGATGCTAGCCAAAGTGGATTGCCGCAGATCCGCGCCCCGAGCTGATCGGCCTGGTATTCGCGTGACCGGCTGATCGCCATTTGCACCAGCATCGCTGCAAAGGGCGCGACCAGCATGGCAATGATCGACGCAATCCAGTTGCCGTTGCGGCGGCCACCTCCGAAAATAACAGAAAACTGCAACCACTGCGCCAGCATGGAAATCGCGCCGCCGATAGTCGCTGCGACTGTCATCGTCAATGTGTCGCGATTCCTGATGTGCGCCAGTTCGTGAGCCATCACCCCTGCGACCTCTTCCGGCGACAGCGTCTCCAGCAGCCCCGTCGAGGCACAAACCGTGGCACGCGCGGGGCTCCGCCCGGCGGCAAACGCATTCGGCTGGGGTTGGTGCATGATGCACACGCGCGGCATCGGCAGACCGGCGCGCGCCGCGAGATCCGCGACGATCCCGTAATACTGCGGCGCATCCGCCGGACCAACCTCTTGCGCCCCGTGCATCGCCAGAACGAGGCTGTCTGACCGCCAGAGCGCGAAAGCGTTCATCGCAAGCGCGATGACAAACGCCACGATCAGTCCCTCTCGTCCCCCGATCGCCGAGCCCATGCCGACGAAAATCAGGGTCAGGAGCCCGAGAAGCAGCCCTGTTTTGGCAAAATTGGTCGGCATCGCGCATCTCCAGCCCGTGTGCCGGTTGGCCCAGGCTCACCTTCTTCGCCGTCATATAGGAATGAACCCGGCACAGGCGCTTATGATATATGCTGTCGACCGCGACAAGCGAACACCCAGCCGTCGAGGGAACCCGTCCGTCCGCTCGGTCGCGGTCGCGCACCGGAACTCGCCTAGCCGCCCGAAAAGATGAACTCATGAGCGCTGATCAAAAGCCCGAATCCGACGCCCCTGCAGCATCCGAGGAGCGCCCCCTTACGCCCGCCGCTCAGCGCGCCCTGGCGGAGGCCAACGAGCGCCGCCGCCAGGCGGATGAAACGCGTGAGCGCGAAGCTCGCGCGAAGGAGTTCGGAGGACGCGCAGGGCCAGACCCCGTGCGGTACGGGGATTGGGAGAACGGTGGCATTGCGTCCGACTTCTGAACGACAGCCGGCCGAAATCGCCCCTCGGCGTCCAGATTTGGCACGATCTCGACGAGAGTGCCGGTTCGCGTCCGCGCCCGACACGTCGCGTTCCATATTCGGACATTCGAAGACTCGCCGGCCGTCGGCTGACACGGAGTGCTTGCATCGGCCTGGGCCACCCCGAATGACGATAAATCTGTCTTCACAGACGGATAACTCGGCCTGCCGTTCAAGCCGTTCAGGTTCGGCAAAGCGATTAACGCTTCGTTTGCCATTTCAGCGATCGCGCGAGGCGCTCCGAAAATCGTGCTTCCCCTGATCTGATACGGGCACTCGCCTTGCATTCTCCCGGGCAGCGGCCGTAAGACGGCCCGAGGGAGAGTGTTCGATGTTGATCGGCAGCACGAAGGCAGCGAAACGTCTTGCCCGCCATTTTTCCAGCGACGATGGCGGCACCGTCGCCATCATTTTTTCGCTCTGCATATTCGCGGTCTTGATGGTGACGGGCCTCGCCATCGATGTTGGACGCGTGATGCACGCGGAGCGCACCATTTCCGCCGCCATCGATGCGGCCGCGCTTGCTGCAGCGAAAGGCATTCGCGCTCAGAATTTGACCGACGCCGAGGCACGGGAAGTCGCTGAGAGATTCTTCGAAGCGAACATGCGGGGCAGCGGCGGCAGCTATGCGAACGTGCACAGCTTCGCGGTCAGCATCAATCGTGACCAGAACTCGGTCGCCATCAACGTCGACAGCGATGTTCCGATGCTTTTTGCCAAGGTCGGCGGCATTTCCAAGATGTCGGTGCCAAAGTCTACGGTCGCCATATTCGAGAGTAAGGACATCGAGGTCGGGGTTCAGCTCGACGTCACAGGCTCCATGTGCTCGCCGTGCAGCAAGATCGCGGCACTCAAGGAGGCCGTCGCCGGCGCCGATGGCCTGCTGGACACTCTGCTTCCGGACAATGGCACGACGAACAAGGTTCGCATTGGGCTTGCCCCCTTCGCGGCGGGCGTCAACGCGGGCGACTATATTGCTGCCGTCGCAGGCGGCCGCACCCCCTCGGATCGCTGCGTCTACGAGCGCGCAAACACGTCGTTGCAGGCCACGGACCAGTCCCCGGCCGGCACGGGTCGCTTCCTGGTCCGCTCAGAATTGCGCAACGCGGCGGCCTGCCCCGCGCACGCGAATAGCGTGGTCGCGATGACCGACGACAAAGATCGCCTGCGCAACGCCGTAAATGGGCTTACGACGGGCGGCGCCACTGCCGGCCACCTCGGCGCCGCCTGGGCATGGGGCCTCGTGTCACCGGCGTGGTCGGGCATCTGGGGAGGTAAGGCACCCGCGCCCTACAATGACGGTCGCACAGAGAAATACGTGATCCTGATGACCGACGGCGACTACAACACTGCCGCGGGCGTATCGGACTCGCGAACCAGCAACGACTACGCCCAAAGCACATGCACGGCAATGAAGGCACAAGGCGTCGTCGTCTTCACGATCGGTTTCCAAGTCTCGAACGCGGCAAGGTCGCGGCTGTCGGCGTGCGCCAGCGGCACCAGCCGATTCTATGATGCCAATGATGCGCAAACCCTTCGCAACGCCTTCCGCGCGATCGCCGAGGAGATCAACAGCCTCCGTCTCGCGAGCTGAGCTGAGCAAACCGGCCGCCTGCGCGGTTGCTTCGTCAGCCGTTAGAAACGGTGCCGACGATACGAGAGTGCCCCGCAGCACACTCTCGTCGCCCTTTTTCGGCGGGGCCTGAGCCGCTATCCCCGGCCTCGTCAGTCGTGCTAGCATTGCCGCCAAAAATAGATCCGTCTCGAGGGAGACAAGCGCAATGTACACGCAGGCTCTCGGTGCCGTGGATGATGCCGAAAGGGCCCCCGCCGAAGCGGCGGCGCGCCACGCCATATTCCAAAACACGATCGACGCCGAAGACAAGATCGAACCCAACGACTGGATGCCGGAGGCTTACCGGCGCACGCTCGTTCGTCAGATCTCGCAGCACGCCCATTCCGAAGTGATCGGGATGCAGCCCGAGGGCAACTGGATCACCCGGGCACCGTCTCTTCGCCGCAAGGCGGCACTTCTCGCCAAAGTCCAGGACGAGGCGGGCCACGGTCTCTATCTCTATTCGGCCGCCGAGACCCTCGGCGTCTCGCGCGAGGAACTCTACGAGCAACTCCTGTCCGGCAAGGCAAAATATTCGTCGATTTTCAACTATCCGACCGAAACGTGGGCAGACATCGGGCTGATCGGCTGGCTGGTGGACGGCGCGGCCATCATGAACCAGATCCCGCTCTGTCGCTGCAGTTACGGCCCCTATGCACGCGCGATGATACGCGTGTGCAAGGAGGAAAGCTTTCACCAGCGCCAGGGCTACGAGATCGTGCTCACACTCAGCCGAGGCTCTCCCGCCCAGAAGCAGATGGCACAGGCAGCGCTGGATCGCTGGTGGTGGCCCGCCTTGATGATGTTCGGCCCTTCGGACAAAGAGAGCATCCATTCGGCGGCGTCGAGCCGCTGGAAGATCAAGCGCTTCTCGAACGATGATCTTCGGCAGCGGTTCGTCGACGCGACCGTGCCGCAGGGCCACTACCTCGGACTGACCTTTCCCGACCCCCAGCTTGCATTTGACGAAGCAACCGGACACTGGCGCTACGGCGAGATCGACTGGGAGGAATTCAAGCGCGTCCTATCGGGCGACGGGCCGATGAACCGGCAGCGCATGGCACATCGGCGCCGCACCGAAGCCGAAGGCCAGTGGGTGCGTGACGCAGCCATGACGTATGCCGAAAAGCGTAGCCGGCGCGCCGCAGCGGCACACCAAGCAGCGGAGTGATGGGAGGTGCCCTTGCACGAGTCTCTCGGCGTTCGACGTGAAATGGCACGACTGCCGATCTTCCGGCACGAGCGAACTGTCATACTGACTTGGGAGCCGCCCAAATGACCAACGTCGCGCCAATGCCGCTGTGGGAGGTCTTCATCCGAGCCCGCTCCGGTTTACCCCACAGGCATTGCGGATCGGTTCACGCCCCCGACTCAATCATGGCCGTGCAAGCCGCCCGGGACGTCTATACGCGCCGCGGAGACAGCGTCTCGATCTGGGTTGTTCCATCCAGTGCCATCGTTGCCTCCGACCCGAACGAGAGGGACCAGCTCTTCGAGCCGGCGTCGACCAAGGTCTATCGCCACCCGACCTTTTACGACTTGCCGGACGAGGTCGGGCACATGTGATGAACGACCCTCTCATTGCCAGCTTTTCTCTTGCTCTTGCTGACGACGCACTGGTGCTCGGCCATCGGCTCTCGCAATGGTCGAGCCGTGGGCCGACGCTTGAGGAAGACATCGCCCTCTCGAACCTTGCGCTGGACCTGATCGGGCAGGCGCGCCTCTTCTACGCGGTAGCCGGCGAGGCCGAAGGCAAAGGCCGTTCGGAGGACGACCTCGCTTATTTTCGCGATGCGCATGCGTTCCGCAATATCCTGATGGTCGAATTGCCGAACGGCGATTTCGCCCACACCATGGTGCGCCAACTCCTTTACTCCGCCTTCGTGCACCCCTACTTCGCCGCACTCTCGACGTCTTCCCAGCGCGGCCTTGCCGACATCGCCGCCAAGGCCGTCAAGGAGATGGCGTACCATGTGCGCCATTCCGCGGAATGGGTCATTCGTCTCGGCGACGGCACCGACGAAAGCCGCAACCGCACGATCGCTGCTGTCGGTACGCTTTGGCCTTATGTGGAGGAGCTTTTCGAGACTGACCCGGCGGAGCGCCATCTTATCGAAGCCGATTTGGCCCCCCGCCGGGAGATGCTGCGCAGGCCGTGGACGGAGGTGATCGATCGTACTCTCGCCGAGGCTGGGCTCGAGCGCCCCCAATCGAGCGGCACCCGCCACACGGGAGGGCGCGCGGGACGCCACGTCCATCTCGAGGAACTCCTGAGCGACATGCAGTCGCTCGCGCGCGCCCACCCGGGAGCAACATGGTGATGACCGCCAAATCGGATATCCGAACGGCAGTCGAGGTTGACGAGGATCTCGCACGCGCCCGAGAGGCCGTGGCGGCCGTCCCAGATCCCGAGATCCCCATTGTCACGCTGGCCGACCTCGGCATCCTGCGCGGCGTCGAGCGCCGCAACGGTATCATCGAGGTTACCCTGACGCCGACCTACACCGGCTGTCCGGCCACGCTGCCCATTCGCATCGACGTCGAAGCCGCGCTCCTTGCTGCAGGCGTGGCCGACGCACACGTGAATATCGTGCTCTCCCCTTCGTGGACCACGGACGACATCACCGACGAAGGCCGGCGCAAGCTGCGGGAATTCGGCATCGCGCCGCCGCCTGCCCGCAATTCCCGCAGTGACGATCTCTTTGGTGCGCCGGCCGTCGAATGCCCGCGTTGCGGATCGCTCGAGACGACCCGCATCTCGGAGTTCGGCTCCACGCCCTGCAAGGCCCTTTGGCGATGCGAAACGTGCCGCGAGCCGTTTGATGTCTTCAAGTGCCTCTAAAGAGCTCTGGACTTTCAATGCGACGACGAACCCGATCGAGCTATGGAACGCATTCGAAGTCCAACGCTCCTGGCGCGAGGTTCCAGCATGCATGACTTCGTCGCCCTCGCCGTCTGCGCGACGCACAGCGAAACGACCGACGCGATGTCGGTCACGCTCGCAGTGCCTGAAGCAATGAAGGACGTGTTTCGCTTCAAGGCGGGCCAGCATCTCGCCGTTAGAGCAAAGCTCGATGGCGAAGACCTGCGCCGGACCTATTCGATCTGTTCGCACTCGATCGGCTCGGAGACTGGCAACCCTACGTTGACCATCACCATCAAGCGTATCGCCGGCGGTCGGTTTTCCAATTGGGCACTCGATAACCTGACCGCCGGTATGTCACTCGACGCGCTGCCACCGTCCGGCCGCTTCATCCTCCCTGACGACCTGGGCGACAAGGCGCACATCCTCGCCATCGCCGCAGGTGCCGGCATTACGCCCATCGTGGCCATTGCCGAGCACGCCTTGCGGCACCACGCGCGCACACGCTTTACGCTGATCTATGGCAACCGCGATCCCGAGAGCACCATCTTTCGCACCCGGATAGAAGACATCAAAGACACCTACCTCAGCCGTTTTACGATCTTCCATTTCCTCTCGCGCAGTCACGACAGCGAGACGCCGTTGCTCGAGGGACGCATAACCCCCGCGAAGATCCAGGCTATGGCCGGACGCTTGTTCGACATCTCCGATATCGACCATGCGTATCTCTGCGGCCCGGGCGCAATGATCCGCGATCTTCGCAAGACCTTGCTGCAATTGGGCCTGCCACGCGACCGGGTCCATCAGGAGTTTTTCGCGCCCGTCGGGGCGGCGGCCGTCCCACGCCAACCCCAGACCACGTTGCGGAGTGAGGCCGCACAACAACCAGCAGGTGCGGACCTCAACGTGTCCACCAATACGGATACAGCCGAGATCGTTGCCATTATCGATGGCATCCGACACCGATTCTCGGCACGGTCAGACGAGCCCATCGTCGATGCCGCACTGCGCGCGGGGATACGCGCACCGTATGCCTGCAAAGGCGGCATGTGCTCGACGTGCCGGGCACGCGTGATCGAAGGCCACACCCGCATGCGCGCAAACTACAGCCTCGAGCCATGGGAGCTAGAGAAGGGGTTCGTGCTCACATGCCAGGCCTTGGCCGAATCCGATCATGTTGTCGTCGACTTCGACGACATGTAGCGAGCGACGAGCGCAGGCCCAAGGCGCCGACGGCGCATCAAGTGCACGCATCAAATCGGCCCGTTCTCGAAGACACCTCGGTTTAGACCAATCCACGCGATGCCAGATCCTGCATCAGCTGTTCCGCCAGCTCGTCTGCGCTCGCCGCTTCCCCCGCGAGCCGAACCTCGGGATTGTCCGGCGGTTCGTAGGCCGAATCGATGCCCGTGAAATTGGCGAGCTGCCCCGCGCGCGCCTTGCGATAGAGCCCCTTCGGATCACGCCGCTCGCAAACATCGAGAGGCGTATCGACGAAGACCTCGATGAATTCGCCATCATCGAAGAGGTCCCGCGCCATTGCTCGCTCCGCTTGGAACGGCGAGATGAATGAAACCATCACGATCAGCCCGGCATCGACCATAAGCTTGGCAACCTCGGCGACGCGACGAATGTTCTCGACACGATCCTCGTCGGTAAAGCCGAGATCGCGATTGAGACCATGTCGGACATTATCTCCGTCGAGCAGGTAGGTATGATGTCCGTGCGATATCATCCGCTTATCGACGAGATTGGCGATCGTCGACTTGCCCGACCCCGATAGCCCGGTAAACCAAAGGCAGTACGGTTTCTGCGATTTCGCCGCGGCTCGGGCCGCCTTGGAAACCTCGAGCGATTGCCAGTGGATGTTACTCGCGCGACGAAGCTCGAAATCGACGAGACCGGCGCCGACTGTCGCGTACGACAGCTTGTCGATCAGTATGAACGAACCCATCGTCTGGCATTCGGCAAACGGCTCGAACACGATTGGGCGAGCCAGAGACAAATTGCACGATGCGATATCGTTGGGCTCGAGACGTTTGGCGGCCACTTCTTCGGCACTGTCGATACCGATCTTGTGCTTGATGGCATTGACAGTGGCACTGACCGTTTGCGTGCCGCACTTGAGCAGGTAAGGGCGTCCCGGCAGCAGCGGCGTCTCGGCCATCCAAATGATGTGGGCGGCGAGTTGGTCCGCAACCCGCAGCGACGTGTCCGGCGCCGCGAGTACATCTCCTCGACTGACGTCGATCTCGTCCTCCAGCACGACAGTAACGGCATCTCCGGCGGAAGCCCGGTCGACGTCGCGGTCACCGATCAGAACCCGTCTGACGAAGGTCGTACGTCCTGATGGCAACGCGCGTATCGTATCGCCTGGCCCTACCGTGCCGCCTGCCAGTGAGCCGCAATAGCCGCGGAACTCTTGGTTGGGGCGGCTGACCCATTGCACCGGCAATCGCATCGAACGCGATGCACGGGAACCGATCTCCACCGTTTCGAGATGCTCGAGCAGCGTCGGCCCCGAGTACCAGGCCATCCGGTCGCTTCGCTTCACGAGGTTGTCGCCATCGCGAGACATGACGGGGATGGCCGTCATATCGGCGATCCCATGCCGGCCCGCGGTCTCACGAAATTCCGCCGCGATGTCGTTGAAGCGACTCTCGTTGAAGCCCGCGAGATCCATCTTGTTCACGGCGAGAACGACGTGCCGCACGCCCATCAAGCCGATGATCGCAACATGACGGCGCGTTTGCGTGAGAAGACCCTTGCCGGCATCTACCAGCACAACGGCGAGATCTGAAACACTCGCACCCGTCGCCATGTTTCGCGTGTACTGCTCGTGACCCGGAGTGTCGGCCACGATGAACTTGCGGCGCGGCGTGCTGAAATACCGGTAGGCGACATCGATCGTGATGCCCTGCTCGCGCTCGGCCTGCAATCCATCGACCAGCAGGGCGAAATCCAGCGCCTCGCCGGTCGTCCCGTGCTTTCGGCTGTCCGCGGCCAGCGCCGCCAGATGATCGTCGAGCACGAGGCCGCCGTCATAGAGCAGGCGTCCGATCAGCGTGCTCTTGCCGTCGTCGACGCTGCCACACGTGAGAAAGCGCAGAAGCCCCTTTTCCCCCGCCATCAGAAATAGCCTTCCTGCTTCTTTTTCTCCATCGACCCGGCACTGTCGTGGTCGATGGCTCGTCCCTGACGCTCGGACGCCCGGGCAGCCGCGATTTCGGCAATAATCTCATCGATCGTGTCCGCCGGTGAGTCGACCGCTCCCGTCAGCGGATAGCAGCCAAGCGTCCGGAACCGGACCCGCCGCTCCTCCACAATCTCTCCGTCACGAAGTTCAAGCCGCTCATCGTCACGCATGATCAGCAGGCCGTCACGCTGCACGATCGGGCGCACGGCCGAGAAATAGAGCGGCACCACAGGAATGCGCTCCTGGGCGATGTATTCCCACACATCGAGCTCGGTCCAATTGGACAGCGGGAACACGCGCATGCTTTCGCCCGGACCATGCCGTCCATTGTAGAGGTGCCACAGCTCGGGACGCTGCACCTTCGGGTCCCAGCGATGCCCTGCGGCCCGATGCGAGAACACGCGCTCCTTTGCGCGCGAGCGCTCCTCGTCGCGGCGCGCTCCGCCTATGGCGCAATCGAACTTGTGCGCATCCAAGGCCTGCCGCAGGCCCTGCGTCTTCATCACGTCGGTATGCACACCACTGCCGTGCGTGAGCGGCGAAATTCCTTGCCGAACACCGTCTCGATTGACATGCACGATCAATTCCACGCCGAGACGTCGAACGGTTTCGTCACGAAACGCGATCATCTCGCGAAATTTCCAGGTCGTATCGACATGCAGCAGAGGGAAAGGCGGTTTGCCGGGATGGAATGCTTTCATCGCAAGGTGCAGCAGGACCGAGCTGTCCTTGCCGATCGAATAGAGGAGAACCGGCTTTTCGCACTCCGCCATGACCTCCCGGAAAATATGGATCGATTCCGCTTCGAGCTGTTGAAGATGGCTGGGGAGGGTCAATGGTATCATCCTGCAGCGATCCCGCGCACGCACCCCACAACACCGTGGCCACGTTGGCGCGGAAGTTTCGTTTCTCACGCTTCAGAGACCGACGGGCCGAACGCTTCGAATGGCTGAAGCCCGACGCAATACCCGCCACCGCGACGTCAACCCGGTCCGGGTCATAGAAGAAACGCGATAGTGCGAGACACCCCTTTCGGCTACGGCGCCGCCAGTTGAGCAAAGCCCACGGGATCGCCGACTCTACTGACGAGCTTCCGAAACCATGCCCCCGACCGATCTACACCTAAATGCAACAGGATCGCCTCCGGGACGGCGAGATAGATTGTCGCAAGTTGTATATCACGATGACACGGACGGGTCTCATTTCCCGGAGGTTGCCAAGCATGCAACCGTCGACCGGATCCGCTGTGCCGGACAAGACCACGGTAAAACAGTAATCAGATCGCTCGAAATCAAAGTTGGCCGATCCACTTCCTTGCCGTTTTGCTTTATGCAGGTCTGTAACGGGGATTGGCTTCCAAGCTTTGCGCCGGGTCGGCGGCGCACGCATTATCGCACCCGTCTGGACGGGATTGACGAGGCGACCGCAAGGTCGGGACCAAACGATGAGCAAGATATATCCAGTCATTCTGTCCGGCGGCTCGGGCACCCGGTTGTGGCCGCTGTCGCGCGCAATGTATCCGAAGCAGTTCATCCACTTCTTCAAAGGCTCCGAGCCAAGTTTTCTCGGTGCCACGCTCCAGCGTCTCACGCCTTCCGCTGGCTTTGCCGCTCCGATCCTGCTCTGCAACAACGACCACCGTTTCCTCGTCAAAGACGAGCTCGAGCGGGCCGGCATAGAAGCGGGAGCCATTTACCTCGAGCCGGTCGCCAGGAACACCGCCGCCGCCATTGCCGTCGGAGGCTTGGCCGTGCTCGAGGAAGATCCCGAGGGCATTATGGTGGTAATGCCGTCCGACCACATCATATCCGACGAAGCGGCCTTTGCCGACGCAGTTCGCGGTGCCGCCGCCGTCGCAGCGACTGGCCGTCTCGTACTCTTCGGCATCAAGCCATCCGAGGCACAGACCGGCTACGGCTACATTCGCCAGGGCGGAGCCCTTGCTTGTTCGGGCGGCCAGGCATTTTCCGTCGACGCCTTTTTCGAGAAGCCGGACGCCGCCACCGCCGCCAGCTACGTTGCGGCAGGCAATTACTTTTGGAACAGCGGTATATTCATTCTCCATGCGCGCACATTCATCGAAGAGATGGCCCGGCTTCAGCCCGGCATCGTCGAAGCCGCCCGCGGCGCACTGGCTGGTGCCGAACTCGACCTCGGCTGCATCCGGCTCGATCGCACCGCGTTTGCGTCGGCGCCCAACATTTCGGTCGACTATGCGGTGATGGAGAAGACCGACCTCGCCGCGATGCTGCCGCTCGACGTCGGCTGGAACGATGTTGGCTCGTGGGCCTCCTTGTGGGAGATCGCCCCTCGCGACAGCCATGGCAATTCGGTCCACGGCGACGCACTGATCGAGGACGGATCCAATCTCTACGTCCATTCCGAGCGCTCCCTCGTCGCCACCATCGGCGTCAAGGATCTCGTCATTGTCGACACTCCGGATGCCCTGTTGGTGGCCGACAAGGCCCGCTCGCAGGACGTATCCTCCATCGTCGCGCGGCTGAAGGCGTCGCACCGCAAGGAGCAGGAGCAGCACCTGCGGAACCACCGCCCGTGGGGTTACTTCGAGACGCTGAGCCTTGCCCCTCGCTTTCAGGTGAAATTGTTACACGTCAAGCCCGGCGCGAAGCTATCCATGCAGATGCACCACCACCGCTCCGAGCATTGGATCGTGGTGCAGGGCACCGCGAACGTCGTGATCGGCGACGACGAGAAACTCGTGCGCGAAAATGAGAGCGTCTACATCTTCGCCACGCAGTGGCACCGTCTCGAAAACCCCGGCAAGGTTCCGCTCGAGTTGATCGAGGTCCAGATTGGCACGTATCTCGGCGAGGATGATATCGTTCGGACCGACGACATCTACAAGCGGGCCCCCGAGGAAACCCGCTGACCCCGGCGAGGACGGGGGCTTGCGGCGCCAGCGTCGAACCTTTGCATTGACCGGGCGCGGGCCCAACTTTGGCATGATCATTGCTTTTTGATCGTGGCACTCGGAAGTAAGGCGATGCGCCCTCCGTACCGCTCCGAGGGGCTTTTCGAGAAAGCGGCACCGAATTACACGAGAGGCGTCGCGACAGGACTCGCAACTCGCGGCTCGCCCGCAACTCGCTCACGGGTTGCAGGAGCGCCCTGCCGTCGGGATCGGTCCCAGCGATTGCGGAAGTGAATGCGAAAGCGAGACGAGGTGGCATGCGAATCGTAGTGATCGGCTCTGGATACGTCGGCCTCGTATCCGGCGCGTGTTTCGCCGACTTCGGCCATACTGTTGTCTGTGTCGACAAGGACGCCGCCAAGATCGCTGACCTGGACGGCGGTCGCATACCTATCTTCGAACCGGGCCTCGACACGATCGTCGAAGCCAATCGGCGCGCGGGGCGCCTCACTTTCTCGACCGACCTGACCGCAAGCATGCGCGACGCCGAGGTGGTTTTCCTCGCCGTGGGCACCCCCTCCCGACGTGGCGACGGCCACGCCGACCTGTCCTACGTTTATCAGGCAGCCCGCGAAGTGGCGACGGCCGCTGGCGGCTTCCTCGTGGTCGCGACCAAATCCACGGTCCCGGTCGGCACCGGCGACGAGGTCGAGCGCATCGTGCGCAAGACGCGTCCCGATCTTTCGATCGCCGTCGTCTCCAATCCCGAATTTCTTCGCGAAGGCTCCGCGATCGAGGACTTCAAGCGGCCGGACCGCATCGTCATAGGCTGCGAGGACGAGCGTTCGCGCGCCATCATGGGCGAGGTCTATCGGCCGCTCTACCTGAACCAACCGCCCATCATGTTCACGGACCGGCGCACCTCAGAGCTGATCAAGTACGCCGCCAACGCGTTTCTCGCGACCAAGATCACCTTCATCAACGAGATGGCGGACCTGTGCGAGCAGGTCGGAGCCAACGTGCAGGAGGTCGCGCGCGGTATCGGCCTCGACAATCGTATCGGACCGAAGTTCCTGCATGCAGGCCCTGGATACGGCGGTTCGTGCTTCCCGAAGGATACGCTTGCGCTGGTCAAGACCGGCCAGGACTACGCGGCGCCAATGCGAATCGTAGAAACGGTTGCCGCTGTCAATGATCAACGCAAGCGAGCAATGGCGCGGAAAGTAATCCAGGCGTGCGGCGGCTCGGTGCGAGACAAGACGATCGCGGTACTCGGCCTCACGTTCAAGCCGAACACTGATGACATGCGCGACGCGCCGTCCATCGCACTGATTACCGCGCTCGAGGATGCTGGGGCGATCGTCCGGGGTTACGATCCGGAAGGCATGGAGCAAGCACAGAAGGTGCTACCTGGGCTATCTCTCAGCGGAAGCGCCTACGCGTGCATCGAGGGTGCCGACGCCATGGTGATCGTCACCGAGTGGAACGAGTTTCGGGCGCTTGATCTGGCGCACGTGAAAACCTTGCTTGCATCGCCTGTCGTCGTCGACCTGCGCAACATCTATCGGCCGGACGAAATGGCACGCCTGGGCTTCAATTATTTGAGCGTGGGCCGCGCACAATCGAATATCGCCAGCCAACCGTTCGCTGAAGCGGCGGAAGCAAAGGTCCCAATCGCCAAGTAATCGCCCAAAAGGCCCGCCGATACGCGTCGCGGCGCGGCTTGGGCCGCGGGCATCAACCGCCAGGCGCCAGCATGTTGAGTGCCCGAGGCGCGAAGTAGGCCACGAAACCCTCGCTCTCGATCCGGCCGCGCGCATTGTTGATGGCGGAGAGGTCCGCGAGATACTCGACGACGAGCACCGGCAGCCCTTCTGTTTTCGCCTGACGGAGATAGTGCAGGCTCGATTGTATCTCGTCGTCGGGGTTCGCACGTCCTTCCTGCGACAGACCGAACAGCAGATCTTCCTTCGCAACGCCGTCGAGCGTCTGTCTCAGCCGCCTGGTCGCCAGCAACTCCTCGGCGTTCTGCAGGACAACGAGAAAACCCGGTTTCTTCCGGCGCGCATAGTCGGCAATCTCGGCTACGAGATCCACCATATCCGCCTTCGCAGAAGGTCGCTCGTGGCGCCAGAGACCATAGACATCGGCGCGATCGAGATAGACGCCGTCGAAGCCGGCGGTAATGATCCGGTCGAGAGCCGCCGACGGCTGGCCGTAGATCAGTCCCTGCCAATCCGGATGCCAAAAGCGCACGTTGTAGTTGCCGCGCCATTCGGCATTTTCAGTTCCGAGCCATGCGGGCGCGCCGGCCGTGGGCGCAAAAAGAGGTCTCTCGGTCTGTCCCGATGCGAGCCGGATATGCGCCCGCGCCGGCGTTGGACCGGCCGCCGTCAGGTCGATCAACCGGGCGGGTAGAGCGATTTTTGTCGCAGGCGCACTCCATGCCGTGCGCCAGTACGGCCGGTAGTCTTCGGCCTCGCCGATGGACAGATAGGACAGAACCAACCGCCGCCCGCCGTCCGGCTTGCGCTTCAATTGCGTGAGGACGTGCGCGCGGCTCTCCTGGCGCCGGCCATCCAAGGTTTCATCGACCACGATGAGATCGTGTGGCGCCGCCGCCACGCGTTCGACTTGCAGGTCCTGAAGTTGGTAACCCCAGCTTCTGACGCCGGTCAGGGCGGCTCGTCCGTCCGTCGGAGCGATAGACCGATCGTCGCTCTTGTCGATGGAGGCGTCGAGCAACCATGCGCTTCCGACCGCAGTCAGGAGCATCAGCACGAACCCGAGCAGAGCTCGCCGCACCAGCGACCTGCCATGACGCACCGTCGGCATGACTGAGGAAGCAGCCCCCATCACCTCGCCACCAACTGCTGAGGCCAGCGGCAGCGGCGGAATTCTGGGAAGAGGCGGTGGCGTGGTCCGTGGTGGCAAGGCTGGAGTTCCCCGACAGAGATATCCCTGCACCTGAAGGCGACAGCAAGGCCGAGAACGGTCCGGCGCGCGTACGGCGATGTGCGGTACGGACGGGCCGCGAGCCTCGAACCCGGCAACGTCTCGATGACCTCGTCGAAATCGGCAAATACTGCGGCGACGTCAAGGCAGCTCTGTCGTGAAAGCAACAAGCGCTTGATCGCCGTGATGCTGATGACACACCACCCGCCGGAGCCGGATCTCGAACACCGGCAAAAAATGCCGATCGCCGTGCCTCGGGCGGATCACGGAACGGCCGGCTCGGCGATTGCCTTTCATGGCGAGGAGGTTGACTGGTCATCCGCCTGCCGTACTGTCGCTTGTCTTTTGGCAGGAGGCCGCCATGCAATACATTTCCGATGCCTCTCGCGATACGTGGTTCAGGCTGGAGACCATCGCCGAGGCGCAGGCCGAATCAAAGCTCATGGATCACGCCGTAGAGCGCTACTTCCGCGACGCCTACGAAAGAGCCGAGAAAAGCTACGTTCCACCGCCGGGCGGTCGCTTCATCGAGCAGAACATCGGGCTCAAGGACTACATTCAGCGCACCATGCCGATGTTCGTCACGCTTCGGGCGAGTGACGGCACCGCCCTCGTCACGGGCATGCTGCCGCCAGGGGGCAAGCCCCAATCGGGATTTCGCCCGATCATCGTCGGCCACTCGAACACCGACCCTTACCTGGAGCACGGCGATGCCATTGCCGCCCTCGGTCGGCACTTCGACCTGGCCCTGGACCGAGACCGCTGTTTCCCCTATCAGCGCGGCAGGTGAACGGGCGACTGGCCGACGCGAGATGACATGCCTGCGTGGAGTGATCTTCCGCAGGCAGCACTCAGGCGGGCGATGATCGATCGCCGCTTCGAAAGATGTCGTCATGAGCACCAGCAGCGGCGAATCACTGACCCCCACGGAAGCGGTCGATCGGCTGGCATCAGCGTACCAGGCCGCGTCTGGTGGGCTGGCAGCGGCGCTCGACAGCTTCCTGGCGGACCGCACGCCCCCCTCGCCACAGGTGCGTGAGAGGTTTCGCTATCCGCTGCTGCGTGTTCGTTACGCCGGCTATGGCGGCACGTCGCAAGCGAGCCGTCGTGCATATGCCAAGTTACAGCGAGCGGGCGTGTATGAAACCACGGTGACGCATCCGCAGGCATTTCGCAGCTACCTGCTGGAGCAGCTCGAACCCCTGGTCGCCGACTATGGCGCGACGCTCGAGGTGGCCGTCAGCAACCAGGAAATTCCCTATCCGTATGTTCTGGAGCGTACCGAGGAAATTGCCAGCGCCGGCGTCACACCCGCCGAGCTTGCCCGCCACTTCCCGACGCCTCAGCTGTCCGTCGTCGGAGACGAGATTGCGGATGGCACCTATGATCTCGTCGAGGGGGAACCGCGCCCTCTCGCATTGTTCGACGCAGCCCGCGTCGACTTCTCATTGCGTCGGCTCATCCATTACACGGGGAGCGACTGGCGCCATGTGCAGCGCTGGATTTTGCTCACGAATTATCATCGCTACGTCGACCAGTTCGTTCGCCTGGGCCTCGCGGAATTGCAGCGGGGCGACAGAAGCCGGCGCCTCGTGCTGCCCGGCAACGTTACTATCGCTCCCGGCACCGACGCCCAGGATGTGTCGCGGCTGATCGCCAGCTCGGCATGGCATCGATACCAGATGCCCGCCTACCATATCACGGCACCGGACGGCGGAGGCGTCACGCTGGTCAATATCGGCGTCGGCCCGTCAAATGCGAAGAACATTACGGACCATCTGGCCGTCATCCGTCCGAACTGCTGGCTGATGATCGGCCATTGCGGCGGATTGCGCGAAAGCCAGTCGATCGGCGACTACGTGCTCGCCCACGGCTATCTGAGACAGGATCGCATTCTCGATTCGCTCGTGCCGCCGGATGTGCCCATTCCCGCACTCGCCGAAGTCCAGGTTGCGTTGCAGGAGGCCGCAGCCAACGTCACGGGGCAATCCGCCAACAGCCTGAAGCAGAGACTGCGGACGGGCACCGTCGTCACCAACGACGACCGCAACTGGGAGCTACGCTTCACCCAGGAGCGGCGCCGCATCAATCTCTCACGTGCCATCGCAGTCGACATGGAGAGCGGAACCATCGCCGCCCAAGGCTTCCGTCTGCGCGTGCCGTACGGCACGTTGCTGTGCGTCTCCGACAAACCGTTACATGGCGAGATCAAACTTCCCGGCGCGGCCAATGCCTTCTACGAGACAGCGGTGGCCCAGCATCTCGAGATCGGCCTCGCCGCGGTCGAGTTGTTGAAAGATCGCCGCGACACGCTCCATTCTCGCAAACTGCGTTCGTTCGACGAGCCACCGTTCAGGTGAGCATCTCGGGAAGCGGCGAAAGGCATGCAAATTTGCCACTCTCGAGCCTTTTGATGGGGTAATCCCGACCTTCAGGCTGGGAGAACTTGTTCCTTTCCATGATGTTCAGTAGTTACCAAGCGGGATTTCTGGCCGACGCGAGGCAATCCGTCTCGAGGGGGAAGGATGCGACTGACCCACTTTTCGCTCGCTTGCGCGCTGACGACCGCTGGCGCTGTCTCGATGCCTGTTCACTACGCCCGTGCACAGGGCTTTTGGTCGGGCGGCGCGCCCGTCTTTCAGAGTGATATCGAGGCACGTAAGCAAAGGCTCGATGCGGAACGCGCAGCACGCGCGAAGTCCTATGCGCCGACCAAATATCCGGCCTTCATGCAAGGTGGCGAGAAGCCCGACATCTCGCCCGAGAAGCCGCCCGTCGTCTATCTGGACAACAACGAGCAGCCCGGCACGATCATCGTCGATACGCATGGCCGCAAGCTTTACTACGTGCTGCCCGGAAAGCGCGCCTACGCGTATCCGATTTCTGTGGGGCGCGTGGGATTCACCTGGACCGGCAACGAGCGCATCAGCCGCATTGCTGCGTGGCCGTCATGGACACCACCACCAGAAATGCGGCAGCGTCAGCCGGGATTGCCTGTCACGGTGTCCGGAGGACTGATCAATCCGCTTGGCGCCAGAGCGCTGTATCTTGGCAACTCGATCTATCGAATTCACGGCACCAATAACGAACGTTCGATCGGTCGCGCATCGTCTTCCGGTTGTTTTCGTATGATGAACCAGCATGTGGTCCATTTGGCGAGCCTCGCTCGCGTGGGAACGAAGGTGCGAGTCGTTTCGAACTATTCAGGCGTCAGCGCCAGTGCGCCGCTTTCAGCCCTTTTCGCAGGCTTTGGCCAGACAGACGAGCCGGCTCCAAAGAAGACGTCGTCCAAGAAGCGGTGACCGCTCCCGCAGGCGGGTTGGGCGCGACACTTTTCACCCAGCAGACCGCCTGGGCTTTCGCTTGCGCGGTACGCCCGCGAGTCGCGCGACCGGCGTGCCGGCGGGTCAAAGAGGGATATCCCGGTTCACGTTTTTATAAAGCAGGTAGACGGCCTCGCCGAAGCCCGTCGGATAGAACTGCTGCGGACAAAAACCACCCATCCAGATGAAATCGTCGGCCCAGATCTCGTGCCATTCATCGCCAAGAAAGTAGAGGCCCTGGCCTTCGAGCATATAGAGGCCATGCTCCATGATGTGCGTCTCGACATCGGGAAAGTAGGCCCCCGGCTTGAACCGCATCAGGTTCATCTCGAAGTCGAAACGTAAGTCGCCGAACGGGAGTAGATGCTGGAAGCCTCTCCCCTCCGCGCCGGTATGGTTCGTAATCGGTACGTCGTCGAGGCTGGATAGGATGGCTTGCGGCTCGGAGATCCCGACGACGGCTTCATAGCGCTTGCGCAAGCCGAGGACTCGCGCCGTGCAATTGGCGGATGCACGTAAAGTGAACGCTTGGCCCGGCGGAATATAGGCGAAGCCCCCTTTCTCCATGACTCGCTTCGGGCCATTCGAAATTTGAATTTCCGCTGTCCCTGAAAGCACGAAGTAGAAGTGCTGCACACCCTCCTCGCATACCGGGCGGTTCGCTCCGCCGCCGCTGTCGAATTCGAGAATGAACTGCACGAAACACGCGCCGAGCACGGGGCTCGCAAGAAACCTCACGACTGTCTTGTCGTAGAAGGGCAAACGGCTGGTCAGAACGCCCTCTGGTGCAAAAAACGCATAGTTCGTTCGGACGACTCCTCGATTGTGTCCGATTGCTCCCGGTGGAAGTTGTCCGCGCCCAACAGGCAATTTCTCAGGTCTCACACACATTCTCCGGAAGAAGGAACCTACGCCGCAGGCCACACCGCCGTGGCAGATCACGAGACTAGCCGGTTTTTGCCGGTTGCGAAGCTCTATTGCCTGATCGAAAATGAGTGCGATGACTGGTCCTGTGAAGCAATTGAGGATCTCCACTGCGAAATATTCGCCGCGTTTGGCGCCGTCCGCCGGTGGGAGATGACGCATGACCGAATCGGACGACACGCAAGCGACGCTATATGCAGCCATCGGCGGCGAGGAAGCGGTTCGCCGTCTGGTTGCTCGCTTCTATGACTTGATGGATACTTTGCCGGCGGCCAAAGCCTGCCGCGCCATTCATCCGCCGAACCTCGAGGGAAGCGCGCAGAAGCTGTTCGAGTATCTGAGCGGCTGGCTTGGCGGTCCGCAGCTTTACGTCGCAAAATACGGACATCCGATGTTACGCCGCCGCCACTTCGTGGCGTCGATCGGCCCGGCCGAACGGGACGGTTGGCTGCTGTGCTTTGAAGCGGCGCTACTGGAAACGGTGGCAGACCCGACGTTGCACGACCCGATCCTCGGGCCCATCCGCCGCCTCGCCGCGCACATGCAGAACAGCGCCGCGTCCGCCTAGGCTGCGATGGATTTGCTGCCGAGATAAGCGTCGAACGCGGCCCAAAAACGCAGCCGGATCTCGTCACGCTCCTGCAGGATCTCGTGCTGTGACCCTGCCAGCGCCACGCGCGCACCGATCTTCAGGCGGCTCGCGAAAGTCTCGATCGCCGACGACGAAACCACCCGATCTGTACCCGCCGCAACCAACAGCATCGGAATCCGCACGCGAAGCGCCGTTTCAGGCTTCATGAGCGTGGCGCAGGACGCATAGGCCGCCTTGAGCCAGCGGTTTGTCGGCGAGCCCAGCGAGAGTTCGGGACATTGCTCGGCGAGTTGTCGGTTGCGCTCGAACCGATCGCGATCCGACGTGAATGGATTACCTTCGAAAGGGCACAAATCAAAGGGTTTGTCGGTCCCCCCAGGCACGTACATTCGCCCGAACGGCCCCACCGCCATCACCTTGGCCAGCGCCTTCGCGAGGGACGACGGCACAGGCAGGCGCTCGGCCGCAATATCGAGCAGGGGCGCGCAAAGCACCATCCGGTCGAACCACAGGCCCTGCACCACGGACAGGCGGAGTAACACGTTGCCGCCCATCGAATTGCCGAGAGCAATGTAGGGCGCTGGACAATCCGGCAGAACGATCTCTTTCATCAGGCTGGACACGTCTGCCTCATAATCGGCGAATGTCTCGACGTGACCCTTTCGCGGATTGTCGAGCAACCTTTCGGAGCCGCCCTGCCCACGCCAGTCGAAGGTCACCACCGCATATCCTCGACGTCTGAGATCGGCGATCGTCTCAAAATATTTCTCAATGGTTTCGCCGCGCCCACTGAACACGCAGGCCGTCCCGCGACGGGGCCCCCTGGTTGCGTCCCAACGTGCGAAGCGCAGTCGCACACCGTCCTTCCCCGATAGAAAACCCACCGTCGCGCCACTCGGAACGGGATTGCGGGCAAGCGAGGCAAGTGAGGCTTCTGTTGTCACGGGCTGACATCCGTCTTGAAACGCGTCCGAGGCGAGGCCTTGCGGATACCGCATAACGGGATAGCGATAAAGGCACGTCGACCCTGGCCGACGAACTGATCCAGAGCGAGCGTGCCACAAAAAACACTTTAACAGGTGCGATTTGATGCTTCGAGATCATCGGCGTCAAACAATGCAAGATGTGAAATTATCACACCGGATCATATGGTTAATAAATTTGGTTCATAGAATATGGTTGACCTCGCAACCATCCCGGCATCTGCTGCGCGCCGTCTGAACGGCCTTCTGCTCGGGGGTCGATCATGGGAACCGGCGCGCTCTGTCGCGCGTCGGGGTAGGCAGCCGCGGGCATTCCCGGACTGACCTGCCGCAACAGGGGACCTGGCGGCTCGTCGCTCATCGTGGCGGCCCTGCCAGCGCCAGAACGTTCCGTTCCCCGGAACGTCCGACGACAGGAGGTCACGATGCGTTTCATTCTCAATGCCGCCACTGCGGCGGCAATCACTCTGTTTGCGACTGCTGCGACCGGTACGACGGCGTCGGCCGATGGCTGGGCCGATAGCACTGCTTATCGCAGCCTGGGCTGGGGCGCTGCCTCGCAAGGTAGGGGCCACCGCGCAACTCGAAGCAACCTCGGCGCTCCGCCCCGCATTGCGTCGAGCCAGCGTCGCGGTCGTGTCAGTCGCGATCGCGACGACGACGAGCGCCCGCAACGCCGCTCTCGTTCCGCCCGCAGCAAGAGCCACACACACCAAGCATCCATCGGTAGTGGCAGCGGCGGCGGATCGGTCGGCGTCGCCTCGTATTACTGGCAACCTCAGCGCGTGGCGTCGGGTGGCTGGTTCAATCCGAGCGCGATGACGGCCGCCCACAAGACATTGCCATTCGGCACGCGCGTGCGTGTCACCCACCTTGGCAATGGACGCTCTGTCACCGTGACGATCAACGACCGCGGCCCCTACATCGCCGGCCGTATCATTGATCTGTCGCGCGCCGCAGCCAGCGCCATCAGCATGACGGGCCAGGGCGTCGCCCGCATCCGCATGACCGTTCTCGGCCGCTAAGACCAAGCCGAGTCGGCAATCGCACCGGGCAGAATAACGGCGGACGCCTCCGGGCATCCGCCGTTTTTCGTTTCAGGCATCGTCCGGTGGCACAACAAATAGGGCGGCGGATGCCTGGGAACATCCGCCGCCTGCGCTGCTAACGCATTAAAATGATTGCGTCGGTCAATCGCTCACGAGCACCCGCTCGTGCCGCCGCAGGTGTCGCACTTGAGACAGGTGCCGTTGCGCACGAGCGTGAAGTTGCCGCATTCCTGGCAATTCTCCCCCTCGTAGCCCTTGACGCGGGCCTCCTGGCGGCGCTCCGCAATCGTTAGGGTGGCGGTGGCTCCCACTGCGACCGCGGCTGTGGCGCCGATCGGGGCTTCTTGAACGACCTCACGCACCAGCAACGTCGTTTCACTACGCTGGAACGCCTTGCTGACGTTTTTCTGCAGCGCGCTGACCGCGTTCGACTCGACCTCGCTCATCGGGTCGACGGCCAGCGCCGCAGAGCCGTGCATGACAAATACGTTCGGCTGTAAGCCGCGGGTCAAGCCTTTCGACACGAGGCGTGTCGCCGGCATGGCACGCGGCCTCTCTTCCTCGAGCTCCTCGTCGGAAGTGCCGAGCCCGGTCCCTCCCACGATCTCGCGCGGATCGACGTGCGCCAGATCGTGCCGCTCGAGATATGACACCGCGAGTTCGCGGAAGATGTAGTCGAGGATGGACGTAGCGTTCTTGATCGCCTCGTTACCCTGCACGAGACCGGCCGGCTCGAAGCGCGTGAACGTGAAAGCGTCGACATATTCCTCGAGCGGCACGCCGTATTGCAAGCCGAGCGAAATGGCGATCGCGAAATTGTTCATCAAGGACCGGAAAGCGGCGCCTTCCTTGTGCATGTCGATGAAAATTTCGCCGAGGCGCCCATCTTCGTACTCTCCTGTGTGCAGGTAGACCTTGTGACCGCCGACTGAGGCCTTCTGGGCATACCCTTTGCGACGCGCAGGAAGCTTCTCGCGCTCACGTGCTCGCTCGACGATCTTTTCGACGATGCGTTCTGCGGTGATCGCCGCCCGACTGACGGCGGGCCTGTCGGAGGTGATCTCTGCGGCGATCTCCTCCGCCTCCTCGACGTCATCGGAAAGAAGTTGCGAGTTGAGCGGCTGCGATAGCTTCGAGCCGTCGCGATACAGCGCGTTGGCCTTGAGCGCGAGACGCCACGACAGCATGTAGGCCGACTTGCAATCGTCTACCGTCGCGTCGTTCGGCATGTTGATCGTCTTCGAGATGGCTCCCGAAATGAACGGCTGCGACGCCGCCATCATGCGAATGTGACTGTCGACAGATAGGAAGCGCTTGCCCTTGCGGCCGCAAGGGTTTGCGCAGTCGAACACCGGCAGGTGCTCGGCCTTCAGATGCGGCGCGCCTTCGAGCGTCATCGCCCCGCAAACGTGCTCGTTCGCCGCCTCGATATCCTTCTTCGAGAAGCCGAGATGGGTCAGCAGGTCGAAGCTCGGGTCGTCGAGCTTTTCCTTCGGGACCTTTAGCGTCTCGGTGAGAAATGCCTCACCGAGCGTCCATCGGTTCATCACGAACTTGATGTCGAATGCGCTCTTCAGCCCGCTTTCCACCTTGTCGAGAATTTCGCTGGTGAAGCCCTTGATACCCAGAGTCGCATGATTGATCGCCGGCGCCTGACGCATCGAGCCATGCCCGACGGCATAAGCCTCGATCTCGGCGATCTGAGCTTCACCATAGCCGAGCGTACGCAGTGCCTCGGGAACCGCCCGGTTGATGATCTTGAAGTAGCCGCCGCCGGCGAGCTTCTTGAATTTTACAAGCGCGAAGTCGGGCTCGATTCCGGTGGTGTCGCAATCCATGACGAGCCCGATGGTGCCCGTCGGTGCAATCACCGTCGCCTGGGCGTTGCGATAGCCATAGGCTTGACCGAGTTCGAGCGCTCGTTCCCAGGCACGTACCGCAGCGGCCACGACAGGTTGGTCCGGGCAATTCGCGTGATCGAGCGGCACGGGACGCGTCGCGAGCTGCTCATATCCGTCGCGATGTCCCTGGGCCGCGCGGTTGTGGTTGCGAATGACGCGAAGCATGTCGCCCGCGTTTGCCGCGTAGCCAGGGAATGGTCCGAGCTCGGACGCCATCTCCGCGCTGGTAGCGTAAGCGACCCCCGTCATCACGGCTGAAATCGCGCCGCAAAGCGCCCGGCCCTCGATCGAGTCGTAGCCAAGACCCGATGCCATGAGCAGGCCGCCGATATTGGCAAAACCGAGGCCGAGCGTGCGATAGCGATAGGAAAGCTCGGCGATCTGGCGGCTCGGGAACTGCGCCATCATCACGGACACTTCGAGCACGATCGTCCAGAGCCGGCAGCAATGTTCGAAGGCGGCGACATCGAACGAGCCGTCGGCCTGGCGGAACGTCATCAGGTTCAGCGACGCCAGGTTGCAAGCCGTGTCATCTAGAAACATGTACTCCGAGCAGGGGTTCGACGCACGGATCGGCCCGGACTGCGGGCACGTATGCCAGTCGTTGATGGTCGAATGAAATTGAATGCCGGGATCAGCCGACGCCCAGGCTGCGGTGCCGATTTTGTCCCACAACTCGCGCGCATTGATGGTTTTCACGGGGCGTCCGTCGAGCCGCGCCGTCAAATCCCAAGTGCCGCCTTCTCCGACCGCCTTGAGGAAATCGTCCGTAACGCGCACCGAATTGTTCGAGTTCTGGCCTGAAACGGTCAGATAGGCTTCCGAATCCCAGTCGAGGTCGAACGTAGCGAAATCGATCTCGGTCAGCCCCTGGCGCGCCATCTGGATGACGCGCAGAATGTAGCTCTGCGGCACCTGATCGCGCTTGGCATCACGAATGGTCCGCTTGAGCGCAGGATTGCGCGCCGGATCATAGCAGCGCTCGTCCCGACCTCGGTCCGTCGCGGCGGCATCGGAATCGCATGTCACGATCGCGGCCATCACCGCCTTCAATCGCTTCTGGCAGATCTTTGATCCGGTCACGAGCGCCGCGACTTTCTGCTCCTCCTTCACCTTCCAGTCGATGTAGGCCTCGATATCCGGATGATCGACGTCGACCACCACCATTTTCGCAGCCCGACGAGTGGTGCCGCCGGATTTGATCGCACCGGCAGCGCGGTCACCGATCTTGAGGAAGCTCATCAACCCCGATGAACGCCCGCCCCCCGACAGTTTTTCGTTCTCGGAACGAAGGCGCGAGAAATTGGAGCCGGTTCCCGATCCGTACTTGAACAGACGCGCCTCGCGCACCCACAAATCCATGATGCCGCCTTCGTTGACGAGATCATCATCGACCGATTGGATGAAGCAGGCGTGCGGCTGCGGATGCTCGTAGGCAGATTCCGAGCGTGTCAATTGCCCCGAACGATAGTCCACGTAGTAGTGACCTTGCCCTGGACCATCGATGCCGTAAGCCCAGTGCAGACCCGTGTTGAACCACTGCGGAGAGTTGGGTGCCCCCATCTGCATCGCGAGCATGTAGCAGTGCTCGTCGAAAAACGCGCGCGCATCCTCCTCGGTGGAGAAATAACCGCCCTTCCAGCCCCAGTACGTCCATGTGCCGGCCAATCGCTCGAACACCTGGCGCGCATCGGTTTCACCGCGCGTCCGCTCTTTGGCGGGCAAGGCCTCCATCGCGGCCGTATCGGGCACCGAGCGCCACAGCCACGATGGCACCTGGGTTTCCTCGAAGCGCTTCAGCCGAAGCGGCACTCCGGCCTTACGGAAGTATTTCTGCGCAAGAATGTCGGCAGCCACCTGACTCCAGTGCTCGGGCACCTCGAAACCTTCCAGGCGGAACACCACGGATCCGTCCGGATTACGGATCTCGGACGTCGCACGCCGGAATGAAATCTTTGCATAGGGTGATTGACCGGCTTCGGTGAACCGCCGAGTGATCTTCATGAATGCGCCCCATTCGGGCGGCTTCAAGGTGCTCTTCGACGCAAAGACAAGCCGAGCGGCCAAGGCCACCACATTTTGTAAGTTGATTTTTTTTCCGCCTGCAGCCACGCAGACGGCAGTCCTCCCGCCGCATCGATCATCGATCGTTGGCGACAGCACGCTATGCAACCAGGCAACACCACTCGAACGCAGCTGGAACGCAGACTGGGGCACGAAGAATTACCGGTGGTTCCCACTTCTCCGACCGGCAATTTGACGCCACCACCCACATGGGCAAGTTGGAGTTTTTTGATGAGGCGCAGCATCCCGACAGGGTTGCGCCGAACGAGACTCAAACTATGCCGATTCGGCCCCATAGTCACGAGCCCTTGGGGTTGCCCATGCGACCGAGCCACTAGATGTAGATGACTGCATTTGCTTCAGGATGACCGGTGGATGATGCCTGCCATAAGCGGCTTGTTTGCTGGCCGCCACCTCTCCCTGGGTCACGCGTCCGCGTGTTGAAAACTCCTGTTCTGGTCGCTTGGTGTGGCCCGTCGCCTCTACGCGACTTCACGTTTGTGACAGATTTGCATCAGGGAGTTGCCACGCCCGCAACGGGGCACCGGGTCCGCCGTCGCGAAGCCCCGCGCGCCTTCCACGCCGCGTTGCCCCCTCGGCTGGACAATCGGGGCCTGCCGATGCCATATGCTTTCTACTCGAACGGCCACAAGCCGATGGGTCGATTACCACGGGCGGGGCAATGGGCATCTTCAGCGAAATCTTCAGTTGGTGGGGTGGCAACACGTGGTCACTGCGACTGACCACCTGGCGGCGCGGATCCCGTGTCGGCACCGACGAGATGGGCAATATCTACTACGTCCAAAAATCGGGCGTCGGGCCGCTGGGCAAACCTCGCCGTTGGGTCGTTTACGCGAACGGCGCGGAGGCCTCGAAGATTTCGCCCGACTGGCATGGCTGGATGCACTACACGGTGGATACCCCTCCGACGGAGGAAAACTATAAGCCGCGTCCGTGGCAGAAGGCCCATCGCCCCAATATGACAGGTACATCCGAGGCCTATCGGCCGTCGGGTTCCATTCTGGCCTCGGGCACGCGTCCTCCGGCCACGGGAGACTATTCTGCTTGGCGGCCGGATTGATCGCACAGCATCGGGTGAATCACGCTGACGCCTCACTCCTGTCGCATCCTCACTCCGTTGTCGCCGATGGCATCGCGACGTGATTCTAGAGGGAGCACGATTTTCGAGCATGCGATATCGGCCTCTAATGACTTTGTGCCACACTCGAATCCGCCCCAGCCTCAAGCGCGCACTCGGTGTTGCCGCCCTCGGCCTCGCCACATTCGTGGCGCCGATCGCGAGTGCCGCCGAATCGCAGCACATCGCCAACCGAAAGGCGGTATTTGCGGCACTCGACAAAGTCACCGCACGCATCTCGAAGCTGGAAGCGAGACTCGGCGAGACCGTCAAATTCGGCGCCCTGCGGCTCACCCCGCGTGCGTGCTATTCTCGCCCTCCGACCGAGCCCCCGAAAACCAGCACGTTCGTCGAGATCAATGAGGTCATGCTCGACGGCAAAGAGAAGCGCATCTTCACCGGCTGGATGTTTGCCGAGAGCCCAGGTCTGCATGCCCTCGAGCATCCCGTCTTCGACGTTTGGCTGACGGACTGCGCCGACGCCCCCAACGCGCCGGCTGCCCAGACGGCCCAGCCCGGCACCCCCGGCACCCGAGACGAAGCGGCAGATCGCCTCAACGACGAGGACCTGCCACCCCATCGCCGCTTCCGTCCGCGGCGCTGACGCGAGGCCGAGCCGGAGCCGGACAAAATCGACGCTTCCACTTAGGCTCCATCGCGCCGTATCCTGTGTGCGCGACGGCAAGCTTCGCACGACCCGCCGAGCGAGGCTACACGTCGCGCGCGTCCATTGTTTCCGATGCGCGACGGGACCGCGGCGTTGCCCTCATACGCCCGGTCCCGTCAAATTCTGAGCCCCGACCCGACCCGTTGGCCGGCGGCGCTCACGACACCGGCTGCACTCAGTCGAGCCCAGCTACGAACTCGCTGACGGCACGATCGAACCCCGGCGCGGCCTCGATATTGATCGAGTGCCCTCCCTCGAGATCGACGATGCGCACGCCCGGCATCTCTGCTGCAACCTTCGCTCGCATCGGCTGAAACCGCTTTTCCCAGGTGCCGTTGACCAGCAAGGCAGGGACGCGGACCTCTCCGAGACGGTGTGCAATCGAGAGATCCGGCGACGTCAGCGAGATCGAGCGCAAGATCGCCTCGGGTGCGATCCGCCCGGCATCCGCCACCATCTCGGCCTTGATTTCTTCCGGGAATCGCTTGGCGTTGCGCGGATGAATGCGCAAGCCTTCCAGTGCCTCTCGCCCACCCCGCTCGATCAATCGGGCGCGTTCCGCCTGAGCCTGAGCCCTCTCCGCATCGTCCTTTGCAGACAACGCCGAAATCGAGTTGGTGAAGATCAGGCCCATCACACGCTCGGGATGCTCGAGCGTGTACTGGATCGCAAGCCCCGCTCCGAAAGACTGCCCGCACACCACCCAGCGATCGACGCCAAGTCCGTTCCGGATCGTTTCGAAGGCGGCGATATACGATGCGACCGCATAGGGCTCGGCGGCCTCAGGTGCAGGCGACCGGCCGTGCCCCAGCAGCTCGAGCAGAACGGGATGCGCGACGTTCTTCATCGCGGGCAGATTGATTCGCCATTGCGAACGGCTCGAGAGAAAGCCGTGCACCATCAGCAGGTGCGGGCGGCCGGGTGCACCCTCATGGGTCTCGAAATAGGGCATCATGGGAAGGCGGCGTCACTTTCGATTGGCGGGCTTGCGGCCCAGTGGCACACTTCACGAGCGCTCCGGTCCGGACATATATCGGCGCGGAGCCCGGACGGCAGCACCATGCTGCCCGGAAAGCACGGAGAGTGGAAGATGCGTCAGATGGTACTGGTTGGGTTCCTGCAGGCGCAGAACTGCTCGAACTTTTCTGCCTCCTGGCGTCATCCGGAAAGCCGCACCGATTTCATGACGGCCGACTTCTACCGACACATCGGGCGCACGCTTGAGGCCGGCAAGTTCCAGCTCGCCTTCTTCGACGACCGGCTCTCGATGCCCGAATTCCAGTCGGGCAAATATGAGGAAGCCGTCGCCAATGGCGTCCGCTGCGTCAAGATGGACGCCTTCGCATGCATGATGGCCATGGGCATGGCCACTGAACGGCTCGGGCTAGGCGTCACCTACTCGACCACCTACTACGAGCCGTATCACGTAGCTCGCGCATTCGCCACGCTCGACCAGCTTAGCGGCGGCCGCGCCGCCTGGAACATCGTCACATCGCTGAACGACGCCGAGGCCCGCAACATGGGGCAGGATGCTCTGCTCGCCCACGACGATCGCTACGACCGCGCCGACGAGTTCCTCGAGGTCGTCTTGGGCCATTGGGATACCTGGTCCGACGACGCCCTGGTGATCGACAAGTCTACGGGTCTCTTTGCTCATCCCGAGAAGGTCAAGCGGCTGGACCATAAGGGCGAATACTTTTCGTCGCGCGGCCCCTTCACGGTTCCGCGCTCCGCACAGGGTCACCCGGTTCTGATCCAGGCCGGACAGTCGGGCCGCGGCAAGCGCTTTGCCGCCGAATGGGGTGAGCTGATTTTCGTTTACAATCTGGGCGTCGAGGGCGGCAAGAAGGCCTATGCGGACTTGAAGGCGTCGTGCGTGGCCGCTGGACGCGAACCCGACAGCATGAAGATCGCAGCCCTCGTGTATCCGATCGTTGCCGAAACCCGGGCCGAAGCCGAGGACAAGCGTGCGTTGCTCGAGACGCTGCCGAAGGAGATCGACAGCCTCCTTCTCCTGACCGAGGCCATGAACTTCGACTTCGGCTCAAAACCGCTCGACGAGCCCTTTACCAATGAGGAGCTGAACAGCATCTCCGGGCTGCAGACCATGCGCGACCGCGTCATGGCAGCAACCGGCGGGCGCAGCCCGACGATTCGCGACTTCATCGAGGTCACTGGTCGCGGGCGTCTGTCCAATCCCTGGGTCGGCAACGCCAAGGATGTGGCCGACATGTTCGAAGAGTACTTCACCGCGCCGACCTGTGACGGCTTCGTTATCGGCGCGACGACGGTGCCCGGAACCTATGAGGACTTCGTCAAGTTCGTCGTACCCGAGCTTCAGCGCCGAGGCCTGTTTCAGAAGGAATATCGGGGAACCACCTTGCGGGAGAACCTCGGAATGCCGATCCCGCACGCGGAGGCATGGCGCAACGTCAGGAGGGGTGCTGCCTGATCTGGCGGCATCCCCACACCAGCCCTGCGGCATCAGCGCGACACGATCGTTGGTTGTTTGTTGAACTTCCAATAGCCATCGATAATACTCACCACGGACCTATTGTATTTTGCCCGGTCCGTGGCGTTTGTATTGCGGGTGTGTGCTGTGTTCCGATTGATATGTACGAATTTCTCGCGAGTGGGCTCACTGGCCGCGACGCTGTTGGCGTCAAGTTTCAGTACCTCCGGCGCCCAGCCGCCGGACCAGCCGGTGTCGCCCGCATCGTCCCTGCAAAAATTCGAGCTGTCCGCCGGCGTCGATGGAACGGGGCCTTCCTGGTCGACCTACAGCGGAGTGACGGCCGCCCCCGTGGGCGACCTCCGGGACAACGGCTATCGCCTCCGTTTCGGTGGGGGTTACGGCCACTATCGATACACGCGCCCCGTGTTTGACCCGAACAGCCGCCGATACAAATGGCCCGAATTTTTCGGAGAGCAGTCCTCGATCGACCTCTTGATTGGGTACCATTGGGCCGTTGGCCCGACCACGCTCAAAGCCTACGCCGGATTGACCGAAGAGCATCATCAGCTGACACCAGGGCCGGAGTCACCCATCGAAGCCGATGACGATAATGGCGTACAGGGCAGGCGGCGCGGCCCGAAAGTCGTCCTGGAGACATGGACCCGACTGGCAGACTGGGGCTTCTTCCAACTCGACGCGAACTGGAGCCAACCCTTCGAAGCCTACGGAGGCCGGATCAGAACCGGCTATTTCCTGGGCAACGGCTGGTCGAGCGGTCTCGAGACCGCGGTATTCGGCAACCTCAACCATGATGGCGGTCGAGCCGGCGCATTCGCTCGCTACGATGCCCAGTGGGGCGAAGTGTCGGTCTCGGCCGGATTCGATGGCGACCGCGATCGAATAGGAGGCGGATACGCCTCGATGGGGGTGATTGTCAGGTTTTGAGGCGACCGCGCGTCGGATACAATGATGCGTCGTTTGGCCGTCGAGAATGCTTCGAATATCCCCGAACCATGCTAGCTTGGGCGAAATAGAGCCGGAATCGGCCGAGATGGCCGCCCGTCGCAGCAAGGGGAGTTTGCAATGAAGTCCATCCTGGTGCCCGTGGACCAGAGTGACGCTATGCCGTCCGTGATGGCATGCGCTTCGCTTCTAGGGCAGCGCTTCGAGTCGATCGTCGAGGCAACCGCCTTGCGGCCCGTTCACGTCGAGATCGTGGCTCCCGATCCGATCGTGGCAGTCACATTTCCTCCGGCCGATTGGAACGATGCCGAGTTCGTCGGCAAAGTACGGTCTCGCTTCGAAAGCCATTTCAAAGACTTGAGCGGATTGCGGTATCGCTGGCGCGCCGGCGCCTCGATCGACGACGCAGAACTCGGAAGCTTGGCCCGCGTCTATGATACCACCGTGGTCGGCCGGCCAGGTGCGAATGGTCGGGGCCCTCGTATGACCACGCTCGAAAGCGCCCTCTTCGAAAGCGGCCAGCCTGTCCTTGTCGCACCACCGACGCCGCCGGCGACAATGGGCGAGAACATTCTCGTCTCCTGGAACTGCAGTACCGAGCAGGCGCACACGACGGCTTCGGCCATACCCCTCATGAAGTTGGCCAAAACCGTTACCATTTTGACAATCGAAGGGCTGACCGTCGCCGGGCCATCCGGAAAGGAAGCTCAGAACTGGCTCGTTGCAAATGGCATCAATGCCCGTGAACTCAGCATGGGCAACGAAGGCCGCAAGCCCGGCGAGGTATTGCTGGCAGAAGCGCAGAAGCTGGGCGCCGATTTGATTATCAAAGGTGCCTACACCCAAAGTCGTCTCCGGCAGATGATCTTTGGCGGGGCCACCAGCTACCTGCTCGCTCACAGCACGCTCCCGATGCTGATGGCACGCTGAGTGAAAGCGGAGCGGGCGCCTTGGTCGTGACGTCGCGGTCGGATGGTATGGAACCGATCCGGTCGCGCATCTCGGCGCCGGCAGATGGGACCATGCGAATGCGGGCCTTAGCCTTTATTGTGCTCACGGTTAGCCTCCCCGGGCTATCGCCGGCTTGGGGTCAGGACTGCCATTCCAGGGCGATCCATGCGAAAGGCGGCTACGGCCTGATCGAGGCTTCGGCGAAGAGCCGCGCCAGGTCGGCCTGGATCAAGAAGGTTCGAAGCAAGAGGCGACTGGGCAGAGACTACGCGGCCTGGCTCCGGGCGCGCCAAGCGAGCTACGCGTGCCACAGGGCGGGCAAGCGCATTGCCTGCATCGCATCGGCCATACCGTGCCGCGTGGACGTCGCCAGCCCGAAATAGTCGGTTGACGCCGGCAGGAGATCGATCCCTGGCCGGTCTCGCGCACTTATCCTCGACAGCAGTGGACACCCCGACGGTCCTTTGCTAGAGATACGTGGACAAAGGTCTGCGCCACCGGCTGTGCCGGTTCCTCGCGTTGAGCGATCTGGCGATGGCCAAGCATCAGAAGTCGCAGGACCGGCCAGTCGGTTGGCCTCACGCATGGGGAAGGCATCCGCTTGCAAGTACTCGTTCGAGACAACAACGTCGATCAGGCCCTGAAAGCGCTCAAGAAGAAGATGCAGCGCGAGGGTATTTTCCGTGAGATGAAGCTCCGGAATTATTATGAGAAGCCGTCGGAGCGTCGCGTGCGCGAGAAGGCCGAGGCCGTGCGTCGCGCGCGCAAGCTGGCGCGTAAACGGGCGCAGCGCGAAGGATTGCTGCCGGGCAAGCCGGCCAAGCCGACCACGCCCGGCGCCGGCTTCGGCGGGGGTGGCGGTGGTGGCACCAGTCGCTGAGGCTGCCCAGTCAGCTGATTGCATCGAGCAAGGCCCGGCCAAAAGCCGGGCTTTTGTTTGGCGCCGACCGCCACGACGTCGAAGCACTGAAGCATCGGATTTCAGTTGCGAAATCATTGTTTGAAACGAGCGAACCCAAGATCGTTGCGCTAGAGTCCTTCAGGTTTAGCTGGAAGCATATCCTGCGTTCCTGAGGTAGCTTTCGCACTCGCTGTGTGAGATGGCGGCGACGAGCTTGGCGATGTGTTCGTGGATGGCGTCAACGGTTCGGGCCT
>JBFWXN010000048.1:0-38730 GCA_050187415.1 Hyphomicrobiaceae bacterium | reverse complement strand
TCTACGCCGATGCCGCACGCGAGGTGGTGTCGTTCGAGGACTACTTCGGAATAGTCCCGCCCGGCTAGCGGCCGGACTCCAACGTCAGTGCGGTGATGCCGAGCGCAACATTGAGGCCCTCTTGCGCGCCAACCGAGAGCGGCTGCAACGCAATCGTCCGGCCCGAGCCCCCAACCAGAGCATTGGCGGATAGGCCGACGCCGAGCGTGGCTTCGCCCGAGATCCCGGCATAGTCGCCCGCCAGCGCTCCGGGTGCCATCGTGTCGATCGTGGGAGCAAAGACCCCCCATGCCATGACGCCCTGAGTCGTGGCACCGACGTCGAGCCCGAACTTGTTCACGCGCCCGAAGTAGGGCTCCCGACGGCCGTTCGAGGCCTTGAAGGTGCATTCGAGCCGTTTCGACGAGCCGATAACGAAGCCCGCGCCACCCGATACCGTGCAATTGAGCACGCCGACCTCGACGCGCGTCTGCGCCGCCGCGTTGCCTGCCCCGCCCAACGTCATGATCATGAACAGCCCGAGTGCAATCGGTGCTTGAGCGTGCTTCAGCATGTGTCCCCGTGCCCCTGTGTCCCCGCGAATTGACGTCGACGGTCACATTACCATCGGGCGAAAGCGTAGACATGCTCTTTATCAAGCGCTGGGCAAAACCGATCGGGGGCGGATATCGTGGGGCGTCGCTGGCAGCATGTTGGTCGGTCGCAATGACCGCGGGGTCGTGAACGAGGATTGTCGCGCGGTGGCCTCTCGTCGGCAGGATGATCACATTTTCACCGCAACAACGGCCGCGGCCATCTACGTGTGGCCGAGGACGCTTGCCAAAGTGCTGACCGCCCTCTGGATGCTTGCTTTCGCGTTGCCGGCTGTCGCCCAGCCGTGCACGTCCGACAGCCAGTGTCGCGACTTCGGCCAGATCCGGACCACCTGCTCGGGCAATACTCTGGTTACGATGCAGAGCCGCTGCATCGGCCGCTGCCAGTCGGTCGAGATCTCGCGGTCGGCGTGCCCCGGCCCCTGCGTTGCCGATCGTTGCGTCGGCGGAGCCATTGGCGCGTCCCCGCCGGGTAGCCCCGGTGGCGGCGGCCTGGTTGGCGGGGCGTGTGCCGAGATTTGCGTATGCAAGGGCAAGACGCTCACGTACGGCGTCGGCTTCGCGCGAACGGCCTCGCAGTGCCGCCGCCGCACCGTCGACTGCGTCTACGGATGTACCTGCGATGGCCCGCCACGCTGCCTGAAGCGTGGCGAGGGTTGACGTTACTGCTACGATCGTCGAATGA
Source organism: Hyphomicrobiaceae bacterium (assembly GCA_050187415.1). Lineage (GTDB taxonomy): Bacteria > Pseudomonadota > Alphaproteobacteria > Rhizobiales > Hyphomicrobiaceae. The sequence goes on along the minus strand of JBFWXN010000048.1, from coordinate 37,452 downwards.
GCGGCAATGGCCCGATCGGGATCGGCGGGCGGCGGAGGTGACAAGGCCGTGCGCTTCTTCTTTCCCGAAGTCGAGGAGATGCCGGTCCCGCCTGGTCATCGGTTCCCGGCAATCAAATACCGGCTGCTGCGTGAGGCCGTCGAGCGCGAGGCGATTCTTTCGCCGGAATGGCTTGCGCCGTCGCCCGCGGCCGACATCGACGATTTGCAGCGAGCCCACGCACCCAGCTATGTCGCGGCCGTCCTCGATGGAACGCTCGCACCCGATATCGTGCGCCGCATCGGCCTGCCCTGGAGTCCGGCGCTCGCCCGGCGCTCCCGGCTGACGGTCGGTGGCTCGCTGGCGGCCGCCCGCGCGGCCTTGCACGACGGCCTTTCGGGGCAACTCGCCGGCGGTACGCACCACGCGCATCGCGACTTCGGCTCGGGGTTTTGCGTATTCAACGATCTGGCCGTCTCCGCACTGACGCTGCTGGAGCAGGGCGAAGCTCACCGCATCGCCATCCTCGATCTCGACGTGCACCAAGGCGACGGCAATTCGGCGATCCTCGTCGGGCGCCCCGGCATGATGGTGGCGAGCATCCAGGGCGAACGCAATTTTCCGTTTCGGCGCGTGCCATCCGATCTTGACGTGGAGCTGCCCGACGGCACCGGAGACGAAGTTTATCTTACCGCGCTCATCGATGTGCTCGACGCCGTCGCCGCTCACCGACCGGAGCTCGTCCTCTACTTGTCCGGCGTCGATCCCCTCAAGGAGGATCGCCTCGGCCGCCTGGCACTCACCCATGCCGGCCTCGCCGAACGCGACCGGATGGTCTTCGAGATGTGCCGGCGGCGCGGCTTCGCGGTCTCCATTGCCATCGGCGGTGGCTATGCGGTGCCGATCGAGGCGAGCGTTGCGGCCTACGCCAACACATTCCGAGTAGCGCGCGACGTCTTCGGCCCTTGAAAATCGAATGCTCGATAGCGGCTACGCATCGTTCCGGTCGCTCGGCCGGTTATGGGTTGATGCGGTCCGCCTGCGGGGCCGTCCGTGTCGCGGCGGCCGGCTTTCCGGCACTCGGTAACTGCCAAAGCGTGTTCACGCCCTGCTCGCCGCCCATGAACGTGGTCGGAAACGTGCCGCCCCATTTCTCGATCTTTCGATATTCGACCACGAGCGGATTCGACGCCAGGGCCTGACCGAGCAGGCGCACCGCGTCGGCCTGGGCCTCGCCCTGCACCTTGATCTCGTAGGCGCGCCCGTCCGCGCGGGCCTTGTCGGCATCGCGCTGAGCCATCGCGGTTTGCGTCACCTGGGTGGTGGTCAGCTTCTGGCGCTCGAGAATGAACCGCTCCGTCTCGGCCTGCTCTCGCGCGACCTGCTTGTCGCGAATGGCCTTCGTGTACTCGGGCGGGAAGCCGATGTTCACCACCGAGAAACCCGTGATCTGGATGTCGTCCGGCATGCGTGCCGCGAAGGCTTGCTGGCAGCGGTCGCGGTACTCGGTGCGTTTGCGCAGCAGGTCGTTGACCGTGTAGGTACTGGCGATGCCCTTGACCACATCGTTGAGGCGCGGCTGGATGATCCGCTGCTCAAACTGCGCCAGCGAGCCGAACTGGATGTAGAGATCGCGCACGTTATCCCGTTTCACCAGCCAGTTGACCGTGACCGTGATCGGGATTTCCAGTGGGTCCTGGGAGGCTGCGGCGAGTTCCTTCGTGAAGGCACGCTCTCGAACCTCCATCTCCTCGACCGTGTCCGCGTATGGAAATTTCACATGCAACCCTGGGTCGACCACCTCGACCACGTTGCCGAAACGCTTCACGATGCCCACGTGGCCGGCATCGATGCGGTAGATGCCCATCCAGATCACCGAAAGGACGATCAGCGCGACGATGGCGAACGCGCCGGCGCCAAGCCCCAGAATGGGCATGCGAGGGGGGGTGCCTATGGTCTTCATCGGTCCGTCTCCGCTGACATGCGCGACCGCGAACGGGTGGAGGCCACCGGCTCGCACCTTTGATAATGGTTAACCGATGTATTACCTATAAAAAGTTACGCTTTGATTTATTTCAAGTCTTCAGACAGTTAGGTTCGGCCGGGCGGCGGCCTCAGGCCGCTACGGCCGTGCCTACGGCCTTTCCCGGGGCCCACGTTGCGACGGGTTCACGGGGCGTTCGTCGAGGCGTTCGAATTCTCCGTCGATCACGGGGCCATTGCTTCCCGCGTCGCTCGCAGGCTCCTGACCCCCGGGGGGCGCGCGCCGGCTTTCAGCGTAAGTCTCGCGTTCCGTCGTAACGGTGCCCACCACGATGGCATTGCGCAAAGCGAAGTGCATCAGCGCCCGGCGGATGGGTGGGATCAGCAACAACGCCCCCAGTACGTCCGCGATGAGCCCCGGCGTCATCAGCAGGATCGCGGCGACGACGACCATAGCGCTGTCCAGCATTGCGCCAACCGGGGGGTCACCCCGCGACAGCGCCTCGCGTACCTTGATGGCCGATGCCAAGCCGCTGCGTCCGAGGACCGCGCTGCCGAGCAGGAAGGTCCCGATCACCAGCCCCATCACCGGCCAAAAGCCGATCCACTGCCCGGCTTTGATCAGCACGGCAATTTCGATGAGAGGCAGCGCGATGAGAATGATGAGGCCGATCATCGGGTTACTTTCAAAAGCAGGTTTCGGCCATAGTGAGATCGAACAACCTGCACGACATGCTTGCCGTGCTTGGCTTCATCGCTGCGATCGCCTAGATTTAGCTGCGCTGGCCAGATCGTCGAAGGAACGGCGTCGACCGCGCGAGCGCTTACGGCAGGCCCAGCATCCATAAAGTGCCGCGCACATCTGGAGCTTCCCTGCTGTGCCCAATATATATGGGCCCAATATAACCGGGATGGCGATCATGGGTTGCCTCGCGACCCTCTGCTTGGAAAGCACCATAGAGCATGGACGGCAAAATCGACATCTTCACGCTGCTTTTCCTCGCGTTGGCAGTGATCATCATCCTGCGCCTGCGCAGCGTGCTGGGCCGCAAGAGCAGCGAGGATGATGCTCGCGTCGAGCGCTACAAGGCCGAGCAGCGCGCGCGCGCCGCGGCCGCCCAGGGTCAGGACAAAGTGGTGACGCTCCCGCGCCGGGACCGACAGGAGGCGTCCGCCGATCCGCAGGCCGGCGCGGCCGCCGCGGCCAACATCGAGGAGAAGGTGCGCACGTTGGCCTCGGGCAACGAGCCGTTGGCCGATGGCCTGATCGCCGTTGCGCGGTCCGATCGCACGTTCGATCCCGAGCATTTCCTCGTCGGCGCAAGGCAGGCCTACGAGATGATCGTAACGGCGTTCGCGGAGGGCAATCGCAAGACGCTTCGCGGATTGCTGAGCAAGGACGTGTTCGATGGGTTCGCGGCGGCCCTGAGCGAACGGGAGGCTCGTGGCGAGCAGATCGACCAGAGTTTTGTCGGCATCAACAAGGCCGATATCGTAGAAGCCGAGATGAAGGGCAACATGGCGCACGTGGCTGTCCGTTTCGCCAGTGAGCTGATCTCGGCGACGCGCGATCGCGGCGGCACTGTGGTCACGGGCGATCCGAAGCGTATCAAGGAGGTCATCGACATCTGGACGTTTGCGCGCGACGTCACGTCGCGTGACCCTAACTGGAAGCTCGTCGCGACGCAGGCGCCGGGCTGAGAGACCGTTGGGGCAGGCCTGTTTAGGGCCGCGGGACCGCGCGAGGCGACGGACCCGATGGTATGGTGGCGGCCGAGACGACCGACCCTCGGCTGACGCGTGGGGAGACGCGCATCCGAAGGTGACAACACGGAGCGGTGGAGCAGCGTATTGGGGGAAAGTTATAAGGGCCGCCCAGGGCGCCGGCGGGTAGCAGCGGTCGCATTTTGGACGTGCGCCGCCCTCTGGCTGCCCGTAGCGCGAGCCGACGCGCGCAGCCCGACGGCGATTGGCGGCTGGACGGTCCAGACGGTCCCCGCTGAAACCGGGTCGATCGAGGTCCCGAAGCGTCGCCAGCCGGATGCCGGCACCGGGGCAGGCCGGCGTGGCGCGGAGAAACATGGCGTGCAGCCGAATGAGAAGAGCCCTGAAAAAGGCGCGTCGGTCGCAAAGGCGGCGCGGCCCCGGATCGGCGGGACGACATTCGAACCTCTCGCGTTCGGTGATCTGCCGGGATGGGCCGACGACGACCACGCGGCGGCACTGAAGGCCTTTCAGTCCTCGTGCCCGCAAGTCATCGCCGGCAAGGCGGGGAAGCCGACCGGCGAGGGAGCGGCGGCGCTCGTGACGGCATGCAAGGCGGCGATGGCACTTCCGGCGAAGATGACGCGCGTTGCGGCGCGGGCGTTCTTCGAACGGCAATTCCAGCCGCACCGCGTTCTCCACGCTGCGCCGGAAGGCCTTTTGACCGGCTATTACGAACCGGTCATCGATGGGTCTCGAACGCCTCGAGGCAAATTCCAGACGCCGTTACTCAAGCGGCCTGCCGACCTGGTTACCGTCGTAAACGCAAAACGTCGTGAATTGCACGCCGGCCTCAGCCACGCGCGGCGCACTCCGTCCGGCCTCGAGCCGTTCTCCACCCGCGCCGAAATCGAGGCGGGTGCCCTCGCCGGCCAGAACCTCGAACTGCTTTATCTGGCCTCTCCGGTCGACATTTATTTCTTGCAGATCCAAGGAGCCGGGCGCATCCGGTTGCAGGACGGCAGCTTCGTGCGCGTCCAATATGACGGCAAGAATGGCCACCCGTACGCGTCGATCGGCCGTTATCTCATCGACAAGGGCCTGCTGGCCGCCGACAAGATGTCGATGGGGGCGCTCGGGCGGTGGCTCAAGTCAGATCTGGTGCGCGCGAAAGAGGTCATGAACCAGAACGCCTCCTACGTTTTCTTTCGCGAGATGCCGGCCGATGCACGCGGCCCACATGGCGCCTTCGACGTCGCGCTCATCGCAGGCCGGTCGTTGGCGATCGACCCGAACTTCCACCGCCTCGGAGGCCTGGTCTACGTCAGCGGCCCGACCTTGACGCCGAAAGGCCAAAGCCGTCCGTTCAATCGTCTCATGGTGGCGCACGATGTCGGCGGAGCGATCAAAGGACCAGAACGCGCCGACATCTACTTCGGCACGGGCGAAACGGCCGAGGCCCAGGCAGGCGGCGTCCGGCATCCTGGCCACCTTTATGCCCTCGTGCCAAACGCCACTCGCGTCGTGCCCGTCGTCGACCGGCGAGCGCCAGCAAAGCAATGAGCGCCGGCGGTGGGAGGAATCCGCCGAAGCGGCCAGTACGCCCCACAATCAGCGCCGAAGATCGGTCGTTGTGGCGGCACGTCGTGGCGTCGGTGGATAGGCGGCGCAAAGGCAAGCGCCGCGTTCCCGACGTCGAGGCGGAGTCAGATGCGGCGCCGGCCGGGAGTCCGACGCAGCCGCCGACAGCACCGGGGCCTCAGCGGCTGCAAAAGGCCGCCGCCAAGACGCCGCCACCCCGCCGCGAGGCTCCACCAGCCGCGTCACCGCGTGCAGCAACGGCTGCGAGCGCGCGTCCGGGCTCGGTTCCGGGTGTCGATCGGCGCAAGGCACGGCGCATTGCGGCCGGCACGATCGAGATCGAGGCGCGCCTCGATCTCCATGGCCTGACGCAATCGGCCGCGCATGGACGCCTCGCCGGATTTCTCCAGAAAGCGAGCGCTCGCGGCCTGCGCACCGTCCTGGTCATCACCGGCAAAGGCGGCACCCGTCAGCAACCCGCGTCACCGGCCGCCGGGTGGTGGGAGACGGAGGAGGTCGGCGTTTTGCGCCGCAGCGTGCCCCGTTGGCTCGCCGAGCCCCCGTTGCGTGCCATCGTCATCGGCTGTCAGCCGGCCGCTGCCCATCACGGTGGCGAGGGTGCCCTCTATATTCTTTTGCGCCGACGGAAGATCCGGGAGCAGGACTAGGGTTCGGGTGTCCCATGGACAGAGCGGGATCGATCGCCTAATGAGCCGCCTATGATACAACGCGCTTACGACTGGATGCTGGGCATGGCCGCGCACAAGCGGGCCCCGGAGGCGCTCGCGGCGGTTTCGTTCGCCGAGAGCTCGTTCTTCCCGATTCCGCCTGACATCATGCTGATTCCCATGATCCTCGCGAACCGGGCAAAAGCTTGGTTTTATGCAGGGCTTTGCACCCTCGCGTCCGTCATCGGGGGCGCCGCAGGATATGCGATCGGCTATCTGTTGTTCGAGTACGTCGGGCAACCGATCCTGGCGTTTTACGGTCAATCTGGCCGCTTCGACGAGGTTGCCCGCTGGTTCAACGAATGGGGCGCATGGATTCTCATTGCGAAGGGATGGACGCCTTTCCCTTATAAGGTGCTCACGATCTTCGCTGGCGCCGCGCATATGAACTTTCTGGCGTTCATGGCGGCAAGCGTCGTCGCACGCGCGATGCGCTTCTACTTGGTTGCAGCCTTACTCTATTGGTTCGGAGAGCCGATCCGCGCGTTTATCGAACAACGGCTGACCATGGTCACGACCGCGTTCGTCGTCATACTGATCGGCGGCTTCATCGCTGTTCGATACGTGCTCTGAAGCTCTCGGCGGAGGCCCGATGTCACGCGTTGTGTCACCTCAGAGAGACCCAGCCTACCGCGCCGGTGCGGCAGCTTTTTTTCTGGCTCTCGCGGCAATCCTCGGCGCGCTCGCAGCCCAGCATGTCTGGGGTATCGAGCCCTGTGCGCTCTGCTTCCAGCAACGCTACGCTTACTATGCGGGCATCCCTGCGCTTTTTATTGCTCTCATTCTGGTCGCCGCCGAGTTTCCGCGTGCGGCCACCCTCGTGTTTTTTGTCGTCGCGCTCGCCTTTCTCGCCAACGCCGGCCTCGCCGCCTATCACTCCGGCGTCGAGTGGAAATTCTGGCCGGGTCCGGACACGTGCTCTCAGGCGCCGGGCGCGCTGAAGCCGATCGGAAGCGGCGGTTCGGTGCTCGGCAACCTGAGCAGCACGCGCGTCATACGTTGCGACGAAGCCTCATGGCGATTTCTCGGCCTCTCGTTCGCCGGCTGGAATGTCATCGCCTCATTCATGATTTTCGTCGCCGCGCTGCAGGCGGCGTTCGCGGCATCCACGCGATTCCGCTGAAATCAGACTTATCCACAGCGATTACAGATGCATCGAAATCCGGCTGCAGGGGGCGGAAAAGCCCGGAATCAGCGGCTCGAAATGTGTCTTGATGAATAAACGTCAAGAGAAATACCGAATTCAAATCCTGAATTCGTCATGGTGTCGCCACGAGGCAACGATTTATTAACCTTCGTTCGCGGACGACGCAGTGTTGCGCCGGACGCGAGGTCGAGGGGAGGCACCGGATCATGGATGTTGTCAGTCGCTCCCGGTTGCCCTGCGTAGCGCGTAAAGGGTGCCCGGTACCCGCGGAGATCTTGTTCAAGCGTCGCGCGGAAACGGCCCGCATTGCGGCCACGGGCGGTGAAGCGTCCAGCAATTTTTCGGCCACGGGGTGTGGCGGTGGTGTGCGTAAGGATCAGCGTATTCCGGTCCTCGGTGTGTTGCGTTCGTTGCGTCGCGTGAGTGAGCGTTCTGGTTGCGTCGAGTTCCAGTCGGTGGCGTCAGCGTCTCGTAGAGTTGCGTTCGAGTTGCAGTCTGTTGCGTCAGCGTCCGTATCGGTTGCGTACCAGTTCGAGTTCCCTGCGTCCGAGTACAGCGTTCTGTCAGCGTCCCAGTCGACCGCGTATCGGTCGGCCCGCGTCGAGATGCCCTCGAGCACGATCCCTCTCGCGCTCAAGTCGCTCGCACGGCGAGCCGCCGCCGCAAAGGTTTCGCGTAAGTGGCGACGGCTCGAGGATGCTTCGTCTCGCGTTACGGTCCCAGGTATCGCGTCCCCGGTTGATCAGTGTCTGCGTGATCCATTGCCGACGAAGAGTGATCTTGGCGTCGTGTCTCAGTCTGTTGCGTCGGTAGAGTGCGGCCGCGTTCCGGCCAGTGCCTTGCGTACCGGTGTCGTGCGTACCAGTGTCGTGTGTCCCGCGTCGGGTGAGGTTGTAGTTGGCGTGCCTCCAAGTCCCGACCGCCCATTCCCCCTGCTCAAGAGTCTGCGTCGTGCACCTTTTGCTCATTGATGGATCCCAAGCCGTGACGCGCTTTGTCGCCTCCGCCCCCCCGGAGCAGGCTGAGCGGTCATCCCCCAACGGCTGGCGATCTGTCGGTGATGCGGCAAGTCTGGTGCTGAGTGATGTTGCGTATCTGTGTGCTGTTGCGTCGCGTGCGTCCCCGACCCTCCTTATGGAGGACGGCGATCGGGTGGAGACCATCCCCGTCGCCGAACCCGCAAATAGTGAGTGGCGTATCGTACCACTCTCAGGAACCGGCAAGCGCTGAGAGCTGGAGCACCGAAAGGTAGCCGATAGCAGCTCATAGCAAGGTCCCGCGTAGAGCTGTCAAATTTGCTCGAAGCGCTTGCCGGGCACGCCCACTGCGGGGGTCGTTCCGTAGAGATCGAAACAGAGAGGCAAGTCCCCATGGGTATTCACATCGAATCCGCCTCGACACGGCCCGGCGACGACGAGTTCCCCGCTCACGTCAATCCTATCCTCTGGCAGCAGTCGCTCGGCTTGGCGCGCCAGATTTCGGCTCGCGTATTCAGGGACGGAGGCAGCCCCGGCGACGCCGTGGCCGTGATGGGGCTTGGCGCTCCGGCCGGGCCGATCACCTGGGACAAGGCTGTTGCACTGATCGCGAGCGAGCTGTCACGGGGCCGTGCTCCGGACCAGCGACGAGCTGCGTGAACACAAAGCGATGCACGCAATGCAGAACCGCGGCTCGCGCGAGCCGCGGTTCAAGTTGTGCCGTCGCGGATCTTTCGAGATCGAAATTGCTCGGTAAAGATTGCGTCTCAGCACCGCCCCCCGGATCGCACGTCGCCCTTGGCGCCTGAACGAGCCGGGGAAGCGGGCCCCCTTTAACCGGATGCCTGTCTGCGGCCTGCGCCCGAAGCTTCGGTGCTTCAGACGCCGTGCCAATTCCGTCGTCGGACGCGCCACGACTCCGGTCGCGCCGCAATCTCAGCCCCGGCCGCCATGGACTGCGGCGGCCTCGCCCTCGGGGCACTGATGAAACGCGCTCGCCAGAGCCGCTTCGCGACTTGGAAATTCGCCGATCGAGACGCCCCCCTGGGCATGCGTGCGAATGAAGGATTCGGTCAACCCAGCCTCGCGGCCTTCGAGAACTTGCAGCGCCGTATATTGGATCTCGTCGCCCACTTGGCGGCGAATGAGCACGTTCTTTGTGCCACCATAGCTGGCCGTGAAGACCCTGCAGGGAAGCGCGGGGTGAACCGTGCGTGGGGGCGACGGGCCCGCGAGGCGGGACGTCAGATCGTCAAGGCCGCTTCGGTGTGCCTGCGTTACATTCTCCTCCCGTCGCGTCGGCGGTGGTGCGGGAGGTGCGGCCGCGATCTCCTGCGACCGCGCACGCTCGTCTCGTTCGGGCTCAGTGTCGCGCCCGGTGCAGAACCTCTCGCGATAACTGTTCGCCACGTGCGCAATCGAGTGCGCGTAGCGTCGGTCGACGGCCCATCGTCCGGCGAGATCGCGGAAGGTCACCGGCCGTCGCAGCCGGCGCGAAGCCTCGATGATGTGCTCCTGCTTTTCCCGCGTCCGTCGGGCGACCGGTCGGTCCACCCATTCGCCCGAGTAGGCGATCAGATGTTGCATTTGACCGAGCACGCCGGTGGAAACGTCGGGAAAGCTGTCGCCTGGGACACCGCCCCCCGTCGTGCCGATACCGGCGAAATTGTTTTGCGATGGTCTGACGTCACCCCTCCGCGTCTCCGTCCGGAAGAGCAGGTAGTTCGTCTCGACGATCATCTGGAAGAAGGCATAATCCCAGCGCACCCTCAGCCGCTCGCCGTGCGCTTTGTAGGAGCTCGCAATCGTGCGGAACTTCGGCTCCATGCGGGGGTTGCGGTCGGCGAGAAATCGCATGAGGCGCTGTGGGGTCACGCAGGCCGGAACGCGGTTATGGCCGTTCATGCGGATCTCGGGCAGCGACTGCGCACCTGCCGGGCCAATGCCGACCGAGAGCGTCACGATCGCGGCCGATACGGCAATCCCAAGCACAGCGGGCGTCCCGACGAGAGAGCGGCGCACCGTCATAGGGGCTCAACTCCAACTGGCGGCCGGTGTCCACCGGCCGGGAAACGGGTGTCGACGTTCGAACTGTCGACCTTTACGACGGCCACTTCGCGTGCCCTCGTCCGGGGTTCGTCGTCAACGCTCGGGGCAGAGCTCGAAGGCTCTTTCGAGTGCCTGGGCCTGGCTCGCGAATTCCGCTTCGATGTCGCCACCTTTGGCGTAGGCGGCAATATAGGCCTCCGCCTCGCGCTTCTCGGCGCCTTCGTTCACGTCGAGCACGGTGAAATCGGTCCCCTTGTGCGACTTGACGCGAATGATCAGCGCCTTCTGCCCTCCGTAGCTGGCGGTCCACACCCTGCAGCTATTTGCAGGTTTCGCCTGTTGCGCCGGGCCGCTGGTCGTGGGCGCAGCCGGCGACGTGGTCGCGATGCTGCCCGCCGCCGCTGCAAGTGTCATGGGCGCTGCCTGATTGGTCTCCTTGGGCGATTCGACCTTTTCGGTCTCCGGCGTGGGGGCGTTGAGAATGCTATAGGCGGGGGGCGCGCCGGCAGCGGCGTTCCGAGCAGGGTGCAAAGCGCCAGCCCCGAGGCCGCTCCGCCGATCGTCGTCGGCAGCCTTGCCGTCGGCAATCGCACGCCGCGCAAGCTCGGCTCCCGAGGGGTGCCCGGGTCCAGATGCGGGCGCCGCCGGGGCGGGAGAGTCTGCCACGGTCGTCGCCGGCCTCGTGCCACGTGCTTCGGCGATCCACTCCGGGTGTGGGTCTGGAGCATCGCAGAAGCCATCGTGAAAGCGTCGAGCGATCGCTTCGAGGCCTGAAACGTAGTTGGATCCTGGCGCCCATTTGCGCGCCAGATCGCGGAACGTCACCGAGCCGCGGGCACGCCGCTGCATCGACTTCAGGATGCCCCACTCCTGAACTTTCCGCGTCCGTTCGGCGACCGGGTTGTCGATGGTCTCCCCGGCATAAAGCAGCACGTGTTGGAGGTGGGCAAGAACACCGGTCGGGACGTCTGGGAAACTCTCGCCGGGCTCACCCCGGCCCGTCGCTCCGAGACCCGCGAAATTGTTCTGGCGCGGGCTGACGTCACCTCGCCGTCCGTGGTCGCCGCGGAAGCTCAAGTTTCCCGTCTCGAGCAGCATTTGATAGAACGTGTAGTCCCATCGCAGACCAAGCTTTTCGCCGTGACGCATATACTCGACCGCGATCGTTTCGAATCGGGGATCGAGCCGCTCGTTGCGCGACTTCAGAAATGCCATCAGCCGCCCGGGTGTGGCGCAGCTTTCGACGGCGTTTCTCTCGGAGATTTTGATGGCCGGCACGTCGGCCAGCGCCAGCGTGGCTGACAATTGCAAGACTGCGGCGGCAAGGCCCAAGGCCACCATACGCGTCATGAAGGAACCCCCGACTGGCTGCGCGCGCTTGTGTCCGAAAGTGCGGCTGCGTAGCAATTCATGGTTGATTAAGCGCCTATCGTTAATTCCCCGTTAATCCCCGAATCGAATGGTGACGCAGGTTTTGGGCGCGAGTGGGAATCCAATTGGGCGCGAATAAGAATGTTCGGTGTTTGAAATGGGGCGAGGCGTAGCGTGCTGGCTCGATGACGCAAACGTCGACCGGCACGATCTGGGAAGCGTCACCTAGGCCGGGCGTTGTCGCTCGATCTCGATCCCGACTTCCGCGCAACCCGGCACGATATCGGGTTTGGCGACGGCGATGCGTGCCGTCTCGACACCCGGCTCGGCAAGGCACGCATCTGCGATACGTTCCGCAAGCGTCTCGATGAGATTGAAGTGCCTTTGGCTGACGATCTCGCGCACCCGAGCGATGATGGTGCCGTAGTCGAGAACATCGTCGAGGCGATCTGAAACGCCATCGTAAGAGTCGACCACGTCCAGGTCGACGGAAACATGGATGCGCTGCTCGTAGCGCCGCTCGACCTCGAAAATGCCGACGCTCGCCATCAGCTCGAGGCGGGTTACGAAGATTCGGCGAGGGCTGCGTCTGGTCATTGTGGCTCGCCTCTCAGGCTTGCTGCCATCGAATAGGCTGTTGCCGAGACTTTCATTCGGACGCTCGCCAAACGAGATGCTGCCCCGCATCGAGCGCCAGCATCTGACCGGTGAGCGAAGGCGCGTCAAGAATGAAGCGCACCGCTGCGGCGATCTCGGAGGGCGTCGTCGCCCGTCGAAGAAGGGTCGAGTCGACCTCTGCGGCAAACGAGGCGTCGTCCTGGTAGACGCTGCGCAGAACCGGGCCCGGACCGATGCCGTTGACTCGAATGCGCGGGGCAAGCGCCTGTGCCAGCATGCGAGTTGCCGTGAGAAGCCCGGCTTTTGAGAGGCTGTAGGAGAAAAAGTCCGGCGTCGGCGCCAGCACCCGCTGATCGACGATGTTCACGATATTACCCTCGAGCTCCGGCGGCAGGCGCTCGGCGAAGGCCTTGGCGAGGAGGACCGGTGCACGCAGGTTCACGGCAAACTGGCGGTCCCACACAACCGGATCAAGGCGGTCGATCGAATCCTCGATAAAAAGTGAGGCATTGTTGACGAGGCACGTCACCGGCCCCATCGCGCGAGTGCACGCATCGAACAGCCTCTCGACCGTCTGGCTGTCCGCGAGGTCGCCGCCGACCGTGATGGCGTGGCCGCCGGCTGCCACGATCTCGGCGCGAACGCCTTCGGCCTCTTCTGCATGGGAGCCGTAGTGAACAACCAGCCGCCATCCGTCCCGGGCGAGATCGACGGCTACACACTTTCCGATGCGCCGGCTGGCACCCGTGACGAGTGCGACGCGCGGGGTTCGATCTGTTTGGCTCACGTACTTCCTTCCAACGCGTGAGGTCTGCGGTCGACGATATAACAACGCAACCGCCGGTCCGCGGCAAGTTGCCGCCAAAATGGGCAGATACGAGCGCGGCCGCCGTCCGCGGCAAAGATCAGATGCCCGTTTTTCATGCGTCAGAAGATTCCGAAATAGGCATATGTTTCCGCTCGTTACTGGCTAGCCACAGCGCCGCTGGGAAAGCCGAAATGCTCAATTCTCGGACTTGAGAACACTTCTAGATACAGATGATTGTAGCCGGGATGACAGGACGATTCGTGCCTGGGCATTGGTCGAGATTTCGGAGAAGTAGGATGGGGATTGGGATGTTCGGGGGACTGAAAGCCGGATTTGCCGCGTTGGCTGTTTGCGGACTGGCAATGCCGGCTCTGGCCGGCGGTAGCATCAAAGACGGTCCGATGGAGGAGCCCAAGCGCGATCTCCAGTGGAGTGCCAACTTCTCTGCCACGAGTGACTACGTGTTTCGCGGATTCTCGCAGTCGAAGGAGCGTCCGGCGGTTCAGGGCGGCATCGACGCCACCTACAAGTGGCTCTACGCGGGCATCTGGTCGTCGACCATCGATTTCGGCGATGTCAATCCCGGTCCCGGCGGCGGCCCGAAGGACATCGCCCACGCCGAAGTCGACATTTATGCCGGCATAAAACCGGTCCTCGGCCCGGTGACGTTCGATATCGGCGTCATCTACTACGTCTATCCGAACGCGTTCGATCCCGGCGCCGAGCTCGACTACGTCGAAATCAAGGTCGGAGCGAGCGGTAGCCCGTGGAAAGATGCCACGATCGGTGTCACCGGTTTCTACTCGCCCGAGTATACCGGCAAGACCGGTGAGGTCTTCACGATCGAGGGTGCCTTCTCGCAGGCCTTCGCTGCGATCCGGGGCGTGACGCCGACCTGGAGCTCGACCCTCGGCTATCAGGTCGGAGACGATGCCGCCTATCGCGCGGTGTTCGGTAATGGCGACGATAGCTACCTGTACTGGAACTCGGGCCTGACACTCGGCTTCGGCGATAACTTCTCGCTCGACTTCCGCTACTGGGATACCGACGTCAGCAACAGCGGCGGCTTCTGCTCGGCTCGCCTCTTTGGTTGCGACGAGCGCTTCATCGCGACGGCCAAGGTCACCTACTGAACCGCGTGCGGCCGGTCGAAGCAGACCGGCTGCAATATGCTCGTCAAGTCAAAAGGAGGGTCGGCACACCAGTGCCGGCCCTTTGTCGTTGCGGGCCTGCTATGGCGCCGAGCAAAGACCAGCCGCTCGGCCTGCGCCTCGAGATTGAAGCAGTCGCAGCGGCCATCCGCGGCTCGAGCTTGATTGAACAAATCGAGCGTTGCCAACCGCGTGGTGCAAAATTCAATTGCACAGCCGATCGTCACGTCCACGAAGCGGGCCTTGATGTGGCCTCGTGCGGTGGACGACGTCTTTGAAAATCGGCGCATCGAAAGGCTTCGATGCGAATGGTGCGGTCGAGAGGACTCGAACCTCCACGCCTTGCGGCGCTAACCCCTCAAGCTAGTGCGTCTACCAATTCCGCCACGACCGCATCGTTTGGGAAGGCGCACTCGATAGCAGAGCCGCTTCGGCTGAACAAGCATCATCTGTGCGACGTGGATGTACGTGCGGACCGGCGGTCCTCGCCGGAGCGGCGAGCCGTGTGACTGGTTCGGACCGTCAGCCTGCCGGGGCCGTCGCCGGCTCCGCTTCGCCCACGAACGGCTTGAAGTGCCGGCGCACCGTGGTCTCTGGCAAGTCCTTGGTAATGAAGACGATCCGCGAGCGGCGATCGTCGCCTTTCCAGGTCTTCAGGGTGTCCGGCGGATAGAAGATGTGCTGTACGCCGTGTACGACGAACGGCCGCGGCTGGTCCTTGATGTTGAGGATGCCCTTCACCCGCAGCAGCTTGGGACCGTAGAGCTGGCCGAGCAGGCTGAGCGCATTCGACATCTCGGCGCCCTCGAGCGGTTCGGAGAAGGTCAGGCAGAACGACCCGATGCCATGCAGATGCTCGTGATGATGCGTTGGATCCGTGCAGTCCGCGTCCGAGCAGGCGTGCTCGTGGCGGTGCCCGGCCGTCTCGGCGGCCGCATGACCATGTCCATGGTGGTCATGGGCGCAGTCCGGCCCGCAGGTGTGGCCGTGATCATGTTCGCCGTGCTCGTGATCCGGCTCGAACCTGCCCGCCGCCAGCCACTTTTCCGGATCAGAACCGACAAGCGCCGGCTCATGGGCCCCAAGTCCGACCAGTTCTGACGGCGCGATCGCGCCCTGGACGGCGCGCGTGATGATGGTCGATCTGTTGAGCGCCCGAATGCGGGCCTCCAGGCGCGCCGCGTCGGCCGGATCGACGAGATCCGTCTTCGTCACTACCACGCGGTCGGCGACCGCAATCTGTTTGGCGGGCTCGAAATGCTGGTCGAGCTGGGAGAGGCCATGCTGGGCATCCACCGTCGTGACGACGCCGTCGAGCTGATAGATGCGATAGACCCGCTCTTCCGTCATGATCGTGTGCATGATGGGCGCCGGATCGGCGAGGCCCGTCGTCTCGAGAACGACGCGGCGCACCTTTGGAATGTCACCCCAGAGCGAGCGGGTGTGCATGCGCTCCAGTGCCTCGACGAGATCGCCGCGAACCTCGCAACACACGCAGCCCGAGGGTAGCAGCACCGCATCGTCATCGATTTTCTCGACCAGCGTGTCGTCGATGCCCACCTCGCCGAATTCGTTGATGATGACCCCCGTGCCCGCCATCGCCGGATCGTTGATCAACCGCTTCAGCAGCGTGGTTTTGCCGGACCCCAGGAAGCCGGTCAGCACGGTGAGGGAGATGGTGTCGTCGCTCATGAGGCGTCGGGCTCCTGAAGGCTTGTCTTTGCAATGTCTGCAGCTTTGGCTGTCAGTATCGGGGCGGAACTCTATCCTGTCACGCGCAGCACGACAGGGAGCATGCGGAGGTCGGCATCATGGACCCAACGTCAGCAAGCGGAACGGACACCAGCGCCGGCGAGGACGAGGCGCGGCTCGAGGTCCTGGAGACCGCGCTTGCCATGAGCCGTCGCGGATTGTCTCCGGGACGGTCGGGGAACGTGTCCCGCCGCTTCCGCGCGGGCATGCTGATTACGCCGTCAGGTCTCGCTTACCAGACCCTGTCGCGTGACGATATCGTCTTCGTCGGCCCAACCGGCGAGACAAGAGACGGCGAGCGCAAGCCGTCCAGCGAGTGGCGCTTCCATCTCGCCGTCTATGCCGCGCGCACCGACGTTTCAGCCGTCGTCCACACCCATTCCCTCCACGCTACCGTTCTCGCCTGCGCGCACCGGGAAATTCCAGCCTTCCACTATATGGTGGCGGTTGCGGGGGGAAAAAACATCCCGCTCGTGCCGTATGCAACCTTCGGCACGGAGGCGCTTTCACGTCACGTGGTGAAAGGGCTCAAGAAGCGCAACGCCTGTCTGATGGCCAACCACGGGCAGATCGCCGTCGGGGCGTCATGCGCCGCCGCGCTGGAGCTGGCGGGCGAGGTCGAGCTGTTGGCGGAGCAGTATGCGAGGGTGCTGTCTATCGGCAAGGCCAAGCTGCTCGACGGCGACGAAATGGAGCGCGTCGTCGAGCTGTTCGCGGATTATGGTCAGAGGGCGCAGGGTTAGAGCCGAGCCAGCGGCGCCGGGGCGCGGGACGAGGGGAGCCAGCGCGGGGATGCCGCCTCCCGGATGGCGGCGGGCAGGCCGCTGCCACCGGCCCGCGGCCTATTTCCGCTCGGCGTTCTTCGGCACCTCGCGAAACGGCCGGTCGGTATCGGTCCGCGGCTCCTTGGGCATGTTCAGCACGCGCTCGGAAATGATGTTCTTCTGAATCTCGTCCGTGCCGCCGGCGATCGAGATGGCGGGCGTCGAGACCAGGATTTCGGCGATGACGCCCCCGAGCGGGCTTTCGGGACCGGTCAGCATGGCATCCGCGCCGCTGATCAACGTGTGCGCTCGGGCCGCAGCACGGGCCACGTAGCTCGCCGCAAGCTTGCCGAGCGAGCCCTCGGGCCCCTGCGGGCGGCCTTGCTCCTGGGCGACGCGGGCGCGTCGCGCGGTCCATTCCATCGACTTCGCCAGGATCAGCACCTTCGCGATTTCCTGTCGAACGACCGGATCGGTGTTCTTGCCCGTCGCCTTGGCGCGGTCGATCAGCAGGTCGACGCGACCGGTGCGCTGCGGATACCACGTGTAAGGCTGCAGCGCGATGGCGGCCTCCTCGGCTGCCTCCTGGTAGATCCGCTCCGGCCGCTTGGCCACCTCGGCATGCCGGCGCATTCCATCGGCGCCGCGCCGCTCGTGCATCAGCGTGGTCGTGGCCACCTTCCAGCCGTCGCCGTCGTCGAGCAGCATCATCTCGGGCTCGACCTCGGCGTCGGTGAAGAACACCTGGTTGAACGACGCATGCCCGTTCATCTGCTTCAGCGGCACGGCTTGGACGCCCGGCTGCCGCATGTTGATGATGAAGTAGGCGAGTCCCTTGTGCTTCACGAGATCGAGGTTGGTGCGCGCGAGCAGCAGGCCCCAGTCCGCCTTGTGAGCGCTGGTATTCCAGACTTTCTGACCGTTGACGATCCACTTGTTGCCGCGACGTTCGGCGCGCGTCAGTGCTCCCGCCAGATCGGAGCCCGAGCCCGGCTCGCTGAAGAGTTGGCACCACGTATCCTCGCCGGTGAGGATGCGGCGCAGGAACTTCTCTTTGTGCAGGTCCGTGCCATGCGCGAGGATGGTGGCGGCGGCGAGGGTGCGAATGCCCATCTTGGCCACACCGACAGCGCCGACGCGCTCCATCTCCTCGTCGACCACGGGCACCAGGCCGACCGGCAGGCCACGCCCGTACCAGGTCTTGGGCCAATGCGGCGCACCCCAGCCAGCGTCGATCAGCTTGTTGCGCCATTCGAGCAGCCCCAGGTTCGGATCCCAGTTGGCCTCGAGCCAGGCGCGAACCTCGGCGCGGACAGTCTCTGCGTTCAATTCGCTCATGTGGGTTTGTCCTCGCTCACGCGTTCCAGGCCTGCATCAGACGCTCGCGGTGATATTCGGGTCCGCCGAGGAAGACCTCCGAGCTTTTCGCGCGCTTGAACCACAGGTGCGTGTCGTTGTCCCAGGTGAAGCCGATGCCGCCGTGGATCTGCACGGAATGAATGGCGGTCTGCATATAGGCGTCCGAGGCGGCAGCCTTGGCGAGCGAGGCGAGCGCGGGCACGTCGGCATCACCTTCATCGACGGCGGCAGCCGCATAATAGGCCGCGGACTTGGCCAGTTCCACCTCGAGCAGCATGTCGGCGGCCTTGTGCTTCAAGGACTGGAACGAGCCGATCGGCCGCCCGAACTGGTAGCGCTGACCGGCAAACTCGATCGCCTGCTCGCGAAGCTGCTCGGCGCCGCCGACCATCTCGTGCGCGAGGCAGATGGCGGCGATGTCGAGTGTCTGGCCAAGTGGGCCTGCGGCGGCGCCCTCGTCGCCCAGAAGCTGGGCCTCGACCTCCTCGAACGTGAGGCGGGCAAGCTTGCGCGTCGGGTCCATCGAGGCGAGGGGCCGGCGCGAAAGGCCCGCAGCCTTTTCCGCGACCGTGAAGAGCGAGAGGCCGTCGCCGCCTGTCGTGCCGGGGCGTCGCGCGAGAACGACGAGCAACGAGGCCGTAGTCCCGTCGATGACGAAGCTCTTGTGGCCCGTCAGGCGCCACCGGCCGCCGTTCGATGTCGCAGTCATGCCGACACCGTCTGCGTCCCATCGGCCGTTGTCCTCGGTGAAGGCGAGCGCCGCGATCGTCGTGCCTGAAGCGATGGCGGGCAGCAGCGCGGCCTTCTGGGCCTCGTTGCCGGCTTTCAAGATGGCTGTGGCAGCGAGAACGGTGGACGCGAAGTAGGGCGCACACAACAGCGCCCGCCCCATCTCCTCGACGGCAATGGCAAGGTCGCTGACGCCGAAGCCCTGACCGCCATAGGCCTCGGGGATATGGACCGCGGTGAGGCCCAGATCCTGGCTCAGCCTGCGCCAAACATCCGCGTCGTAGCCGGCCTCGGTTTCCATCAATCGCCGGACGGCGCTGGTGGGCGATTTGTCGTCCATGAACCGACGGACGATCGACCGGAATTCCTGCTGCTCGTCAGAAAAACCAAACTTCATGCTTTCGCACTCCAGGATGCGGGCGCACGGCCTCCGCCCGAGGCTCGCGCAGCCATGCGGAACGATGGCACTTGGCGCCACGCGCAGCAAGTGCGGTTCAAGGGCAGGTCTGCGGGGCCGATTGAACGGATCGTGGGGCGCATCAAAGCAGGCGGCCCGCCTTCGGAATGAAAGCGGGCCGCGACGAATTGCGAGCCGAGCCGATGCGGTGGCGCCGCGATCAGCGCGTCGGTACGGGCGCCTCGCCGCGATAGTCGTAGAAGCCGCGCTTCGTCTTGCGTCCAAGCCAGCCGGCTTCGACGTACTTCACGAGCAGCGGGCAGGGGCGATACTTCGAATCCGCCAGGCCCTCGTAGAGCACCTGCATGACCGAGAGGCATGTATCGAGGCCGATGAAGTCGGCGAGCTCGAGCGGTCCCATCGGGTGGTTGGCGCCGAGCCGCATCGCCTTGTCGATCGCCTCGACAGATCCGACGCCTTCATAGAGCGTGTAGATCGCCTCGTTTATCATCGGCAGAAGAATGCGGTTGACGATGAACGCCGGAAAATCTTCCGACACCGCCGTCTGCTTGCCGAGGCTCTCGATGAATGTGCGAGCGGTCGCGAACGTATCGTCCTCGGTGGCAATGCCGCGGATCAACTCGACGAGCTGCATCACCGGCACGGGGTTCATGAAATGGATGCCGATGAAACGTTCGGGTGACACCGTCGTTGCGGCCAGCCGCGTGATCGAAATCGACGACGTATTGGAGGCCAGGATCGCTTCCGGCTTCGTCTTGCCCCTCAGATCGCTGAAGATCTTGCGCTTGATCGCCTCGTCCTCGGTAGCGGCCTCGATGACAAGGTCGCAAGCGCCGAGAGAGTCGAGGGTCGGCGCGTAGACGATCCTGCCGAGCGCCCGGTCCATGTCCGCCTCGGCGATCAGGCCGCGGCCGACCTGGCGGACCATGTTCCTCTTGATGCTGTCGAGAGCAGCCTCGACAGCATCCTTCTTGAGGTCGTTGAGGTGGACGTCATAGCCGGCGAGGGCGCAGACGTGGGCGATGCCGTTGCCCATCTGCCCGGCGCCGATGACGCCAACCTTTTGAATGCTGGCTGGCTGGGGAGCGCCCGAAGTGCGTTTCGGTTTCACGATTGCATCCATCACTGGTTCCTCGGACGCCCACCACGGGGCGCCTTGTCTCGCCCTATTTGCCGGCCTTGTCGAGCTCTGCCCCAAGCTCGGGCAGCGCCGTGAAGAGATCTGCCACGAGACCGTAGTCGGCCACCTGGAAAATCGGCGCCTCCTCGTCCTTGTTGATGGCGACGATGATCTTCGAGTCCTTCATGCCGGCCAGATGCTGAATGGCACCTGAGATTCCGACCGCGATATAGAGTTCCGGCGCCACCACCTTGCCGGTCTGGCCGACCTGGAAGTCGTTCGGCACGAAGCCGGCGTCGACGGCGGCACGCGAGGCCCCCATGGCTGCACCGAGCTTGTCGGCGATCGGCTCGATGTATTTCGTGTAGTTCTCGCCGGACTGAAGGCCGCGCCCGCCCGAGATGACGATGCGCGCTGCGGTCAGCTCGGGCCGATCCGACTTCGACAGCTCGGCCTTCTCGAATGTGGAGAGGCCCGCGACTGCGGCCGCGGCAACTTTCTCGATCGGCGCCGATCCCGTGAGCTCGACCGCCGGGAAGGAGGCGGTGCGAACCGTGAGCACTTTCTTCGGCTCGCCGCACTTCACGGTCTGGATGGCATTGCCGGCGTAGATCGGCCTCTCGAACGTGTCGGGCGATTCGATCTTGATGACGTCGGAAACCTGCATCACGTCGAGCAGAGCCGCCACGCGCGGCAGCACGTTCTTGCCCGACGCGGTCGACGCCGCGACCAGCGCCGAGTAGTCGGCCATCATCGGTACGATGAGGGCGGCAAGCTCCTCGGCGAGGGCGTTGCCGTACTGTGGACCATCGGCGACGAGTACCTTGGCGGCGCCGTCGAGCTTGGCCGCCTGCTCGGCAGCCGCACCGCAACCCGAGCCAGCGATCAGCACATGGACATCGCCGCCGAGCGCCTTGGCGGCACTCATCGCCTTGAGCGTGGCCGAGCCCAGCGTCTGGCTGTCGTGGTCCGCAAGAAGAAGAACACTCATGTCAGATCACCCCCGCATCCTTGAGCTTCGCCACGAGCTCAGCCGGCGAGCCCACTTTGATGCCGGCCTTGCGGCCCGGCGGCTCCGTGGTCTTGATCACCGTCAGGCGCGGCTTGACGTCGACGCCGAGGTCGGCGGGCTTCTTCGTGTCGAGTGGCTTCTTCTTCGCCTTCATGATGTTCGGCAGCGATGCATAGCGCGGCTCGTTCAGGCGAAGGTCTGTCGTGACGATGGCGGGCATCTTGAGCGAGATGGTCTCGAGGCCGCCGTCGACCTCGCGTGTGACCTTGAGGCTCTCGCCTTCGATGACGAGCTTCGAGGCGAACGTGCCCTGCGCCCAACCCGTCAGCGCCGCCAGCATCTGGCCGGTCTGGTTGCAATCGTCGTCGATGGCCTGCTTGCCGAGGATCACGAGGCCCGGCTGCTCTGCTTTGACGATCGCCTTCAGCAGCTTGGCGACGGCCAGCGGCTCGACGGTCTCGTCGCCGACATCGACCAGGATGCCGCGGTCGGCCCCCATCGCGAGAGCTGTCCGGATCGTCTCCTGCGCCTTCGGCGGCCCGATCGAAACGGCGACGATCTCGGTGACCTGGCCCTTCTCCTTGATGCGAAGGGCCTCCTCGACGGCAATTTCGTCGAAGGGGTTCATGGACATCTTCACGTTGGCCAGCTCGACGCCCGATCCGTCGCTCTTCACGCGGATCTTGACATTATAGTCGACGACCCGCTTGACCGGGACCAAAACCTTCATCGTCTCCTCGCTCTCCAGATCGAATTTCGCTCGTTGGCTGGGTTCATGCCTTGGACCGAATGCCTAGTGTCCAGGCAGCCTGTGACTTCCGGGGCTCGGCGACTTTGTGACGAAAAAGTCGATCGGCCAAGGTCTTCTTGGGGCAAGGTGTCTCGACGGTATGCCGGCTAGCCCGCCAATCGGGCATGCCAAGACGCCTCATTCGGCACAACTATAACGACTTTTTGTGCGGTGCGATACTTTCGTGACGGCCCGAGGCAATATGCCCCCTGTGCAACGCCCGATTCGCGCCCATCGAAGGCCATCATGCTGCGGTTGCGAAGCTCTTTTCGGCCGACCTCGGCGACGATGCGGCAGAACCGGTGGAAAAGCCGCGATATCAGGGGGCCGCGGGCTGGGGCCGGCCGAACAGCGGGACGTCTTTGCGCCGCATCACGACGATCAAAAGTGCCCCCGCCGCTATGCCCCCGATGTGGGCCCACCAGGCAACCGGGCCGACATCCGGCACCAGCAGCATGACAAATTGCGTGAGAATCCAAGCCCCGAGCGCGAGCATTGCGCTGATTCTGAGCGGGATGAAGCGAAACGCAATCACCCAGACCCGGACGAAGGGGTGCAGCATCAGGTAGGCGGCGATGACGCCAGCCACCGCCGCGCTCGCGCCGATCAGCGGAATTTGTCCGGCACCGCCCGCACCGAGCGGGCTTTTCATCAAGAGGGCCGCGAAGCCGTATTCGGCACTGATCGCGTGCACAAGCCCACCGGCGATCCCGCACAGCAGATAGAACACCAGGAAACGGCCATGCCCCATCGCGTCCTCGACGTTGTCGCCGAACACCCAGAGGAACAGCATGTTGCCGCCGAGATGAAGGGGGTCGCCGTGCAGGAACATGTAGGTGATCAGCGTCAGCCCTTCTGGAAAGGCCAGACGATCATGCGCGCCGTTGGCGGCGCCGCCGATGATCCCGACGCCGAACAGCTCGCGCGGGATCACGGCGAATGTCGCGGCGACGTGCTGACCGGTTGGCGTCAACTCGAGTACATAGACCACGACATTCGTGACGATCAGCAGCACCGTGACCATCGGCCAGGCGATCGTGCGGAGGGGGTTGTCGTCGGAGATCGGCACGAACACGGATGAAGCCTCGCAAGCTGTGTTGGCTGCGCGTCGTCTACCGATTGGCGCCAGGCACCCAGAGCACATCACCCGTGCTGCGCGCGTTGAGGTAGCGGCTTGCAACAAAAAGATAGTCCGACAGACGGTTGATGTAGCGCATTGCGTCGTCGCTGACCGGCTCGTCAGGCAGGCTGGCGAGCTCAGCCATGTGCCGCTCGGCTCTGCGACAGACGGTGCGCGCGACATGGAGCGCTGCAGCCGCCGGTGTGCCGCCCGGCAACACGAACGACCTGAGCGGTTCGAGGGCCTCGTTCATGCTGTCGATCTCGTTCTCGAGGCGTTTGACCTGGGCAGCCGAGATGCGCAGCGGCTGGTAGTCGGGGCCGGCCCAACTCGGCGGAGCTCCACGATCCGGGATGCACAGGTCCGCGCCGAGGTCGAAGAGATCGTTCTGGACGCGCGCGAGGGCGGCATCCAGCGCCGGTTCCTCGCCGAGGCTGAGCCGCGCCATGCCAACCTGAGCATTGGTCTCGTCGACCGTGCCGTAGGCCCAGATGCGCGGCGCCTGCTTCGGCACGCGCTCACCGGTGCCGAGCGCCGTCGTGCCGCTATCGCCGGTTCGCGTATAGATTTTGTTCAAGACGACCATGTGCGGCAATCCGTTCGAGCTGCATCCGGCACGCGGCAAAGCTAGCCGCGCACATCCCACGGTCAAGGCTGAAACAACGACGATGAAATCTGTCGGCGGTCAATTCTTCACGAGCGCGATCGTCAGCATCGTGATGACGATCGCCAGGAATTGCAGGCCGACGCGCCAGCGCATCAGCTTCTGACTGAGATTGGCATTGGTGCCGCTTCGCGCCATGTTCCACAGCCCTGCGAGGAGAACGCCGAAGACGCAGAGTGCCGCCAGCACCGTGAGGTGAACCATCGCGCCGGTCATGTGCAAGCTCCGTTCCATCCCCGAGGCGGGCCTGTGCGCCATGCCTCCGACCGTCCGCCAAGCTGCCGGCCCCGCGATAACGGGAAGCCTGTCCCAGCAGTGCGCGCCACCACGATTCATGTGCATTGCGGCAAGCGAAGAAGCCTATCGGTACTCTTACGGTACTTCGAGGTCAACTTCCTGCGATGTTTAATCGTTCTGGTGCCACAAATGCCGTATTGTTCTCCTTGTTTGATTCCTGACGCCGTCGGTGTCGCACGTTGGTGTGCGTCGCAAACGCGGCTGTCAGGATCAAGCGTAGCCTCCATTCGGGCGGGTGTCGGAGAACGCAGTGGGGAGCCGGGCCGGTCGAGCCAGCGGGAAGCCAGTTCAGGATCGGCAAGACCGATCTTGCCTCGCCGCCATAGCGGCGATCGCGACGATCTGCGCCGCTGTGTTGATCACTCGGTCTGCGCCCGTCGCGGCCGAGACGAAAGTCGAGGCTCGCCAGCGGCTCGAACAGGCCGAGGCGGCACTGCGCCAGAAGCAGGCCCTGGAGCAGGGGCTTGCCACCGATGTCGACCAGATCCGGGCCGAGCGCGAGCGTCTCGGTCGCAGTCTCGTCGAGACTGCTAGTCGTATCCAGACGAGCGAAGGGCAGCTCACAGCCATCGAGGGTCGCCTGGGGGAGCTCGAGGCCCAGGAGAAGCTGTTGCGCGGCTCTCTGGAGGAACGCCACGGCTCCATCGCACGCCTGCTCGGCGCAATGCAGAGGATGGGACGCGATCCACCTCCGGTCATGATCACGCGCCGCGAGGACGCCCTGGTCATGGTTCGCAGCGCCATGATGCTTGCGTCGGCTTTTCCCCAGTTGCGGACACAGGCGCTTGCGCTCGCCACGAAGCTCGACGATCTCAGTCGCGTCATGGGCAATATTCGCGCCGAGGGCGAGCGACTGCGGACCGAGACGCAGCGTCTCAACGACGCACGCACCCAGCTCTCGGCCCTCATCGAGTTGCGCCGCCAGTCGCTCGCCGAACGCAAGGGCTCCCTCGATCGCGTGCGCCAGGAGGCCGCCGAGATTTCGCGCAGCGTGACTGATCTCAACGAGCTGATCGCGCGACTCGACCGCGTCGTCGCCCAGCAGATGAGCGAGCTGGCGCCGACCCCGGCCGCAAAGCCCGTCGCCATGTTGTCACCCGGTTCGGCTCAACCCGGAATTGAGCCGCGGCCGGCGGATGCAGCACCTCCCGCGGCCTCGTCGGCGGCGCTCACCGTTCCATCGGCTCCGGTCGTGAAGCCTCCCTCCGCAATCGTCATGGCGCCGACGTCGCAGCGCATGGCGAGCTTCCATCCCGGCCGTATCCAGCCGGCCATCCCTTTCGCCCAGGCCAAAGGCCGCTTGCCGCTTCCCGTGCAGGGTCGGCGCATCATCGGATTTGGTGACAAAGCTCACACGAACCGGTCGAGCGGCATCGTCATCGAGACACGTGCCGCGGCCCAGGTCGTCTCGCCCATGGATGGCTGGGTCGTGTTCGCCGGAGTTTTCCGTAGTTACGGCCAAATCTTGATTATAAATGGGGGAGACGGCTACCATATGCTGCTTGCTGGCCTGTCGCAGGTCGATGTGCAGCTTGGGCAGTTTGTGCTTGCCGGTGAGCCTGTTGGGCTCATGAACGGAGCACCGCGTGGGGGCAAGGCGAAGCCGCCGGCCAACGCTCCCGTACTCTACGTCGAGCTCCGCAAGGACGGACGCTCGATCGACCCTGATCCGTGGTGGGCAAGCGAAGGCACACAGAAGGTGCAAGGCTGATGCGCAAGACCGACTATGCGTTCTGGACTTTCATGCTGTTGGCAGGCACGGCCGGTCTTACCACCGTGCTCAACGTGACGCGGACCTACTCGGCGACGTCGCCGAATGCCGAGATCTATAAGCAGCTGGATCTGTTTGGCGACGTGCTCGAGCGCGTCCGCTCCGACTATGTCGAGAAGCCCGACGATGCGCAGCTCATCGACAGCGCCATCAACGGCATGCTCGCCGGCCTCGATCCGCATTCGGCCTACCTGAACCCCAAGAACTACCGCGACATGCAGGTGCAGACGCGCGGCGAGTTCGGTGGCCTGGGCATCGAGGTCACCATGGAGAACGGCATCGTCAAGGTCGTGTCTCCGATCGACGACACGCCAGCCGCCAAGGCGGGCCTCCAGGCCAACGATCTCATCACGCATCTCGACGGCGAGCAGATCGTCGGCCTGACCCTGGAACAGGCCGTCGAGAAAATGCGCGGACCGGTCAATACGCCGATCACGCTCACGATTGTCCGCAAAGGCGCTGACGAGCCGATCGACATCAAGATCACGCGCGACGTCATCAGGATCAATGCCGTCAAGTCTCGTCTCGAGGACGACATCATCTACGCCAAGGTCTCGACGTTCAACGAGCAGACCCACGCCAATCTCGTGAAACAGATCGACGCGCTGAAGAAAAAGCTCGGCAAGCCGGTGAAGGGCTACATCATCGATCTTCGCAACAATCCGGGCGGGCTTCTGGATCAGGCGATCAATGTCTCCGATGACTTCCTCGAGCAAGGCGCCATCGTGCTGACCAAGGGGCGCAATCTCGAAGAGACGCAACGCTCCAACGCCCGCGCCGGCGACATCACGGACGGAAAGCGTGTTCTCGTGCTCATCAACGGCGGCTCGGCGTCGGCATCCGAGATCGTCGCGGGTGCGCTCCAGGACCACAAGCGGGCCCTGGTCATCGGCACGCGTTCGTTCGGCAAAGGCTCTGTCCAGACCATTATTCCGCTTGGTCAGAACGGTGCGCTTCGCCTGACGACGGCGCGCTACTACACGCCGTCCGGCCGCTCGATCCAGGCGAAGGGCATTACACCCGATGTGGTGATCGAGCAGGATCTGCCGGACGAGTTGAAGCCGAAACGGGCCGAGCGGCCGCGCGGCGAGGCGAGCCTCAGAGGGCACCTGAAGGGTGACGACGCGAAGAAGAACAAGAAGGAAGAATCCGGCTCGTCGGCCTACGTGCCCAAGGAGCCGGAGAAGGACACGCAGCTCCAGTACGCGCTGAAGCTGATGCGCGGCGAGATTCCCGAGCCGGCGCCAGCGGCCAGGGATGACGCCACAGACAAGGCGGACGCTGCCAAATCCGATGACGGCGCCGCCAAGACGGACGCAGTTCCCGACGCCGGCAAGAAGTGAGCGCGGGCCCGTGGAACCGGTGACGTGACCGAGACGACATGCCGCGAGCGAAGCGAGTGGCAGCCGCTCTTCGGCTGCCATTCAGACCATTCGTTTCGGCGAGGCATCGTCGCATCGTTCAGTTTGCGGACGCCGACGGACGACAGGTAGGAGGTCCGCAGCGAGAAGTGTGGAGGCCGGGATGACGATCATCGGGTGCCGCGGTCTGGCTTTCACAATGCTGGCAGCGGTGCTCACTTGGACGAGCTCGTCGGCCGTGTTGGCTCAGAGCGGCAACCGGCCCTCGTCCGCGTCGCAACGCGCCGTCTCGCTCGAAGCACGGCTCGAGTTGATGCTGCGCACCATGCGCATCGCCCGCGACTGGCATATCGAGGCCCCGCGCAAGAGCGCGTTGATCGCCGGCGCAATCGAAGGATTGCTCGCCCGCGTCGATCCCGAGGCCGAACTCTATACGCGCGAGGATCTGCGCCGTGTCGCCCGTTTCGTTCCCGGCGGCGGAGCGGGCGTCGGCCTGGATATCCGCCGCGAGCCCGCAGAGCGGCGGCAGGAGCGGAAGGGCTATCGGATCGTCGCCGCGCGGGATGCCGGTCCGGCTGCGCGAGCCGGCCTGAAGGCCGGTGATCTCGTCACGCACGTGGATGGCGAGCCCGTCGGCGAGCTTCCCTATCTCGTCATGACACATGCGGTGCTGGAAGGCGTCCCGGGCACGAGCGTGCGTCTCACCGTCGAGAGGAAGGGGACCGATCGCGGTGCCGAAGAGGTGACACTCGAGCGATCCCAGCCGCGTGATCAGGACGTGACCATCGACGAGGTCATCTCCGGCGTCTCGCGCGTTCGCATCGCTGCGCTGTCTGGGCAAACCGGCGATGCGCTTGCGCGATCGTGGGCGCGACATCGCATCGAGGGCACGCCCGCCAGGACCCGGGGCGTGGTGATCGACCTCCGCAGCACGGCTGCAACCGATCTCGACGGCGCGCGGGCGGTGGCTGATGCGTTCCTGCAGTCCGGTCCGATCGTGCGGTTGGTCTCCCGGCGAGACGCCATCGCACGGCGGTCGGGCGCGACCCCCGGCGACCTGGCCGATGGCCGGCCGATCGTGGTGCTCGTCGATGGTGGAACGGCGGGCGCCGCCGAGGTGCTCGCATCGGCCCTGCAGGAAGGACGCCGCGCTCGCATCGTCGGCATGAGCACGGCGGGGCGCGGCGCGCTGCGACAGCTCGTTACGCTTGGTCGCCAGGCACGCAACGGGAACCGCAAGGTTAGGCGCAAGGGCGAAACCAGGGACGCGCCCAGTGGGCTTCTGCGTCTGACGACCGAGCGGCTCGTCACGCCGGCCGGCGCACCCATCGAAGGCAAGGGCATCGCACCCGACGTCGTTATCGAACAGCTTCCGGCCGTTGCGACATGCCGACCCCGCGACATGGAGGATGCGTCAAATCCCGGGCTCTGCGTGGCGCGGCCGCTCGCCCAGGACACGCAGCTTCAGCGGGCAATCTCGCTCCTCGACGAGCCGCTCGTGGCGGCCAAGGAGGCCCTGGCTCCGGCGAAGCCGTGACGTTTGACGTAGCACGCGAGGACAGGCAAAACGCGAAGCTGGATCGTGCTGGGCCGGCAGTGCCGTCGCGATGGGGTCGAGTCGGGAGAAATTGCGCCATGGAGCCGTCGAGCCTGCCTTATCGACCCTGCGTCGGCATCCTGGTGCTGGACGCGCAGGGAAACGTCTGGATGGGGCGCCGCGCCGATCGTCCGAACAAGGAAGTCGCCGGCGGCTGGTGGCAGATGCCGCAGGGCGGCATCGACCCCGGCGAGAAGCCCCTTGCGGCTGCACTGCGCGAGCTGACCGAGGAGACGGGCATTCGGTCGGTCAGCTTGCTTGGCGAGAGCCGTGAATGGTTCTCCTACGATCTACCGGCAGCGCTGCGCGGGCGCGTCTGGGGAGGGCGCTACCGCGGCCAGACGCAGAAATGGTTTGCCCTCAGGTTTACCGGCGCCGACGCCGAGATCGATCTGAGCCCACCCGGTCACGAGCAGGAGTTCGACGCCTGGCGCTGGGTCCAGGCCGACGAGGTGCTCGACCTCGTCGTCCCCTTCAAGCGCGACGTCTATGTGCAGGTCATCTCCGAGTTCAGGCCGCTACTGACGGCCTGACCGTGCCCGACTATCGGCCGTACTCGATCTTCTTCGCGGCGGGCCATGTCACGCGATAGCCGAACTCGATGGTTTTCTCTTCGTCTGCCTCGATCTTCTGGTCCCACGCCAGCACGCCGCGCTTGTCGTCGACGTCACGCCGACTCGGCGGCGTCTTCGAGATCAACTCGACCTTGATGTCCTGGTGCTGCGATACCGGAATCTGGTCCATGACCGAAAGCTGCACCGCTTGTGCGTGAGCGTTCTTCACCGTGATGCGATAGTTGCGGACGTCCGACTTGGACGAGGTGATGAGGCCGCTTTCGCCGCGCTTTTCCTCGATCACGGCGTACCTCACGCGCACGGCGTCGTCGGCCCCGAAACCAATCTCATGCTCCTCGCCGGGCGTGAGCTGGGGAAGTGGGCCCGTCCCGACGTAGGTGCCGTCGCGAAACAGCGACACCGTACCGGGCAGATAGGGCGTGCCTTTCGGCGTGGCGAGCTTCGCGTAAAGGTAGGCCTTGGCTTCGAGGCGCGGCGCGGTGCGCACGACCAGGCTCGGCGCGATCTCGGCCGTATCGAGCTGCACGCGCTTCTGTTCGCCGTTGCCCGGCACGGTCAGCTTGCCGGGAACCTTGAAGATCGCCTGGAAGGCGCCCGCTTCGATGGTCGCCTCGCGCGGCGTCGCGTCCTGCAGGGCTTCGGCGGCCGGCGCCGCCGCGCCCGCGGCCGCCTCCCTGCGCTTGTAGGATCGTGTCGCATAGGGTGCGGGCGCGGCCGCGACCGGAGGCGGCGGCGGCCGTTCCAACTCGAAATCGACGGTCAGCGGGTGGAGATCGGGAGCGGCGGTCCCCGTTCCGGGCCGCGTCGTCGACAGCTCTATCGCCACATCCTTCCAGTCTTCGCCGGAACGTTGCTGGATGGAGGCGCGGCGAACCAGCGTCAGCTTCGGTGCAGTGCTCTTCGTGCCCGTTTCGAGGCGCGCGTCGTAGTAGGGTCGCCAGTTGGCGTTCGTCACCTGATAGCGGATCGTGAGGTTCGCCTCGAGATCGGCAGCCGCCACCACGAAGACCTTGACCTCGGTCCGCTGCTGCTGGCCAGGTGCGATCGCGGCCAGCTTCTTCTGGAGGTCGGCAATCGATCGTTCGACATCGCGCAACTTTACGCGGGCCGCGAGTTGGGCCCGTTCTGCCTCCGCCAGCTTGGTGCCGACCAGCGTGAAGATCTGTCCCCAGTCGACCGCCGCCGCGACGCCCGGCGCGCCGGGTTGCGGCGCCACCGTCGGCAGCTCGGTGAGCTTTGCGATCAGCGCCTTCTGGGCGTCGGTCGCTTTGACCTCCGCCTCGATCCGCGCGTGCTCGTCGCGCAGGGTCTCGATCTCGAGCTCGATCCGGCGGCGCTCGCTCGCCTGCTGTGCGGGGTCGCCGAACGGCACCAGCACGCGGCGCGTGTCGACCGAGCCGATGTCGAGCCGGCCTGTCGCCTTGCCCTCGACGCGGACCGAGCCCGCCATGGCTGTCGGCGGCAGATGATCGATCACCACCGTGTGCTCGCCCGCCGGCACTTTCACCTTGGCCAGCCGCACGATCTCGGCGCCGGTCGGAAACACGGTGACGGAGGAAATTTCGGACGGCGCCGTGATCTCGGCCGCCTCCGTCATGGACGATCCGAGCACGGCGGCAAATACGATGATGGGTAGTCGACGCATTAGGAAAGCCTTTGGATCGGATGCTATTGCACGAATGTCATCAATTAGGCTGTGAAGGTGGCGGCAGTAGGGACGCGGTTGGCCTAGCGGTCGTCGGGCGGCAAGCACGATGATCTGGCCGCTTCCTGATCGGTGTCCGGAAACGCGTCGTCGGCCACGCTTACTCCGGTAGCCCGGCAGCACTGAGTGCCTCTCCCATTCTGGTGGCGAGTGCGGGTGCACAGCCGACGCCGGCGAATTGGCGGCTGAAGCGGAAATTCGGCTGCAGTTGCAGGACCCGTTGTGCAGCCGCGCGGGCCTCATCAAGCCGTCCCAGCTTCGAAAGCGCGGCTGCCAACTGCACATAGGTAATGCTGTGAGCAGGGTTGGCCTGATTGGATTTGTATGCTGCTGCCGCCGCTTGCTCGTAATGGCCGAGAAAGAAGTGGCCCATCGCCTGCGCATCATAGGCAGCGAACGCCCACGTGTCGAATGGGCTCAAGCGCAAACCACGCTCGCTCCATTCGATGGCGCGTTCGGCTTCTGCGCCCCAGCCAAGGACCACGCTGCCGAGGATATAGGTCAACGCGCTCGACGCGCTGAGAGCCAAGGCTGACTGGAATGCAGCAAATGCAGCAACGCGATCATGGCCGTCCATGCCAATGGAAAAGCCGGCGTAGGTCAGCGCCAGGGCGTCGTCCTGCCCATAGGTCATCGCGGCCTGCGCGTGGGCAAGGGAGGCGAGCCTGTTCTCCTCCTCCAAGCCGGTGCGCAGGTACAGGCAATGGTGGCACATCGCGGCGTTGGCGTGCGCCAAGGCATAAGTCGGCAAAATCGCCAGCGACAACTCGAGATGCACGAGCGCTCGTGCGACCTGCGCCGGCATTCCCGAATCGACGTCTGGCTGTGCTTTGAGAACGAGCTCGTAAGCATCGAGGCTGTCGGGCCGTTTGCGCCTGACCCGTTCGACTTCAGCCCGGCGCAGGCCGGGCTCCAACGCGCCGACCACCGCACCGGCGATCTCGTCCTGCAGCGCAAAGACATCATTGAAATCGCGATCGTAGCGTTCGGCCCAGACTTGGGTGCCGGTTACCGCATCGACAAGCTGGCAATTGACGCGCACGCGCGCACCAGCCCTTCGGGCACTTCCATCGAGCAGATATCGCACGCCCAGCTCGTTCCCAACGTCCCTTGGTCGGAGCGCCCGCCCTTTCATGGCGAAGGTCGTGCCGCGTCCGACCACAAACAGCCATTTGATGCGCGCCAGCCCAGTAATAATGTCGTCGACCATTCCATCGATAAAATAGTCCTGGGCAGGATCAGACCCAAGGTTCGCGAACGGCAGGACCGCCACCGCCGGCCGCATCGGTAATGCGAGCCCATCATCGGTTACGCGGAGGCTTACGTCCCGTAGTGGTTTGGCGACGGGCGGGCCGACGTAGCGATAGCCTCGGCGCGCCAAAGTCTCGATCCAGGCTGCACCGCCGGCCGCGTCGAGGGCTTTCCGCAGCGCCGTCATCTGAACCGTCAAATTGCTGTCCTCGACCGACAATCCCGGCCATGCCGCCTCCATCAGATCATCCTTGGAGACCGGCTCGCCAGCTCGTTCGACGAGCCGAAGAAGCAGGGCCACGGCCCGCTGGCCGACCGCAACCGGCTCCCCGTGACGCAGCAGGATGCCAAGCTGCGCATCGAGACCGAATGGCCCGAACTGGTAGTCGACGGGCATCGTTCGACAAACCTCGCTTAGGAAAAGATTAGCGGCATTTTCGCAGGCCCTTCACGACTCGTCGAGCCGTGCTGGTCACCATCGCCGCGGCTCGGGAGCGTTCATTCTGGGAGACTTATCATGACTGCCAACACGGTGATCCGCCGACCCGATGACAACTTCGGCGTCAGGCTTGCTGGTCAGCCTATGGCCTTCCTCGTGACCGGCAAGGACACGAAGCACACGAGCATGTTCGACTGGACAATTCCCGCACGGTTCTCGACCGGGCGCCATGTCCACCGCGTGCAAGAGGAGACGTTCTACGTCGTCGATGGCGAGTGTGAATGGCTGATCGGTGATGAGACCGTACACGCCACTCCTGGCACGTTCGTATTCATTCCGCCGGGCGTCCCCCACAACATCGCCAACGTCACGGACAGGCCTGCGCGCGTCATCATGACCGTCTCGCCGCCCGGCCACGAGCACTATTTCGAGGAGTTGGCGAAGCTGGCTTCGGCGGGTAGCGCGCCCGACCCCACGGCAATAGGCGATCTCCGCCGCCGTTACGATACCGATCAGCTCTCGGCGCTCCAGACCAACTCTTGATGTCGGATGCCCTGAAGGACGGCGTTCCGCCGTCCCCTCAGGAGCTGCCGAAGCCCGCGCTTGTCACAAGGGTCGGAAGGACGGTCGGTAACGGCCCCAAGCGGTCGTGGTACCGGCGGCGCCCGCGAGCGGGCGCGGCGTCAATGGCCGGGGGGGTGCATCCGACCGGACGCGGTGACGGGCGCGACGATCGTCTTGCGAAGGTGCATTCGGCCTGCCGGCGTGATATGAGTGACACATCTCATGCTTGGAGGCCGCCATGGCAACCTGGCTCGTCATCGGAATACCGTTCGGGGTCATGCTCTTACTGGCGATCTTTTTGGGACGAGGTCGCACGGCGCAGGGGGAGGATGGCCAAGGCGCAGATCTCGACGAAGCTCGTAAGGATATGGCCGCAGCAGATGCATTTCGAATGACGTGCGCACGGACCCCTCCCTATCAGTGGCTAACACGTCTAGGTCGCTGACCGCGGCAGGGCGCGAATGGGCCGATGCCATCCGCCTCGTTGCGCTGCAGCGGGCCGTCGAAGCGGGCCGCGTGCGGAGGCGGGGAGGGAGAGGGGAGGGCTTGGCCAACAGCCGGTGGTCGGTGGCTGACGTAGCCGGTTCGACACAGGTGATTTCCATGTCGGTCGTGTCTCTCGATCACGTTCAGTTGGCAATGCCGCCAGGCCGCGAGAGCGACGCGCGGGCGTTCTATGAAGGCGTTCTTGCGATCCCCGAAGTAAGAAAGCCGCCACACTTGGCCAAGCGCGGCGGATGTTGGTTCGAGCGTGGCCCACTCAAGGTCCATCTAGGGGTGGACGTCGAGTTCCGCCCTGCAAGAAAGGCGCATCCAGCGTTTATCGTAAAAGATTTGCGCGCCCTTTCCGATCGTCTTTCCGCGGCCGGATTCGCGACGAGAACTGAAGAGCCGCTCGACGGCTATACGCGAGTTTACGTAGACGATCCGTTTGGCAATCGGCTGGAACTGATGGAGCCGCTCGGCTGAACACTCGGCAAAGGTATTCGCCCGCAGTTGGCCCAAGCGGTCGAGGTGACGCCGCCGCTCGCGAGCGGCGTCTGAACGGAGGAGCAACAAGGTCGAAGTACGGCGGCGTGCGGTCTCGGCCTATCCCTTCGCCTTCACGTAACTGCCGGGGGCGTCTTCGATGACGCCGAGCTTGGCTCCGGGCTCGCGCGCTGCGATCTTGCTGCCCGAATGACCCGCCAGCCACTTGCCCCAATGGGGCCACCAGGAGCCCGGCGTTTCGTCTGCCTTCATCAGCCAGTCCTCGAACGACTCGGCCCGCTGCGGACCGGTCCAGTACTGGTACTTGGGTTTCTTGCCATCGGCCGCCGGCGGGTTGATGACGCCCGCGATGTGCCCCGAGCCCGACATCACGTATTCCACGGGACCGCCGAACATCCGTGATCCGATGAACACCGATTTCGCGGGCGCGATGTGATCCTCGCGGGCGGCAAGATCGTAGATCGGCAGCCTGACCTTCTTCAGGTCGAGACGGGTGCCGCCGATCGACATCCGGCCCTGGGCCAGCGCATTGTCGCGGTAGAACTCGCGCAGGTAGAAGTTGTGATTGGCGGCCGGCATCCGGGTCGAGTCCTGATTCCAGTAGAGCAGGTCGAACGGAAACGGCTTCTTGCCCAGCATGTAGTTGTTGACGATGTACGGCCAGATCAGGTCGCGGGGCCTCAGCATATTGAACACGGTCGCCATGCGCGACCCGTCGAGGTAGCCCCGCTCCGCCATCATCTCTTCGAGCGCCTTGAGCTGCGTGTCGTCGATGAACAGCATCAGGTCGCCGGCCTTGGAGAAATCCGTCTGGGTCGTCAGGAAGGTCGCCGACACGAACGGATCGTGGCCCTTTGCGGCGTTGTGGGCGAGCGTGGCCGCGAGCAGCGTGCCGCCGACGCAGTAGCCGAGCACGTTGGTCTGCCGGAGGCCCGTCTCGCGCAGCACGGCCTCGGTCGCTGAAAGGACGCCCTCCTTCATGTAGTCCTCGAACGACTTGTTCGCGAGATGCTCGTCCGGGTTGACCCAGGAGATGACGAACACCGTGAAGCCCTGATCGACCAGCCACTTGATCATCGACTTCTGCTGCGTGAGGTCGAGGATGTAGAACTTGTTGATCCACGGCGGCACGATCAGCAGCGGCGTCTCGTGGACCCGCTCGGTGCTGGGCGTGTATTGCAGGAGCTGCAGGATATCGTTCTGCCAGACGACCTTGCCCGGCGTCACCGCCAGGTTGCGTCCGACCTCGAAGGCAGAGGTGTCGGTCTGGCTGATCTTCAGCAGGTCGTTCGACTTCTCCATGTCGGCGAGCAGGAACTCCATGCCCTTGACCAGGTTGGCGCCGTTCGACTTCAGCGTCTCGCGCAACACCTCCGGATTGGTTGCCGGGAAGTTCGACGGGCTCAGGGCGCTCGAGATCTGGCGCAGATAATACTCCGCGCGATGCTTGGTGCGCTCGTCGAGGCCGGTAGTGTCGGCCAGCGCCTTCTCCGCCCACTGTGTCGTGACCAGATAGCTCTGCTTCCAGAAGTTGAAGTAGGGATTGTCGCTCCACTCGGAATCACGAAAGCGGGCATCGCCGGCCTCCGGCTTGGCGACGGGCTCGGCGTCCTGGCCGCCCATGCTTTGCACGGTCGAGGTCCACACATCCATGTAGCTCTTGACCAACTCGCCCTGCGACTGCAGCGCACGGGCCGGATCGGTCAACCACTGCTGGGCGACCTCGCTCATGATGCGGGTCGCCTCGGTCATTTCCGACGCCGTGCTGTAGGGCCCGCCTTTCGTATCGGCCCGCCCGAGAAGACCGGCCATCGCCCGTCCTCCCTCCGCCCACAGCAGCAGCATGTTGCGCACGAACTCGTCCGGATCCGACACGGTGTAGGCCGGTTTGTCTGCATCGGATTGCGAGTTGGACGGCTTTTGCATTGGTTGTGGTCCTCGGCACGCCAGAAAAGCGGTGCGACGCTCTTGCCACGCAAGCCATCGCTATGGCGCGCTTGCCGCCGCAGGTAGTAGACTATTCGGCTTAGCGTGATGTGACAACGTGACCCTGTCGGCACGATTGCGGCCGCAGTCGCGGTGCAAGCCAGCCGCGCCTTTGACGCGTGGCCTTCGTGGGCGTATGAGGCTTCTGTGCGAATCGCGCCCTTATTTTTGACGAGTCGACCCGTGACCGATCAATTCCACCGCATCAAGCGCCTTCCCCCCTACGTCTTCGCCGAGGTCAACCGGCTGAAGGCCGAGGCACGAGCGCGTGGCGCGGACATCATCGATCTCGGCATGGGCAATCCCGATCTCGCCGTGCCCAAGCACATCACCGACAAGATGGTCGAGACCGTCGGCAAGCCGCGCACGGATCGCTACTCCGCCTCGAAGGGCATTCCCGGATTGTTGCGGGCTCAGGCTGGCTATTACGGCCGCCGCTTCGGGGTGAAGCTCAATCCCGACACGCAGGTGGTTGCCACGCTCGGCTCGAAGGAAGGCTTCGCCAACATGGCGCAGGCCATCACCGCTCCGGGTGACGTGGTGCTGGTGCCGAACCCGAGCTATCCCATCCACGCCTTCGGGTTCCTGATGGCCGGCGGTGTCATCCGCTCGGTGCCGTCGGAGCCGACGCCCGAGTTTTTTACGGCGCTCGAGCGGGCGGTGATCCATTCGATTCCGAAGCCGATCGCCGTGGTCGTCTGCTACCCAGCCAATCCCACGGCCTTCACCGCCTCGCTCGATTTCTACCGCGACCTGGTGCAGTTCGCGAAGAAGCACGACATCATCATTCTCTCCGACCTGGCCTACGCCGAAGTCTACTTCGACGACGCCAGCCCGCCGCCGTCGGTCCTACAGGTTCCGGGTGCCATCGACGTGACGGTCGAGTTCACGTCCATGTCGAAGACCTTCTCCATGGCCGGCTGGCGCATGGGGTTCGCAGTCGGCAATGACCGGCTGCTCGCGGCGCTGGCGCGGGTGAAGAGCTATCTCGACTATGGTGCCTATACGCCGATCCAGGTGGCAGCCGCGGCGGCGCTCATTGGCCCCGAGGACTGCATCAGGGAGAGTCGGGCGACCTACCGGCGCCGTCGC
>JBFWXN010000047.1:0-39476 GCA_050187415.1 Hyphomicrobiaceae bacterium | reverse complement strand
AGAGGGTGACGATTTCGCCGGTGAACTCGTTGTTGCCGGTCTTCTTGAAGGTGCCGATGGTCGCCATGATAGTTCTCCTTGAACTCTGTTCCGAGCCCGCACCATTGCGGCCTCGATGGCGATCGGGGGGCCGGAGGCGATCGACGCCGCATCGCTTGCGACCGGAGCAACGCGGAGGACGGCGCGGACACGACTTTCTTGTCTCGCGAGGAATGACGGCGCAGCCGGCAGGGGAAGAAAGTCGAGACGCGCCGTTGCGGCATAGGCGATCGAGGCGTAGCCGACCTTCGGCCAGATCAGCCCATTGAAGAGGCCGTCTTGGAGCGGTCGACCTGACAGAGACGCATCAACGGAGAACCTGGCGACAGTGTCGTGATCCGCCAAGACCCGCAACGACGTCCGCCGACGCTGATCCTTCCTTCGCGCGGGCCTATGAAAGTTCGAACGCTATTGCCGACCACCGCGCTTAAAGACACGGACAGCGACAGCCTGATGTTGGCCCGGTTCGTGCGCCACCTGGCTTCGCAGCCTTCTCCAACGACGCAGTTGCGCGTGTCCGGCCACGCTGCTGGTCAGCGGCATCAAGGCGTTTGCCGATACCCACGATGATGGGGAATCGCAAGGTCACAATCACCTCGCGGTCTGCCCTGGCCGCGTCGTGAGGTTCAACCCCGTGCCAGGCCCTGTCCGGTCGAACCGGGCGTGGCCATTGCAACCATCCGCGTCAGGGCGGTGACACCGACCGCGATGGCCCCAACAACGGAAAAGATGAGCTGCCAGCCTTCCGACGGCATGGTGTGTTTCACGATGCCTTGCGTTGCGTGGTAGCCCGCGATCGCCGCCGGCGCGACGAAGGCCAGCGCGATGGCGATACGTGCCCAGAGCGGCCGCACGAAGACAAGCAGAAGTTGGCCGATGCCGAAGGTTAGCCCGGCAGCAGGTGCGCCGACGATGATCGCGCCGAGCCAGCCGGCGCCAGTGTCATAGGCCCACATTCCGGCGGTCACGCCCGCGAAGAATGGCAACGCGAAGACGGCGAGCGTGAACAGCAGCCAGCAGAAGAAGCCTATGGCCGCAATGGAGAAAAGGATGCCGATAAAGATCATGGTGGTGTCTCCGTAAGCAATGCTCGAACGGTTGCGCCTCCACCACCACCACGGCGCGATGCCGAGCATAGCAAAAGATGATCGCTGGCGGGAGCGGAAACCGGCAAGGTTTCCGCAGCGGCCGTGGCGATCTTCGCCCCGTCACGGGGCGAAGGGGTCGATTTCGTGGACGATTTGCGAGTCGTCGCCGTCGAATTCGGTGGCGGGGGTGACCGAGAGGGTCCCGTCGCCGGCGCGGAAGATGACGATGGCGACCATCAGGCTGGTGGCGAGGCTGAAGGCGAAGGCGTGTGCGTCGGGAAAGGACATCGATCCGGCTCCTGTTCGAAGCGGAGGACCATCCCCCGCTGACAGGCGCCCGATGTGTTCGGCCGAGGGCCGCAATCACCGCGCAGGCAAAGCCGGCGCGGCGGCACGCTTTGCGTAGTCCGACCCCTTGCGGGTTGATGGCGTCAGGCCATCGGCTGAACCAAGGATCAGCGACATGAAGCGGGGGTGGTGCTCGGCCCATGAGCCGAACGAGTTCCGTTAGCCGAGAAAGCCATGGCTTTGCCGCGGCGGCGCGTTCGTGATGAAGTCTCGGTAGGCGTAGTTGATGAGGTCGCGTACCAGCTCAAGGAGCCCGCCCACCGGCAGTCCGTCGAAGGGATCGCCGTGCGCCATGGAATTGCGGCGTTGGCTCAAGCTCGGCTTCGCCTGGCCCGTGACGAACCCGATCGCTGTTCCGCCGGTGCGAACGATCATCGGGATGTTGCCATCGGTCAGCCCGTCGACATCCACCATGTGATTGAGGAGCGTCGCGAACGATCGCTTCTTCTTCGGGTTCTGGTCGCCGTATCGATCCATGAGCGTCAGTTCGAGGGCGATCAGTGCGGCAAGCTCGCCCGCCTTCAGCACGTCGAGATCGACCCAGCCCATTAGATAAAGCGTCTGCGCCCGCGCGAATTTTGCCCGAACGATGTCGGGTACGCGGTCGTCGATCCCCAGGCTGACGATGAAACTCCGCCAAGCCTCTGGATCGTCGAATTGCAAGAATCCGCCCGGCAATCCGGGTGATGGCCAAGGGATAATGAGCGGTGTCGCGCGCAGTGGAAGGGCGATGTCGAGATTCAGAAATGCCTCCGATCTGAATGTATCCATTCTGTTGATGCTGGCAGTGGTCGGGATGAGATTACCCGCATAGTGCCATTCCTGCGATGGTGGGGCGGCGCTCACGCGCCGCCGAACTTCCAGACCGGGATGCCGAGCTTCTTGGCTTTGTCGGCGAGGTTATCGTTGATACCGGTGCCGGGGAAGTGCATCACGCCTTTCGGCACGATGTTGAGCATCTCGTCGTTGCGCTTGAAGGGGGCGGCCCGGCCGTGCTTCGCCCAGTCTGGCGCAAAGCCGATCTGCGGCACCTTACGGTTCGTCGCCCAGAGGGAGGCGATCTTTTCGGCGCCCTTCGGGGTTTTGCCGTGGATCAGCACCATGTCGGGGTGCTTTTCGTGGACCTGATCGAGCTTGGCCCAGATCAGCCGGTGGTCATTGAAGTCCAGTCCGCCGGTGACGACGATCTTCGGGCCGGGAGGGAGAAGGACTTCCTGCTCGGCGCGCTTCTTGGCCATGAGGAAGTCGCGGCTGTCGATCATTGCGGAGGTCAGGTTGCGATGGTTGACCTTTGAGCCGGTGCGGGGGAGCCAAGGCTTGCCGATCTGGCGTTCGTAGTGCTCGGCGGCCTGGTCGCGCATCAGCTCGAAAGCATTCTGCCGTTCGATCAGCGTCTTGCCCTCGGCGATCTGGCGCTCGAGTTCGACCGACTTCACCTCGCTGCCGTCCTGTTGCCGCTGCGAGCGCTTCTGAGCCTGCTCGTTGTCGTCGAGTTCGCGGGCGATCCGTTCGGTGGCGCGGTGAAAGACGTTGACGGTCGACCAGAGGAGATCGTCGAGGTCGGGTTCGAGGCGGGTGTCCTCCAGGGTCGAGATCAGGGCGTCGAAGATGTCGGCGATTGCGCCTGCGACCTGATTGCCGTCTGGCAGGAGACGCTGGTCAGGCTCGTCGGCGAAGGGGCGGTAGCCGTGGAGCTGGAGTTCGTTGAGAACGTGGTCGGAGGGTGACGATTCGTGGTGGGGTTCGTAGTCGTCGTGCTCAGTCATGGAATGCTCCTTTGGCTGGACCGCGACCGTCGCGGCCTTCATGGCGACGGAGCCCACGGGCGGAGCGGACCTGCACCCGGCGCGCGCGCCGGGCCGGAGCAACGCGGAGGATGCCGGAGGCCGGCTATTTTGCTTCGCGATGGAAAGGCGGCTGATCCGGGGTCCCCACGCGACGTGTCGCGTGGGGTGGTCGGCCGCCGCCAGAAAATAGTCGGCCGTAGGCATTGCCTGTCCGAGCCGCTTGTGGGCCGATCGCCCTCTCGAAGGCCGAGGCGCGGTCCTCTCCAAGGGATCGGGCATCCATGCGAGCATGACGGCGGCCGCGCGCCGCCACCGTTCAGCCGCCGGTCTATGCCGCCAGGAGCATGAAGCGGGCGACGTCCTGCGGTGCGAGCTGCACCCGGATATGCGCCATCATTGCGTCACGGCCATAGGTGCGGAGATCCTCGTTGAAGTCACCGAGCATGGGTGACAGGGCAATCGCCTCGATCCCGACCGCGTTCGCCCGTTCGATCAGCGTGTTCCGCGCACCATCCCCAGCGCGATCATTGTCGCGGACGACGTAAAGCCGGCGCAGTGCGTCGTGGAACTGGATGGCGGCGAGGTGAGCCGCAGAAAGCGCTGCGGCTGCCGACATGCCGGGCATGACCTCGCGGGCCGATAGCACGCTTTCGATGCCTTCACCGGCCGCCAGCACGTCGCTGGAGAGCCCGAAGCGGACCGCGTGCCCGAGAAGGTCGCCCATCGCCTTGCGCTGGATGTCGATCGGCGCCTTTCCGGAGCCATCCGGGGCGAGCCAGGTCCGATGTGCGCCGGTGATCCTGTCGGCGAGATCGGTGACGGCGGCGACCATTGCCGGCCAAGTCTCGGTCGGGCTGTGCTCGTCCGGGCGATAGTAGCACCGGGAATGGAAGCGCAGGCTTTCGCATCCGAGCAAAGCCGTAATGCCGCGTCCGCGCAGATACGCTTCTACAAGCGTGCTGCCGATCGGCTGACACATGGCGATAAGCCGGCGTGCGGCCTCGGCAGACCCCGATGGTGCTGGTGTGCGAGTGTGCTGTTGCGGCGCTGGTTCGGGATCGGGCGGCAGGCTGAGGAAGATGCGGGCCTCTTCGGCAACGTCGGCGAAGTCGATGAGACCGAGAGATTCACGGATCACGTCGAGCAGGTCGCCGTGCTCGCCGGTCGCTGCATCCGTCCATTTGCCGGCAGGGCCTTTGGCGGTGTCTTTGAGGCGCACGAACATGGACCTGCCGGGCGAGTTGCGGGCATCGCCAACCTGCCAGTAGTTGCCTTGCCTGCGACCGGCGCCGAGATAGCGTTTGCACACCGCCTCGGCCTGCCGGCCGAGACGGGATGCGAGATCGGAAGCGTCGCGGCGGGCCATTATGCTGCCTCCCGCTCGCCGATGCGCGCCACCGGATAGGTGTCGAGCAGCTTGGCGAGCACGGTCGGCCCCGTGCTGTCGATCGGCACGAAGAACCGCAGCGACCAGGAGATGATTTCGGTGAAGAGGCCATAGGCGCGAAGGCGATCCCGCATGGCCTCCGTGAAGCCGGACAGCTCGATGCGGTTCACACCCATGACACGCACACGACGGAGCTGGAGGCCTTCGGCGAGGTCGAGGATCGTCCTCCCGTCGACGAGGGCGGCATGGGCGGCGTCGGCCGTCAGGTCGGTCGTGCCGGTCAATGCGGCGTTCGCGGCCCAGGCCGGAGAAACGCGGCGGCCGATGATGCGCTCGCCATCGTCGGTCTGAAGTCGATAGACGCGGGTCGACTCGTTCGGTAGCCGCTTCCACACCGGCAGCAGCAATCCGGCGACGATGTGGATGGTGCTCTCGCTGAAGGCGGGCACGTCGCCGAGTTCGCGGGACCAGGCGGCAGC
This sequence comes from Hyphomicrobiaceae bacterium, assembly GCA_050187415.1. Classification (GTDB taxonomy): domain Bacteria; phylum Pseudomonadota; class Alphaproteobacteria; order Rhizobiales; family Hyphomicrobiaceae. The sequence continues at coordinate 34,348 of JBFWXN010000047.1, read as the reverse complement.
AAAGGTACTGCGGTCAGTCTCCTGCCAATGGCTTTCCGCCATCGACTTCAACGAAGCATGATGATGCTCCATAGGGCGGATCAGCCGAACGCGGCGTTCGATCTCGCCGTCGTCGAGCATGAGCGACGGCGCTGGAACTTGCACGGCGGCGCGTCCGGATCGTTCGTTCACCAGCAGCTTCGCACCACTATCCCCCAGCAGGCGGAGCGCGTCGTCGAGCGATAGCGGACGGTTGCGCTCGCGCTGTGTGATGGTCAGCAGCCTTGTCTGCGCACCCGATGCCGGGTGGGTGTAGATCGTCGTGCGGTCGGTGACGTCGAAGCTCTCCGCCGTCAGGGTTTCGAGGCCGACGTCGTAGACGCCGCTGGCGATCGCGCCCGACACCTTCGCATCCAGAAGCTGTTCGAAGGCGGTGAAGAGGATGCCCTGCAGCTCGATGGTGAGAGCCAGGAGCCGGTTGAGAAACGTCGTGATCGGCGGCAGCTCGTCCTTGATGCCGTTATCATCCATCAGCTTGAGGCCGGTGGCGGTTTCGAAGCGATGGAGCGAGCAGCCCTCGATCTTGCCGCGCACGATGAGAAGATAGAGCTGGCGCAGCGCGTCGCGCGCATAGCAGGATTCCAGATTGTCCTCGGGCCGGAACAGGCCCTGGCCGCCGGTCTGGCGCTGCCCGCGCGTGATCGCGCCGAGCGTATCGAGACGCCGGGCGATCGTGCTGAGGAAGCGCTTCTCGGCCTTCACGTCGGTCGCGATTGGACGGAAGAGCGGCGGCTGCGTCTGGTTCGTCCGGTTGGTGCGGCCGAGCCCCTGGATCGCCGCATCGGCCTTCCAGCCCGGCTCCAGCAGATAATGCACGCGCAGACGCTGGTTCTTCGCCGATAGCTCCGCATGGTAGCTGCGGCCGGTGCCGCCGGCGTCGCTGAACACGAGCACGCGCTTCAGGTCGTCCATGAAGGCGGCGGTCTCGGCGAGGTTCGCCGAGGGTGCGCGGTTCTCCACGGCCAGGCGATCGCCCTTGCGGACGATCCGCCGCGAGCGGCCCGTCACCTCGGCCACCATGTCGGTGCCGAAGCGCTGGACGATCTGGTCGAGTGCGCCGGGCACAGGTGGAAGCGACGCAAGGCGTTCGATCAACTCGTCGCGGCGCGCGACAGCTTCGCGACTCTCGACGGGCTCGCCATCGCGATAGACCGGGCGTGACGACAGATTGCCCTCGCCATCGGTGTAGGGCTCGTAAAGCTGCACCGGGAAGGAGTGAGCGAGGTAGTCGAGAACATATTCGCGCGGCGTGATGTCGACGCGCACGTCGTTCCATTCCTCGGTCGGGATCTCGGCCAGGCGGCGTTCCATGAGGGCTTCGCCGGTCGACACGATCTGCACCACGGCGGCGTGCCCGGCCTTCAGATCGTGCTCGATCGAGCCGATCAGGGTCGGCGTTTTCATCGACGTCAGCAGATGCCCGAAGAACCGCTGCTTTGCGGACTCGAAGGCCGAGCGGGCGGCGGATTTCGCCTGCCGGTTCAACGTGCCGGTCGAGCCAGTTATGTTGGCGGCCTCCATCGCCGCGTCGAGGTGATTGTGGATGATGGCGAAGGCGCCGGCATAGGCATCGTAGATGCGGCGCTGTTCGTCGGTGAGCTGGTGTTCGACCAGTTCGTATTCCACGCCGTCGTAGGAAAGCGAGCGGGCGGTGTAGAGCCCGAGCGAACGCAGATCGCGGGCGAGCACCTCCATGGCCGCAACGCCACCATCCTCGATCGCCTCCACAAATTCCGCGCGTGTGGCGAACGGGAAATCCTCGCCGCCCCAGAGGCCGAGCCGCTGGGCATAGGCGAGATTATGCACGGTGGTGGCGCCCGTGGCGGAGACATAGACGACGCGCGCATTCGGCAGGGCGTGCTGAAGCCGAAGGCCGGCGCGGCCTTGCTGCGAGGGGGCAACGTCGCCCCGTTCTCCCTTGCCGCTGCCGGCGTTCTGCATCGCGTGGCTCTCGTCGAAAATGATCACTCCGTCGAAATCGGAGCCCAACCATTCAACGATCTGCCGGACGCGCGAAACCTTCTCGCCACGGTCGTCGGAGCGTAGCGTGGCGTAGGTTGCAAATAGGACGCCTTCCGAGAGCGCGATGGGCTTGCCCTGCGGGAAGCGCGACAGCGGTGTGACCAGCAGGCGCTCCATGCCGAGCGCGGACCAGTCGCGCTGTGCGTCCTCGATCAGCTTGTCGGACTTGCTGATCCAGACGGCCTTGCGTCGGCCCTGGAGCCAATTGTCGAGGATGATGCCGGCCGCTTGACGGCCCTTTCCGGCTCCGGTGCCGTCGCCGAGCATGAAGCCGCGGCGGAAGCGAACGCTGTCGGCCGCGTCGGCGGGTGCGGCCTTCACGACATCGAAGGTCTCGTCGACGGTCCACGATCCAGCGAGATAATCGCTGTGCGCCTCGCCGGCATAGATCAGCGTCTCGAGCTGGGCATCGGACAGCAGGCCCAGGATGTTCGCCGGCAAGGTCGGCCGATAGCTCGGCTTCGGTGGCGCGACGCTCGCCATGGCCGCCGACTGGACGAGCTTGGTCGGGTGCGCCTGCGCGCCGGGAATACGGATCGATTGCAATCCGTATTCTTCGTAGATCGCCTCGGTCAGGTGCGCGCCGTCGGCCGGCGTCCAGTCCACGGTCTCGTAGGTGAGCGTTACACCGACGGGATCAGCGGCGACCGATGCGGGCGAACGCAGGGACTCCGCGCGGGCGATATAGCCGCGCACGGATTTCGGGGGCGCAACCGCAGCCGGCGCGGAGGTCGCTGGCAAGGCGACAGGCAGCCGGGCCGGCATGTCGCGCTCGACCCATCCGAGCAAGGTGGCGACATCGGCCGCCATGCCAGGCGATGTCGGAAAGGCTGCCGGGTCATCGGCCGGCAGCTTGTCGATGACGGTCAGCCTGGTGGGGAACGTCGTGCCGTGCTTGGCGTAGACTGAGCCGGCGATTGCAGCCGAGAAGATGACGCGGCCGCGTTCCTGCAGGCGAGCGAAGGCATCGCGCCAATCCGGCAGGTCCGGCCCGACATTGGCGCCGGTGATCGCCACGAGTCGGCCACCGAGCTCGAGGCGGTTCAGCGCCGAGGCGATATGGCGAAAGCCGGCATCGGCGACGCGGCCGGAGACGTTGGACAAGGCCGAGAACGGCGGATTCGTCAGCACGACGGACGGAACGTCCGCCCGACCGAGATGATCGTCGATCTGGGCGGCGTCGAAGCGCGTGACCGATACGGCCGGAAAAAGGGACGATAAGAGATCGGCGCGAAGATCGGCCAGTTCGTTGAGGATCAGCGAACCGCCGGCCGTCGAGGCGAGAATGGCGAGCAAGCCGGTGCCGGCTGAGGGCTCCAGCACGACGTCGTTCGGCGTGATCGCCGCAGCCGTCACCACGGCGAGACCAAGCGGGACGGGCGTCGAGAACTGCTGGAGTGCCTGGCTCTCCTCCGAGCGCCGGGTGTGGGTCGGGAGCAGTCCGGTGATTTTCGAGAGGGTGGAAAGCCGTGCTGCCGGAGATGCGGATTTACGGAACAGCGCCTTTCCGTATTTGCGCAAGAACAGGACGATGGCGACCTCGCACGCCTCGTAGGCGGTCTTCCAATCCCAGACGCCAGCGGCGTCGGAGGAGCCGAACGCGGTTTCCATCGCTGCACGCAGCAGCGACGTGTCGACGCGCTGGCCGCGTTCGAGATGGCCGAGCAGATTCTTGGCGGCTGAAAGGATGGCGGGCGCGTGGCCAACGGGCGCGGCCGGGTCGGCCACGGGCAACAGGACGGTCATCGGGAGATCCTCGGGAGAGCAGGAAGGGAGAAGCCCGGCCGGCGCTCTCTCTCGAACCGCTCGGACTCACTCCGTCCCGGCGGACCTCTCACTCTCGAAGGCTGGCATGAAAAAAGCGCCCGGCCGCTACGCGGGGCGCTTTGAAGATCGAGCGGAAGGCGCAGGCTCCCTCAACTATGAAGGTGTCTCCGGACGCACGAAGCCGCCCGGATTGTCAGGGTTCGGCGGCAGATAGGCCTCATAGGGATTGCCGTCGGCGAGATGGCCGAAGGGCGTGAAGACATAGTCTCCGCTATCACACCCCACGGCACAGATGACATAGCGCTGGGCGCCAGTCTCCGCGTCGAGGCATTCCATGAGCGCGAGGTTGCCCTCCGCTGCGGCCCGCAGGAGCGTCTGGAAATTGCTCCGAGCGTGATCGGGGATGCTCATGTCCGCCCTCCATCATCGGATAGCGTCTCGGCGAGCCAGCCATCGGTGTAGGTCCAGCCAATCGTCTCGCCGGTGGCAAGATCGAGGACATGCGCGCCGCCGCCAAAGCCGTCGAGCCGGGGCCGCGAGCAGGTGTTGGCGTACTGGAAGCCCCAACGGCCGGTGAGACCGAATTCCGTGGCGCAGCGTTTCACGAACTGGATCAGCCGTTCGGGATCGCCGGTGACATCATCGCGCATCCAGAGCTTGGTGCCGCCGTGCTCGGGCTCGATCGAGAGCAGGAAGCCCTCCGAAGGAGGCTCCTCGGACGCGCCTTCTGCGGAAAGCGTGTTGTAGAGGTCGAGCGCACGGGCGGCGTTTTCGGGTGTGCTGACATCGAGCAGGCACGAAAAATGGGTGAAATGTTCGGCCATGACAGGCTCCTGAAACGAGAAAACCCGGCGCAAGGCCGGGCTGAGAGGGGCTGGAGGAGTGCGCGAGGCGGCCGATCCGCCCCGCGCCAAGGTGCTATTCGGCCGCGATCATGGCCGCCGGTTCGTCGTCTTCGGCCTCGGCCAGGTCATCGTCTTCGCCATCATCGGCGAGGAATGCCGGCAGTTCCTCGTCGCCACTCTCCGGTATGGCCGGCTGCGCGTCGGCGGGAGCGGTGTCATCCGACATGCGCAGCGGCTCGGGCAGCCAGCCGGTGTCGGCCAGCAGCCGTTCGGCCTCCTTGGCCATGTCGCCCTTCTTCATGTGGTCGATGAGCTGGGCGGCCCGTTCGCCGGCACCCTCACGGACAGCTTCCAGAATCCGAGGCTTGGTCACACGGCCGAGATAGTTGCCGACTGTGGGCTTCCAGCCTGCAGACACCATGTTCATCCCGGTGGCGCGCGCGAGACGATCGGCCTGTGCCATGCGTACGTCGAGACCGTGCTGACTGACGCCCGAGCCGGAATATGGGTTCGGACGTTCGAACAGCGCATTGACGCCGTAGCTGACGCAAAGGGCCAGCAGCTCCATGCGCGTGCCGTCATCGAGATTGGTCAGCCAGTCCCAGAGAGCCTGATCGTCGGCGGGAACGTGATCCCCCCAGCGTTCGTGGCGATCGTTCACCGCTTGGGCGGAAGGGCTGTCCTTTAGCTCCTCGGACTGGGCCGAAAAGAAAATGTGGCGAACATTCGCCTCGAGGCAGCCGGTCGGGTTGGTGTGGACGAACGTGTCGCTGAGGAACTTGTGCAGCAACATCGTCATGGCGACGTGCGGATTTTCCGCCAGCGCATTGCGCAGCGCCAGCGTGCGATGGGCCGTCAGCTCGATCACGAGACGCTCGGGGAGCGGCTTGATGCCGTTGTCCTCGTCCTCCTCCTCGGTTTGCACAGGCTGGCCGCCGATGGTGATGACCGCGCGTTGGATTGCCGGTGTGCGGATTTCGCCGGTTGCAGGATCGACATCATCTTCGGACGCCGTTTCATCGGCAACCTCGACCGGCCTTTCGTCTTCAGGCCGGACGTAGCCGAGATCCACTGAGAGCGAGCCGTCGGCGTCGATGCTGATGAAGACGCCGGCGATTGCTATCTCATCGGGGTCGTAGCGGACAGGACGTTCGTCGAGGGCATCAAGGGTGGCCTCGATCTCGCCCAGGCGCTGGTCGATCTCGTCCGGTAGTTCATCCGCGTCCTCGTATTCGGCGGTCAGGCGGTCGAGTTCCTCCTGCAGCGCGTCGCTGGTCGCCTGTTCCTCCGCGGTGATGGCGAGCGGAACGCCCTTGATCTCGCGCAGCCCATGGGTGACGCCGTAGGGGATGCTGACGGCGGCCTCGACCCATTTCCAGCCGTGGGCCGCGATCCCGTCGGCGATCGTGGTGAGCTTCGCGGACACGAGCCGGTCGAGAAGCCCGACGTCCTGAAGCCAGCCGCCGTCGTCGGACTCGAAGAGGTCGCGCATGACGATACCGCCGGCGGCCTCGTATGTGTCGACGCCGACGAACACGGCGCGCTTGTCCGAGGCGCGAACCGTCGTCTCGGTCAGCAAGCGGCGGATGTGGAACGGCTCCTTCTGCCAGCTATTGCGGATCGCTTCCCAGACCTGCGCCTGCCGGGCGTGGTCGTGCGACACCGTGAAGGCCATGAGTTGCTTCAGCTCCATGCCGTCTTCCGCATAGACGTCGAGCAACGCGGGCGAGACAGATGCGAGACGCAGCCGCTGTTTCACGATGTTGACGTCGACGAAGAACGCGGCGGCGATATCCTCCTCGGTCATCCCCTTGTCGCGCATCGCCTGGAACGCGCGGTACTGGTCGAGAGGATGGAGCGGGGCGCGCTCGATGTTTTCGGCCAAGGAAACCTCGTCGATGAGGATGGCGGCATTGGCGGCCGATACGACGCAGGGGACCGGGGTGGTCTTGTTGAGACGCTTCTGCTTGGCGAGCATTTCCAGCGCGCGATAGCGACGGCCACCGGCGGGCACCTCGAACATGCCGGTCTCCTGGCCCTCGGCATCGACGACCGGACGCACATGGAGGCTCTGGATGAGGCCGCGACGGGCGATCGACTCGGCCAGCTCCTCGATCGAGACGCCGGCCTTCACGCGCCGGACGTTCGCCTGGCTGAGCACCAGCTTGTTGAATGGAATGTCGCGCGAGGACGACAGGGTGATCTTCTGAACGGCAGTTGCCATGTTCCTTACTCCGCGACGAGCGCCGAGAGCCTCTCTCTCGAACCCGAACTCGTCACGAAGCGAAGCGCCGCCCTCTCACTCTTGGAGGGCAGCGCCACGGAAACGGAGAAACGGAAGGGAACGAGGGTGCAAAGCCGGAAACACGGAAAACCGTAGTCCCGGCTTCACGGAAGTCAGGCAGCGCGGTCGAGCAGCTTCTTGGCCTTGCCCTCTAGCTCGAGGCGCGCATCCTGATTGGTCTTCTCGCGGGCGACCGCGGTGATACCCGCCACGAAATCGAAGATGGATTCGGGCGGGCGACCTTCCTCCGCCAGGACCGTCTCGATAATCTTGCCGGTCTCGGCCTTGGAAAATCCGCGCTTGCGCAGGAATTCAGTGCGGTCCTCGTCCGATTTCGCGACGATCCGCTCGCGGGCGGCCCTGATGCCGTTGATGAAGGGCATCGGCGAGGAATTCGCGAAGTTCAGCAACGCTGGCGCAGCTTCGTGGGCGAAGCGGGACGCCGCGTACTTGCTGTGGCGGATGGTGATTTCCTCGAAATCCTCCACGCCCCACAAATTCCGATTCTGGCAGACTGCGCGGAGATAGAAGCTCGCCATGCCGAGCGTCTTCGCGCCGACCTCGGAATTCCAGCAGTAGAAGCCGCGGAAATAGAGGTCGGGCGAGCCGTCGGGGAGCCGACCGGCCTCAATGGGGTTGAGATCGTCCACGAGGAAGAGGAACACGTCGCGGTCGGACGCATAGAGCGTCGTCGTGTCCTTGGTGATGTCGACGCGGGGATTGTAGACGCCGGTCGACCAGTCGAGCACGCCGGGCACCTTCCATCGCGTGTCGCCCGTGCCGTTGCCCGCAATGCGCTGCACAGCTTCGACCAGTTCGTGATCGTAGATCCGGCCATAGTCGGGGCCGGTGACGGCGCGCAGCTCGATGCGGCCATTGTCAGTTTCGAGAGTCTTGATCTGCTCGGCCCGATGCGAGGTCAGACCGTATTGCAGATTGATGCCGGCCAGCGCGGCGGGTAGCTGGCGGAGATAGGCGGCAGGCGCGCCGACCTGGCTAGCGAGCTGGCCGAAGCTCCAGTGTGTCGGCGCGACGGGCGTGTCCGAGCCCGGCAGGAGGAGAGTCAGTCGCTCCGGATCGGTGCGGCTCGCCTCGACATGGATGAGCGCGGTTTCCACGACGCGCGTCCGGCTGCGTTCCGACCGCCCGCGCACCGAATCCGCCAGCTCCGACAGGGAAAGGTAGCGCTCGTCATCGGGGCGCGAGAACCATTCCGAGGAAACGCGGCCGATCCGCTCGCCGCGACTGACATCCACCTTGTAGCCGCCGCTCAGGTCGCGGCGGGCGTCGAGAACCTGCATGTTCATGGGACCAAACTCCATGACGGGCGCCGGGAGCCTCTCTCTCGACACTCAACCCGTCATGGATTTCCGATCCACACTCTCACTCTACAGGGGGCGTTGCGGGGTCTCCCCGCGGAAGGGGTCGGCCGAGACCTTGGGCTCGGCCGCAGGGGAAGGCTTTCCCCACAAGCGTCCTACTACGGAGTGGCCGCCGCGATCCCTTGGTTCAGATTGCGAATGCTGCCTGCCGGGGCTCGTCCCAATATTCCTCGATGCGATAGGTCGCTTTTGGGAGTGGCCGCAGAAGCTGGGATTCCGGCCGCGTCAGGTCGAGCCAGGCCATCCGCTCATCCCGGCGCAGCACCGCCATCTGACGATCATGGTAGGGCGCGATGTCGTCATTCGCCTCGACCGTGAGAATTGCATAGGATTCCGGCCAAGAGCGCGTTGCAGGGCGCCAAATGCCCGCGAAATAGAACCAGTCACCATCGGCGAGCATGAAGCGGTAGTGCTTGCCTTGGCTGCGGTGGCGAAACTCCGAGGCGGGGATCAGGCACCGAAACGTCGGAAACGTCCGCCCCTCGGAACGCACGACGGTGAAGGGCCGTCCGTCAAGTTCGCGTGGCTGCAAGCCCCACGTCAGCTCGACCATCTCCACACCGCTGCCATCACGTCTTATGATGACGCGGCGATCGTCGAGCGATGTGACTGTATCGAAGGCCGTGGCGTTCATGACGCCTAGGAACATAACAGGAACAATATCGCCGTGCAATGGCGATGGAGTCGGAGGAAGGATGTGCAACGACTATCGTCTGACGGTCGATCTGGCGTCGATCATGGAGGATTTCGCGGATCTGAAGATCAAGATCCGATTCTCTGAGGGCCGTCCAAACATCGAGTCGCGGCAGGACATCAAGATCACGGACGTCGCTCCGATCGTCCGGACGGTCGAAGGGCTGCGGAGCGAAGGCGACCTGGTGAACCGGCGCTGGAGCTGGCCGGGGCAGAACAAGAGGCCGGTGTATAATTTTCGTTCGGAGGGCCGCGACTTCAGCTCGAACCGTTGCCTCATCATCACCGACGGCTTCTACGAATTCACGGATCCCGAGGATAAGAAGAAGAAGCGCAAGGACAAATGGCTGTTCACGAAGAGGGGCGAGCCGATCTTCGCGATCGCAGGCATCTGGCGCGATACGAAAGAGGTCGGCGAAGCCTTCACGATGCTGACGATGGGGCCTGGCCCCGACATCACGCCTTACCATGACCGGCAGATAATTATCCTTGACCGCGCCGATTGGGTAGATTGGCTTGATCCGTCAGTATCCGCAGCCGATCTTATCGAACCTCTGCCGGCTGGGGCATTGATGGTAGAGCAGGTCGGCTAGGGAAACGAGCATATGGCGGCGTCGATGCCTCCGGTGATGACCTACATCCAGAAGGTGGAAGCGGTTCACCGAATCTTCCGGTCGGTGCTTGGTAGCGCCACGCCAGATGCGGTCTTCGATGAAAGGACGATCACCATCTCGGAAGATGGGAAGCGTCTTTACGAGCACACCGGAAACGGCCGCATCCTAGCCGAAGCAGTGCTGGGGGTGGATTTTCCCCGCGAGGCCGGACCGATCGAGCTTGACCACTACACCTCTCTCTCTGGCCTGAAGGCGATTGCGGCGTCAGCGCAGCTTCATCTACATCCCGTCGCAAAGCGCCTTCACGAGGACGAATTTGCAACGTTCGCGCGCGAGCATGATCTGCAGGGATATTTCGACGACAATGGGCGCGGCAAGGAGGTCCTGGGGGAGCTCTCCGAAGACCTATTCTACATTTCCTTGGCTAGGCCTGGGAATCCGGATGAAGCCGACCTTTGGAACGTTTTTGCTGATGATGGGCGCGGTGTTCGTCTTCGGTTGCGGGTGACGCCAAACTCACCCGCCGATCTGCGCCGGATGGGCTATCAGACGGGCAGTCCGACAGCGCTGAAGCGCATCAACGACGCGCTGCTTGCGCAGGAAGGCCTCATCTATACTCCGTGGACGATCTCGCGGATCTGCGCATTCTACCTGCCAATCGGCTATCGCGAGGAGCATGAGGTGCGCCTCATGGTGAAACGCCACGAAGGCGGCCCGGATCGGACAATCAAGGGCGGGCAGTGGGATGTCTGGCCGATTGCACTTGCCGCGCCGGGAACAGCGACCGGCGACGAATGGTGCGAAATCGAGCTGGTTGAGGTCACCGCCGGTGGGCGCTGTACGCCGGCGGCAGTGCGAAACGCGCTCGCCGGCACGATCTTTTCGGCGGTGACGATCTCATGAACGTCGTCGCACCGAGGCAGAGATTGTCTCGGTGCCGGAGCGTCAGCGTTCGTTGTTATCGTCCTCGTAATTCGACCAATCGTCAGCGGGAGCATAATATTCTGCCGCATCGTAGGTTTGCGTTTTCTTATAGCGATCGCTGAGGCCGACGACGGCGAGCCTGGAAAGGCCGGCGATCTTGAGGCTGCACGCGACGCATTCGAAATTGGTCGGGAGATACTCCTGGGTCTCGATGATTTCGTCGCTGTCGAGCTTCTGCGTCGGGGCAGAAACCGGCTCGCCAATCACAAGCGCGGTCGACGCACATGATGGGCAGTCGACTCGATGACCGTTTTGACGGGTGGCCCACACAGCCGCCTGCGTTTGCAGCGTCGTGCGCTCGTCTCCGGGCTTGGCGTTCCAGACCTTCTTGTGCGCCTCGACGTCCCCCTTCACAGCTTTCGCGCTTTCGTCGGCAGCGGCATCGATCAGCTTCTTGGCAACCTCCGCTTCGTCTTTGCCAACGAATTCCTCGAGCGGAATGCCCATCGACGTCAGGAGGATTTCGCAAGTCTGATAGAACCGTGGTTGCCAGGTCGATCCCTTGACGCCCTCAAATGCCAACTCGCCGGTATGAAGCTCGGCGTTGCGCTTGCCGGTATGCACCACGCCGAAGCTCTCATGCTCCTTGGTGAATTCCGGCAGGATCCCTGAGAGGCGTTTGAACACCTCGCTGATTACGATAGATTTAGGCGAGAATCTCTCCTCGAATGGGGTGAAACCGAGCGCAAAATAGAGGTTCGATCCATTCTTGTCGGCTTCCGCGAGCAGCGCCGGGCTGACATTTGCGAGGGCGGCGCGAGCTAGGAACTCCAGCGCCAGGCTAGACCAGAGAGCGTATTCCCACTCATCGCTGTCGTGGTCGGCCATATTCTGGATGTAGCGCGCGGCCTTCGCGTAGAGCGCCCCCGGGTCGAAGGTTGGGGGCGTCGCGCCCGGCTCGATCGTCTTCTTCAATGCAGCCCTCCCAAATATACTCTTTGAATCGAACGATCCTCTCGTCCCGGCGGGATCGGTGAACGAGCATGGAGCATGCGCCAGTTGTCGATTATCAGCGTATCGCCGGGGCGAAAGAGCGCGATCGACAAGGGAGCGCTCCTCCCGAGCCAGTCGCGGACCTGGGTATCGGCAGTCTCGCCAACTCGGCTTGCCGGCCGAAGATAGACTTCATCCCATCGCAGGAGGTCGGCGCCCTCCGCCGCAGGCTCGAAAAGGCGAAGAAGCGCAAGCGCTCCGTCGCGCGGTCGGCGTGGCTTGAAGATTGCGCGAGCGAGTGTGTCGCGAGATATGGCTTTGATCAGCGAACGGCCGTCGATCAGCGACGTGGGGACGTCCTGATAGCCAACCAAAGATCGCAGCAACAGGTAGCGTGGTGGCCGGCGCCAATGGGCGAGATCGGTATGAAATGGGAACCGCCCTAAGCCGAAATTTCCACTATACGTATTCGGAGCAGCGTCTTCACGGGGAGTGAGCGTCTGGACGAGGCCGCCCTCCCACGGAGTCAGCGGGACGCCGAACTCGTTGGCGACGTCAACGGTGTCCGCGCTCGGACGATGCTCGGGGATTAGAATGTAGCCCTGTTCGGCGATCTGGTTCCTCGTCTCGGTCCGCGCAACTTCTCCCATCATTCAGATCGCCTGCTCGGCTTTCAACAGATCGCGGACGCGGGCACCGAGCGGCGTGAGACTGTAGACGGTCCCGCGATACGTGCCATCAGGGAAGTGCGTCTTCTTCGGAACCGCGAGGCGGCGCATTGCGTGATCGTGCGCGAAGACGGATCGCAACGCCTTGGAAATCGCGCCCATGGCGTTTCTCAGAGCTGGATCGGCCTCACCGCCCTGGTTGGTGAAGGTGTCATGCCCGCTCAGAAGCTTTTGGAGCGCCTCTTTGCGAAGTGGTTGAGTGGGCTTGGGACGAACGGCCCCGACAACCTTTTGCGCAAGCTGAAACAACTCGTCATCGCTATGGTCATCCGGGAGTGCGATCGGACTGAAAAGCTTGAGGTTTTCTGGCGCGACGAAGGGGGCTAGAGCCTCAAGAGCACCTTTGAGGCTCTGGTCGGATATCTCGGCGATGAGCGTGGGCACGAGCATCTCCCATGAGGAAAGTCTAACGAGAAGACTAATGAGGAGTGCGCTGTAATTCAAGCCCGAGCGTTGCGGGTCATCGGAAATCCCGCGTCTTAATCTTCAGCTCGCTGATGTGCCCGTAGGGCGTGGTGAGATCGCGGCTCCGGAAACCCTTCGGCGGTAGCTCTCGCGGATCGGGGCCCGCGCTATGCCGAGCCTGATCGCCTCGGCCGTGCGGGAGCGGGAATGTAACGTCGCGGCTACCGACACTGGCGAGGTCAGCCGAGAGGTCGCTGACCGTTTGCACGACGAGATGCACGACCTCGCCCTCGCGCTGGATGCGGCCGCGTACCGCCATCATCGAAGTGCCGAGGAACGTCCGGCGGTTGGCCTCGAACACCTTGGGCCAAACGACGAGGTTCGCAATGCCAGTCTCGTCCTCCAGCGTAACGAACAGCACGCCCTTGGCGCTGCCCGGCCGTTGGCGCACGAGAACGACGCCTGCGGCTTCAAGCCAGCGACCGTCGCGCGCGTTCATCGCCTCGGCGCAGCTTACGATTCGGCGCTGGGCGAGATCGTGGCGCAGGAACGAGACCGGGTGCGCGCGCAGGGATAGTCCGACATGACCGTAATCCTGAACCACTTCGCCGCCGGCCCTCATCGGCCGCAAGGCGACAGGCGACTCGCTGACCTCGGGCACGATTGCCGCTTCGCGTGCGCTAGCGGCCGCAAAGAGCGGGAGCTGCTCGTCGCGCAGAGCGCGTATCGCCCAGAGCGCCTCGCGCCGTGCAAGACCGAACGCCGGGCGGAAAGCGTCGGCTTCGGCGAGCTGTACGAGAGCCGCCGGGGGAGCGCCGGCCCGCTGCCAAAGATCATCGACCGAGGCGAAAGCCTGGTCGGCGCGCGCGGCGACGACCGCGGCGCCATGGGCGTTGGCGAGACCCTTGACCATGCGCAGGCCGAGTCGGACGGCAAAGCGGCCTTCGTCATCGGTGGGCTCGAGCGTGCAGTCCCAGCGCGAGTCATTGGCGCAGACGGGGCGAACCTCGACGCCATGGGCGACCGCATCACGCACGATCTGTGCTGGCGCGTAGAACCCCATCGGCTGGCTGTTCAGCAGCGCCGCGCAGAAGATGTCGGGATGCCAGCATTTGAGCCAGGCCGAGGCGTAGGCGATAAGCGCAAAGGAGGCCGCGTGCGACTCGGGGAAGCCATAGGAGCCGAAGCCTTCAAGCTGCCTGAAGGTCTGCTCCGCGAACTCGCTAGTGTAGCCATTGGCGACCATCCCTTCGACGAGCTTGGCCTTGAACGATGACACGCCGCCGGTGTGCTTGAAGGTTGCCATCGACTTGCGGAGCAAATCGGCCTCGCCGGGTGTGAAGCCGGCGCATTCGATCGCGACCCGCATCGCCTGCTCCTGAAATAGCGGCACGCCGAGCGTCTTGCCGAGCACCTTTTCCAGCTCCGGCTTCGGGTAGTGGACCGGCTCGATCCCTTCCCGTCGACGCAAATATGGATGCACCATGTCGCCCTGGATCGGACCGGGCCTGACGATCGCGACCTGGACGACGAGGTCGTAGTAGGTCCGGGGCTTGAGCCGCGGCAGCATCGACATTTGCGCACGCGACTCGATCTGGAAGGTGCCAAGCGTGTCGGCCTTGCGGATCATCGCATAGGTGCGTGGATCCTCGGCAGGGATGGAGGCGAGATCGAGCGCAACGCCCTTGTGGGCGGCGAGGAGGTCTAGGCCGCGCTTCATACAGGTGAGCATGCCGAGCGCGAGCACGTCGACCTTCATGAAATGCAGCGCGTCAATGTCGTCCTTGTCCCATTCGATGACCTGGCGGTCCTCCATCGCGGCGGGCTCTATGGGCACGAGGTCATCCAGGCGATCGTTGGTCAGGACGAACCCTCCCGGATGCTGCGACAGGTGGCGTGGCGCTCCCTGGAGCTGGCGGGCGAGATCGAGGGTTAGGCGCAAGCGCCGATCGGCGGTGTTGAGGTTGAGCTGCTCGACTTGTCCCTCGGTGACGCCTTCCTCAGACCAGCCCCAGATCATGCCGGAGAGCGTCTTGATGAGGTCTTCCGGCAGGCCGAGCGCCTTGCCGACATCGCGCAGTGCGCCTTTGGTGCGATAGCGGATCACGGTGGAGCACAGGGCGGCGTGGTCACGGCCATAGGTGTCGAACACCCACTGCATGACGATCTCGCGCCGCTCATGCTCGAAGTCCACGTCGATGTCGGGTGGTTCGGCGCGCTCCTCCGAGACGAAGCGCTCGAACAGGAGATCATTGCGGCCGGGGTCGATGGACGTGATGCCGAGCACGAAGCAGACAGCGGAATTCGCGGCGGAGCCGCGGCCCTGGCACAGAATGTCCCGCGAGCGAGCGAACCGGACGATGCTGTTCACCGTCAGGAAATAGGGCGCGTAGCTCAGCTTCTTGATCAGGCGCAACTCATGAAGCAAAGTCGCGCGGACGCTATCCGGCAGGCCCTCGGGATAGCGGCGCTCGGCCCCTTCCCAGGCGAGTTTCTCCAGTGTTTGTTGCGGGGTCAGCGAGGGATCGTCGCGCTCCTCGGGGTATTGGTAAGCGAGTTCGTCGAGGCCGAAGCGGCAGCGGTCGGCGATCTCCAGCGTTCGTGCGACCGCCTCCGGGTAGCGGGCGAACAACCGATGCATTTCTTCGGGCGACTTGAGATAACGGTCGGCGTGTCGCTCGCGACGCTCGCCGAGCGCGTCGATCGTGACGTTGTGGCGGATCGCGGTGACGACATCCTGCAAGATGCGTCGGCTGGGCTCGTGGAACAGCACGTCATTGGTGACGACGGTCGGCACACGCATCTGCGCCGCGAGATTGGCAAGGTCATGAAGGCGGAGCTGGTCGTTCGGCCGACGCCTGAGCGTCAGCGCCATATAGGCGCGATTCCCGAACGCATCGCGCAGCCTGCGCAGCTTGAGGCCGCATTCGGCATCGGCGACATCCGGCAGAAGTACCGCGATGAGTCCTTCGCCATAGGTGACCAGATCGTCCCATCGAAGGTCGCATCTGGCCTTGCCTGCGCGCTTCTTGCCGAGCGAGAGCAGCCGGCAGAGCCGTGAATAGGCCGCGCGGTCGGTCGGATAGACCAGCACCGACAGGTCGCCACTGAGATCGAGACGGCATCCGACGATCAGGCGCACGCCCGTTGCCTTAGCCGCCTCGCGGGCACGCACGATGCCGGCGAGCGAGTTGCGGTCGACGACGGCAAGCGTTTCGATGCCGAGATAGGCAGCCTGTGCGAACAGCTCGTCGGCGGAGGATGCGCCCCGCAGAAAACTGAAATGGCTCGTCACCTGCAGCTCGGCATAACGTGTGTTCATCCAAACACCCCATGCAGGAACCAGCGATGCGAGCCGGTGGCGAGATCCTCGCCGTCGCCAGCGCGATAGATCCAGTAGCGCTCGCCGGCGTCGTCTTCGACTCGGAAATAGTCGCGCACGGAGGCGAGTTCGGCATCGCGCTTCCACCATTCGCCGAAGACGCGCTCGGGACCATCGGCGCGCTTCACGCGCCGGCGCACGCCCCGCCAAGTGAACGAGACGGGTGGATGGTCCGGGAGAAGCGCAACGGTTTCGATCTCCTCGGGAGGGGCGAACAGGCGCGACGGCCGTGGCCAGTGCCCCGGCCAGGTCGCGCCGCTGTCTGGGGCCATTGCCGGAATTCGGCAGACCGATCGCTCCGGCACGTCGCTGGCGACGGGCGCTGCCCGATAGATCGCGCGCCCGCCGACGCGGTTGGCGAGCGTATCGACAAGATCGGCGACGTCGGGCGTAGCTGCCTCAAGGAGGCTGCTGACGGTCTGCCGGCGTTCGAGCGGTTCGGCGATGCTGGCGGCGAGCGTCATGATCTCGATCCCGAAGCCGGGATCGATCGTCTCGATCTTGTCGCACAGGAGGCGTGCGAGGCGCTTCGAGTCGCGTACCGGCTGCGCCATGCCAACACGAACGGCGACGATCCGGCTGTCGACGCGATGGCAGAGGAGATCGAGGCGGCGCGCACCCATGCCCTTTTCTTCGAGCGCCGCGCAAAGCTTGTCGGTGAGTTTGCCGATATAGCGCGCGATGGTTTCGGCCGCGCCGATCGGTTCTGGGAAGGCGCGGCGTGCCTCGATCAGGTCGGGCGGGCGGATAGGATCGATCGGTTCGGCCAATTCGCCGATCGCCTGGTCGATGCGGCGGCCAAGCTCCACACCGAAACGCAAGATGAGCGGCGCGCGCGGTACAGCCAGTAGATCGCCGATGCGCTCGAATCCCAGAACGCGCAGATCCGCCGACGTCGTTCGAGGCAACCGCAACGCCTCAAGCGGAAGCGCGTTCAGCACGGAAGCGCTATGTCCGGTCGGTGCGATGTAAGTCGGGCTGGCGGTAAAGCGGGCAAGGGCGTGCGCCGCGCCCCAGCTATCGGCAATGGCGGCGCGGGCCGTTACACCGGACATGACGAAGCGCCCGATCAACGTATCGAGCATGGTCTGTTCGCCGCCATGGAGATGATCGGCGCCGGTCGTGTCGATTACGATGCCATCAGGTATGTCGGCGCCAACGATCGGTGCGAACCGCTGCAGCACCCAGAGCGCCAGCCGTTCTAGTGCGGCCGCGTCCTCGATGGGGTCAGCGTCGCGCAAGATCAGGCCGGAGACAAGAACCTGCGCCTTCGCCGCAGGCATTCCCGCATGGAGCCCGGCGGCCTGGGCGGCCGCATCAGCCGCTACCACCAGCCGCCTGCTTCCTTCCCGGCCAATCAGGACGAGCGGCGCCTCAGGCGGAGGCGCCGCGTCGCCAGCCATCCGCCGAAGCCGGTCGGTGGACCAGGCCGGCAGGAAAAGCGAGACGACCCGTGTCATCACACGCCTCCAACTCAAAATCCGCGCTTTCCCCCGCACGGGCGCGGATCAACTCGACTAACCAGCGGTGGCGCCCGACGGCGGGAACGGGAAGCGGCTCGGAAGGCAATACGGATACGCGCCAGCGCGTCATCGCAGCGGTCGGCTGTCCGAAGTCGGCGGCATCGGTGTGTCGCCGCCAACGTCGTAGCGCGATGCCGATCGCGCCGGTCCCCTCAGATGAAAGCTGAAGCCGGCGGGAGGCGGTCATCGGCAGCCGGGCAATCTCCGCCACCACGGCCCCGAGACCGCCATGACGGAGACCTTCTTCCATGCACGCGAGCACGGTCTTGTCGTCCCCTGCCTCGACGTAGATCACTCGGTCCGGCGCCAGCCCGGCTTGTGCTATCGCGGGCGCGAAGAGATCCGGCCGTGTGATGCACCACAGAACCTTCCCGGTTGTACGTGCTGCGATCCCCGCTGCGAATAACGCTGCGGCGGCACCATCGACCGCGCCGTTTCCGCCGCCTGCAACCTCATGAAGCGCGCCACGCGCCAGACCGCCGCCGGGGAGTCGTGAGTCTAGCTCGGCGATCCCGAAAGGAAGCACCGATTTGACGCGCTGGGTTCTGCCCTCGATCTTTTCGATCTGCGCGCGCAAAGACTCTATGGCGGGCTCGGGCCGCAAGCTCGTTATTGACCTCCTGGGGCAGGCTCATTTTCATGTTCTTTATTTGTTCTACTTTGTGCCTCGGGAGTCAAGACGGATTGAGCGACCGGCACGGGGGTATCGACGAACGAACAGGTCTCGGATCATGAAATTTCGCCATCTATCGGGTCGCTTCCGAACCGGCTTCGCAGTTCAGTCAGAAACACCGTGCCAACGTCGACCGCTCGTCGCGTGCTGTCTCGCCTACGGCGTCAGCGATCGAGTCTGACCCGCAATCTGCGGGCTCGCTCTCGGAAGGCTTCCTCTCCTCCTTCGAGGATGTCGCAGACCGCTTTTCGGATCTCGGCATTTTCGAGGCCGCCAGCTCTGTAGGTGATTGCCGGAAGCCCACCTGTTGGGTGTGGCCCAGCGTCCGCAACGATGATCTGATCCGCGTCGGTGTTGATGACGAGGTTGGCGTTATGGGTGACCATGATCACCTGGCGCTTGGCCTTGGCGGCGACGAACAGGGCGACCAACTCGTCGAACACCGACTTGGGGTCCAAGTTCTCCTCGGGCTGGTCGATGATGAGTGGCCGATCGTCGACGTCGTCCAAGGCCAGATAGAGCAAGAGAAGCACGATGCCCCGCGTGCCCGGTGACAGCTTGCGGATGTCGATCCCGTCATAGACGATCTCGTAGCGAACGGAGATGTGATCGGTGGCGAAGAGCCAGTGCGCGAACTGCTTCAGCCAAGTGCGAAACTCGACCTGCTGAACCTGGCCGTAGGGCGCATGTCCGATCAGGTCGTGCATGTACTGTGCAATGAAGTCGGCCATCGCTGCCTGTACGTCGGCGGCAGATCCCGTCTCCCAAGCCGGGCGCAAGGTCGTGTCCGCCAGCGCAATCAGCGCGCCGCGGCCTTGGAACGGACCCGCCTTGCGCCGGTCGAGAAGGTCTTCTTCGGCGACCGTCCCCCAAGCGGCGACGTCGACGACGCGGCGGACGGAGAAGCCGAGCTTGCGCAGCGTCCCGGTGGACGCGGTCAGGCGAGCCATCAGCGGCGCGTAGAGATCGGCGAGGGCAGCCTGCTCATTGATGATCGCTTGAAAGACTCGGCCATAGGCCGCGTCGCGCTCTCCTTGAAGCTCCTTCCGGCGCGCCGCGGCGCCCTGGGCGTCGGTCAGGCGCGTCTGAAGGGTTTGAAGCGTAGCGTTCTCCTGTCCAATGCGCTGCGAGAGGGTAGCGTACTGGCCACGGACGATGTTGTCGGCACTGACCAGCGCCTCTAGACGGGTCATTTCTGCTAGGAGCGTGTTGAGGGGGAGTTTGGTGAGGTCGGCGGTGTCCGGAAAGAGCGGGGTGTTCGGGGCGCCGGGCGGAGCGGGGGCGCCGGTGAGGGCCGCGATTTGCTGATCGGCCCAGACTACATAGCGGGTGAGGCTCGTATCGACGTCGCCCTGGTAGATGAGAAGGAATTCGTCCCATTGCTGCGGATTGAGGCCACTGTGATGGTGCCGCTCTTTGGCCTGGCGGAGCAGCTCCGGCGCCTTGGTGGCTCGCGTGCTGACCACCTCGTCCTGCAGGGCGAGAAAGGTCCGGCGCTGGTTGCCATAGGCCTGGATTGTGCCGCGCAGCGTCTGAACGGCCTGCCCAAGCTGGGTATGGCGGTTGGCCTGGGCCTCGGTGCCCTTGACGACGAGTTTGGCTAGGTCGTCGTTGTAGCTCTTGATCTGGCCGGCCTTCTGCGTGACCTGCAGCGAGAGGCCGGCGACCGAGGCCTCTTTCTCGATCTCAGTGGCGATGCGATCGGATATGTCGGCGATCGCATCGGCCTCTCGCTTCCGGGCCTGCTGGAAGCGGGCGGTGCGGAAGTCACGCAGTTCGGCGAAATCGATCGCGCCGTCGCGATCGTCCTGAGGATGGGCCTCGAAGATTACGCGCTCGATCTCCGCGATCAGGCCGTCGGAGACGCCAGCGGAGGAGCAGAGCTCCTCGACGAACTGCTGTGACAGATAGCGTGCGCGGGGAAAGGCCAGATGGCCGTTGGCGTCTCGGCCATCAAGGAAGCGCTTGACCGAAGCGCCGCCGCCCCAGGTCAGCGTCGCGGTCGCGTTGCCGAGCAGTTTGCGGGCACGGACGAGGAACGACGGGCTGATGTTTTCGCTCGCTCTCCAGGCCGCCGGAGCGATCGCGTCACAGCCTGCGGCGATGACGTCGGCCAGCGCGGTCTTGCCGGACCCGCGCGCGCCGATGATCGCGACCAGGCCGGGGTTGAGCGGGATCGAGGGGGTGGCGGCCCAATCGGCATCGGCGATCGCGGCCTGCAAGATCACCTGGGAGGGCATCGCCGTGCGTGGCGGTTCGGTGCCGACATAGGCGCGTCCCTCGGGATCGATGCAGGCCTGACGTAGGGCGTCGAATTCGAGGCCACCCTTGATCCACGAGTACCGCTCTTCGACGGGCTGGCCGACTGTCTTCTGGTCATGGGCGTCGCTGCCATGAAGGCAGGGTTTGCATCCGTCGTAGCGCTCGCGGAGCTGGTCGAGCGT
The DNA here is from genome assembly GCA_050187415.1 of Hyphomicrobiaceae bacterium. Classification (GTDB taxonomy): domain Bacteria; phylum Pseudomonadota; class Alphaproteobacteria; order Rhizobiales; family Hyphomicrobiaceae. The sequence goes on along the minus strand of JBFWXN010000047.1, from coordinate 13,630 downwards.
CACGCCGCGGTGTCCCGACCAGAACTCGCGCTGCGCCGGGCTGCTCGAGAAGATGATATGCGCGAACTTTTCGATCTCCTGGCGCACGGTCGCGTCGGCGGCCTGGCGCAGGCCTGATGTTCCGTCACCGGCGGCGCCCGCGACCGCGACGAGGAGGTTTGCCTTCGCCCAGTCGCTCTCGCGCATGACCCGCCGGAGCTGGTCGAAATTAACCTTGAACTGGGTGGCCCCGTGGGCGAGTGCCGCGCGATTGTCGATGATGTTGGTGTCGGCTTTCTTGCCGAGCGAGATCAGGTCGGTACGGGTGCAGTTGAAGGTGTCGCCATGCGCCTGGAACTGTAGGCGCTGGAGGATGCGGTGCAATTCGGCGACGTGGTTCGGATCCTCGGGACTGACGAGAAGGTGGACGTTGACGAAGCCCGCCTTGGCAGCGACATCCAGGCGCAATTCGACGTTCGGGAAGATGAGCTGCACGTCGCGCAGACGCCCCGCCGCCTTGTGCTTCAGCACTTCCTCGTAGGTGTCGGTGAGATAGTAGTCCGTGACTGCGACCGCTTCGATCTTCGGCGTCGCGGTCTCAAGCGAGCTGAGATAGGCTTCCCAGGGCGTGCCGCCGCCGAACTGGTTGTTTAGAACGGTTCCGGGCGCGTGGATATGCGGTTCCCAGCGACGCCATTCAGATCCACGACCGATCATATTTCCCCCCTTTATTCAATGCCGGTCGTTGTCCGTCCTGCTGGTCGTCCCCCGGGTCGTTGGCATTCGGCTTGTTGTTAGGCTTGGAGCGCGGACTGATCAGCTCGCGCCCCGAGACACTAGAAGCCTTCGGTGTTTTGGCAGTGGTGGGGATAGCCCGAGCAGCCCCAGAATTTGACGTGTGTCGTGTGGTTCTCGCGGATTTTCATAGAGCGGCCGCAGGCGGGGCAGGCCTTACGCGCAAATACGCGCTGGTCTTTTGCCAGCGTCAATATCCTGACTTCGCCAGCGCCGCTGGCGGCGAGTGTTCGCACGCATTCCCCGGTAGTTTCGCCGGTCGTGTAGACATCGTCGATCAGCAGAACCTTGTTGTTGTTCCATCTGAAATTAGATTGGAAAGCACCCTTGATCGCTTCACCGCGTTCGAGGGGATTCATCTGCTTGTACCCCTCGATCTCCTTGACGACGCGGAGGCCCTTCAGCTCGAGTTCGATGTCCTCGTCGAAATGGTCGGCTGCCTCATTGAGGAGCAGTTCGAAGCGATTCCGCTGTTGAGAAGGCTTCATGGGGACGGGCACAACATAGTCCGGCGCCCAGTCGAGGTTCGCGATTGCCTTGCCGACGGCCTCACCGAGAACCTTGGCGTGGGTGTCATTGTTCTTCAGCGACAGCAGGGCTCCGCTCAAAGCGCTGGTTGCATGGCGCGGATCTGAGGCAGTGAAGTAGCGGCCCAGCGCATAGACGGTCGGGTCGTCGTCGCAATGCAGGATCGAGCCCCAATGGCTGTGAAATGGCCATCTGCTGGTCAGCGCTTCGCCGATATAACCGCGGCCGGGAATACGCTCGCGCCTCAGCAACGTGGACGCCTTGGACATGAAGATATCCGGTGCGCTGGACGATAGCTCGAAGATCGACGTGGGACCCCAGCGAACCGCAACCGAAGTCACCCCGGCATGGTAGGCAGCTTCGATGTCACCGACGTCATCGCCGATGTAGAGCGTCTCCGTGCTGGCGGCCACACCGAGACGGTGGAGCGCTTCCTGGATTGGCGCGGGGTCGGGTTTGTGGCTCTCGGTATCGCCGTAGCTGATCAGTACGTCGTAAGGGATGCGGAACTGCTGGAGGACTGAAGTCGCGTACCATTCAGGCGATGAGGTGACGATGCCAACTGTCTGTCCGTCCGCTTTGAGAAGACCCGGGAGCTCATGCGGCGCGGCGCTGCCCTGCGCGGCGAACGGCCGGATCAGATTCATGTTCTTCCGGACATTGTCCCACATCTGGAATTGACGCTGCTGGGCAAGGGCCGAGCTATCGACAAGAGTCATGTCGAGGTCGAACAGAAACGCGCCGGGCATCGTCAGAGCATCGACATCTGTGTGGGCGACGACGGGCGAGCGGTGTCTGCGTGGGCTTCGCCACCAGCCAGCCGGGCTTCCAACAACTCGAGCATGGAGGTGTAATCCTCCTTGCTGGCGAGCGGCACGGCGACCGGACGGCTGCGATATCGCTCGACGAGGATTCGCCGGTAGTCACCTTCAGCGTGCGCGGCGTCGGCGAAGCGGGGCGCCGGCAATTGCGTCATGGCCAGGATGCCCTGGCTCTTGGGTTCGGCGGCATGGCGACCCTGCGGCACTGGCGCAAACAGCAGGCGGTCCTGCTGGATCGTGAAGCGCACCGTGTGCATCGAGCCGCCCTTGATGTCTGTCTGCATGACGAAGGTCGCGATCGAAAGCCCGCTTTGGAGGCGGTCGCGCTGCACGAGATTGCGCGGCGATGGCGGCACGCCGAAAGGCTGCTCGCTGACCAGCGCGCCATCCTTTCCCAGGATCTCGTCTGCGAGTTTGCTATTCTGCTTCGGATAGATGCCGTCGAGACCGCCCGCCATCACGGCGATGGTCCGCCCGCCGTGGCGTAGCGCGGCTTGGTGGCTCAATGTATCGACGCCGATCGCGAGGCCACTTACGATCGCCCAGTTGGCGTCGACCAGTGTCTCCACGATCCTGTCGCTGACGATTTCGCCGAACTCCGACGGCTCGCGCGTTCCGATGCAGGCGACGCTGCGGCGGGGTGGCAGCTTGCCCTTGACGAAGAGGATGGCCGGGCGATCGGAAAGCGAGCGAAGTGCCTCCGGATAATCGGGGTCGAAGACGGAGAGAACGCGCACGCCGCGGCGGTCGGCCTCATCAAGCACCCTCTGGGCCTTCTCGCCGGCGTTGACCATGGCGGTGGGTTCGTGAAGGCTCTCGGCGACTGCGGCGGACACGACGGTTCGAAGTTTCCCAGGCTCCGCATCGACGATGGCGTCCAGGAGCGAGAAACGCTCGGCCAGCCGCTCAGCCGTGGCCGGGCCAATGCCGCGCAAAGCGGTGAGGGTTAGAATGCCGGCTGCGGTTCGTGTCTCGGTGCCAATCATGAATTCAACGCCTTTCAAAAATAGCGGCCGGTCTTCGGCGTCGTGTAACGATAAGTGTCCCTCAGGTGAGTCACCGTCGATCTCCGGCTTTGGCGAGAGAAGCTTTGCGAGCGGTCAGTTTTTCGGACATGGCCGCGGCGACATCTCCAAGTGCATGGATGCGGACAGCGGGTCGCTTCGGAAGTCTGACGGTTAGTTCAAGCTCGCCTCCGACCGCCTCGACGTAGCTGCGAAGCGTCGAGATGTGCATATCCGCCTGGTTCTCGATCTTGGACACGGACGGCTGCTTGATCTTCAGTGCAGCCGCGACATCGGCCTGGGCCTTGCCGGCGATCTGGCGCAGTGCTCGCAGGCCCTTAACGTCCTGCGTTAGCTCCGCGTCTCGTGCGTCAATTCGAGCCCGGTGATCCTGCGGCAGAGGTGCGATGACGTCATCAAAGCTGCGTCCCATAAATTAGCTCCGATGCATCAACGACCACACATTCCGTCGACACGGAAAGCGCGCTGGGTTAACGAGGCGGAACGCTAGTCTAGGCGCTGCGAGACACGAAATTCCGAACGCTCAGATTGCCGCCGACTCAATTTGCCGAAGATAGCTCTCAGGCTATATCGGGTCAATAGTAGTCGGCGCTACGTCTTGCATCTAAAGCTCAGTTTTGAACTACTGCGGCGGTCGGCTTACAGGGCGACGCAGGGCCAGTTCGGCTGGAAAGACGCCGCCTTCGCCACGGCCGAGTAGGGGGCAGGAGAGCCTCGTCGTCGATCAGCAGGTACCCATGGACCGGCTCACTCTCAACTATGTCTGGAAGCAGAAGCCAATTCCGGTCGTGCTGCGTCGGAGCGGACGTGGTGAGAAACTTCGGGTTCGACTGCCGTTTGCCGACGACAATCGGCAATGGCTGCAGAACGGCCGGCGGATGGCACCTGAATGGATCGGCGGGACGGATGCCTATTGGGAGTTACCGAAGTCCTGGTTCAATGATTTCGTCGATCGGGCATTACAGCGTTTCGGCAAGGTCTACATCATCCAGCCCTATCGCGAGCAGGAGATCTGCGCGCGGGCGTGTCAGGAAGCGCTGGGGCACGAATGCCAGTGTTCCTGCATGGGCGCCAACCATGGCATCGGTAATGACGGCAGCTGGTTCGAGGTCTCCGACACTTTCTCGACCCGCTGGGGCGAGCGCGAGCTCGCCTGTCGTCTGCTGACGGCCCGGTAGGGACGAGTACCCGATCAGACGCCTAGGTCATCGGGCAACGGATGAATTGCTCGACTGCGCCATCGAGAAAGAGCCGCTCGATGTGATGCCCGGCGCCTTCGACGAGACTGCGTGCCCCCATCGGCAACTCCCGGACAGAGCGCTGCACATCATCCATCGCGATCGGTGTGTCGCTTTCCGGCACATCGATCCGAGTGACGTTGTTCTTGCCGACCAGCAGATAGGCTTGGCCGAGGGCATTGCGGGACTGCGCGCGGGCGGCCGCATTGAAGGAGCGCATGAACGCCCAATCCTTGATGCCGCCGTTGCGCGCCCGCTCATCGACAGTGAACGTGGACTCACCCGTTCCCAGGCTCAGGATACGCACGTCCTCGCGCGCAATGTCGAAGCAGGCCAGGGCGTCGACCAGCGCGTTCATGACCGGATTGTTGGCCCAGATGCCGCCATCGATCATGACGTAACCGTCGTCTTCGACACCGGGGTAATAGGACGGGGCCGCCGTCGTGTGGAGCGCCACATGCGCGAACTTCTTGTGGCGGTCCTTCTGGTAGTCCGGGTGGTGCGGCGTCTTGTAGAGGAACGGCTCGCCGTGGCGCCCTTCGAAGCTCGGGATGACCAGGCGGGTGACGGCATCGTCGAGCACCTTGTCACCAAAGATTCGCAGCAGTTCCTCCTTGAGCGCGGCCTGGTCGTGCTTCGGCTTGAACAGCCAGCGCAGCACCCTCGACACCTTGCCGAGCCCAGCCGCCGGCGGAAAGATGCGCTCGCCGCGCTCGAGATAGATGTTCAATGCCTCCCGGGCCGTCATTCCGTGGGCAAGGGCGAGCGCGATGATGCCGCCCGTCGAGGTGCCAGCGATCATGTCGAAGTGATTGGCGATGGAGCCGCCGCCCAGGAAACGGCCTTCGAGTTCGGCGAGGACTGCCGCGGGAAACACGCCGCGGATGCCGCCACCGTCGATCGACAGAATGCGGAAAGGGCGGCCCTGCGGCCATGGCTGCTTCAGGCGAGCATGTTGGATCGTGCCGTCGGAGCGGCGCGGCGGAATATAGTTCATTGCATGGTCTCCGTTGCTTCGGCGGATTCCGATCCGGCGTGCCGTCCACCGCCGGTCCAGCGCCCGGTCATCAGCCAAAGTTCGTAGCAGGCGAGCCAGTCGAGCGCCCAAGGGACGGTCGTGCTGGCGATGGTCATCGCTGGTGACCATTCCCGCTCACGAGGATCGAACAGGCAAAGCGTCGGATCTTCGGCCGGCGGATAGACATGGGGCAGTTGCCCCTCAATATTACCGGGCAACCGAACCAGCTCTGGTGAGAGCACCCGAACCTCGGGGAACGATCCGAGCTCGTAGCGGATCTCCAGCGAGTAGCTCGCATATTGCGGCCTCACGCTCCCCACCCACCGCGCAGACTGCGCTCGGCGGTCAATCCGGCGTGCCGCGAACTGCGGCCACGTCGCCTTCATCGCGGCGACCTGCTCGTCGATGGAGAGGATCGCCGCTGTCATCAGATCTTGCGCCCGAAGAAGGTGTGGGGCCGCGCCGCCGAAACCGCCGGATTGACGATCGGCGCCGCGACCGCGGCGGCAGAGGGCAACAGCACGCCGCCTCGCCGCGTGTAGAGCTGACGCGACTGCTGGATCCCGCCACCAACCTCGGTTGCGATCTGGTCCGCGGCACGCGTCACGACGCGGTCGCCGAAGTCGTCGCGCAACGTGTCCATCATCGCGTTGGGGAACATCTCGCCCTTGCGCATCGCCTCGAGCGAACGGACGAGCTGGTGCAGGTGTTCGGCGAATTCGTCCTGCTGAGCAATAGATTCCGGCCAGCGGTCGGTGAAGACATCGGCCTCACAGATCGGATTGGCGACATGCAGGAGCCGGCCGTAGAGCGAAGCCTGCTCGATGTCGCGGATGATCCAGCTCGCAAGGCGAACGAGCATGGCGCTGAGCGACATGTTCGGCTGCGCGGCGAGCCCGGCGTAGTAGGAGAGCATCACCGACGGCGCAATGCGGCCGCTATAGCTGGCATAGCGGATGTTGCGGAAGCGCTTGAGGAGCTGGAGGGCGAGCGTCGCAGTGTTCTTGACGATGAAGTTGCACTGATCGGGAACATCGTCCACATCGGCGTCGGCGCGAGTGGCAAGGCCGGCATGGTCGAGCCAGCGCCGGTGGAACTCCTTCGCCATGCGCAATTCGAGCGGCGTTCTGCTCGCATACCACTGCGCGAAGCCATAGGCGTTCATGTCGACGAGGCGATCGTCGTCGGAACGGCGCGGACCCTTGGCGTGGGTGATCAGGCTTTCGCGATCGAGCGTGGTGTAGACGCGCAGCGACGGCGTGACGTCGAGATGCATCTTGTCGGCGTAGAACAGGGTGACGCAGCGCGTCTGCCGCAACACACGCTGCACGGGATAGTCGGCGAGCGCTGCTTCGAGCTCGGTCAGGATTTCAAGAGGCGCCAAGCCGCGAAAGCGGCCGCCGAGCTGCGAGACGATGTCGAGATCATACTCGTCGTCGGTGCCGCGCGTCGAAATCGTCGCATCAATCGCCATCGAGCCCTGCGGGTAGAAGTGCTCGATCTCGTCGAAGAAGGCGGTCGTGGCCTCGAGATGGCGCCGCACCGCCTCGTAACGCGACTTCGCCTTGTCATGGAGCGAGGGCGGCAGCTGAACGCTGAGTGCGATCTCGGCGAGGATACGGTCGAGAGGGTCGTCGAAAGGATTGAGGCCGGTCGGCGCAAGCTGGATGTTCACATTGATCTCCGCGGCGGGCTGGGCTGTGTCTAGGCATCTCGTCACCGCCCGCGCGATGTTCGGGATGAAATACGTCGTTGTGCGTCTACTCCGAACAAAATGGGGAGCTTGAATGCGTCTGTCAAGGGACATACAGTATCGCTACTCCGAACGCAGGGCGGAGTGGATCGAGTGGAAGGGCCGGCTATGAAATTTGGTGAGCGAATCAAGGACTTACGAACGAAGAAGGGCTTGACGCTCGATCAACTCGCGCAGGAGACCGGGTCATCGAAGAGCTATATCTGGGAGCTCGAAAACAAGAATCCGCCCCGGCCATCTGCCGAGAAGCTGTCTGCGATCGCCGGCGCGCTGGGGGTGACGGTCGACTACCTGCTCGGAGCCGACACGCAGACGCTCAGCGAGGCCGAGGATACTGCCTTCTTCCGGCAGTATAGCGGCCTGCCGGAGGAGACACGCCGGCAGATTCGGGAGATGGCTCGCATCCTCGATACGAAGACCCGCAAATGAGCGAGCCGAGCACCTCCCGGCCGCTGAAGGAGGCGGCGCGCATTACGCAGATGCTCGACTTGGTCCTTGGAGCGGATCGGTTTGATCGCGCGCCGGTCGACGTGATCGGCCTCGCGCTGGAATACTCGCGCAAGGTCGCGCCCGACAGCCCAATCCACGAGGTGGTGGAGCGCAATATTCCGGGCTGCGTTGGCGCCTTGGTCTATGGGGAGGCGCTGCCGCGCCAATGGGCCATCATGTACCATGTCGGCCAGTCTGAAGGGCGCCGCTCGTTCACCGTGGGGCACGAGTTCGCCCACTACGTCCTGCACCGCCAGTTGATCGAAGAGGACGGGCGTTTCGACGGCGGCATCTATTGCGACGAGAATGCGGTGGTTCGTCGCAGCGGGTCCGGCATCGAGCAGGAAGCCGATGAGTTCGCTGCAGCGTTGCTGATGCCGTTGCATGACTTCCGTCGCCAACTGCCAGCTAAGGCTCGCGCCGATTTCGAAACTCTCAGCCGGCTCGCAAAGCGCTATGGCGTTTCACTTACCGCCGCAATCTTGCGCTGGCTCGAATTCACGGAGACGCGGGCGATCATGGTGGTGTCGAATGAGGGTTTCGCTCATTGGGCAAAGCCGAGCAGTGCAGCGCTCAAATCGGGGCGCTATATCCGCACGAGGGAGACCGTATTCGAACTACCCCTGCAGGCCTTTGCGACACGACGCGATTATTCCGATGCGGCGCTTGCCGGCGTCACGCAGCAAGCTGGCGTCTGGTTTCCCGAACCGGTGCACGAGATGTGCCTTCGCTCTGACCGCTACGACCAGGAAATCACGGTGCTGCAATTTGAAGCGGAAGGCCCACGCTTTCAGGAGGAGGAAGAGGAGAGTGACGTCTTCGACCATTTTGTGCGGAACGGACAGGTTTCGGATCGCTAGCGTATAGGCGGATCACTCCATGGATTTTGTTCACATCGCCATCTCTGCCCGCTTGGCCCACGGCGATCTCGTCGCCGCCGACGCAGCCCTCGAAGCCGGCCTCACTGATGACGGAGTCAGGCTCATTCTGGTGAAACAGCTTCTGGTGTCCTGCGCGAACGTCACGGATCTCGAGCTGATCTGCCGTGCGCTCTACAAAGACCATCCGGCCATATCAGAGATCATCACACCCCATCGCCGCAATTTCGAATTCGCCAAGTACATTCGGAACATCGCGGTCGGTCACGTCAACCCGTCGCTCAGCCAGAAAGCCCTCGAATGGCGGCCCGAACTCAACGCCGTTCTGACGATACCTGGCGCGCGCGCCGAGGCCTTTCTGGGCTACGCGGTGTTGGAGACCGCGATCAACACGTTCGTCGATGGCGAACGGCACCGTATCTTCGATAGCGACACCGACCTAGCTTACCCGCCGGACCTGACCCGCTTCCTTAATTTCTTGGGGGCGACCGTGCATGTCGGGATCGCGTACTGCGCTGCGGTGGCAGCCGCAGCGCTCGAGCACGCCAATCTGCCCGACTTCAACGATAACTGGCTGGAGTTGTCTGCGAAGGCAGGCGCCACGGACTTCGCCTTCATTACCCGTAGGGGATAGGGATGGCTGACGACCTGCAGCATCTCGACGACCTGCCGAAGCGTGATGCCAATCATGTCGCGGAAGAGAAGGCGGAAGCGGCCTTCCAGGCACGCCTGACGGCGAACGGTCGCTTCATCCTCCAGCGCGCCGACCGCAAGGACTATGGAACGGATTGTGAGATCGAAGTCGTCGATCAGGAGCAGGCTACCAACGTCAGAGTCCACGCGCAGCTTAAAGGGACCGAACGCGCGCTGAACGCGGATGCCTCCCTCAGCATTGAGGTCAGCCGCTCGAATCTGAATTACCTGCTGATGCACCCGCACAGCTTCTACGCCGCCTATCACATCCCGACGTCGTCGCTGCGCATCTGTCCAGCGGAGACTGTTCTCCGCCAATACGAGCACGCGGGGAAGAACTGGACCCATCAACAATCGCTTACCGTCAATTTCACTGACGAGCTGACGAACTCGCGGTTGGATCGGCTAGCCACTTTGGCTAGATCCGCGGCGCGGGCAGTGCGCGATCGTCGGATCGAGCAGACCCGGGCAGCGCCTGGCGATGTCGCTAGTCTCGTTCGGCGCGGTATTCCGGACATCCATGTTCCGGACGATCCGGTCGCGGCCCGCCACCTCCTTGCGCACCTTTACGATCAGGACGCCGACGAAGTGATCCGCGCGGCCTTCGACCGGTTCGCAGCAGTGCTCGGCGTGGGCAACGAGGCCATGGGCCCCGCCTACATGGCCGAGGTCAACCTGGGGATGGCGGGGTTAAGTCGGTCGCGGGCCCGGATTGCAGACGCGGTTGCGCTCTTCCGGAACCAACTTGACCTGGGGCGCTACGAGCGAGGCAGCCTTCACTACGCGATCGGCAACGCTCTTTCGGCGCTCGGCCAAGAGGAGGACGCTAAGGTCGCATATGAGGCGGCTCTCGCCGATCCCGTGTTCGCAAATACGCCGGACTTAGCATCTCAAGGCCACAAGAACCTCGGGACGAGCTTTGAACGCCTCGGAGATGAGAATCGAGCAGTCGAGCACTATCGCGAAGCCTTGCGGCTGAACCCGCACCTTCCCGAAGCCCACAATGCCTTGGCCCAATTCTACGTGCGTCAGGGCGAGTGGAAGGACGCCCTCGCGCATCTTGATCAGGCCGTCTTCACAGACCCTACACGCGCCAAGGCGGCGGGCGTTGCAGGGTGGAGAGCGAACGCGCTCTTCAACATGGGAGAAGGGAGCGCGGCGTTCCGTGAGATCAATGGCATCCTTGCCCAAGCTGACTGCGAGCGTTGGATCTGGCCATTTTTCGCGCGGCTGGTGGCGAGCTTCGGTCGGACAGCAACAGAGAATGCGCGTCAGGCGCTGGGCTTCTGGCACCGCTATGTCGGCGCCCATCCCGCGAGCTCTGGAGGCCGCCGCGAGCTGCTGTTGGCGACCTTGTACCTGCGAGCGGAGGGACAGGATGTCGGCCGGACCTACGCGGAATTCCGTGCCGAGTTTGACCGCCAAATCGAGCACGTGGGCGACAAGGATGAAGTCGCCTTCTTATGGGATCGTCTTGGGCACTGGGCGCAAGACGAAGCGAACTGGATCGAGGCGGAGTTCTGTTTTCGGAAGGCCTACGAGCTGGCGGGCGGTCATTACGGCTACTGTCTGGGGACAGCCCTAAACTTTCTTGGTCGGTTTGAAGAAAGCCTGCCGATCCTGCGCGAACAGGCCGAGGGCATCCAGCCCGATGCGATGAGTTGGTTTCAGCTCGGCGCGGCTTACGGCGATCTTGGCAAGTCTGCGCAGGCCATCGACGCTTATGAGAAGGCCCTCGCGCTCGATCCTGATTACGATCTGGCGATGTTCAATCTCGGCGGCGCCCACTGGAACAGGGGCGAGAAGATTGAGGCCTTGGCGATTTGGACGATGGCCATTGACCGCTTCCCAGATCATGAGCTCGCCGCCAAACTCCAACGCGACATGCCGCTCTTCTTTCCGCCCGAGCGGCGCGTAACCTGATAGCGATCGAGGTATCGCGCTCCTGCCGGCCCAAAATATCGCGGCCGATGGCCACTAGTGGATTACCAGCTCGCGATTGATCGACAATCCTGCCCGGTGTCTCGTAACGACGATCTTCTGCTTTAGATGGCCGACGGAGCCGGCGCAGGTCTGCGCGTCGATTTCTACAGCGAGATCGGATGCGCTCGCGCGGCGAGGGACGGGTTTCGGTGGTCTGGAGGTCATGCGGCCGCCTTCAGGCGCTTCTTCGCCAGCATGGCGCGGACGAACTTGTCCCATTTCGCCATACCGGCCCGCTTCTCCGCCATGTAGTTCCACCGGTCGTAGTGCTTCGAGCTGACGTCCTGCAAGGCATGGTTTTGCAGGCGGTCGCGGATGTCCTTCGGAACGCCAGCCTTGCCCGTCAGCGTCTTGAACGTTCGGCGCAGGTCGCGGTTCGTCACATAGGGGATCACGCCGCGGTCCCGCTGGCGCCACATGAACGAATAGAGTGTGCCGTGGCTGACGGGCTTCGATGGGTCCTTGGCCGAAGGGAAGAACCAGCCGTATTCGTTGACGTTGATGGATGAAATGAGCTCTGCCGCCAGAGCGGGCACCGGAACGGCATGGGGCTGCTCGTTCTTGGTTTTGGACCAGTCGATAATCTTCTCCTTGGCGTCCCATTGGTCGATGTGGAGATTCGCAATCTCCTCGACGCGCTGGCCGGTCAGCATGAGGATGCGGACCGCACGGGTATACGGCGGATGGACAGGCGTATCGGGACACTCCAGCCAGCGGTAGAGCTGGACGAACTCGTCCTCGTCGAGCCAGCGCGTGCCCTGGACCTTGGGTTCGGTCGGAATGCCTGTCGCCGGATTGAACGGGATACGGAAGCGCCGAGCAGATTGCTGCCTGTAGTCGTTGTCGGACTTCATGCCCCAGCCAAAGGCGGCGTGGACGTAGGATCGCACATGATCCGCCATCGACTTGGCACCGCGATCGTAAATCGGGCGGATCAGTTCAATGATTTCCTCGGACTCGATCTCTCGGGCGAGGCGGTTGCGTCCGAGGGTGTCGGCAATTTTGTTCAGGCCCTTTTCGGCTTCCTTCCACGAGGGTTTGCTGGCGGCCTTAAGCGACGCGACATAGCCCTCGAAAAGATCGGCGACGGTGCCGGGGCGCGTATCGCTGGCGATCTTGATACTTCGACCCTTCTGGATCACATCTGCATAGTCGCGCTTGAAAACCTCGCGAGCCTGGCCGAGCGTCATTGACGGGTAGGAGCCGAGCTTCTTCTTGGTCCGCTTCCCATCGCGCCACTGTTGCGCCATCCAGTCGGCCGTCACGCGCTTGGGCATGGGCTTGAGGACGAGGACGAGACGGCCTGTGCCACGCCCTTCGCCGTCGGCGAGGTTTTCTTGCTTCTGGCTCACCTCGACCCGCTTCAGCGCATGTCGGATGGCGGTGTCGGTCAGACTTGGCATTGCGTTTCCTCCTCTTCCGCAACTGGGATCGGTCGAGGAGAAACGGGGATCGTTTGCTGGGAGCGGAAAGCCGTATTCTACCCCTTCAACCGCCCCCAATTTGCCATAACCGCCCCCTGTACGCAATCCGAAAAAGTGGAGATTTTGTTGGTGTTTCAATGGGATCGAGCGTGATCCAGCGTGATCAAAGAGGGGTAGTGGGATGATTGTGCACGAGGATCACCGCCGTGGCGGAGAGTTCCAGCGCCCGCTTCACCAGCTCGCGCGGATAGACCGGGGTGTGGTCGACGGTGCCGACCTGCTGGACCTCGTCGGCGATGAGGCCGTTCCGCTTGTCGAGGAAGAGAACGCGGAACTGCTCCTGCGGCTCGAAGGCCATGGCTGAGCGGCAATAGTCGAGGACGGCGTTCCAGGAGGAGAGGAGGGGCTTTTCGCGCAGCGGATCGCGGGCGAAGCGGTGCGCCGCGGCCTGGATCGACTTGAGGTGCAGGGCGACCGATTCGCCGACGCCCTTCACCTCCTGCAGCAGCGCCTCCGGGGCTCCCAGCACCTCCGAGAACGAACCGAAGCGGGCGAGCAGGGCCTTGGCGACCGGCTTGGTGTCGCGGCGCGGGATGATCGGATAAAGGAGGAGCTCCAGGAGCTCGTAGTCGGCGAGCGCCGCGGCGCCGCTATCGCGGAAACGCGCCTTCAGCCGCTCGCGATGACCATGGAAATGCGGCTCGGCGTCCTTCTCGTCCCCCGGGCCGCTCATCGTCAGCCGCGATAGGGCGGATGGTCCAGGCCGCGCGGCGAGAGGGTGAAGATCTCGCAGCCGCTCTCAGTGACCCCGACCGTGTGCTCGAACTGCGCCGACAGCGAGCGGTCGCGCGTCACCGCCGTCCAGCCGTCGGAGAGGATTTTCACATGCGGCCGGCCGAGATTGATCATCGGCTCGATGGTGAAGATCATCCCCGGCTTCAGCGGCACGCCTTCGCGGCGGTTGCCGTAGTGGAGGATGTTGGGCGCGTCGTGGAAGAGTTTCCCG
>JBFWXN010000046.1:0-40443 GCA_050187415.1 Hyphomicrobiaceae bacterium | reverse complement strand
CCTGGTGGCTGTGGCGAGGGGCATACACCCGATCCCATCCCGAACTCGGCCGTGAAAACCCTCAGCGCCGATGGTACTGCGTCTCAAGACGCGGGAGAGTAGGTCGTCGCCAGGTCTTCCAGAACCGTCTTTCATCCTGTCCTTCCCTGCACCTTCTCCTGCACCCTCATCCTTCGACGGGCTCAGGATGAGGACAACGAAACTGGACCAGGCAGTCTGCACCCTCATCCTTCGTCCTTCGTCCTTCGACAAGCTCAGGATGAGGGCTCAGCCCTTCGACGGGGCTCAGGGCGAGGTGAGGGAAACCGGACCAGGCAGTCGACATATCGCGGGGTGGAGCAGCCCGGTAGCTCGTCAGGCTCATAACCTGAAGGTCGTTGGTTCAAATCCAGCCCCCGCAACCATCTCAAATTGCGATGCCAAATCGCGTAGATCAGCCGCCCTAACCGGGCGGCTTTTTTGCGTCCGCAAGTTCTGATGGTTGCGCCCTCCCGCAACCATCTCAGCTTGGGAACCAGCCAAGTTCTGGCCAATGCTGGTCCCCGCAACCATCTTAACTTGCGATTGGCCCGCCCCTCCGGCGGGCCCTTTGCCTTTCAACGAAATCGCAAGGATTCCCGCCAGATCGCCGCGCACGTCGATCTTCAGCTCGTCGTCCTCCGGCGTCAGGATGATGTCCCTCACGAGCGAGCGGATCAGGTCGGCCGCAGTCATCCGCTTCGCCTCCGAATCCTCCTGAAGCGCCGCGTATAGCTCGTCCACCTGGACGTGGTAGTGGCGAGCCATGTTCGGATGCAGGAGGGGCGGTGGCTCCTCTGCCTCTTGCAGGAACGCCTTCAGCTCTTTCTGGCGAACCTCCAGATCCTTCATTTGCTTCATCATGCGGGTGGGTGCGTCGTCATCATTGGAGGCCATGATGAGCTTCATGAGCTTGTCCAGTTCGCGGTCGATCCGAGTGACCTCAGCCTCGGCTTGATCGATCGACGCCCGCCCTTCCATGCGGAGCCGATTCATCTCGCGGGTGAACTCGTCGCAGAATTCCTTGAACAGCGCGGGGTCCATAAGGTGATGCCGTAGCGCGTTGAGAACGCGTGCCTCAAGCTGATCGCGCCGAATGTTCTTGCGATTGTCGCAGGTGCCCTTGTTGCGCGCCGTCGAGCAACCGACCAGATCGGCGGAGATCATCGAATAGCCACCGCCACAGCAACCGCACTTGGTCAGGCCCGAGAAGAGGTATTTGGGGCGCCGGCGTTCTCGGAAGTGGTTTTCAGTCTCGCCGTCCTCGCTGCGGTTCTGTTTGACGGCCTTCTGCCGCTCCTTCACGGCCTGCCAGATATCGTCGTCGAGGATGCGCAGCTCCGGCACGTCCCGAACGATCCAGTCCGACTCCGGGTTCATCCGCGCCTGGCGCTTGCCCGTGTCTGGGTCTTTAATGAAGCGCTGCCGGTTCCAGACCAGCTTGCCGACATACATCTCGTTATTGAGGATGCCGTTGCCACGCTTCGGATTGCCGTTGATGGTGCTGAAGCCCCAATCGCCGCCACCTGGAGCAGAGATGCCATCCTTGTTCAGCTCGAAGGCGATCCGCTTGGCCGATTTGCCTGCGGCGTAGTCGCGGAAGATGCGGCGGACGACATCAGACTGAAACTCATTGATGGTGCGGTCGCCGCGCATCGGCTCGCCGCTGGCGTCGAACCTCTTGACCACATCATAGCCGTAGGAGTTGCCGCCACCGGACTTGCCCAGTTCGACACGGCCCCGCTGACCGCGCCGGGTCTTGTCGGCGAGATCCTTCAGGAACAGTGCGTTCATCGTGCCCTTGAGCCCGACATGGAGATGGGTGACCTCGCCCTCGGACAGGGTGACGATCTTCACGTCCGAATAGGCCATCCTCTTGTAGAAGCCGGCGATGTCTTCCTGATCGCGCGACAGGCGATCCATCGCCTCAGCCAGCACATAGCGGAACCGGCCGCGCGTGGCGTCCGAGATCAGGGCCTGGATACCGGGGCGCAGGAGCGAGGCGCCAGAAATCGCGTGATCGGTATATTCCTCGACCACCTGCCAGCCCTGCTTCTCGGCGTGGAGACGGCAGATGCGAAGCTGGTCGGCGATCGAAGCGTCGCGCTGGTTATCGGACGAATAGCGGGCGTAGATCGCAACCTTCACGATGCATCCTCCTGGGATGTCAGGAGCGCGGCGTGCGGCGCCTTTTCATCTGTTCCTCGTAGATGTCCCGTGCTGCTCGACGAGCAAGTAACCGCACCAGCTCGACCAGCCGCGGATCGGAGCCTTCGCCACGCCGCACGAGCGTCAGTTCCGGCTCTTCGAGCCGAAGTGCACTCATCTGCTTTGGGCGGTTGCCATTGTCCATCGTTGGATCGTTTGAAGCCAGTTGCAAGGTGATCGGCTTCACGATTGCCGCAAGACAACGTATAAGCAACTGAAATCAAAGGAGAATAATCGGCGGTATGCGGTGTGCGTTCGGCGACGGAAGAGGCGCCCTGCGTAGCGTGGCGCGCCACAGCAGATGGAAAATACTGGCGCTGCTGGAGGCTTTTGCCCGTACTGCCATAATTGTCAGGGGCGCACATGGTCATCTCGTTATCCCTTGTCGACCGCAAGAGTATGGATTATATATCCAGATATAACAAGGAGGTCTTTGATGGGCAATGCCGCACAGAAGAGGGCGCTTCAGAATTACCGCGCGCGCCTGACGCAGCGCGGTTTCACGCGCTTTGAGGTGATGGCGCTCGACGCTGATCGCGAACTGATCCGCACGCTTGCCCGGCGCCTGGCCGAGGAAGGCCCGGAAGCGGAGCAGGTTCGCGCTGCCGTAAAGACCGCGGTAACCGGTGAATCGCCGAAGCCAGGTGGTATTCTTACCGCTTTGCGCCGCTCACCGTTGGTCGGCGCTGATCTCGACCTTTCCCGCCCGCGTGAAGAGGGGCGCAAGGTCGATCTGTGACGCGCTATCTTCTCGACACCAACATCATCAGCAACATCGTCAAACCGAAGCCATCGGAGTCGCTCATGGCTTGGTTGGCGGAGCAGCGCGACGAGGATCTGTTCATTTCCTCGCTGACAGTTGCGGAGATCAGGCGTGGCATCCTCGAAAAGCCGCGCGGAAAGAAGCGCGATGCGCTAGATGCCTGGTTCGCGGGGCCGGAAGGACCGCAAGCGCTTTTCGTTGGGCGTGTTTTGTCTTTCGACGATAAGGCCGGTCTGATCTGGGCGCGGCTGATGGCGGACGGCAAATCCGCTGGACGTCCTCGTAGTGGCCTCGACATGATTGTAGCCGCGATTGCTGGCACGAATGACTGCGTCGTCGTCACTGACAACGAGCGTGATTTCGCCGGCATCGAGATCATCAATCCAATCCGCGGGACGGGCTGATGCGAACGAAGCCCTTCTCACGTCCCACGCTTATCGCAGCCGTCGAACTGCTCGAAGGCCATAGCCAGGCGCGCTTCAATCAGATGGTCCTTCGGCTCGGCCTTGAAGACGAGATCGGCTCCGGGACGGCGGTCAGCGTCGCCAAGAAGTGCGACATCCTCGGGCGCATCGTCGTACAGCGTTCAGACCAGGTCCTCGACACGCTCGACGGCACCATGACGCTCGGCGAGGCCGTGGTCCGCGAAGCAGTCCAGCTCCTGCGCGCCGAGCCGAGCCTTCCCCGCGAGCTGGCGCTGGGGCGCGGCCTGGCACGCGATGGCTACGTCGTCAGCTTCGGCGACTATGGGCGCGATCCCACACTGCGGGCGGCCTTACCCGACGAGGTCCAGCTTCCCGAGACCGACGACGAAGTTCACCAGCTTCTCAAGTCCTTTCAGTTCACGACGCCGCTCGGCCATCTGGATCAGGCGGTCGAGGCGCACACGCGCGGCGATTGGGCGGCCTGCAACAGCCAGCTCCGGACCTTCCTTGAAAGCCTGTTCGACGACATCGCCCGGAACGTCCGGCCGCAGGAAGCCGCGCAGCGGCCCAGCTCCGAGAATCGGCGCGCGCTTCTGGCCGATCCGAGCGTCGGCTTTCTAGCGGTCGACCGGAACGAATGGACGGCCGACGGCAAGAACTACGTCAACGGCCTCTTCAAGATGCTGCACACCGAGGGCTCGCACCCTGGGCTCTCGGACGAGGATCACAGCACCTTTCGCCTTCATATCGTCCTCATCACGGCCAGGACGTTTTTGCGCCGTCTCCACTACGGCCGTTGATCATGACCGCGAGCGCCACCAGCACGAAATCCAAGGTCACCTTCCTGGAAACCGTCTATCCGCCGATTTCCAATCAGGAGGCCGTCTGGCTTCAAAATGACCCGGAGGTCGAGGCGCTGATCAGGCAGAGCGACTTCTACATGATCGGCGGTCGCGCCGAAGCCAAATACCTGAACCTCGTCATCGACCCCGACACCTGCGTCATAACCTTCGACTTCGCGATCGGCGACGATTTCCGCGACCCCGTCGACATCCACATCCGCGACCTGCCGGCCGTCGAGGAATCGGAAGCCGAATCCTTTTGGATTGAGGCTGGCGACAAAAATATCCGGGTGTGGGACGGGCCAATCGGTGAGCCCGGCTCGAACGTTCTGGAGTGGTTCACGACCGAGAAGCTGATTTGGGATCGGTCGCGCGGCCGCGCCGGTATCGAGCGCTTCGATCGTTACCGCGAGGCCGCGACCTACGATCTTCTCTATGTCGGCATCGCCAAGGTCGGAGACAGCTTCGATCGCCTCATCAGCAATGGTCACAAGGCCCGCATGGAGATTCTTGGCAACGAGTCCCAGCGCTATCCCGGAGCGCGGGTGACCGACGAAATCTATCTCTTCCTGTTCAACGTCCAGCCACTGATCATGACGACCTTCGAACTGGAGCATGACTTCGAGAATGAGGATTTCAGCGGCGCCTACGACCAGAAGCGTATCGTCGCCGATGCCGAGAAGGCCTTCGTCAGCCTCTTGAAGCCCGAATACAACGTGGTGAAGTTCGCGAGCTACCCGAAGGGCGCGGACGGCCTCTACGGCTCCGACTTCGTTCGCTACGGCTACGCGATCTGCGAGGCAGTTTCCTTCAACACGGCGCATGGCCGGATCAGGGGAAGCCGGGACGCGGCCACCGGCTTCATCACCAATGATGCCGATAGCATCTTCGTAGAAGGAAACACCGTGAAGCTGTTCGTCTCGGGCGTCGATTTCCCGGCCGAGCCGCCGCCGGCCGCAGCGAACGCCGCTCCGCAAGACAATCAGAAGGAAGACAATCAGGGGGGTGTATGATCAATCGCGGTTCCGAATGGCATCGATGGGAGCCGCATATCCATGCGCCCGGCACCCTGTTCAACAACCAGTTCAAAGGCCCGAACGCCTGGGACGACTATCTCACCAGCCTCGAACGGGCGACGCCTATTATCCGCGCGATCGCGGTGACCGACTATTATTGCACCGACACCTATCAGAACGTCGTCCGAGAGATGAAGGAAAACGGCCGCCTGCCACTGGTCGCGCTTGTTTTCCCCAATGTCGAGCTCCGGCTCGACGTGGCGACGGTGAAAGAACGCTGGACCAATATCCACCTGCTCGTCTGCCCCGACGATCCGAAGCATGTGGCGGAGGTGGAGCGATTTCTCAGCCGGCTGAGATTTGAAGCATTTGGCGACAACTTCGCCTGCACGCGAGAAGACCTCATCAAGCTCGGACGGAAATCCAAGCCGGAGCTGAGCGATGAGCGGGCCGCGTTCCGCCACGGCGCTTCGCAGTTCAAGGTCAACTTCGGAAAATTGCGCGAAGAATACGGCAAGAGCGATTGGGCGAAAGAGAACATCCTGATCGCCGTCGCAGGCGCCGAAACCGATGGTACGTCCGGCATCCGCGATGCCAATGACGCAACCTTGCGACAGGAAATCGAGAAGTTCGCGCACGTCATTTTTGCCAGCAGTCCGGCGCAGCGCGATTTCTGGCTGGGGCGGAGAAGCGGCGTCGGAGAGGACGTGCTGCGCGAGCGATACGACGGCTGCAAGCCCTGCCTGCACGGCAGCGACGCACATGAGCAAGCGACCGTCGCCAAACCCGATGGCGACCGCTATTCGTGGATCAAGGGCGCGTTGGAATTCGATGCGCTGCGCCAAGCCTATATCGATCCCGCCGGTCGGGCCTATGTCGGCCCCCATCCCCCGTTTCGAGCCACCCCCGCACGTGTCATTGCTGAGATAGAATTGACGGGGGCGGACTGGGCGCAGACGCCGAAGCTCGCCCTCAATCCTGGTCTGGTCGCCATCATCGGCGCGAGGGGCTCGGGCAAGACCGCTCTCGCGGATGCGATCGCGGCGGGATGCGACGCCACGGAAGGCCGCTTGAGCAACGCGTCGTTTATCGTGCGGGCGCGTGAGCATCTCGACGGCGTCGGCGTCCGGCTGACCTGGGAGACCGGGGATCCGTCGGTGCGCCCGTTGCTCGACGATGCCTTCGATCCGTCGCTCTATCCGCGGGCGCGCTATCTCTCACAGAAATTCGTCGAAGAACTGTGCTCGGCCGATGGGCTGAAGGACGAATTGCTGAGCGAGATCGAGCGGGTCATTTTTGAAGCCCACAGCACGCTCGAACGCGATGGCGCGACGGATTTCGGCGAGCTGCTGGAGCTGCGGACGACGGTGTTGCGCGACAACCGCACCCGCGACGAGGAGGCCATCGCGACTCTCTCCGATCAGGTCGGGCTCGAGCGCGAGAAGCAAAGCCAGATCGCCGGCCTGAAATCGCAAATCACTCAGAAGGAAGCGCTGATCGCCGGCTACATCAAAAGCCGAGACACATTGGTGACCGCCGGCAGCGCGGAGCGGATCGCGCGGCTGAACGCGCTGACCGAAGCCGCCGATCATGTCCGGACCCAGATCCGGTTATGGTCGCAGGAATGCCAAGTCCTGCGGTCTTTGCAGAACGACGTGTCGGATTTCCGAACCAATCGCGCGCCCATGGCTCTGCGCACGAGCAAGCAGACCTTCGTCGGCGCGCATCTGGATGATAAGGCGTGGGAGGCGTTCCAACAGACTTACGCCGGCAACGTCGACGGGACGTTGACCGAGCGGCTGGCAAGGGCCGAACGGCAGGCAGCTACATGGCGGGGTAAGGAGCACCCTCGTAAGGCGAGCGATCAGGACCCCTATGTGGCCGATGACGCCGAGCTGAAGCGATTGTCGCTGGGCGAACTGGAGGCCGAGATCGGTCGCATTCAGCGCCTGATCAACATCGATACGGACACCGCCAATCGCCTGCGAACGATCACCACCAAAATCGGAGATGAGAATGCCGCGCTGAAGCGGCTGAAGGACGCGCTGGCCGATTGTGAAGGCGCCGCGGCGCGGACCACCCAGCTCCAATCCGATCGAGAGCAGGCCTATTTGCGGGTCTTCGAATCCATCGTCGCGGAAGAACAAGTGCTGCACACGCTGTATCGCCCGCTCATGGATCGGCTCGCGCAGGCGTCCGGGACGTTGCGAAAATTGTCGTTCTCGGTATCTCGTCATGCGGACGTGCGTCGCTGGGCGACCGAGGGCGAAAGCCTGTTCGACAAGCGGCGCACCGGCCCTTTCAAAGGCGTGGGCACGTTGGAGACCTGGGCCGACGCGTTGCTGAAGCCGGCGTGGGAATCGGGCGATCCGAAAGCCGTCGCCGAGGCGATGGCGGGATTTCGTCAGGCCCATCAGGCCGAGCTGCTCGATCTCTCCGAGGTTCCCCGATCACAGCAAGCGGATTATCGCTCCTGGCTGAGACGGTTCGCCAAATGGCTCTATGGCACCAGCCATATCGAGATCAGCTACAGCATCGACTACGAAGCCGTCGATATCCGCAAGCTCTCTCCGGGCACGCGCGGCATCGTCCTTCTGCTGCTCTATCTCGCCTTGGACGACAGCGATGACCGCCCGCTGATCATCGACCAGCCAGAAGAGAACCTCGATCCGAAATCAATCTTCGACGAGCTGGTCGAGCTATTCATCGCCGCGAAGAATGTGCGCCAGGTCATTATGGTGACGCATAACGCAAACCTGGTCGTCAACACCGACGCCGATCAGATCATCGTCGCGTTTTCCGGCACTCATACGCCCGGCAAGCTGCCGCCCATCCGCTACCTGTCGGGTGGCCTCGAAAACGCGGAGATGCGCAAGCACGTCTGCGACATCCTGGAAGGTGGCGACCGCGCCTTCAAGGAGCGCGCACGGCGACTTCGCGTCCGTCTCGATCGATGAAGACGGACGACGACATGGAAAGCGAATTAGATCCCGATCGCATTGGCCGCATCGGCGAACGGCAGTTCGAAGTGCTCTGCGAGCGCGCAGGCCTCTATTGCAATAAAAGCGTCGTCGACGTGATGGGCTGGGATTTCATCGTGGAGTTCCCGATGGTGCCGGCCGGCCAGGCGCTACCTCTCGATCAACGCCCCACCAACGCCGCCCGGGTTCAGTTGAAGTCGACACTCGGCCGCGCCGGCAATCGTATCCGCCTCAGCCTGTCCGCCATCGATCGCTTGGCCAAGGACCCTCGGCCGGCGCTCATCGTCGTGTTCCGGCTGCGAGCCGACGGCGAACTCCAATCCGCTTACCTTGTCCACCTTATCGGGAATGAGCTCGCGCGCGTGCTTAGGCGATTGAGATTGGCGGAGGCCCGCAAGGCTCACGACATCAACCACACCGATATCAGCTACGATTATGAGAAGGTCGGGGTGCGCTTCGAGCCGACTCCCGCCGGCTTATTGGCAGCCCTGAGTGCAGCCTGCGGACAAAATCCTGGCGCCTACACGATCGAGAAGCAACGGCAGCTCACAGAGCTTGGCTATGAGAACGGCCAGTTCGAGGCCGAGGCACTTATCCAGATCGAGGGTCCGGAGCATTTCAGCAGTCTGTTGCTCGGCCTCGCGCCCTTGAAACCGCACCGGCTCCGCGTATTCGACAGCCGGTTCGGCATACGCCTTCCTTATCAAGGCACGCTATTCGACGACCTCGAGGAGCTACGGCTTACGCCTCCTACTCTGGGTTCCTGCGAGATTTCGATCCGCGGACCCGGCTTCGGACAAGCGGCGCGGTTCGACGGCGAAATGTTCATCGGGCCGCCGATGGCCGAGCCGCATGGAGCAGAGCTGCTCATCCGCACCCCCGACTTCATCATTCGGCTGACACCGCCGGCGCTCAAGTTCGAGAGCGTCGGCTCGATCGATGACATGGAGCATTCCCTGGAGGAGTGGGCGGAGCTGGTTCGCGCGCTCACGCTTATGGCGACGGGGCGAGCGACCCTGACGATTGCCGGAAATGACCGCATCCCGTCGATTACCTTCCTGGTCGATCAACCCATCACCGGACCGTACCTCGAGGAGATTCCGCTGATCTCCGCATTCTTGGACGGGTGGCTTCAGCTTCTCACGAACGCAGGCCTTCGCTCCACCGCTAGGTTCAAGTTCGATGCGTTCTGGGAGGCAAATGAAGCACGTATGGCTGTGGACATCCTGCTCAATCCGAAATCGCAGGCTCGCTTCGAGTTCCAGACGCTTGAGATTGAAGAACCGTCGTCGTCGCCCGAAGGCCTGTATTTCAACAGCTCGTCGTTTGCCGACACCAGCATAACCTTCAGCACGAAGGTCTTCTTCGAGCAGTCCGATGATCCAGAATGGCAGTATCGGTCGATCCGTTTCGAAGCTCTCGATGTTCGACCGAAGGTCGATGACCTTGAAGAATACGGAACGGACCAGGCGACCGCCTGCGATCTGAAGCTCCTCATCGACCCGAGGAACATGACATTGGCGCCTCGGAGCGGCATTCCCGAAGCGCCCACTACATCCCAGCACCAGGAGTGAGAGGCGCAACCGCCACCTAAGGAACGGCCACCAAATGAGCATGCAATGGCTATTGGCAAAAGCGCCAGGATTTCAGGCGCTACCCGAAGCGGATCGCGCCGCGATCTTCAACTTCACCTTTCTATGGAGCCTGTTCGAGGCCCAGGTCATGGGCAACTTCGCTCGCGCCGACCTGATCTGCGCAAAGGTCGATGAATGGCGTGACGCCGGAACGCTCGAAGCCGACCAGTACGCCCCGGAGCTGGCCTATCTCCGGCAGCGCTATTTCGCCAACGGCGCCTTCACTTATCACTATCCGCATCTGCATCTGCGCTCCGCCGACCAGCCCGCTGTCGTCCAGTCGGTTCTCGATGGCAGCAACACCGATCCACGCGATCGGCTCCTCACCGTGCTGATGATCGTCTGGCGGTTCCGCAACAACCTCTTCCACGGCGAGAAATGGGCTTACCAGCTCCAGGGTCAGCTTTCGAATTTCACCCACGCCAACACCGTTCTGATGCGGTTGCTAGAACAACACGGACAATTGGCTGCTTAACCAGCGCTAGGTGTCCTTTAGGGGAAAGCCTTCCCCTGCGGCCGAGCCAAGGTCTCGGCCGGCCCCTTCTGCGGGGACACCCCGCAACGCCCCGCAAAGAGTGAGAGTAGGGATCGGAGGTCCATGACGGGTTGAGTGTCGAGAGAGAGGCTCCCGGCACCCGTCATGGAGTTTGGTCCCATGAACATGCAGGTTCTCGATGCCCGCCGCGACATGAGCGGCGCCTACAAGGTTGATGTCAGCCGCGGCGAGCGGATCGGCCGCGTTTCCTCGGAATGGTTCTCCCGGCCCGATGACGAGCGCTATCTGTCGCTGTCGGGGCTGGCGGATTCGGTGCGCCGCCGATCGGAGCGCAGCCAGACCCGCGTGGTGGAAACCGCGCTGATCCATGTCGAGGCGAGCCGCACCGACCCGGAGCGATTGTCTCTCATCCTGCCGGGCTCGGACACGCCCGTCGCACCGACCCATTGGAGCTTCGGCCAGCTCGCCAGCCAGGTCGGCGCCCCCGCCGCCTATCTCCGCCAGCTCCCCGCCGCGCTG
The DNA here is from genome assembly GCA_050187415.1 of Hyphomicrobiaceae bacterium. GTDB lineage: Bacteria > Pseudomonadota > Alphaproteobacteria > Rhizobiales > Hyphomicrobiaceae. The sequence continues at coordinate 29,541 of JBFWXN010000046.1, read as the reverse complement.
GCCGGCATCAACCTGCAATACGGGTTGACCTCGCATCGGGCCGAGCAGATCAAGACGCTCGAAACCGACAACGGCCGTGTCGAGTTGCGCGCCGTCACCGGCCCCGACTATGGCAGGATCTACGATTACGAACTGGTCGAGGCGGTGCAGCGCATCGCGGGCAATGGCACCGGCGACACGCGCTGGAAGGTGCCCGGCGTGCTCGACTGGTCGACGGGCGTCTACAATCCCCGTGTCGATATCACGAAGGACACGACGACGCTCTATGCGTCCGATCGCGACGTGTTCCTCTTCCTCGTGGACGATCTGAACCCCATAGAGGCTGGTCGGCTCCCCGATGGCTCGCCCGACCTGTATTTCCGCGGGTTCTACTGCTGGAACTCGGAGGTCGGCGCGAAGACTCTCGGCATGGCGAGCTTCTATCTCCGCGCGGTCTGCCAGAATCGCAATCTGTGGGGCGTGGAAGATTTCGAGGAAATCACCATACGCCATAGCAAGTACGCTGCATCGCGCTTTGCCCACGAAGCTGCGCCGGCGCTGCTCAATTTCGCGAACTCCTCGCCCATGCCCTTCATCAACGGCATCAAGGCCGCGCGCGAACGGATCGTCGCGAAATCTGATGAGGACCGCACCGAATTCCTGCGCAAGCGCGGCTTCTCCAAGGCCGAGACCGGCAAGATCATCGAAACCGTACTGGCCGAGGAAGGCCGTCCGCCCGAGTCGATATTCGATTTCGTGGCGGGCATCACCGCCGTCGCCCGCGAAAAGACCAACCAGGATGCGCGGCTCGAACTGGAGGGCAAGGCCAAGAAGCTGCTCGACCGCGCTGCCTGATTTCCGTGAAGCCGGACGCGCGGTTTTCCGTGTCTCCGGCTTTGCGCCTTCGTGCCTGTCCGTTTCGCCATATCCGTTGCGCTGCCCTCCATAGAGTGAGAGGGCGGCGCTTCGCTTCGTGACGAGTTCGGGTTCGAGAGAGAGGCTCTCGGCGCTCGTCGCGGAGTAAGGAACATGGCAACTGCCGTTCAAAAGATCACCCTGTCGTCCTCGCGCGACATCCCCTTCAACAAGCTGGTACTGAGCCAGTCGAATGTCCGGCGCGTGAAGGCCGGCGTCTCGATCGAGGAACTGGCCGAGTCGATCGCCCGTCGTGGCCTGATCCAAAGCCTTCATGTGCGCCCCGTTGTCGATGGCGAAGGCCAGGAGACCGGCATGTTCGAAGTGCCTGCCGGTGGCCGCCGCTACCGTGCTCTCGAAATGCTCGCCAAGCAGAAGCGTCTCAACAAGACTACCCCAGTCCCCTGCGTCGTATCGGCCGCGGATGCCGCCATCCTGATCGACGAGGTTTCGCTGGCCGAGAATATCGAGCGCGCACCGCTTCATCCGCTCGACCAGTACCGCGCGTTTCAAGCCATGCGCGACAAGGGCATGACCGAAGAAGCCATCGCCGCAGCCTTCTTCGTCGGTGTCAACGTGGTGAAGCAGCGCCTGCGCCTCGTGTCCGTCTCGCAAAACCTGCTGGACGTTTATGCCGATGATGGCATGACGCTCGAACAGCTCATGGCTTTCAGCGTGTCGGACGATCATGCCCGCCAGGAGCAGGTCTGGGAGCAGATCCGCAATAGCTGGCAGAAGGAGCCATATCATATCCGGCGCATGCTGACCGAGACCACGGTTCGCGCCTCTGAAAAGCGCGCAGCCTTCGTCGGCATCGACGTCTACGAGGCGGCGGGTGGCACCGTCCTGCGCGATCTGTTCGAGTCCGACGATGGCGGCTGGCTTCAGGACGTCGGGCTTCTGGACCGGCTCGTCTCCGAAAAGCTGACGGTGATCGTCGACGAGATTGCCACCCATGGCTGGAAGTGGGTCGAAGTCGCCGTCAGCATCCCATACGGCGTCACCCACGGTCTTCGTGAGATCGAGGGCGTTCCGGTCGACATCAGCGCAGAGGAGCAGGCCACGCGCGACGCGCTGCAGGCGGAACTCGACCGCCTCACCGCCGAATACGAGGACGCGGATGAGCTTCCGGACGAAGTCGATGCTCGCCTGGGCGAGATCGAAGTGGCCATCGAAGCCGTCGACGACCGCCCCGTCCGCTACGACCCGGACGAGATCGCCATCGCCGGCGTGTTCGTCAGCATCGATGCCGACGGTTCGCTCTGCGTCGATCGCGGCTACGTCCGCCCCGAAGATGAGCTGCCGGTAGTGACTGCCGATGGCGACACGCCGGACGACGTGATCGACCCTGACACTGGCGAGATTAGCACGCCTGCCATCCAGCGCACGGTCATCACCATCGGCGGCCAGCCGGTTCAGGCTGAGGACGAGGAGGACGACGGCATCAAGCCTTTGCCCGAACGCCTCATCACCGAGCTGACCGCACATCGCACGCTCGCGCTGCGCGACGCCGTCGCGACCAGTCCGCACATTGCGATGACGGCGCTGCTCCACAAGCTGGTGTCGGACACCTTCCAGCATCGTGCCGCGACGGGCTGCCTGGATGCCAATGTCCGTCACATCTTCTTCCCCGCGCAGGCGGACGAGCTGAAGGATAGCCCTTCCGCGAAATCCGTCGCCGAGCGGCATGAGGCATGGAAGGTCGATGTCCCCGCCGACGATGCAGCCCTTTGGGACTGGCTCGCCGCGCTCGACGAGACCAGCCGCATGGCGTTGCTCGCCCATTGCGTCAGCTATGGCGTCAACGCGCTCTACGAGAAGCCGAACCCGTACAGCGGCACCGGCGTGAGCGAGCAAGGCCTGAAGGTCCGCCTGTCGCAGGCCGATCGGCTCGCGCGGGCGACTGGCATGGACATGGTGGAAGCGGGCTGGCGTCCTACTGTCAGCAACTATCTCGGCCGCGTCACCAAGGCGCGCATCCTCGAAGCTGTGCGCGAAGGCGCCGGCGAGCGGGCCGCGCAGCTCATCGACCATATGAAGAAAGGCGACATGGCTAAGGAAGCCGAACGCCTGCTGGCAGACACCGGCTGGTTGCCGGAGCCGCTGCGCCTCAGCGGTGTCGACGATGCGCCGCCTGCCGACACGACTGACCAGGGCGCTAGCGACGAGGCATTGCCCGCATTCCTCACCGAGGATGGCGACGATGACGAGCCGGTCGACGCTGACGACGACCACGAGTCGCTGATCGCGGCCGAGTGAGCAAACCAGCGGGGAGCGGCGTCTGTCGTTTCCCGCACAATCTCCCATTCCATTGTCCGGCCTCGCGCCGGGCATTTTCGTTTCAGGAGCCTGACATGGCCGACTATTTCACCCATTTCTCCTGCCTGCTCGACGTAGGTACGCCCGAGAATGCCGCCCGCGCACTCGACCTTTACAACGCGCTGTCCGAAGAAGGCGCATCAGAGGAGCCGCCTTCCGAAGGCTTCCTGCTCTCGATCGAGCCCGAGCATGGTGGCACGAAGCTCTGGATGCGCGATGACGTCACCGGTGATCCCGAGCGGATGATCCAGTTCGTGAAACGCTGCGCTGTAGAATTCGGTCTCACCGGTCGCTGGGGTTTTCAATACGCCAACACCTGTTCGCGTCCGCACCTCGACGGTTTCGGCGGAGGCGCACACGCTCTCGATCTCGCGACCGGCGAGACGATCGGCTGGACCTATACCGATAGCTGGCTCGCCGAGGTGCTCGACGGCGGTATGCCCGGCAACTGAATGAAAAGCGCCCACCTCACGGTCGGGCGCTTTTTTCATGTCAGGCCCCTGAGAGGAAGAGGCCGGCCGGGACGAGGCGAGTCCGGGTGGTTCGAGAGAGAGCGCCGCGCGGGCTTGTCCGTTTTCCGCTCTCCCGAGGTTTTCGACATGAACATCCTGCTTCCCATCGCCGGCGAGGCCGCGGCGACGTCGCCGCTCGCCTCCAGCTCCAACCCCGCCGCGGCGATCCTGGCGGCCGCCAATCTCCTCCTTCCCCATCTTGAACGCGGCGCCCGGATCGATGCCGCAACCTTGCGCACCGCGCTCGAGACGGCATTTGGCGCATCGGACACATCCGGCGCCTGGACGTGGAAAACAGCCTACGAAGCCTGTGAGGTCGCCACCGTCCTCTTCCTGCGCAAATACGGACGTGCGCTTTTCCGTAAATCCGCATCCCCGGCAGCGCGGCTTTCCACCTTCTCGAAAATCACCGGGCTTCTACCGACCCATACCCGCCGCTCGGAAGAAAGCCAGGCGCTTCAGCAATTCTCGACGCCGGTCCCGCTTGGCCTCGCCGTGGTGACGGCTGCGGCGATCACGCCGACCGACATCGTGCTGGAACCTTCAGCCGGCACCGGCCTGCTCGCCATTCTCGCATCGACGGCCGGCGGCTCGCTGATGCTCAACGAACTGGCCGACGTCCGTGCCGACCTCCTCTCGTCCCTCTTTCCAGCGCTTGCCGTCACGCGGTTCGACGCCGCGCAGATCGACGATCATCTCGATCAAGCGGCCGTTCCGTCCGTCGTGCTAATGAACCCGCCGTTCTCAGCGATGGCCGGCGTCTCCGGCCGTGTTGCCGAAGCCGGGTTTCGCCATATCGCATCGGCGCTGAACCGGCTCGCGCCCGGTGGCCGCCTGGTCGCGATCACCGGCGCCAATGTCGGTCCCGATATGCCCGAGTGGCGCGATGCCTTCGCGCGCCTGCAGGAACGAGGCCGTATCGTCTTCTCCGCCGCCATCGCGGGCTCTGTCTATGCCAAGCACGGAACGACCTTCGCGACACGGCTGACGGTCATCGACAAGCTGCCGGCCGAAGACCCCGCCAGCTTTCCAACTTCGCCCGGCATGGCGCCCGATGTCGACACGCTGCTCGCTTGGATCGATCGCGACGTCCCGGCTCGGCCGCCCGTCACGATGTCGTCGGTCTCCGCAGCGATCTCGACCGTGCCCCCGAAATCCGTGCGCGGCTATCTCGCCCGCGCAACCGTCACGCGCTCGGCGCCGACGAGCGATCTCGACGGTGTGCAGCTTGGCTACGAGACCGTGGACTGGGCGCCGGGCGAGGGCGCACACCTCACCGAGGCGATCTATGAGGAATACGGATTGCAGTCGATCCGCATTCCCGGCTCTCAGGCCCACCCGACCAAGCTCGTCCAGTCTGCCGCCATGGCGAGCATCGCGCCGCCAAAGCCGAGCTATCGACCGACCCTGCCGGCGAACATTCTCCGCCTGCTATCCGATGCCCAGCTCGAGACGGTGATCTATGCCGGCGAGGCGCACAGCGACTATCTCGCCGGATCGTGGACGGTCGACGAGACCTTCGATGTCGTTAAGGCCGCGCCCGCCGACGCGCCCGACACCGTTCGCTTCCGCCGCGGTTTCATGCTCGGCGACGGCACTGGAGCCGGCAAAGGCCGCCAGTCGGCCGGCATCATCCTCGACAACTGGCTCCAGGGGCGGCGCAAGGCGGTCTGGATAAGCAAATCCGACAAGCTGATCGAGGACGCGCAGCGCGACTGGTCCGCGCTCGGCATGGAGCGCCTGCTGGTCACACCGCTGTCGCGGTTCCCGCAGGGCAAGCCCATCGCGCTGTCGGAGGGCGTCCTATTTGCAACCTATGCCACGCTACGCTCCGACGACCGTGGCGAGAAGGTTTCGCGCGTCCGGCAGATCGTCGAATGGTTGGGCTCCGAATTCGACGGAGTGATCATTTTCGACGAGAGCCACGCGATGCAGAACGCCGGTGGCGGCAAGGGAGAACGGGGCGACGTTGCCCCCTCGCAGCAAGGCCGCGCTGGCCTGCGGCTTCAGCACGCCCTCCCGAATGCGCGCATCGTCTACGTCTCTGCCACCGGCGCCACCACCGTCCACAATCTCGCCTACGCCCAGCGGCTCGGCCTTTGGGGCGGCGATGATTTCCCGTTCGCCACGCGCGCGGAATTCGTGGAAGCGATCGAGGATGGCGGCGTCGCGGCGATGGAAGTGTTGGCCCGCGACCTGCGTTCGCTCGGCCTCTACACCGCCCGCTCGCTCTCCTACGACGGCGTGGAATACGAGCTGGTCGAACACCAGCTCACCGACGAGCAGCGCCGCATCTACGACGCCTATGCCGGCGCGTTCGCCATCATCCACAATCATCTCGACGCGGCGATGGAGGCCGCCAACATCACCGGCTCGACCGGGACGTTGAACCGGCAGGCGAAGTCCGCCGCCCGCTCGGCGTTCGAATCCGCGAAGCAGCGCTTCTTCGGGCATCTGCTGACGTCGATGAAGACGCCGACCCTGATCGGCTCCATCGAGCGCGACCTCGCGGCTGGCCATGCAGCCGTCGTGCAGATCGTATCGACCGGCGAAGCCCTGATGGAACGGCGCCTGGCCGAGATCCCGACCGAGGAATGGAACGACGTGCGCGTCGACATCACGCCGCGCGAATACGTCCTCGACTATCTCGCCCATTCCTTCCCGGTGCAGCTCTATGAGCCGTTCAGCGATGGCGAAGGCAATTTGTCGTCTCGCCCGGTCTATCGCGATGGCCAACCGATCGAGAGCCGCGAAGCCGTCGCACGCCGCGACGAGCTGATCGAACGCCTCGCGTCGCTCCCGCCCGTGCCGGGCGCGCTCGACCAGATCGTTCAGCGCTTCGGCACCGACATGGTGGCCGAGGTGACAGGTCGCTCGCGGCGGATCGTCCGCAAGCCGGGTACCGGCGCCATGGGCGACCGGCTCGCCGTGGAGAACCGCGCGCCGTCCGCAAACCTCGCCGAGACTGCTGCTTTCATGGATGACCTGAAGCGCGTGCTCGTGTTCAGCGATGCCGGCGGCACCGGCCGCAGCTACCATGCGGAGCTGTCGGCGAAAAACCAGCGCCTCCGAATCCACTACCTGCTCGAACCGGGCTGGAAGGCCGACGCGGCGATCCAGGGGCTCGGCCGCACCAACCGGACCAACCAGGCGCAGCCGCCGCTCTTCCGACCGATCGCGACCGACGTGAAAGCGGAAAAGCGCTTCCTCAGCACGATCGCGCGCCGGCTCGATACGCTCGGCGCGATCACACGCGGGCAACGCCAGACCGGCGGCCAGGGCCTGTTCCGCCCCGAGGACAATCTGGAATCCTGCTATGCCCGCGACGCGCTGCGCCAGCTCTATCTTCTGATCGTGCGCGGGAAGATCGAAGGCTGCTCGCTCCATCGCTTCGAAACCGCCACCGGCCTCAAGCTGATGGACGACAACGGCATCGAGGACGAGCTGCCGCCGATCACCACGTTCCTCAACCGGCTGTTGGCGCTGACCATCGAGCTGCAGGGCATCCTGTTCACCGCCTTCGAACAGCTCCTCGATGCGAAGGTGTCGGGCGCGATCGCCAGCGGCGTCTATGACGTCGGCCTCGAAACCCTGACGGCGGAGAGCTTTGTCGTCACCGACCGCACGACCATCTACACACATCCGGCATCGGGTGCTCAGACCCGGCTGCTGACCATCACCCAGCGCGAGCGCAATCGTCCGCTGTCGCTCGACCACGCCCTCGGCTGGCTTGATGATCGCGGTGCGAAGCTGCTGGTGAACGAGCGATCCGGGCGAGCCGCCGTACAGATCCCCGCGCCGTCGCTCATGCTGGACGATGGCGAGATCGAGCGTCGCGTCCGGCTGATCCGGCCGATGGAGCATCACCACGCTTCGTTGAAGTCGATGGCGGAAAGCCATTGGCAGGAGGCCGACCGCAGCGCCTTCGCCGCAGCCTGGTCCCGTGAACTCGCCGATGTACCCGCCTTCAGCGAGAGCACCATCCACATCGTCGCCGGATTGTTGCTGCCGGTGTGGAAGCGTCTACCGAACGAGTCGACCCGCGTTTATCGGCTTCAGACCGACGATGGGGAGCGCATTATCGGCCGTCGCGTCTCGCCGGCCTGGGCCGCGAACGCCGCATCGACCGGCACGACCAGCCTGTCGAGCGACGACGCCTATGCGGCACTGATCGATGGGCGGACGATCCTCGACCTTGCGGAAGGGCTTCAGCTTCGCCGCGTGCGCGTCATGGGCGCCAACCGCATCGAGCTATCCGGCTTCACCGAAGCGATGCGGGATCGCCTTCGCGCCTATGGCCTCTTCACCGAGATCATCTCCTGGTCGCTGCGGTTCTTTGTTCCGATCGACAGCACGGGACCGACCGTGCTCGGCAAGCTGCTCGATACCTATCCGGTGGCTCGGATCGGCGAGCGGGAGGCCGCTTGATGGCCCGCCGCGACGCTTCCGACCTCGCAACCCGTCTCGGCCGGCAGGCCGAGGCGGTGTGCAAACGCTATCTCGGCGCCGGTCGCAGGCAGGGCAACTATTGGCAGGTTGGCGATGTTCGCAACACGCCGGGCAAGTCGATGTTCGTGCGCCTGAAGGACACCGCCAAAGGCCCCGCCGGCAAATGGACGGATGCCGCGACGGGCGAGCATGGCGATCTGCTCGACGTCATCCGTGAATCGCTGGGCCTCATCGACTTCGCGGATGTCGCCGAGGAGGCCCGCCTGATCCTTAGCATGCCGCCCGATCCCGAACCGCAGCCGAAACAGCACACACGCACGCCGGCACCATCGGGGTCCGCCGAGGCCGCACGCCGGCTCGTCGCCATGTGTCAGCCGATCGGCGGGACGCTCGTAGAAGCGTATTTGCGTGGACGCGGCATTACGGCTTTGCACGGATGCGGAAGCCTGCGCTTCCATCCCCGGTGCTACTATCGCCCGGACGAGCACAGCCCGACCGAGACCTGGCCGGCCATGATCGCCACCGTCACCGATCTCGCCGACAGGATCACCGGCGCGCATCGGACCTGGCTCGCGCCCGACGGTTCAGGCAAGGCGCCGATCGACATCCAGCGCAAAGCGATGGGCGACCTTCTTGGGCACGCGGTCCGCTTCGGGCTCTCCGGCGACGTGCTCGCGGCCGGCGAAGGCATCGAAAGCGTGCTGTCAGCCCGTGAGGTCATGCCCGGCATGTCGGCGGCGGCCGCACTTTCCGCGGCGCACCTCGCTGCCATCCAGTTCCACGATGCACTGCGCCGGCTCTATGTCGTCCGCGACAATGATCGCGCCGGGGACGGTGCGAGGAACACGCTGGTCGAACGGGCGAACGCGGTCGGGATCGAGGCGATTGCCCTGTCACCCATGCTCGGGGACTTCAACGAGGATCTCCGCACCTACGGCCGTGACACGCTTATGGCGCATATCCGGGTGCAACTCGCACCGCAGGACGTCGCCCGCTTCATGCTCCTGGCGGCATAGATCGGCGGCTGAACGGCGGCGGCGCGCGGCCGCCACCATGCTCGCTCATGGGATGCACGATCCCTTGGAGAGGACCGCGCCTCGGCCTTCGAGAGGGCGATCGGCCCACATGCGGTTCGGACAGGCAATGCCTCCAGCCGACTATTTTCCGGCGGCGGCCGAGGCCGCCTTTCCATCGCGAAACAAAATAGCCGGCCTCCGGCCTCCTCCGCGTTGCTCCGGCCCGGCGCGCGCGCCGGGTGCAGGTCCGCTCCGCCCGTGGGCTCCGCCGCCATGAAGGCCGCGACGGTCGCGGTCCAACCAAGGGAGCATCCCATGAGCGAGCACGACGACTACGAACCCCACCACGAATCGTCACCCACCGATCACGTCCTCAACGAACTCCAGCTCCACGGCTACCGCCCCTTCGCCGACGAGCCGGACCAGCGTCTCCTGCCAGACGGCAATCAGGTCGCGGGCGCAATCGCCGACATCTTCGACGCCCTGATCTCGACCCTGGAAGATACCCGCCTCGAACCCGACCTCGACGATCTCCTCTGGTCGACAGTCAACGTCTTCCACCGCGCCACCGAACGGATCGCCCGCGAACTCGACGACAACGAGCAGGCGCAAAAACGCTCGCAGCGGCAGCAGGACGGCAGCGAGGTGAAGTCGGTCGAACTCGAGCGCGAGATCGCCGAGGGCAAGACGCTCATCGAACGGCAGAATGCTTTCGAGCTGATGCGCGACCAGGCCGCCGAGCACTACGAACGCCAGATCGGCAAACCCTGGCTTCCCCGCACCGGCTCAAAGGTCAACCATCGCAACCTGACCTCCGCGATGATCGACAGCCGCGACTTCCTGATGGCCCGCAAACGCGCCGAGCAGGAAGTCCTTCTCCCTCCCGGCCCGAAGATCGTCGTCACCGGCGGGCTCGACTTCAACGACCATCTCCTGATCTGGGCTAAGCTCGATCAGGTCCACGAGAAGCATCCTGACATGGTGCTGATCCACGGCAAGTCCCCGAAGGGCGCCGAAAAGATTGCCTCGCTCTGGGCAAAGAACCGAAATGTCCCGCAGATCGGCTTTGCACCCGACTGGACGAAGCACGGCCGCGCCGCACCCTTCAAACGCAATGACGAGATGCTCGACATCGTGCCGAAGGGCGTGATGCACTTCCCCGGCACGGGCATCAACGACAACCTCGCCGACAAGGCCAGAAAACTCGGCATCCCGGTCTGGAAGTTCGGCGGCGCGTGAGCGCCGCTCTCAACTTCACTCCGGGCAAGCTTCGCTGTGCTAAATGACCGGCAATCTTCAAAAGGGTGCCGGGATCGATGAGCAAGATTAGCGAAGAAGACTTCAAGCCGCATATGGAAGCGGCCGCTGCCGGAGGTTTTGCCATAGACCCGCCGGGCTACGAGCGCCTGACACAGTGGACGCACGTGCTCATGAACCTTCTCAGTGCGCGCAAAAGCTTCGAATGGATGCGTGACGAACCCGCCGATCTCGGCGATGTTGATAACGTCATTCGAACGCACGCCTATTTTGTTGCGGGACTTATGGCATACGGTCGCTGCTACGCATCGTCCGGCCCTGGCATTCCGACGCTCGACGCGAAGAAGGTCTACAATGGCTCGGCAGACGGCATGGAAGTGCATCGCCGGCTCATTGAGCTTCGCAACACCATCGCGGCACACACCGACAAGTCCGACTTGGTACGCCTGACGCTGGCGGCGAAAGACGAGCCGGATCGGGTCGTCATTCGTCATCTGAGCACATCGGCCCTCCCACTCGACGAGCTACCCGACTTCGTGGAGGCCGTCGCGCACACCGAGCATTTCGTCACCGTCAGCCTGAACAAGCAGCTCGACCATCTGGAGACACGGATCGGGAAGAAAATCGTCCTCGACTGACACACCGGCGGAAAGTCGAAGGCATGTGCGTCGGGAAAGCGTAGCCGGCGGGCCATGCAGTCGGAAAACCACCCCCGCTTATCTGCGCTGATCCTTGGTCCAGCCGATGGCCTGACGCCATCAACCCGTAAAGGGTCGGACTACGCATAGCGTGCCGCCGCGCCGGCTTCGCCAGCGCGGTGATTGCGGCCATCGGCCGAACACATCGGGCGCCTGTCAGCGGGGGATGGTCCTCCGCCCCAACAGGAGCCGGATCGATGTCCTTCCCCGACGCACATGCCTTCGCCTTCAGCCTCGCCGCCACCCTGATGGTCGCCATCGTGATCTTCCGCGCCGGTGACGGCACGCTCTCGGTCGTCCCCGCCACCGAATACGATGGCGATGACGCCGAGATCGTCGGCGAAATCGACCCCTTCGCCTCATGACGAGGCGAAGATCCTGTCCGCCGAAGCGAAAACCACAGCGGTTTTCGCTCCCGACGGCACTTATCTTTTGCTATGCTCGGCGTTGCGCCGCGTTGGTGGTGGAAGGCGCAGCCGCTAGAGCTTTGCTATCGGAGACACCACCATGATCATTCTCGGCATTCTCGTCTGCATGGTCGCAATCGGCTTCCTTTGCTGGTTGCTCTTCACGCTCGCCGTCTTCGCGCTTCCATTCTTTGTCGGTGTGAACGCAGGCATGTGGGCCATGAATTCCGGCGCAGGATGGCTTGGCGCCATTCTCGTTGGTGCGCTGGCCGCAGGTTTCACCTTCGGCGCTGGCCAGCTTTTGCTCGGAACCGTTCGCCCGCTCTGGGCGAAGCTGGCGATCGCGCTCGTCTTCGTCGCTCCAGCCGTTGTTGCCGGCTATCACGCCACCCACGGCATAGCGAAACACCTCATGCCTTCTGAGGGCTGGCAAATCGCATTCTCCATCATCGGCGCGGTCGCTGTCGGCATCGCGGCATTCCTGCGAATCGTCGGAATGGCAGGCGACGACCAGTCCGGCCGGGGCCTTGCTCGGGCTTGAGCGTACAGCTCGAGGCGGCGGATCAGACGGGGCTATTGGCACCGTCCCGTCTCAAAGGGTGTCGGCACAGTGCGGCGGTGTGCTGGATCGTCGAATAGGTCCATGACGGCAGCCATTTGGCGCTCGTAAGCACCCGCAGGCCGATCGACGCAGCCCGAGCGAACGGGATCGGGCGAGTCGCTTTCGGGCGGAACGCAAGCGTGGAAGGCGGACGCCTGCGCCAGGGACACGGAGGGAGATCTACGGAAACCGCGTTGCGGCCGGTTTCAGGCGAGGTTGGCCGCCAGCTTCTCCGTCTGACATCCGTTCAGCGAGCGCTCCAAACGGCCTCTCCAATGGGCTGATCTGGCCGAAGGACGGCTGGCGCCTCGACCGCCTATGCCGCAACGGCGCGTCTCGACTTTCTTCCCCTGCCGGCCAAGGCCGTCATTCCTCGCGAAACAAGAAACTCGATCCTGCGCCGTCCTCCGCGTTGCTGCAGTCGCAAGCGATGCGTCGTCGGTCGCCTCCGGCCCACCGATCGCCATCGAGGCCGCATGGTGCGGTCTCGGGAACGGAAAACGGGAGAAATACCATGGCGACCATCGGCACCTTCAAGAAGACCGGCTCGAACGAGTTCACCGGCGACATCGTCACCCTCAGCGTCCAGGCCAAGGGCGTGCGCATCGTTCCGGATACCCGCGCCACTGGCGACAACGCTCCCAGCCACCGCGTTCTGGTCGGCCGCGCCGAGATCGGCGCCGCCTGGTCCAAGCGCTCCAACGAAGGCCGCGACTATCTGGGCCTCAAGCTCGACGATCCGAGCTTCAACGCCCCGATCTACGCCAACCTCTTCGACGACGAGAGTGAGGAAACCTTCTCCCTCATCTGGTCCCGCCCGAACGGTCGGCGGGGCGACTGAACCCCACGCAAGGCCCCGGCCGGATCGGCCGGGGCCTTAGCCATGCGGCGATCGACACGGCATCTAGAATATCGGGATTCTCTGAGCCTCCCGCGCGACGCAGATCGGACTGAAAGCGACCAAATCGGTTCGGTGCGACGCAGAGACAACCTTCAGCCCGCAACCACCATTTTTACTCGCTCTCACCATCAGGAGCGACTATTATAGTCGTAGTTCTGGCAGTGCGTTCGCGTCGGTGGGAGGTGATCATGCATGATCACCGCCCGACAATCACGGGCCGCACGCGCGCTGCTGGGATGGACACAGGAGACGCTCGCTGACAAGGCCCGGACATCGCTGACCGCGCTCAAGCGCCTTGAATCCGAGAGCGGATTGGAGGTTTACGAGTCGACGCGCGATCAGGTTCGCAGGGCGCTCGAAACAGCCGGCATCGTATTGCTCTCCACAGACAAGGGTGAAGGGGTACTGCTGCTCCATGATCAGGACAATCGACCAGCAAAGCGCTAGCGGACTCTGGTTCTTACCGCGGGCACCATTCGGGGCTTCTCGTCACAAGTCGGCCGGGTAAATGGGTTAACGAATACTTTCAGAGCGAATATAGTCGCCCCATGGGATCAGTGATGCCGCCGTTTCTTGACGAACCACCCATCAGCCCAACGCTCACGGCCTACGATCGCGAGCATATGGTTCTTTATCTGCGCCTGCTCGACTCGGTGCGCGATGGCGCTGACTGGCGAGAGGCGGTCCAGCTTCTGTTTGGCCTCGATCCTCGAAACGATCCCACCCGATGTCAGCATATTCATGAATCTCATCTGGCGCGTGCGCGCTGGATGACAGAGCAAGGCTATCGCCAACTGGTTCGCGAGAGCCAGCGTTCATAAATTCGGTGATGCCGCTGCGGCATCACCCGTTGCCTGAAGCGGGGCTTCCGAACGACAACCCAACCGGGAATTCTGACCCCTCCGCAAGTCTTTGCACCAGGACGACGGAGGACAGGTTGACGCCCGACGCATCAGAGTGGCGCTCCTCGGCAAGCTACGATCATGTCGAAGAGCTCACCGCATCAAGCCTTGCCTGGGAATGGCTCCGCCGCAACGAGGCCTATGACAGGGACTTCGAGGCGGTAATGCAGCGTGATGTCGATCCGATACTGCTGACGGACATGATCCGGCAGCGCTGGGGGTTGCGATTTCCCGGTAGACCCGCTTGAGGCTCCGCCGACAGCTCCCGTCTTCTGGTTGCCGGAAAAGGACACGAGCGTCGTTGTCCTCGCGGCCGCGCCGGATGTGCTGACAACGGAGGTGGGAGACCGCTCGCCTCTCTCCGGAATTAGCTCTATTGTAGACGGGCAGGGCACTCACGGCCATTTTGACCTCGACACGTTCCAGCAGATCCAAACTCTACGTATCGACGCAACCGCCGCCGCGGCTCCGTTGGTCGCCATCGTTCCGCTTGACATTACCGGCTTCGATCGTCTGGAAGCTATCAACCGCCTTCTTGCCGCTCTGCATGGCCGCGCCATTCCACGGGATACGCGACTGACCCGTCAACAACGGGTGCGAGCACGCCGGATGCTCCAAGCCTTTGACGGCGCGCGCGACGGCGCCACCCAACTTGAAATCGCGCAGGTCATCTTCCGCGTCGGCAGTATCACACGCGACCAATGGCAGGTGTCCTCAACCCGGCATGCCGTCATGTCCTTGCTGCGCGATGCCCGCGCGATGATCGGGGGCGGCTATCGTAAGCTGCTGCGTCATCGCCATCGCCGCTGATCCCCGCCCCCTCGCCTGGTGTGGGAAATTGGGTCCCCCAAACTTCGCACTGCAACTCGCCAGTATCGCTTCGCCATCGTGGCCTTCGTCCGCCGATGATCTTCGGCGGTCCTCACGAACCCCACGGAGGCCCGATTCATGCGATCCGATCTCGCCGTTTTGCCGCCGCGCTTCCTGCGCACCAAGGAAGCTGCTGAATTTCTCAGCCTCTCGGCCCGCACTCTCGAAAAGCACCGCACCTACGGCACCGGTCCAGCCTACCGAAAGCTCGGTGGCCGCGTCGTCTATGCCGTCGACGACCTCCAGGCCTGGGCGGAGCGTGGCGCCGTCACCTCTACCTCTGATCCGCGCGGTGCCGTCCTGCCGGCCAAACGGCAGACGCAGCCTGCCGCCCCGCAACCCGGCCGCTACGCGCGCTGATCGCGGGCGGCTTTCCGAATGGCGGCGCGGCATCGTTCCCTCTCGGAGCGCGGACAGCTCGATCTGTTTCGGGCGCTCCCCGGTGACTTCGCGCCAAGAGACGCGCAGGATCTCATGGCCTATCCGTTTTTCTCCCTCTCCAAGTCCCATCGCGTCGCGCCGATAGATTTTGCCGCAGGCAATGTGTCGATCCGCGTCGAGGCCGTGCCCGACCACGGCATGGCGACCATCTGGGACGCCGACATCCTCATCTGGGCCGCCAGCCAGATCGTCGAAGCCCGCGACGCCGGCCTCCGCACCTCACGGCTGATGGCCGCCACGCCCTACGAAATCCTGATGTTTGTCGGGCGCGGCACTGGTCTGCGGGACTATCAGCGCCTGAAGGCCGCGCTCGACCGTCTGCAATCCACCACCGTTTCCACCTCGATCCGTCAGCCCGCCGAAGGCCGGCGCCATCGCTTCTCCTGGATCAACGAGTGGCAGGAGCGGACGGATCGCAACGGTAAGCCAGCCGGGATCGAATTGATCGTGCCGGACTGGTTCTATCGCGCGGTCCTCGACGACGCGCTCGTGCTGACGATCGACCGCGCCTATTTCGATCTCACGGGCGGGCTGGACCGTTGGCTTTATCGCCTGGTGCGCAAGCACGGCGGTCGGCAGCGTGATGGCTGGCGATTCGACTTCCGCCACCTCCATCAGAAATCCGGCAGCCTGTCGCCGTTCAAACGCTTTGCCTTCGAGCTGCGTGACATCATCCGCCGACAGCCTCTGCCCGGATACACGCTGTTCCTCGAAACGGAGATCGGTGGCCGCGTCCTGCTCGCCTTCGAGCCATCTCCGGCCTGTGGACCGGCTGTGGATAGCCTCGTGCTATCGGGAACCCGGACTATCGTGCCATCGGGAACCCGAGGCTCGTGCTATCGGGAACCGAAACAGGGCCTAACCCACGGAAACAAAAACCGGAATCGCGCCCTTAACTTAGAGTCTAACCAAGAATCTAACTTTGAAGAGCGCGCGCGCGATGTGCAAAAGCTCATCCGCGAGACCGCCCGCGGACTCAGCACAGCCGCGAAGAAGAGCGCCGGAGGAGTCAGGGCGTCGGCGCCGCACTCTCCCGAAATTGCGCCCGAACTGCCGCTTCGTCCGCGGTCGGGAGATGCGCAATGATCATCGCGCTCCTCAACCAGAAGGGCGGTGTCGGCAAGACGACGCTGGCGCTGCATCTCGCCGGAGAATGGGCCGGCCGCGGCAAGCGCATCACGTTGATCGACGCCGACCCGCAGGGCTCCGCGCTCGACTGGTCCCAGCAGCGCAGTCGCGGCGACCATCCGCGCCTGTTCGGCGTCGTCGGCCTGGCGCGCGACACACTGCATCGCGAGGCGCCCGAGCTGGCGCGCGACGTCGATCACGTCGTGATCGACGGACCGCCGCGCGTCGCCGGGCTGATGCGCTCCGCGCTGCTCGCTGCTGACCTCGTGCTGATTCCGGTACAGCCGTCACCGCTCGATGGCTGGGCCTCGGCCGAGATGCTGGCGCTCCTTTCGGAGGCGCGCATCTATCGGCCGGACCTTCGCGCCCGCTTCGTCCTCAACCGTTGCGGCGCGCGCACGGTGATTGCACGCGAGACCGCCGAAACGCTGGCCGATCACGATCCGCCAGTGCTGCGCAATACGATTGGCCAGCGCGTCATCTACGCCGACGCTGCGCAGTCCGGCCGCCTCGCTTTCGAGATCGACGATGACGGCCCCGCCGCGCGCGAGATCGCGGCGCTCGTCACCGAAATCGAAAGGATCGCGCTATGAGCGAGCGATCCGAACGACGCGGCTTCGCATCGCGCCCGACCAATCCCGACGCCTGGATCAAGGCCACCGAGGCCGAACCGGCGCGCTCTGCCGATGGAGCAGGCTTCACCGCCCGCCTGACCATCGACATCACACCGGAGTTGCGCGGCCGCATCAAGATCATCGCGTTCCAGCGCGGCGTCACCGTCGCCGACATGCTGCGCGAGCTGCTCGCGCGTGAATTTCCATCGACATCAGGAGACACACCATGACCGGCATCGCGGCCTCCCGCATGCACGGCGGCCCGTCGCCGGCCGCGCTCCCCCACGACACGCTCACCCAAGTCGAGCTGACATGGGTCGAGAAGAAGATCGAGAACTGGATTCGCTTCGGCAAGCATGCGCACGAACAGATCCTCGATCGGCGACGGCGCGTCCTTTCGTTCCGTCCCGGCACGATCTTCGCCTTCGTGCGCTGGGCCTCGAACGATTTCGGTACGATCATCTCGCGCATCGACATCGTGCGCGCCGTGCCGCGCGGCGAAGCCTACCAGACGCTGCCCTTCGTGCGTCCGGGCGGCGACATTCTGCTGAAGGTCGAGAGCTGGCCGAAGGTCGAGCGCGTGCTGCAGGCGATCGACGCCATCGAGCGCCTTGGCATCGACCCGGAAGCGGTCTCGCCTGATCACTGGCGACACGTCCACAACCGGCTGGCCGCCGGCCATGCGCCGCGCGCCTACACGCTCGAACATCATCGCGCGTTCCTGTTGCGCCGGAGAGCCGAGCCGTGAGCCGCGCCGGACTTCTCCTCGCGACCACGCTCGCGGCACTCGGCGTCGGCTATCCCGGCCTTACACCGATGCCGGTCAAGCTGATCTGGAACGCATCTGCGAGCGCGCCGCTCGGCTTCTATACGATCGACTTCGACGGGCCCTTCGACGTCACCGATCTGGTCGCCGTCGATGCGCCCGAGCCGCTTGCGACCTTCCTCGGCGACCGAGGCTATCTGCCAAGGGGCGTGCCACTGATGAAGCGCGTCCTCGCCGTCTCCGGCCAGACAGTTTGCCGCTCGAACCTCACCATCACGGTGGACGGTGTCGAGATCGGCTCGGCGCTGGAACGCGACCGCGCCGGCCGCGATCTCCCCGCCTGGCAGGGCTGCCGCCGCGTCCAGACCGGCGAAGTCTTCCTCATGAACTGGCAGGTCCGCGACAGCCTGGACGGCCGCTACTTCGGCCTGACCTCGGCCGACCAGATCATCGGTCGCGCTGTCCCGTTGTGGACCGACGAAGACGGCGCTGGCCACTTCGAATGGCGCGCACCCACGCGCTGACCACTTCCCCATCGGCAGGAGCGGTGCTCGCCGACGGCTTCTTCAACCTCACCGCCAAGGAGACTGACATGCCCCAGATCGGCGAATTCACACGCGACGAGGCCGGTTTCATCGGACACCTCGGAACGCTCTTGCTGCACCAGGACATCATCATTGTCGCGGCAGAGTCGTCGGACACAGAGAACGCACCGGACTATCGCGTTCACCTCTTTGACGGCATGAGCAACGAGACAGGCGCGGAGATCGGCGCGGCCTGGAAGCGCACCGGCGAGAAGGCCGGCGAATACGTCGCGCTGCTGCTCGACGATCCGACATTCCCGCATCCGATCCGCGCCAATCTGTTCCGCGACGACGATGCCGGCAAGGCCTGGTCGCTGCACTGGTCGCGCCCGCGCGATCGCGCCGAGAAGGATTGAGTGATGTCTGCTCGCCGTCAGCCGACGAGCCGTTCGACCGCGTCCGGGCCGCGCCGCGCTGCCCGGCGCATGGCTCTCCTTCTCCTTTCCGGCCTTACCTTTGCGAACGTGATGCCGGCGGTCACGATGGCGCAGGACGCGCCCGTCGTTCGACCGTCGACGCGCGATGCCTACGCCGATTACATGGCCGAGGCCTCGGGTCGCTTTGGCGTTCCCATCGCCTGGATCAAGGCGGTGATGCGCGTCGAAAGCGCCGGAGAATCGCGTGCGGTTTCCTCCGCCGGTGCGATGGGCCTGATGCAGATCATGCCCGCGACATGGACCGACCTGCGCGCACGTCACGGTCTCGGCCGCGATCCCTACGACCCGCGCGACAACATCCTCGCGGGCACGGCGTACCTTCGCGAGCTGCACGATCGCTACGGCTCGCCGGGATTTCTCGCGGCCTACAATGCCGGACCGGGGCGCTATGAAGCGTCGCTCGGCGGCCGTCCGTTGCCGGCCGAGACGCGCGCCTATGTCGCCTTGCTCGCGCCGGTCATCGACGGTTCGGGCGGTACGAATCCGACCGCCATGGCTGCGGTCGACCGATCGGCGTGGACACGCGCGCCGCTGTTCATCGCGCAGTCCGGACGCACCTCAGCAACCGCTTCCGTGTCGGCCGAGCGTCCTGGCGATGACACCGCGACTGCGACCACGGCACGCGATGTCTCAGCCATCGTGCCGCAGTCGAATGGGCTGTTCGTCGCGCACGCCGCCTCGGAAGATCCGCGATGACGGAAAACGGCGGCATTCGCAGCATATCGCACCCCAGCGTGGCCAAGAGAGCGCGGAGGTGGGAGGCAGGCACCACAACCGGACGATGGCAGGATAAAAGGCCGCGAGGTGCGGCATCGGTCGGTTGTGGCTTTTCAATAGGTTATGAGACGATTTCGCGAGGTGCGGGTTTTCCCCGCACCTCGCGGCTACGCCGATTTCCCCGTGATTTCCTGCGCTTGGCGCGATGTGCGGGGCATCGGCCATGACCGGCGACAACGATTTCCGCATCCGCCCAGGCCGCATCCGTTCCACTCGCGCGCAGGCGGCGCGCCCCTTCATCGCGCAGGCCCTCGCGGCAGCGAAGAAAGCTGGCGCCGGCGTCTCGCGCTCGGGCCGGATCGTGGCCGGCAACCGTTCCCGCTTTGGGCGCGGACAGCGCGCGAGCATCCAGGCGAACCGCTTGCTCACCGCCCGCTCGCGTGGCGCCGTCATCAAGGCCCGCGTCGTGCGTCACACCGCTCGCGCCGCGCCTCTCGCCACCCATCTCAACTATCTGCGCCGCGAGGGCGTGACCCGAGATGGAGAGAAGGCCCACCTATTCGGTCCCGGCGGCGACGACGCCGATCCGAAGGCCTTCGCGGAGCGGTGCCAGGACGACCGCCACCATTTCCGGTTCATCGTCTCCCCCGACGATGCAACCGACATGACTGATCTCCGGTCCTTCTCCCGTGATCTCGTCACGCAGATGGAAAAGGATCTCGACACACGTCTCGATTGGGTGGCGGTCGACCACCGGAACACCGAGCATCCCCATGTCCACCTCATCGTACGCGGGGTTCGTGACGACGGGCAGGATCTCGTCATCTCGCGCGACTACATCAAGGAAGGGATGCGCGATCGAGCGCGTGACCTCATCACGCAGGAGTTGGGGCCGCGCACCGATCTCGACATCCAGCGCAGCCTGGAGAGACAGGTCGGGGCCGAGCGCTTCACGCAGCTCGATCGGCAACTCGTTCGCGACGGCCGCGCCACCGGCGTCATCGACCTGGCGGTCGACCCGAACAGCCGGCCCGACGAATTTCACGCGCTGAAGGTCGGAAGGCTCCGCAAGCTGGAAACACTCGGCCTCGCCGAACAGGTCGGCCCCGGTCAATGGGCGATCGATGCGAAGGCCGAGGCGACCCTGCGTGAACTCGGCGAGCGCGGCGACATCATCAAGCGCATGCACCGGGCTTTGACGGATCGCGGCATCGAGCGCGGCTCGGCGGGCTATGTGCTCGCGGCCGAGAGCCTCGATACGCCCGTCATCGGCCGGCTGGTCAACCGCGGTCTTGATGACGAGCTGAAGGGAACGGCCTACGTCGTGGTCGACGGCGTCGACGGCCGCACCCATCACATCAAGCTGTCCGACCTCGACGCCGCCGGCGACAGCGCGCCAGGTTCGATCGTCGAGCTGCGCAAGTTCGATGACGCGCAGGGTCAGCGCTGGGTCGCGATCGCCGTCCGCTCCGATCTCGACATCGATCGACAGGTCACAGCGACAGGCGCAACCTGGCTCGACCGGCAGAATATCGCGCGCGACCCCGCGGCGCTATCCGAAGGCGGCTTCGGCGCCGAGGTGCGTCAGGCGTTGGATCGACGTGCGGATCATCTGGTCGCGCAGGGCTTCGGCGAGCGGCAGGGCCAGCGCGTCACCTTCAATCGCGGACTTATCGACACGCTGCGTCGCCGCGAGTTGGACGCCGTTGGCGAGAAGCTCGCCGCCGACACCGGCCAGCCGTTCAATCGGGCGGGCGGCGGCGAGTATGTCGCCGGCACCTACCGGCAGCGTATCGCGCTCGCCTCCGGCCGCTTCGCCATGTTGGACGACGGCCTTGGCTTCCAGCTCGTGCCCTGGTCGCCCTCCCTCGAAAAGCAACTCGGCAAACACGTCTCCGGCGTCGCCCGCGACGATGGCGGCGTGGACTGGAGCTTCGGCCGAAAGCGGGGGATCGGCCTCTAACTTCTCATGGAAAGGACCGCCGTCATGTCGGCAACGAAAATCCTCTGGGGCCAGATCCTCGCCGTCTTCCTGATCGTGCTCGCCACCACCTGGGGCGCCACCGCATATGTCGCGTGGAAGCTCGGGTTTCAGGTGCAGCTCGGCCCGGCCTGGTTTTCCGTTTTCGGCTGGCCCTTCTACTATCCACCCGCCTTTTACTGGTGGTGGTATTTCTACGATGCCTACGCGCCGTCGATCTTCGTCGAGGGCGCCTTCATCGCAGCATCCGGCGGCTTTATCTCGATCGCTGTAGCCATCGGCATGTCGGTCTGGCGGGCGCGCGAAGCCAAGAAGGTCGAGACCTATGGTTCGGCGCGATGGGCCGAGAAGAAGGAGGTGGAGTCGGCTGGTCTGCTCGGCCCGGACGGCGTGGTGCTCGGCCGCTACGATCACGCCTATCTGCGCCATGATGGGCCGGAGCATGTCCTGTGCTTCGCACCGACCCGATCCGGTAAGGGTGTCGGTCTGGTCGTGCCCTCGCTCCTGACCTGGCCGGGCTCCGCCATCGTCCACGACATCAAGGGCGAGAACTGGCAGCTCACCGCCGGCTTCCGCGCCAGACACGGCCGCGTGCTGCTGTTCGATCCGACCAACACGAAATCCGCGGCGTATAATCCGCTGCTCGAGGTGCGTCGTGGCGAGTGGGAGGTCCGCGACGTGCAGAACATCGCCGACATCCTGGTCGATCCCGAGGGCTCGCTGGAGAAACGAAACCACTGGGAAAAGACAAGCCATGCGCTGCTCGTCGGCGCGATCCTCCACGTCCTCTATGCCGAGGACGACAAGACGCTCGCCGGCGTCGCCGCCTTCCTCTCCGACCCGAAGCGGCCGATCGAGTCGACGCTGGCCGCGATGATGAAGACCGCCCATCTTGGCGAAGCCGGTCCGCACCCGGTCATCGCCAGCGCCGCGCGCGAGCTGCTCAACAAATCCGACAACGAGCGATCGGGTGTGCTCTCCACTGCCATGTCGTTCCTCGGCCTCTATCGCGATCCCGTCGTCGCCGAGGTGACGCGCCGCTGTGATTGGCGGATCACCGACATCGTGGGCGATAAGCGGCCGACGACGCTCTACCTCGTTGTGCCACCCTCCGACATCAACCGCACCAAGCCGCTGATCCGCCTGATCCTCAATCAGGTCGGCCGCCGCCTGACCGAGGATCTGCAGGCGAAGGCGGGACGCCACCGGCTTCTGTTGATGCTCGACGAGTTCCCGGCGCTCGGCCGCCTCGATTTCTTCGAGTCGGCGTTGGCGTTCATGGCCGGCTACGGTCTCAAGAGCTTCCTCATCGCACAGTCACTCAACCAGATTGAAAAGGCCTACGGGGCGAACAACTCCATCCTCGACAACTGCCACGTCCGCGTCAGCTTCGCCACCAACGACGAACGCACCGCCAAGCGTGTGTCGGACGCACTCGGCACGGCCACCGAGATGAAGGCGATGAAGAACTATGCCGGCCACCGCCTTTCGCCCTGGCTCGGCCATTTGATGGTGTCGCGCTCTGAAACAGCGCGGCCGCTGCTGACCCCCGGCGAGATCATGCAGCTCCCGCCTGCGGACGAGATCGTCATGGTCGCCGGCACGCCGCCGATCCGGGCGAAAAAGGCGCGCTACTACGAGGACTCTCGCTTCAAGGAGCGCCTGCTGTCGCCGCCGTCGCTTACCGTACCGACGCACGGACGGCCTGACGACTGGATGACATTGCCGCGTCCAACACGCCCGGACATGCTTGTTTCTCATTCTGCCGGCGACGCATCCGACGAAGATCCGACCGATTCGGAACGCCGGCATCAGCCCGAGCTAAACCGGGTTCAGCCGGTCGAGAAGAAACCGCCAGTCGAGAACGAATTCGAGATCGATGTCGAACGCGACGAGGACGAGGATGCTGCCACCCGCAACCGGCGCATGACGCGGATGATGCAGGGTGTGGCGCGGCAGGTTTCGCTCGATCCGAACGATGGCATGGAGCTGTGAGGCGCCCATGTCGAAATCACCCAGAAAGCAGCGTCTCTCCGTCTATCTCGATCCTGGCGTGATGGGCCGGCTCGCGGAACACGCCGCGCGCCGCGATCATTCGCGATCGCTGATCGCCGAGGCCGCGATCGAGTCCTTCCTATCTCCCGATACGGCGGAACGGCAGGAGGCTGCCATTACGAAACGCCTCGACCAGCTCGATCGCCGGATGACGCGGTTGGAGCGGGATGTCGGCGTCGCGGTCGAGACGCTCGCCGTCTTCATCCGCTTCTGGCTCTCTTCGACACCAGCGCTACCGGAACCTGCTGCCCAGGCCGCGCGCGCAAAGACCGGCGAACGCTATGATCAATTCGTCACCGCGTTGGGCCGCCGCCTCGCGAAAGGGCCGAAGCTACGGCAGGAGATTTCCGAAGATGTCAGCGCTCAAGGGGACGAGGGCTAGCTGGTTGGCTGCCGCGTCTCAAACAGCTCAGAGAAGAGCAGCAGGGCCACTCTGCCCGTGAGGCTATCTGGCCCATCTTGCGCATCTTCCATCGCCCGCGAAAATTTTGCCGCCACGCTGGATTTATCTTGAATTTCCGATGCTCCCGTCACTGCGATGACTTTTCGCATGATCCGGGCAAATCTAAAGCGTCGTTCGCTCGCCAAGAATGTGTTGATGACCTCGGTTAGATTCTTTTGCGCCGAGCCGATGGGCTTGCCCTCAACGAACGACAAAATCGCATTGATCAGCGCTCCGATGTCGGTCTCCTCAAGCATTGATGCATCAACAGAATCATCGGCCAGCTTTTCGGCTAGTTCGCCATACAGCTCCTCCCTGACCGCCCAAGGCGTTCCATGCACCGTTGTAGCCGCCAGCCAGCGCGCCCGAAACGCATGACGCCATGGCGGAGGGGGTGCGACCGCATAAGGCAGGCCGGATGGCGGCCATTCAAGGTCCGGGAGCGTTGTGATTTTTGAATTCCAGCCGTCGCCGTGTTCCCAAAACGCTCGAACCAGAAAGGCCCCCCGTTCCCGGCTTTCAGAAACCACTTCGTCATCAAGCGAGAACAGATTCTTGTTGTGAGAGTAGAAGATGTCCTCGAACGCTGTGAGCAAATGCGCCCTTTCGACGGGCACGAAGTTCCAGGTCAACCAAATGAGGTGTCGTCCTTCGCGCTGATAGAAATCCTCGCGCGCGACGATGATCGGTATCTGGGTTGTTGCGAGTTGAATTTCGATGGCGATCGGCTTTCCATCGTAGACCGCACGCACATCAGGTCGACGTCGACTTTCCCCGCACACAACATATTCGTCGACCACGACAGATCCCGGCTCTGTGAGGGAATCTGCAGCCAGTAGTTCAGCAACCAGATGTTTGACGCGCAGATGCAACGGACTTTCTTGCGCGCCCTGGAACTGCGAAGCACTTACTTCATCAGTTGAGCCGGGCTCGCCTGTCCACCACGGACAACTGCGGGGCGCACCCTTATGATGTCGCCAAAATGGCAAACGTGTCTTGGGTTCCCGCGGAGCATAAACAGCGAAGCCGCAGTGGTCGCATACAAAGGCTGGCTCCCCATCGTTTCGAGCCCGCGTGGCAGCACGCCTGATCTCTTGATAGCCATCTGCATCGATCCGAAGCAGATCATCGCTCGAAATCACGGTCATGTCCTGGAGGCGAACGGCACGCTTCAATGTCCGTTGCAGTCGTGCCGTCATTCAGCTCTCCGGTAACAGCGAATCAGTATGTCTCCTCGGGCGCGTTCAAATCATAACAACGTCGCGGTCTACGCTATCTCCTGTATTTGCACGCTACACTACTACGCCGATGAATCCTTGTTGAATCAGCCCAAAATCAGGCCCTTTTAATCATCCCCGTCCGGGGAAGGTCTGTCTCAACCCCGTTGGAATCGGGGTTGTATGGCGGCGTCTCACCAAAATTCAGAAGGCTTTGCGCGCGGCGCGCGGATGCTGCGCACCGCGCTCGGTCCCGCCATCGCGCGCTATCTCGACGACGCCAGCATCGTCGAGGTGATGCTGAATCCAGACGGACGGCTCTGGATCGACCGTCTTTCCGAGGGCTTGTCAGACACGGGGGAGCGGCTGTCGGCAGCGGACGGCGAGCGCATCGTCCGCCTGGTCGCCCACCATGTCGGCGCCGAGGTTCACGCCGGCGCGCCCCGCGTCTCGGCCGAGCTGCCGGAAACGGGAGAGCGGTTCGAGGGACTTCTGCCGCCCGTCGTCGCCGCGCCAGCCTTCGCGATCCGCAAACCTGCCGTCGCCGTGTTCACCCTCGATGACTATGTCGCGGCTGGCATCATGTCGGCCGAGCAGGCGGAAGCACTTCGCCAGGGCGTCGCATCGCGCGCCAACATCCTCGTCGCCGGCGGAACGTCGACCGGCAAGACCACCCTCACCAACGCGCTGCTCGCCGAGGTCGCGAAGAGTGCCGACCGCGTCGTCATCATCGAGGACACGCGCGAGCTTCAATGCGCCGCGCCGAACCTTGTCGCCATGCGGACGAAGGATGGCGTCGCCTCGCTCTCCGATCTCGTGCGCTCGTCGCTGCGTCTCCGCCCTGACCGTATTCCGGTCGGCGAGGTTCGCGGCGCGGAGGCGCTCGACCTGCTCAAGGCCTGGGGCACAGGCCACCCCGGCGGCGTCGGTACGATCCACGCCGGCAGCGCCATCGGCGCGCTGCGCCGGCTCGAACAGCTCATTCAGGAAGCTGTCGTCACCGTCCCCCGCGCCCTGATCGCCGAGACGATCGATCTCGTGGCGGTCCTGTCCGGCCGCGGCTCGCAGCGCCGGCTCGCCGAACTCGCCCGCGTCGAAGGGCTCGGCCCCGACGGCGACTATCGCGTCAGCCCCATCACCCCGAAGCCCCAAGAAGGAGAATCCGCATGATCTCGCATGCCCGCAGCTTGCCTCGCCGTCTGATGATGACGGCATCGGCCATCGTCATGAGTGTGGCGATGGCGCCCGCCGCCCACGCCTCCGGCTCGTCCATGCCGTGGGAACAGCCACTCCAGCAGATCCTCCAGTCGATCGAAGGTCCGGTCGCAAAGATCATCGCGGTGATCATCATCATCGTCACGGGCCTGACGCTCGCCTTCGGCGACACGTCTGGCGGCTTCCGTCGGCTCATCCAGATCGTGTTCGGCCTGTCGATCGCGTTCGCGGCCAGCTCGTTCTTCCTCAGCTTCTTCAGCTTCGGCGGCGGAGCGCTGGTCTGATGGTGGGCGTCGCCGATCAGGACGTTCCGGGCTTCGCGGTCACCGTCCACCGCGCACTGACCGAGCCGATCCTGCTCGGCGGCGCCCCGCGCGCGATCGCCATTATGAACGGAACACTCGCGGGCGCAGTCGGTCTCGGCCTGCGCCTCTGGCTCGTCGGTATCGCGATCTGGGCGATCGGGCACGTCGCGGCCGTCTGGGCCGCCAAGCGCGACCCGCTCTTCGTCGATGTCGTGCGCCGGCATCTGCGCATCCCCGCACATCTCGCGGTTTGAGGGAGGGCGTCGCCATGATGAACCTCGCCGAATACCGCAACCGCAACAGCCGGCTCGCCGATTTCCTGCCTTGGGTGGCGCTGGTGGGCTCCGGCGTCGTCCTCAACAAGGACGGCAGCTTCCAGCGCACCGCACAGTTCCGTGGCCCCGATCTGGACTCGGCTGTCCCTGCTGAGTTGGTCGCAGTCGCCGGGCGCCTAAACAACGCCTTTCGTCGTCTCGGCTCCGGCTGGGCGATCTTCGTCGAGGCACAGCGCCACCCCTCCAATCGCTATCCCGACAGCAGATTTCCCGATGCGGCCTCGGCCCTGGTCGATGCCGAGCGCAAGGCGGATTTCGAGGAAGCCGGCGCGCATTTCGAGTCGAGCTACTTCCTGACCTTCGCCTGGTTGCCGCCGGCCGAGGACGCCGCGCGTGCCGAAACCTGGCTCTACGAGGGCCGCGAGACGTCGGGCATCGACCCTCGCGAGGCGCTGACAGGCTTTGCCGATCGCACCGACCGCATCCTACGTTTGGTCGAAGCCTTCATGCCGGAATGCCGCTGGCTCGATGACGCCGAGACCCTGACCTACCTGCACGGTTGCGTCTCGACCAAGCGCCATCGCGTCCGCGTTCCCGAGACACCGATCTATCTCGATGCGCTGCTCGCCGATCAACCTCTTGCCGGTGGGCTCGAACCCCGGCTTGGCGACCAGCATGTGCGTGTCCTCACGATCACCGGGTTTCCGACGGCGACCACGCCCGGCCTGCTCGACGAGCTGAACCGACTCGCCTTTCCCTACCGCTGGGCGACCCGTGCAATCCTGCTCGACAAGACCGACGCGACCAAGCTGCTGACCAAGATCCGGCGGCAATGGTTCGCCAAGCGCAAGTCGATCGCGGCGATCCTCAAGGAGGTGATGACCAACGAGGCGTCCGTCCTTGTTGACACCGACGCCGCGAACAAGGCCGCCGACGCCGATATGGCGTTGCAGGAACTCGGCGCCGACTATGCCGGCATGGCGTATGTCACCGCGACGGTGACGGTCTGGGACGCCGATCCGCGCGCGGCCGACGAGAAGCTGCGACTGGTGGAGAAGGTCATCCAGGGCCGCGACTTCACCGCCATGGTGGAGACCGTTAATGCGGTCGACGCCTGGCTCGGCTCGCTGCCCGGCCATGTCTACGCCAATGTTCGGCAGCCGCCGATCTCCACGCTCAATCTCGCCCACATGATCCCGCTTTCAGCGGTATGGGCGGGACCGGAACGGGACGAGCATTTTGCAGCTCCCCCACTGCTCTTCGGCAAGACCGAAGGCTCGACCCCGTTCCGGTTTTCCATCCATGTCGGCGATGTCGGCCATACACTGATCGTCGGCCCGACCGGCGCGGGCAAGTCCGTGCTGCTCGCGCTGATGGCGCTTCAGTTCCGCCGTTATGTCCGCTCGCAGGTTGTTACCTTCGACTTCGGCGGCTCGATCCGAGCGGCCGCACTCGCCATGGGCGGCGACTGGCATGATCTCGGCGGCGATCTCAGCGATGGCGCATCCGATAGCGTCAGCCTTCAGCCGCTCTCGCGCATCCATGATGTGCCCGAGCGTGCCTGGGCCGCCGACTGGCTGGTCGCGATCCTGATCCGCGAAGGCGTGACCATCACGCCCGAGATGAAGGAGCACCTCTGGACGGCGCTTACCTCTCTCGCCAGCGCGCCGGTCGAGGAGCGGACCTTGACGGGCCTCGCGGTGCTGCTCCAATCGAACGACCTGAAGCAGGCGCTCCGTCCGTATTGCGTCGGCGGTCCCTATGGACGCTTGCTCGATGCCGAGCACGAATACCTCGGCACGGCATCGGTCCAGGCATTCGAGACCGAGGGGTTGATCGGCACCGGCGCGGCGCCGGCCGTCCTCGCCTATCTCTTCCACCGCATCGATGACCGGCTCGACGGCTCGCCGACGCTGATCATCATCGACGAGGGTTGGCTTGCGCTCGACGACGAGGGGTTCGCCGGCCAGCTCAGAGGATGGCTGAAGACGCTCAGGAAAAAGAACGCCAGCGTCATCTTCGCCACGCAATCGCTGTCGGACATCGACGGCTCGGCCATCGCCCCCGCCATCATCGAAAGCTGCCAGACCCGTCTGCTGCTCCCGAACGAGCGGGCGATCGAGCCGCAGATCACCGCGATCTACCGGCGTTTCGGTCTCAACGATCGCCAGATCGAGATCATCGCGCGGGCAATGCCGAAGCGCGACTACTACTGCCAGTCACGGCGCGGCAATCGCCTCTTCGAACTCGGCCTGTCCGATGTCGCGCTCGCGCTCTGCGCCGCGTCCGCCAAGACGGATCAGACGGCCATCGCCCGCATCGTCGCCGAGCGCGGCCGCGACGGCTTCCTCACCGCCTGGCTGCACCACCGCGATGTCGGCTGGGCGGCGGATCTCGTTCCCACCCTCAACACCCAAGGAGAATTGACATGAAACTGCGCCATTCCCGCGCAGCGCGTTTTGCTGCCGCGTTGCTGACCGCCCCGATCGCGCTCGCGCCCATGATGGCGACGCCCGCGCACGCCATCATCGTCTACGA
>JBFWXN010000045.1:0-41376 GCA_050187415.1 Hyphomicrobiaceae bacterium | reverse complement strand
AGATGGATAGCTGCTCGCCGGTCGGGATGTGGAAGGTCATGCCGCCCTCCTGCCCCTGCATCATCAGGTTCTTGATGCGGATATTGGCGAACGTGCCTCGCATCATGACGTTGTGGTTGCCGCGGCGAGCGCCGTAGGAGTTGAAGTCCGCCGGACGGACCTGGTGCTCCATCAGGTAGGTTCCGGCGGGGCCATCGCGCTTGATGGAGCCGGCCGGCGAGATGTGGTCGGTGGTGATCGAATCGCCGAACATGCCCAGGACGCGGGCGTTGACCACGTCCTCGACAGGAGCGGGCTCCATGGTCATGCCCTCGAAGTAGGGTGGGTTTGCCACGTAAGTCGAGCCGGTGTTCCAGACATAGGTCAGGCTCGCGCGCGCCTTGCCCATGCCCTGCCATTT
The DNA here is from genome assembly GCA_050187415.1 of Hyphomicrobiaceae bacterium. Lineage (GTDB taxonomy): Bacteria > Pseudomonadota > Alphaproteobacteria > Rhizobiales > Hyphomicrobiaceae. Next base: position 40,976 of record JBFWXN010000045.1, on the reverse strand, counting down.
GTCGTCGCCCTTGAAGACGTCGGAGTAGCGCTTGGCAAACGTGTCCGGCGTCACATTGGCGCGGACCATATCTGCGATCTCCGCCGACGACGGCCAGATATCCTTGAGGTAGACATCCTGACCATCGGCACCCTTGCCGAGTGGTTCCCTGGTGAGGTCGACGTTCAGCGATCCGGCAATGGCATAGGCGACGACCAGTGGCGGAGAGGCGAGATAGTTGGCTTTCACCTCGGCGTGGACTCGGCCTTCGAAATTTCGGTTACCCGAGAGCACCGCCGTCGCTACGAGGTTGCCGTCGCTGATGGCCTGCGAGATGTGCTCGGGCAGGGGACCGGAATTGCCGATGCAAACCGTGCATCCGTAGCCAGTGAGGTTGAAGCCCATGGCGTCGAGGTCGCCCATCAGGCCGGCCTTCTCGAGATAGTCGGTCACGACCTGCGAGCCGGGCGCGAAGCTGGTTTTTACCCACGGCTGCACCTTCAGGCCCTTGGCCAGCGCATTGCGGGCGACGAGGCCGGCCGCGATCAATACCGATGGGTTCGAGGTGTTCGTACATGATGTGATCGCGGCGATCACCACGTCTCCGTCGCCGATCTGGTAGTCCTTGCCCGCGACCTGGATCTTGTGGCCGGGCTGGGCGCCCTTGACGATCTCGGGGGCGGACTTTGCAAAGCCGGACTTCGCGTCGGCCAGGAGAACGCGATCCTGGGGGCGCTTGGGTCCGGCGAGCGAGGGTTCGACCGTGGAAATGTCGAGCTCGAGCACGTCGGTAAAGACTGGCTCGTGGCCTGGCTCGCGCCACATTCCCTGGGCTTTTGCGTAAGCTTCCACCAACGCGACCCGATCCGCCGCACGTCCCGTCGCCTTCAAGTATTTCATGGTGTCGGCATCGACTGGGAAGAAGCCGCAGGTGGCGCCGTATTCAGGGGCCATGTTGGCGATTGTGGCGCGATCCTCGAGCGAGAGGTGATCGAGGCCGTCGCCGAAGAACTCGACGAACTTCTCGACGACGCCACGCTTGCGAAGCATCTGCGTACAGGTCAGCACAAGATCGGTGGCGGTTATGCCTTCCTTGAGCTCGCCCTTGAGACGGAAGCCGATGACCTCGGGAATGACCATGGCGACCGGCTGGCCGAGCATGGCGGCCTCTGCTTCGATACCGCCGACACCCCAGCCGAGAACGGCGAGGCCGTTGACCATCGTCGTGTGGCTGTCGGTGCCGATGCAGGTGTCGGGGAACGCCTGAGTTACGTTGCCGACGTCCTTGGTCCACACCGTCTGAGCCAGGTACTCCAGATTGACCTGATGGCAAATACCCGTGCCTGGAGGCACAACCTTGAAATTGTTGAATGCCGAGCCACCCCAACGGAGAAACTCGTAGCGCTCCCGATTGCGTTGATACTCGATGTCGACGTTCTTCTCGAAGGCATCGGCAGTGCCGAAGTAGTCCACCTGGACCGAATGATCGATAACGAGGTCGACCGGAACAAGCGGATTGATCTTGGCCGGATCGCCGCCCATGGCCGCCATCGCGTCACGCATGGCGGCGAGGTCGACGACGCAGGGAACGCCCGTGAAGTCCTGCAGGAGCACGCGGGCCGGACGGTAGGCGATCTCGGCCTTGGATGTCTTGGTCCGCAGCCAATCTGCCATGGCACGGATGTCGTCGGCCTTGACCGAGCGTCCGTCTTCGAAGCGCAGCAGATTTTCGAGCAGCACTTTCAGCGAGAAGGGCAGTTTCGAGATGCCGGCAAGTCCGTTTCTCTCAGCGTCGGGAAGAGAGAAGTACTCGTAGGTCTTGCTGCCGACCGTCAGCGTCTTGCGGCACTTGAATGTGTCGAGCGAGGTTGGGGTGAGGCTCATGCGTCGCGATCTCCTCATAGCCGTGATGCCACCCGGGCACGCGAGTGCACGGCATAGGGCCTCCCCGAACGGGCTGGCCTCCGGGCTCAATCGGGCCTTATAAGGCGCCGATGCCATCGTCGCCAAGAGGGACGCGAGGGTGGCTGACGAACTTTGCCTTCAATTCGACAACTTGCACAAACTTCGGTCGATGGCGCTCCGCATTGAAAATCTGACATTGAGGCGCGGGGAGCGGACGATCGTGGCTGGTCTGTCGTTGGTGGCCGACCGCGGGGAAGCACTCCTGCTGACCGGGCCGAACGGGGTCGGCAAGACAACGCTGCTTCGAGCGATCGCGGGTTTTTTGTCATTCTCTCAAGGTGTTATATCTCTGAACGAAGCAGATGGCGAGATCGGTGTCGGTGAGCGGGCACATTTCGTAGGGCATCTCAACGGTGTGAAGCCGGCCCTGACGGTGGCGGAGAATGCCCGTTTTTGGACCAGGTACCTGGGTGGAGACGAGACACGTGTCGCCGCAGCGCTCGAGCAGCTGGGCCTGAGCGAGCTGGCGCCGATCCGCGCGGCGTATCTCTCGTCAGGGCAGAAGCGGCGCCTCGGACTTGCCCGCCTGCTTCTGGCGCATCGTCCGCTTTGGCTGTTGGACGAGCCTGCCGTGTCGCTCGATGCGGCGAGCCGCGGCCTGCTGGCGGAAGCCGTCAACCGACATCTGGATAGCGGCGGCATCGTCGTGGCTGCGACACACCAGGCGCTAGGCTTCTCGCCGGCGCGCGAGCATGAACTGCGCCCGGTCGGGACGAGTGTGCAAACATCGGATGCGGCGGCGCCATGATTGGTTTCGCGGCACTTCTCGGGCGGGACCTCAAGCTTGCGATGCGCGAGGGTGGCGCGGTTGGAACGGCACTGGGCTTCTATCTGGTCGTCGTTGCCATGCTGCCGCTCAGCCTCGGTCCCGACCTAAATCTGCTGGCGCGCATTGCAGCCGGCATTCTGTGGGTTGCGCTGCTGCTCTCGGCCCTGTTGTCCCTTCCGCGGCTGTTCGAAGCCGATCACGAAGATGGCGTTCTCGAACTGCTGGCCATGGCGCCGCTGCCATTGGAGGCTGCCGTCGGGGCAAAGGCGCTGGCGCATTGGCTCGCTACGGGTGTGCCGTTGACGCTGATGGCGCCGCTCCTGGGCCTGATGCTCAATCTGGAGCTGGCGGCCTATCCCGTCCTGCTGGCGACGATGTTGGTGGGCACACCGGCGATCAGCTTCATCGGTGCGATCGGGGCGGCGCTCACTTTGCGAAGCCGGCGGGGCGGCCTGCTGATCGCGCTGCTGGTTCTTCCGCTCTACATCCCGACGCTGATTTTCGGAGTGTCGGCAATGGAGGCGTCGGCGCTGGGAACAGGCGCCTACGGGCCCTCATTCGTTATTCTCGGCGCGATCTCACTTGCGAGCCTTGTGCTTGGACCTGTCGCTGCGGCGGCAGCCCTGAGACTGCAGCTCGGGTAGAGCGCTCGATCGGCCCCGTATCGATCAGCCCGCTCTCAGCCAGCGGCGCGCGCTCGTCATCCAGCTCTCGTGCGATTGCGGGGCCGGCTCCAGCGGGTCGGCATGGAACGTCGCGCCCGCGATGGCCGCCGCCTTTCCGACCGCGCCGACGAGAGCATGCTCGCCTGCCGCATAGACGATGTCGTCGCTGGATAGCTTTGGCAGGTGCGCGACCGGCGGTCCCGGGACAAAGCCGTGCCAAGGGGCGGCGATCTCGTCGACGACGGCGAGAATCGAGACGCTTGGATAGCCGCGAGCAAGCTCCAGGGCCGACGCCATGTAGAAGCTGTCGAGTGTCCTGGCCGCGCCGACAAGAATCATCGGGCGCGAGGGGGTCTCGCGCAGTGCCGAGGCGGCGATCGCCCAGATCGGCGCAAAACCAGTCCCGCTGCCGATCATGACCAGTCGCCTATGGGAGGCCGGGCGCAGAAAGGCGCGGCCGTAAGGGCCGACGATCTCGACCGGATGGCCGACCTTGATGGTCGTGCCCAAACGGGGCGTGACGCCGCCGCCGCGGACCCGTTTGACGTGGAGCCGAATGTAGCTGTCCTCGCGGATCGCCCCCAGAGATGCAGTCGGGCTGAAGGGCCGGTGCGGGAGGCCGGCGAAGCTGAAGCTGCAGTATTGGCCGGGGAGGATACGCATCGGTTCGTTGAGGGCGATCGTCACCTCGACGATATCGCGCGCCAGCTCACGCAATTGCACGAGGCGGCCTTTGGCTCGCGAAGGCGATGGTAATCTGACCGGCTGTAGCCTGGTCTCGGGAGGAGCGACGGGAACGGGCATGCCACGACGAGCGTGTGCCGGACGCTCGGTTGAGCAGTCTGTCGGACCGGGCGCGCCACGGAAGCCTGCAATGGTGGCATCGACACGTGGAGGAGATACGATCGCGAGGGCCTCATCGTCGTCGTGCGCGGTCTGATCGCGATTACCCATCGGTCTACCTCCAACTGGACGAAGAGACGGGAGACATGGATGAATCCGCCATGTTTCCCAAGCGGTTCCGTCGTTCGATCCGAAGCCCCTTGCATAGCCAATCCACTGCAAGGGTGACGACTTTAAGGCTTTGGATATGCTCCATTTAGTGAACTACGTCCGACGTCTGTCCCGAGCATTCGGGACACGTGCCTTCGCTTCATATGTGTTCATGACACTTGTGCTCATCTGGGTGGGGCGGCACATTTTCCGACGCAACCCTGACGAGGAGACGCGCCATGGCCGACAATGGTCAGATGATCATCGATCTCGACAAGAAGCGAATGGATGCGATGGGGGCGAAGGATGTCGCTTTCCTGAAGGAGGTCATCGCCGACGAACTGCTCTACGTGCATTCCTCGGCGCGGCTCGACACCAAGGATAGTCTCATCGGCAACATGCAGTCGGGGTCGACGGTTTACCAATCGGTTGTCCCGTCCGACGTGACGGCGCGCGACCTCGGCGATGCGGTGGTTTTGACCGGAATTGCCCGGATCAAGGTGCAGTCGGGCGGCAAGCCAATGGATTTCGGCGTCAGGTTCACGGACGTCTACGCCAAGCGCAACGGCAAGTGGCAGATGATCGTGTGGCAGTCCACAAAGCTACCCGAGTGATCTTGAAAGCCTTTCCGATCGGTAAATTTTTCGGCTGGTGCGATCGACGACAGGTGGCGCGATGATCGACCACGTCTCAATCGGTGTTTCGGACTTGGCGCGGAGCGCGGCATTCTACGAGGCCGTGCTCGGCACAATCGGATTGACGTGCCTCGTCCGACGCCCGGCGACGGTCGGCTACGGCAAGCGGTATCCCGAGATCTGGCTCAATTATCGGCGGGGAATGTCGGCCGTACCGGAAGCAACGGGTGTGCATGTGTGCCTGCGCGCTCGCACGGAAGAGGCGGTCAGGGCGTTTCACGCGGCGGCTCTCGACCACGGCGGCGCCGATGACGGCGCCCCTGGCCCGCGCAAGGCCGAGATGACGCCGTACTTCGCCGCCTTCGTACGTGATCCGGACGGAAACCGGCTCGAGGCCGCCACGTTTCCGGCAGCCTGAACGTGCTCAGCGACCAGTTCGCGGCCCGGCTCAGGGTCGCAGGATCACCCGGCCGACGATCTTGCCGGAGGCCAAGCTCGCGATCACCTCGTTGGTATCGCTGAGCGGACGATCGGCGAGGGGCAGACTTGGAACCTTGCCGCTGCGGGCAAGGGTCATCAACTCGTGCATGTCGTCGAGGTTGCCGACGTAGGAGCCCATGACGGTCGCGTTCTTGAGCGGGATCATCGGCACGGGCAGCGAGGCCGAACCGCCGAACAAGCCGACGACGACGAGGCGTCCGCTTTTCCTCAGTGCATTGAAGCCGAAGGTAAACGACGAGGCGGCGCCGACGAAGTCTATGGCGGCGGCGACGCCACCGTTGGTCATTCTGAAAAGCGTTTTGCCGGAGTCCGCCTCGGATGGATCGATGATCTCCCTGGCGCCCGCCTCTCGCGCCGCCCCCCACTTCGCCTTGTCGAGGTCGGCAACGATCGGCTTCACGCCAGTGACCGCTTCGGCCATGCGCACGCCGGACAAACCCACGCCGCCTGCGCCAATGATCAGCAGGTCGCCGCCGTTCTTGACGGCTTCGCGAGCCTTCTTGAGAGCGCCGAACGCGGTCAGGCCGGAGCAGGCATAGGTCGCGGCGAGACCATCGTCGAGGCCGTCGAACGCGAAGAGATATTTCGGGTCCGGCACCAGGACATGCGTGGCGTAACCGCCGTCACGGTTGACGCCGAGGGCACGGGGCTGGTTGCAAAGGTGCTCGTCACCCGCGGCACATACGGGGCATGTCTGGCAGCCGATCCATGGGAAGACGACGCGTTTCTGGCCGACCGCAGCTTCCGTACCGGCCACGTCGCCACCGACGGCCATGATCTCGCCGACGATCTCGTGGCCGAGGGTGCGTGGCAGGCCAAGCGAGCGGGTCATGTCGACCTTGCGGCCACTGCCGAGATCGAAACTGCCCTCGTGCAGGTGCACGTCGCTATGACATACGCCGCACCCGGTGACACGGACCAGTATCTCGCGTCCATTCGGTGCGGGAGTGGGCTCTGACTGAAGCGCGAGCGGGGTGCCGAACGTGGTGACGCGGTAGCTGTCCATGTGGGCTCTCCTGGCGTGATGACGGTGAGATGGAGTGGCTGGGCAGACCGTCTCACGGCGTGGCGGCGCGAAGCAAGTCGCAGCATGTCGCCGAAGCATTGGCGCCTGCGGCTTGCTTGGCGCCCGAGGTGGTGCTTATCGTCCGCAGGAACCTGAGACGGAGCCGAATTCGATGTCGCTGACCCTCGCCGAGTATGCCGCACACGATGCCATCGGTCTGGCCGAGCTGGTGCGGTCACGGGAAACGACGCCGAAGGAGCTGGCGCGTACGGCGATGCGCGCCATCGAAGCGATCAACGGCGAGCTCAATGCGGTCGTGGAGACCTACTCCGACCGGATCGAGGCGCTCGACGAGGCCAGTCTCGGGCGCGGACCATTCCACGGTGTCCCGTTCCTGATGAAGGACGTGTTCGGGCACGAGGGGGGTCGCAAGATCGAGTTCGGCAGCCGACTGTGCGAAGGCATGGTTGCGGCTCAGGACAGCTACTATTGCGAACTCGTCAAGGCGGCCGGTCTCAACATCATCGGTCGGTCGGCGGCGCCCGAGTATTCCCTCACCGGAACCACGGAAACCGCGCTCTATGGCGCGACGTCGACGCCGTGGCGAAAAGGCTATTCCGCGGGCGGTTCGTCTGGAGGTGCGGCTGCCGCCGTTTCGGCCGGCGTCGTGGCAATGGCGCATGGATCGGACATCGCGGGGTCGATCCGGATTCCGGCGTCATGGTGCGGCGGCGTTGGATTGAAGCCGTCGCGCGGCCGGATCTCGTTTGGCCCGGCGCTCGACGAGAATGGCTTCGGACTGGCGATGAATTTCGTCCAGGTGCGTACGGTGCGGGACGCGGCGGCGATGCTCGATTGCCTGGCAAAACCGCAGACGGGCGATCCGTTCCTCATTCCGCAACCGGAGCAGCCGTACCAGATTTTGGCCCGCCAGCCGGCCCGACGACTTCGGATCGGGTGGACCGTGAAGCCACTGCTCGGCGTCGACGTCGACCCTGAGATCGTTGCGGCCGTGAAGGCGACGGCCAAGGTGCTCGAGGCGGAAGGGCACGACGTTTTCGAGCAGGATCCGGAATTCGGCGGCGTGGCCAGCATGACGCGCTTTGCCGACATGTGGTTCTTCGGCTTCGACGGCCGCTTCGAAGGCTATGCCGCGAAGACGGGACGGACGATCGGGCCCGATACCCTGGAGCCGGTCACTCTCAAAATCTACCAGCATGCGAAGACGCTGAAGGCGGCGGATTTCTTCGCGGCCGTGGCAGAGGTGAACACGGCACGGCGCAAGCTCGGCCGATTCTTCGAGACAGCCGACATCTGGCTTTCGCCGATGATCGCCAAGGTTTCCGAGCCGTGGGGTCATTACAATCTGGCCCGCACGGACGTCACGATGCAGGATCTGGTGGCAAAGCTTTACGCGGTGCCGTGCCAGTATTCGGTGCCGCACAACATCATGGGGACGCCGGCGATGTCTCTGCCGCTGGCACAGCATTCGTCGGGCTTGCCCATTGGAATCCAGATCGCGGGGCGGCCCGCGTCCGAGCATCTGCTGTTGCAACTGGCGACGATGCTGGAGCAGGCGATGCCTTGGAAAGACCGCCTACCGCCGCTGCATGTGAGCAGATGATCAGCTCTGGTTCCGGCTCATGACGTCCTTGGCGAAGCGCTCCATCTTGTCGAGCGTTTCCTGAACTGTCGGCGCCGGGAACGAGACGTTGACGTCGCCAACGCCGGCTGCCCTCAGCGTTTCCGCGTCCTCTCGCATCTGCTCGGTCGTGCCCGTGAAGCTGCGGCGTCCTCCCGAGTGGGCGTCCTCGGCGGTCCAGCTTACGGGCCAGAGCACGACGTGCGCGAGCGAAACGGTCTTAGGGTCTCGGCCGGCCTTCTCGCACATGGTCTTGAACGTCGTCATGGCGGAAGCGACGCGCGCGGCCGTATCGAGACGGTTGGCGGGGTTAGACGAGGCCGGATACCAGCCATCGCCCAGCCGGATCGCGCGCCGCATGGCGGGCTCGCTTTCGCCGCCGACCCAGATGGGAGGGTGCGGCTTCGCGTAAGGCTTGGGCTCGAACAGGATGTTGCCGAAGTTGACGTACCGGCCCTTCATCTCTGGGCGCGGGCTGGTCCACAGCTCGCGGAAAGCGGCAATGTATTCGTCCGTGACCCTGCCGCGTTCGGCGTATGGCGCACCGAGAGCCTCGATTTCCTCTTTCATCCAACCGGCGCCGACGCCGACGATCATGCGCCCTTCCGACAGAACATCCGCCGAGGCAATGATTTTCGCAGCCAGGATCGCGGGGCGGTGCGGCACGACCATGACGGAGGAGAGCAGCCGCACCCGCTGAGTGCAGCCGGCAAGGAATGTCAGGGTCGACAGGACGTCCAGGCATTCGCCTGTGTTGCGGCCGGCCCAATCACCTTCCTCGCTATACGGGTAGCGGCTGTCGATGTCGGCGGGGACAAGGATGTGATCGTTGGCGGAGACGAAATCGAAGCCAAGGCGCTCGGCGGCGCTCGACACGGCGAGGTAGCCGGCGCGGTTGGCCATTGGGCCACGCGACAGAATATTGACACCGAAACGCATGCTCGTGGCTCCCTTTGATCGTCCGTTCACCGGATTATCGGGCGAGGCTACGGCATCGCAGGCTGCGCGTCACGGCTTCGCGCGGCTATAATCGCCGCGCGCACGATATTTTTGTCTCGAGGCACGTGCCCTCGCGTTCGGTGGGTCAGCCGACGTCTTCGACCGCCACAGGGAAGAGCGGCGCCAGCTCGTCCACCTGCATGATATGATAAACAGAGAAGCGGTAGGCATCGCCCGCCGTCAGTTCGGGCGGCGTGAACGGGAAGCCGAGATTGCCCGCCGTCGAGATGCGGCCCGGGAAGGGTGCGTGCAGCAGATACTGTTTGGCGGTAGCCGCGACCGCGCGGGCTTCGTCTTCGTCCTCGCCGATGCACTCGACAATGACGCCGACTTCTTCCGGAAGCGTCGAGACCGGCTGCCCGCCGACGACGCCCAGGCCATAGAAGCGGAAATAGAGCGTGTAGGGGTTTTCCGGATTGGGCGGGACCAGCTCTCGGATCTGGGCCTCGACGAGACCGGCGATTTCGTCCGCCTTCTCGATGAATACGGGATCGGCGGAGCCTGCCACCATGATGGCGCGCGCCCCGACGCGAGTGGCACCTTCGATTTTCACCGAGTACTGCTTGGTCGGCACCCAGCGGCCACCGGATACGCGGCAGCGGCGATCATCGACGGCCTCGAATTTCGAGTCCTCGAGATAGAGCACACCTTCCGGCTCGGCGACCGACAGCGGGTCTGCCTGTTCGTAGAGGCCGTGTGCGGCAACCGACATCGGCGTCGCGCGCCGGGCGGGGTTCATGCTCTCGAGAATAAAGCTCTCCCCCTCCAGCGTGCCGAGCATGGCGTCGCGGCCGCCGCCTTCGCAGGCCAGCGAGGCGCACTCGATGATCTTCGCCATTTGCAGCGCTGGGCCGACCGGGAAGCCGAGCTTTTCGGGCAGGCACGTGTAAATGCCGGTATCGCAGGCGCGGCCAGCAATGATGACGTCGGGCATGGTTTCGATGGCGCGGATGAAGGCTTCCGTGCCGGCTTGGCCAACGATGCACGAAGCGCCGTCGACCTCGTCGTCCGTGAGCTCCGAGATGGGGCCGATGGGGGTGATCCTGCCGGCTCTGGCCTGGCGCTTGACGAGGTCGCGCGGCATCTCGGAGCGGATGGTTGCCAGGCGGAACTTCAGGCCTTCCTCACGGGCGATCTCGCGGATGATGTCGAGCGTCTGGTCGAGGTGGGTATTTCCGCCACCGGTCCCCGCGGTGCCGATGACAAGCGGCACCTTCATGGAGAGCGCGCCGGTCAGTACCATTTTCAGGTCTCGCTTCGTGGAGCGGCGAGCCGTCGCGAGCTTGCCCGCGCCGAGGTAGTAGGGGCCTGGATCGACGGAGCCCATGTCGGCGCCAATCAGATGCAGGTCGCGCTCGAGGCCGCTGCGGAAGGCTTTCTCGATAATGCCGTAGCCGAGCTGGCCGGACGCCGACATGATGCGAAGAGGCCCGCGCTCCTTCTGCCATTTCTCGATGACGCGGGCGAAGCTGGTTTGGCGGGACATGCTCAGATCTCCACGTCGATCATCGGGCGGTGCTGCTGGGCCCCGTAGACGTCCGTATCGCCCGGTGAGCCCGCGATGACACGGCGCGGCAGGACAATCTTGATGGCATTGGCGGCAGGGTACGGAATGACCTCGGCCTCGGCGACGCCGTAGCGCTGGGCGATGACGGCGGGCATCATCGACGGTGCGGCCAGCGCGCGGGCGTAGAGCTTCGGATCGTCGAACATCAAATCGATGGTGACCTGAGTCGGCCCGGCGTTCTTCGAGCGAATGACGCGAGCGGCGTCTCTGAGGCGCATGGCGAATGGCTCTGGCGTTGATGCGGATGCGATCATCCTGTCCCTGTCCGGACAGCACTGCAAGTCCGATTGAAAAGTCGTCGGTTTCAGGCCCGGTCGATCTCGGCGATGGCCGCGGCAATCTCGTCGCTGGTCAGTCGCCAGTCATTGTCGAGGTTGGCGACGACTTTACGCATGAAACGCTCGGAAAGGCCGATAGCGCGGGTCTTGTCGCCAAGGTGATCGAACAGGATGGCGAGTGCCAGCTGCTGCGGGCTCTCGCCCTCGTAGGTCCACTCGAAGCCCCAGGTGGTGAACTGCGTCACCTCGTAGTGCTCCGGTAGTGGGTGGCCATCGACCGTCACGACGAGACCATCGAAGCTGCGCTTGCCCTCGTATGTTTTCATGGACGTGCCGCGCCTTCCACCGCATTTGCCCGCTACCGCATTGATGCGGCGCTTGATATATCAGTCGCGAGGCTAGCTGCGTCGCGACCCGATTGCCAGTCCGAGAGTTTTCGCGCCGACGACCGACGGCGCGCGTCAAACGATCAGATGCGGTCGGCGACCATCTCGGCAAGGGCCATCGAAGAGGTCAGGCCGGGGCTCTCGATGCCGAACAGGAGCATCAGGCCGGGAAGCCCATGCGTTTCGGGTCCGTGCAGGAAGAAGTCGGGCACGGGCTCGCCCTCGCGGTAGAGCTTGGGGCGGATGCCGGTGTAGTCGGCGTGCAGGCGGGCGGGATCGAGCGCGGGATAATAGGTGCGGATGAATCCCAGGAATTTCTCGAGCTTGGATTCGTCGAATGCGTAGTCTATTTCGGGAATCCATTCGATGTCGGGGCCGAACTTGCAACGGCCGCCGATGTCCACCGTGACGTGAAGGCCCAGCCAGGCTCCGTCCGGCATTGGATAGATGTGACGGCCGAACGGCGATTTTCCGTCGAGAGCATAGTATTGGCCGACTGCATAGTAGGTCTCGGGCGGGCGGTAGTTGCCGGTCCAGGGGAACGTGCGGGCCAGCTTTGAAGCGTGCAGGCCGGCCGACAGCACCAGCCGTTTCGCGGTGACCACGCCCGGCGCCTCGCCGCCTGTCTCGACCTCGAAGACGCCGCCCGCTGTGGAACCGATTCGCGTCACGGGGGTGTTGAGGACGACCTGTGCCCCGAAGGCCTCGGCGTGGCCCTGCAACGCGAGCATGAAGGCATGAGTATCGACGACGCCGGTCGATGGAGAAAGCATCGCCTGGACACAGTAGACTTCGGGCTCGAGCCTGCGCGCTTCCTCCCCCGTCAGCGGGACTAGGTCGTCGACACCGTTCTTGATCGCAACTTCCTGAATTGCCTTCAACTTCGGGATCTGTGCCTCGCTGGTCGCGACCAGCAGCTTGGTGATGGCTTTGTGCTCGACGCCGTGCTCGGCGCAGAAGGCGTACATCTTTTTCTTGCCTTCGACGCAGAGTCTGGCGCGTAGCGAACCCGGCGGATAGTAGATGCCGGCGTGGATCACCTCGCTGTTGCGGGACGACGTCTCCGAGCCGATGATGTCGTGCTGTTCGAGAACCATCACCTCCTGCCCCCGCAGCGCCAGCTCGCGTGCGATGGCGAGGCCGACGGCGCCGGCTCCGATTACGATGGTCTCGACGTCAGCGGACATGGGTCGACAGCTCCCTGCTCGTGTCCCGGCCGCGGTCTGATGGCATGATTTCGGCTGCATGAACAGTGAGCGACAGGAGGCTTCCTCGATGAAGACAGCTCCATTTCGGCCGCTTGGCCTCGATCACGTGGTGCTCAGGGTGGCGGATGTGACCCGAGCGACAGCCTTCTATTGCGAAATTCTCGGGGCCAACGTCGAGAAGGTTCAGGAGGCAATCGGCCTGCATCAGCTCCGGATCGGCAATGCGTTGCTCGATCTCGTCAATCTCGACGGGGAGTTGGGTCGCAAAGGTGGAGTTGGGCCGGGAGCCGAGGGGCGCAACATGGACCACCTTTGCATCCGCATCGAGCCGTTCGACGAGGCCGCAATCCGGGAGCATCTGGAGCGGTACGGCGTGGCTCCGGGCGAGGTCGTGAGCCGCTATGGGGCGGAAGGACAGGGTCCGTCGATGTATATCGTCGATCCGGACGGCAATAGCGTCGAGCTGAAGGGACCGCCTGCTTGAGCGCGGTTGAGAGTTTGAGAGGGTCGACGATACGAGCGCGACGAACGCGGCCTGTGCATTCGCGCTTGGGGAGTGGGAAATGACATCCTTCAACACAATCCGAGATCGGGCCGAGCAGCGCAAAGGCGGCCGTGACGCTCTGCAAGCGCTGCTGCCGGAGGTCACCGGGCGGAGCGCGCTGTCGAAGATCGGGGACGACCGGGTCCTGGCGGAAATGGCCAAGCGCATCTTCTGCTCGGGGTTCGTGTGGCGCGTCATCGAGCAGAAGTGGCCGGACTTCGAAACCGCCTTTCTGCGGTTCGATGTGGCGCGCCTGGCCTTCCAGCCGGATGAGTTCTGGGAGGGATTGGTTTCGGACAAGCGGATCGTGCGCCATCCCCAGAAGATCAGATCGGTGCGTGAGAACGCGCAGTTCGTCGGGGAGATCGCCAAGGAACACGGCAGTTTCGGCAAGTTTCTGGCGGCGTGGCCGGCGGATGACGAGGTCGGCTTGCTGGAGCTGCTCGGCAAACGCGGCTCACGCCTCGGCGGGCGGACGGGGCAATACTTTCTGCGCTTCGTCGGGTGGGACGGTTTCGTGCTCTCGGGCGACGTGGTCGCATGCCTGCGGGATTCGGGCTGCGACATCGCCGAGACGCCGACCTCGAAGAAGGACCTGCGCAAGGCTCAAGAGCAGATGAACGCGTGGGCCAAGGAGAGCGGCTTGCCGATGCTGCACGTCTCGCGCATCTGCGCGATGTCGATCGGTGAAAACTACGCGCCGGAGAAGCTCGCGGGCATGGGCAGCGAAGAGTAAGTCTTACGCTTCCCCGTATCCGAGGCAGTACGGGGTGCTCACGGCGCGATCGGCCGCCGTCCTACCGGCGCGTCAGCCGCAAGCCTTCCTGGGTGCTCTCGAGGTTCAGTCCGCGTTCGGCCAAGGCCATCGCCAGGTTCTGGGCTCCACCTGGATAATTCAACGAAACGCGCGCGCCGCGTGCCGAGAGGCCGAGAACTTCGATGTCGGCCACATGGGGCACGTGCGTGAGCTCGCGGCTGATTTCCTGCCACTCCGCCATGCCCTGGAACATGACGGCGATCGTCAGTGGCGACGCGGCGCGATAGACGCCTCCCGCAGCACCAGGTTCATAGGCTTGAGGACTGTTCGAAGCGCTCCACCCGGCGGCCGCACCGGCGGGGTCGCTCGCCTGGGTCGTCGGATAATCGCGCACGTTGATCGCCTTCCAGCGTCCTTCGAGGATGGACAGAGAGATGACCGCGGCCAGCTCAGCGGTGTAGGCAAGGTCGCCTTCGTCCATGCGATAGATGCGCTTCAGGTAGATGTTTTGCACCGCATCGCGCCCGACCAGCACCACTGTGAGTTTCTTCCGGTCGGGCTCGGGCTCGAGCACGGCAAGGACGACGGTTTCGGTGCCATAGGCCTGGCCGAGCGTGCGCAGCATGCCGACATCGCCTTCAGCAAGACCTCGGATCGTGTCGCCGTGAACCTCGGGCTTCAGGGGCTGTAAGGAGGCGGGGGTCAGCGAATTGGCGAGATCAAGGGCTTTCCAGGCATAGAGCCACGCATCGGAGCCGGCGGCGGTCGAAAACGTCGGCGGCAGCCTTTTGGCTGCATCGGGGGATACCCTGTAAGCCGGGACGATCGTGACCGTCGGGGCGGGCCGGTCAAGGTAGGGGATGCCTTCGCGGTCGAGGAGCTTGCGGACGGGGTCCGGCGAGAACGCGAAGTCGTAGCTCGCGATGTACGTGGTTGACGAGTTGCGTTCCGAGCGCACGGCAAAGCTCTCGATGAAATCGCCGGCCTTGACGTCTTTCAGGCGATCGAGGCGCCGGTAAGCGGTAACGGGCACCAGTCGCTTCAAGAGTGAGCGGAGAGCGGCCTTCTGGCCGTCCGCGATGGCCTTTTCCTTGGCCGCCACGGCATTGGCGGCTCGCGCCTCGAGCGGGTAATTGCCCACGGTGAAGAGCCTATCACCGGGATCGCTCGCAAGCGCATCAGCCGCGCCGAGAAGCGCAGCGATGACCAAAGCCGCGCAAGACGCCGCGAGTTGCTGGAATGCTCGTGTGTTGCGGTTTGCAGCACCGACGGGGTGCGTCGTCATGGCCATTGTTCCCCCTTGCCCGACACGCGCCACCTCATCAGCCATTCCTGGCAGAATTTTGCGTCTTGCCAACGGGTCCCGCGGAAAGACTGTGCCGCTGCGGGCCGTGTGGTTGCGATCCTGCCCCCGGCCGTGCCAGATGGGGTCCGCAAATAACCGCCGCCATCCGAGACGACAGATGACCGAGCCTGGGCCGAAACGCAACGATCCCGTGACCTACCGCGACGCGGGGGTGGATATCGATGCCGGCAATGCCCTTGTGCACGCCATCAAGCCGTTGGTGAAGGCGACCCGTCGTCCCGGCGCCGACGCGGATCTGGGCGGTTTCGGCGGGTTGTTCGACCTCAAGGCGGCGGGGTTCCGCGACCCCGTCCTGGTTGCCGCGAATGACGGCGTCGGCACCAAGCTGCGGATTGCCATCGAGACCGGCCTGCACGACACGATCGGCATCGATTTGGTGGCGATGTCCGTCAACGACCTCGTGGTTCAGGGCGCCGAGCCCTTGTTCTTTCTCGATTATTTCTCATGCGGCAAGCTCGACGTCGAGACGGCGCGGCGCGTGGTCGGCGGCATTGCGCAGGGTTGCCGGACTGCGGGATGCGCGCTGATCGGCGGCGAAACCGCGGAGATGCCAGGCATGTACCAAGGCGAGGACTATGACCTCGCCGGGTTTGCGGTGGGTGCCGTGGAACGCGGCGAAATCCTGCCGCGGGGCGACATCATCGCCGGTGACGTGCTGATCGGCCTGCCATCCTCCGGCGTTCACTCGAACGGCTATTCCTTGGTGCGCCGCCTGGTTGCCAAGCAAGGCCTCGCCTGGGACGCTCGCGCACCGTTCGACGAGACGACGACGCTTGCCGAAGCCCTGCTCACGCCCACGCGCATCTACGTCCGCCCGCTGCTGGCGGCAATCCGTGCGACGGGGGGAAGTGGAGCGGGAGGCGCCGTCAAGGCTCTCAGCCACATCACGGGCGGTGGCCTATCGGAGAACCTCCCCCGCGTGATGCCGGATGGGTTGGGGACTTGCGTCGATCTGTCGACGATTGCGGTTCCCGCGGTCTTCGGCTGGCTCGGCAGCGTCGCCGGGCTCGGTGCGGCCGAGATGCTGCGCACGTTCAACTGCGGTGTCGGCATGATCGCGATTGTCGACCGGACGCGGGCCGATGACGTGATTGCGGCCCTTGCCGCGGCCGGGGAAATGCCTTTCGTGCTAGGCAAGGTCGAGCCGGCACGCGGCATCAAGTCGGACGCAAAAGGTAAGGGGTTGGCCGAGGCCGTCCACTACGTCGGTCGATTGGCCGACTGACCGTACGGGCCGGTATGGGCACTTCAAGATTGCGAACTTGTCGCCGGCCGACCTGGACGCACGTACCGACAAACCGCTGCTCAGCATATATAATTCAGGTGAGGGCGCGGCCCGATACCGCCGCGAAGCTGCGCCCCCGATTACCCCGCTAAGCCGCAGCAGGCACGAAGTGACGGCACCCCTGCACGGACCGTCACAATCGTGTCGACTCATGCAGACAGAGACAACGAGATAGTCGATATTAGAAAATTCTATTGTGCCGAAAGCGCTGGGAACACCTTGCGGAGACGCCATCGTGGGGGAGGTAGTGAGCAAAGGATCGGACCCGGACCAATATTGAGCATGTTCATATGTCGAAAGTTCCACGGTCTCGACATCAACGTTCACCCGAGGGCGCTGCCCGGCGCGAAATTGCGATCGACCCGGGCACCATCGATCTCAAACTACTGAGTATTTTCGAGACGGTCCTGAGCGAGTGCAGCTTCAGTCGTGCGGGCCGGCGTCTCGGCATGACGCAATCCGCCGTAAGCCAGGCGATCGCGCGGCTCAGACCCATGTTCAACGATGAACTTTTCGAGCGTACGGGGCGCGGCGTTCGCCCGACACCCCGCGCGCGCGAACTCGAGGCGCCGATCCGTGCGGCGCTCCGTCTGTTGCGTAACTCTGTCGATTCGAAGGCCGCCTTCGATCCACATATGGCAGTTCGGACCTTCTTTGTTGCGATGCAGGCGCACGTTGCCGAGGCGTTTGCCCTTCAACTCTACGCGTCGGTGCCACCTGACTCGATGCTTCGGCTCTACGTCGTGCAAACCGGTGGGCGCGACGTCGAGTCGGGCCTCCGCTACGGGGAGCCCGAGGTCGCGATCACGCGAGATTCGATCGATGCCGAGGGCTTTCGCAACGAGTTGCTGTACACTGAAGATGTCGTCGTGGTCGCCCGTCGCAATCACCCGCAGATATCACGCCCACTGACGTGGGAAACCTACGCGCGCCTTCGGCATGTCGCGGTCAGCCTGTCTAGCCCGTCGGAGACAAGTCGGGTCGATCGCGAATTCAAGCGCCGTGGTGACCGGCGAATCGTTCCCATTGCCATGCCAACGCCTGCATCCGCGCTGAGGGTTGCGGAAGAAACCGAGTTGGTCTGCACGCTCGGCCATCGGCTTGCGGCCTACTTTGGATCCCGTCAGGCGCTCGAAATCCACGAGCTTCCCGTGAGCGAGATGACCCTGCCGATGTTCATGGTCTGGCATGACCGGTTCGATAACGACCGGGGTCACGAATGGCTGCGAAATCGCCTGAGAGATGTCTTGATGTAGGTTTCCGCGAGCAGACTGCCGGCCTGCATTCGGAGAAATTCGTCTCGCCTACTTCGGCGCCCGCTTGGCCAGAATACGCTGAAGCGTTCGCCGGTGCATGTTGAGGCGGCGCGCCGTCTCGGAGACGTTGCGATTGCACAGCTCGTATACTCGCTGGATGTGCTCCCAACGAACTCGGTCCGCCGACATCGGGTTTTCCGGAGGCTGAGCTTTCTCGTTCGCCGGCGCGAGCAACGCGTCCGTCACCTCGTCCGCGTCGGCGGGTTTGGCGAGATAATCGACCGCACCAAGCTTCACGGCGGAAACGGCCGTCGCGAAATTTCCGTAACCTGTCAACACGATAGCGCGGGAGTTGGGGCGCAATTTGGCAAGCTCCGCGATCACGTCGAGGCCGTTGCCGTCGTCGAGCCGCATGTCGACGATGGCGAAGGCTGGGGCCTGCTGGCGAATGAGATCCAGACCTTCGCCGATCGAGGCGCCCATCCGGACCTCGAAGCCGCGCTGCTCCATCGCACGACCGAGCCGTTGCAGAAACGCCCGGTCGTCGTCGACGATCACGAGGCTGCGATCCGCCGGCAGCTCGTCCTGCCGGAACGAAAGGTCTTCTGTGTCTTTCTTGTCCATGCGCCGATTATAGCCGTCGCCGTCGCGGCGCCAAGTCGTCGCAGCATGCTCGTCGCGATATTTTGCGTTCTTGGTTGGCCAAAACGATCCGATGTTGACGGATTAACAGTTCCCTAACCGAATTTTGCAGCCTTGCTTGGCCCGGTGGCTCCGAGTGGACACCGCCGGTGGCTCGTGGCACACTTCACTAGTCTGCAACTCGTAGAAGGAGAGCAGGATGTCGCTTGTAGCCCATCTCGCGGAGCTGGCCGAGAAGCACCGGGTCTTGGATCGACGAATCGAACAGGAAATGGCCCGTCCCGCCTCGACCGACCATGAGATCATGCGCCTGAAGCTCGAGAAGTTGCGTCTAAAGGAAGAAATCGAGAAGCTGCAGGCGCAATCGCGTCCGCATTGACAGCTATCCGATGGAGTTGCCGGTCCCGTGCCACGGTGACCGGCCTACCGGATAGCACTCACGTCTGAGCTTCGCGGGACAAGTGCCCCGAAGATAAGCAGCACGAGACTGATCGAAGCGTATCCGCGGGGGAATGTTGAGCGAAGATCAGAACGGCTCCACGCCGTCGCCAACCAGAACGGCGAGGCAATCCAAGTCGGGAGTGCCAGCGCTGGAAGAGGTTGGGGTCTCGATTGCGCCGCCCGAAATATCGGGTATCTATTCGGAAATCTCTCATCTCTCGGGTATTCCGCTGCCTGCCCTGATCTGGCGGCACTTGGCGACCTATTCCGGCGTGCTGCCCGAGGTCTGGTCGGCACTGCGCCCGATCTATGTGGCCGGACTGGCGCAGGACGCCGCGTGGCAGACCGTTGCGGCAACTCTGGCCGGCATCGCTGCCGGTCCGGACCGACGAGCCTTGGAAGCGGCCGGACTTGGAAGCGATGTCATCGAGGCCTACGACCGCGTCCTTCAGTCTTACAACCGGGCGAATCCAGTGAACTTCATAGGCGTGCGACTGTTGCTGGTGCAAATGAGTGACGGCCAGTCCAATCGCCAGCCTCGGGTCGATACGCCGAAGGAATGGGTGCCGCCGTCGCCGATCACCAATCTGCCACCGATGGTGCCGGTATCTGACATTCCACCGCGCATGCGCGGCCTTATCGATGGCCTCGGAGTCGCCCCGAATATCGACCGGTCTCAGGTCGTACCGAGCCTTTATCGACATCTCGTCCCCTGGCCGGTCCTGCTCCAGCTCATCAGTGATGAACTGTCCCCACGCCTTGCCTCGGGCGATATAGCGCGGCTTGTGCGCACGGTGTCCACTGCCTTGGAGGCGGAGGTCGCTCGTCTCGCTGATCGCGTTGGGCCGCTACCGGCCCTGTCGCGGGTGCCGGCGGTTCGAGATGTGCTCGAGAGCTTCTCGGGGCTCATTCCGGAGATGGTCGTCATCGGGGCGCTATTGCGGAACGGCCTGGGGCACGACCGGTCCTGATTGTGCCCTGCCTATCGCGAAGCGTCGGACGCCACGCGTCAGGCGCGCTTTGCTCCGGCCGCTTGAGGCGAGGATTGACTGGATGCGGACGCGTGCGGCGGTTGCGCGGGCCCACTGGCCGACGCGGTGGCCCTGAAACCCGCGTGGGCGTGTGGACGCGAGGCGGCGGTCTGGCCAGGGTGTTCTCCGGCGCGGTCAGCCGCATCCTCCAGGCGCGCCAGAACTTCGGCCGCGAGCCCCCTGACGGCAATGCCGATTTCGCCGGGGTACTTGGCCGCGAACGATCGCTCGTCGCTCTGGAAGCGGGCTGCCTGCTGTAGAGAGTTCAAGCGCGGTATGACCTGAGTGAAGCAGCGATTGGCTGTATTGCCTGCGAGCCAGCGGTGGTACTCTTCGTCTTCCGCCGACTGCCGGTCCTTCATGTTGATCAGGACGCCGAGATTCTCGGCGAACCCCATTTCCGGATTGAGCTGTTTGAACCGAGCGAACACGTCCAGCCCGCAAATCGAGATATAGTCCGGCTTCGTGGGCGACAGATGGAAATCGGCTTCCCGCAGCCAGCATTCGGTCAGAACGGAGAGGCCGGGCGGGCAATCGATCAGCACGACATCGAAGACGATACGTGCGCGGCTCATGAGACCGCCGATGGTCGCACGTAGTCGGGCATGCAGGGCCTCTTTCGAGACCTCGCGTTCAAGCAGCGTAAGCTGCATGTCGCTCGGCATGGCATAAACCGTCCGCGCATCGTCGATATCCGAGACGCCGCCCACGACGAAATCAGTCCACTCCGCCTGCGTCTCTCTGAGCACTGTGGACACGAGATAGTCGACCACGGTGCGACCGTCGGCTTGCAGTTTGCGAAGGCTGGTGGTCGCCATCAGCATCGCGCTGACGCTCGCCTGTGCGTCGCTATCGATGACCAGCACGTTCTTGCTGTGAATGGCAGACAGGGTTTCCGCGAGCGCGAGCACGATCGTCGACTTGCCGACGCCGCCTTTCGTGTTCATCACCGCGATGGTATTGCGCATCGACCCCATGCCTTCCCTGGCTGGCCCCGTTCGGCTGCCGGCCAGCCGCAATCCGCACGATCGAGGGCCACTCATCCCCGCCGCCAGTGTCGGGGGCGACTGCGGCCTCGGTATGACTGTGCCTGGGCGATGTGCACATCGCCTTTCCCGATACTTGTAGC
Organism: Hyphomicrobiaceae bacterium; assembly: GCA_050187415.1. Taxonomy (GTDB): domain Bacteria; phylum Pseudomonadota; class Alphaproteobacteria; order Rhizobiales; family Hyphomicrobiaceae. Next base: position 19,932 of record JBFWXN010000045.1, on the reverse strand, counting down.
GCGGGAATTTGTGAACCAACAAACATGACAGCCTGTCGTTGCACGGCAATGCCAACAATGCCGCTTGCGGATAGTCTCGTCGTCCGCAAGCCGGTGCCGCGGCTCCGCGACCTAGCCCCTGGCGAATGCGGGCTTCAGCGCTGTTGCGATGTCGTCGATTGCCAGCTCCGCCTTGGGTAGCAGCTTGCCATTGGACAGGAAGCCGTGAAGCTGGCCGGGATAGCGAGTGACGGTCACGTTGTTGCCGGCGGCCTTGAGCTTCTCGGCGTAGAGCTCACCCTCCGCGCAGAGTGGGTCGAAGCCAGCGAGGACGACGAGAGTGCTCGGTAGATTGGCGAGATTCGATGCCAACATCGGGGATGCGCGCCAGTCCTTCCGCTGCTCGGCGCCCGGGATGTAAAGATCGATGAACCAACGCATCGTGTCGTCGGTCAGGATCAGATCCTTCGTGAAGCGGCCGTAGTAGTCGCCGCTCATCGAGAGGTCGACGGCGGGATAGACGAGAATTTGAGCCGCAAGCCGAGGGCTGCCCGAATCGCGCGCGGCGATCGCGACGGCTGCGGCGAGGTTGCCGCCCGCACTGTCGCCTCCCACCGCGACGCGACTGGGGTCGAGCTTCAGTCGAGACGCGTTGTCGACGGCCCAGCGGAGTGCGGCGAGGCTATCGTCGAAGGCCGCAGGGAAGACATGCTCGGGTGCCATGCGGTAGTCGACCGACAGGACGGCACACTTCGCCACGTTCGCGACTCTGCGGCAGACCCAGTCGTGACTGTCGAGATCGCCCAGTACCCATCCGCCGCCGTGATAGTAGACGAGTACGGGCAACGGGCCCATGTCGGCGGTGCCGGCGCCCCGGTAGAAGCGGACGCCGATCGGACCGTTCGGGCCTGGAACGTCAAAGTCCTTGACGCGGTCGACGTGGGGCAGGTCCGGCTGTGTGGCCATGCGGCCGCGGCGGTAAATCTCCCGGCCCTCGAGAGGCGGAAGAGAATTGAGCGGCGGCCGGCCAAGCTTCTTGATCAGATCGAGGAAGGCTTGGCTTTCATCATCGAGCTTCATCGTGGGCTCCGTCGATTGACATCGTTGTGAATTCGCCGATGGGCGGCACGGGAACGTGGGCCGGCACTATGCCATGAACTCGAGGATGGCCTTCGCCGTCGCTTCCGGTCGATCGAGTTCGGCCAGATGGCCCGCGCCAGGGATATCCTTGATGATCGCCGAGCTGCCGATCAGGCTCGCCATCCTGTCGGCGTAGATGCGAGGCATGAGGCGGTCCTGCTCGCCCCACAGGAGCAGCGTCGGTGCCAGGATCAGCGGCAGCCGCTTCTCGAGCTTCGTGTTGCCGAGCGGCCAGAACGCCCGGGCCGAGGCCTCCGAAGCTCGCACCTGCTCGATCGGCCATTCGACCGAGTTGGCGCCCGGTGGGATGGACTTCAGATCTTTCCATATTTGCGGATCGGCGCACAGCACGCCCGGCTGGTCGTCGGCGCGCTGAGCCCAGACGTCGGTTGCCGGAACCTGTTCGTCGAACAGGCCCCAGGGCGCGATCAGGGCAACGCGCTTGACCTTATGCGGCCACAAGGCTGCAAACTCGGCGACAAACGAACCGCCGACGGACGAGCCGGCAATATCCTCGCCTTCGAGCCCGCTCTTCACGATGATCTGCCGAACGGCGACAATCCAGTCGAGGTGGGTGTCGAGTAGCGTGTGGCCGGTGGCTCCGGGGTGACCTGGGAGCGAGGGCACGATCACGGTGCGTGATTTGGCGAGCTCGTCGAGGAACGGGATCCACCGAGGAAGGCCGCCGTAGCCCGCCAACCAACCTATCTTCGGGCCTGAGCCTTTCGTCCAGACGCGGCAGGCATGGCCATTGATGTCAATGGTGGAAGTCGTCGGCTCGGACACAGGACTTCGCTCCTTCGGGTTCGTTCTCTTATGGCGCCCACGCTTGCATTGCTGTCATTGTCGCGCGAAGCGTATCGGTGCAGGAGTTCCCAGAGCAGAAGCTTGCAACCCAAGGCGGGAACTCCGGTGTCTGGCGACGGTTTATAGTCAGGCGCCGGCGTGTGGCCCTCAACCACGTTGCCGTGTGCTCCCTTGGTCAACGGCGGGTCTAGCGGGGCCTGTCGTTGACCGGCGCGCGGCGAAACCCTTTTCCGCCGTTGTCTACTCGGCGGCGACGCGCGGCTGGAAGGCAGGAAGCTCGGCCCTGGTCGCGCCCTGCATAGGCTTTGGCCACCATTTATGCTCCCACTCGGAGAACAACGGCTGCAGTTTCGGCATCACCTTCTCGGCGAACAGGCGCGTATTGTATTTCGTCAGCTCCTTCGACATGTTGCCGTACTGTAGCAGCATCATCAGGTTGCCGACATTCATGTTGATCGCGACTTCGCGCAACTGCTCGACGACTTCGTCGGGCGACCCGACGATGACATAGCCGTCGTCCACGATCTCCTGCATCGTGGTGGGGCGCTTCTTGAACTTCTCCTGGTAGGATGCAGCCTTGACGACTTGGCTCTGCAAACCCACGCGTTGGGTGGCTTCCGTCACGTAGCCGGGCGGCTGGGCGAAGCGCGGATCTATGTGCAGGCAGCGGCCATAAAAGTACTCGGCTGCCTCGGCATAGCGCTCGAGGGCCTCGGAGCGGGATTCAGCGACACCGACAAACTGCAGGAAGCCAGCGCGGAACGGATTGCGCTCTTTGCCGAGCCTGTCCATCTCCTCCCAGAAGCCCCGCATCACGCCGAGACCGGTCTTGTAACCGTAATACGACAGATAGCAGTAGACGTAATCCATCTCGGCGCACCAGCGCCACGTCTCGACCGAGCCGCCGCCCGGTATCCAGATCGGAGGATGAGGTTCGTCCTGGATCGGCCGCGGCCAGATATTGATGTAGCGCTGCTGGTTGAAGCGGCCGTTGAACGCGAACGTCTCCTTTTTGGTCCACGCCTTGACCACTAGGTCGTGAGCTTCGAGATAGCGGTCGCGCAGCATGGAAGGATTGCTGCCGTAGGCGTAGCAGGTATCCATCGGCGAGCCGACGGGGAAGCCGGCAATGAGACGACCGCCGGAAATGCAGTCGATCATGGCGAATTCTTCCGCGACGCGGGTCGGCGGATTGTAGAGGGCGAGCGAATTGCCCATGACGCAGATGGCCGTATCCGTGGTGCGGCGCGCCAGGGCAGAGGCGATCAGGTTCGGTGAGGGCATCAGACCGTAGCCGTTGGAATGGTGCTCGTTGCAGCAAATGGCATCGAAGCCCATCTCGGCCGCAAACTCCATCTCGTCCATGAAGTCGTTGTACATGTGGTGCGCGCGCTTCGGATCGAAGAGCGAAGAGTGGATGTCGACCCAGACCGAGGGATGCTTCTGTTTGAAATCGTCCGGAAGCTCGGTGTACGGCATCAGATGGAACCACATGCACTTCATGGGTGTGAGCCCTCTCGTGTCCGGTCTGTCGTCGAAACCCGCCTGAGCACGGCTATCCGTTCAGCAACGCCCAATCTCGAGCCGTCTTTCGTCGGTGACGTGCGCAGTCTCCGATAAGTCCGTACATGGCGCAACCCCATTGCGGTTAGGCTGGCACCTCTCGAGTGACGGCGCCCCGGGTCAGGTGCGATCGCGCGCCGGCGATTGCAAGGCTGGGCAGCGGGGGCTATTTCACGTCTGATGGTTGGCGGACGATCCGGGCGTAAGTTCGGGCCACCCGCATCGGATGCCGACCGCTTCGATTAATCCTCAACAGCCGGATGCGATGCCGAAAACACGCGACGAGTTGATGTCCCGCCTGGAAGAGCTGGGTATCGGCGTTTCCACCATCGAGCACGAGCCCGTGTTCACCGTGGCCGAGAGCGATCGTCTCCACAGGGAGATTGCCGGCGGGCATACGAAGAACCTGTTCTTGAAGGATGCGAAGGATCGGCTTTGGCTGATCGTTGCCGAGGCGCATACTCCGATTGATCTGAAGGCGCTTCCCAAGGCCATCGGCTCGGCGCGTTTATCGTTCGGCAAGCCGGAGCTGCTCATGGACGTGCTCGGGGTGACGCCCGGGTCGGTAACCGCATTGGCGCTGATCAATGACACGGCCCATCGCGTGAGTGTTGTGGTCGATCAGCGCCTGATGGACTATGAAGTGATCAATTGCCACCCTTTGGTGAACTCCGCGACGACGAGCCTGCAACGCGAGGATATGATCGTGTTCATGGAAGCGTGCGGGCACAAGCCGCGGATCCTAGCGCTGACCGGTCCGGGTGGCTTGGGGTGAATGCGACGGAACCGGATCGCGGCCGGCCGACGTTCCAGCAACGAGAGTACGCGCCCTGCGGTCGAGCGCGATGGAGAAGATGATGGAGTTTGGACAAGGTAGTGGCGGCGGAATGGCCGGGGCGGCTGGTGGCAACGTCGTCAAGGATACGACCACGGCGAGCTTCAAGGCCGATGTGCTCGATGCGTCGCGACAGGTCCCGGTGATCGTCGACTTCTGGGCGCCGTGGTGCGGTCCGTGCAAGCAACTCACGCCGGTCATCGAGAAGGTCGTGCGGTCGTTCGGCGGCAAGGTGCGCCTCGTCAAAATCAATATCGACGAGCATCCGGCCATCGCGGGACAGCTTCGTGTGCAGTCGATCCCCACGGTCTATGCATTCCTCGACGGGAAACCGGTCGACGGCTTCCAGGGCGCACTTCCCGAGAGCCAGGTCAAACAGTTCGTCGAGCGCCTGGTGGGGGACAGCATGGGCGCAGATCTGGCCGAGGCTGTCGCGGAAGCGAACAAGCTTCTCGATGCCGGCGACGTTCAGGCCGCGGCCGAGATCTTCGCTGCCGTTATCAAGGAAGATCGCGAGCACGTCGAGGCGATCGCTGGACTGGCGCGGGTCTATCTGATCACGGGCGATCTGGAACGAGCCGAGCAGACACTTTCGATCGTGCCGCCCGACAAGCAGTTGCATCAGGCCGTGGCGAGCGTCAGGGCCGCTATCGAACTTGCCAAGCATGGCGCCGCTGCGGATCAGACGGACGAACTCAAAGCTGCCGTGGAGGCCAATCCGGCCGACCATCAGGCGCGAATCGATCTTGCCATGGCTTACGTCGCGGCGGGCAACAAAGAAGCGGCTGTCGACGAGCTTCTGGAGAGTTTCCGGCGCGACAAAGGCTGGAACGATCAGGCCGCGAGAAAGCAGCTCGTGCAATTTTTCGAGGCTTGGGGACCGAAGGACCCCGCCACCCTCGAAGGACGGCGCCGTCTCTCCTCGCTCCTGTTCTCGTGACGATCGAGGAAACCGGCGCAGCACGGGCCCCACGCAAGCGGAGACCTTGATGCCCCGCCGCTATCAGACGCTATCCGATCTGCCGGGCGAATTGGCCGTTTTCCCGTTGGCCGGTGCCATTCTGCTGCCGCGAGCCTCGCTGCCGCTCAACATCTTCGAACCGCGCTATCTGCAGCTTTTCGACGATGTCATGCGGACGAGCCGGCTGGTCGGGATCGTGCAGCCGGTCGGGGAGGGCGGGCCGACGGGATCGCCGCAGGAGCGATCGGCATCGCTCCGAGAGATCGGGTGCGTCGGGCGCGTGACGACCTTCCAAGAACACGACGACGGGCGCCTCACGATCCTGCTCTCCGGTGTCAGTCGCTTCCGAATGACCGAAGAGCGGCAGGTCCCCCATCCCTATCGGGTGTTCGGCATCGACTTCTCGATGTTCGGGGGCGACTTGGAGGTCGGCCGGGGCGAGGAGGATGTCGATCGCGAGCGGCTGCTCGACACGCTTCGCCGCTACCTGGCACTGCGCAATCTCAAGGCGGACTGGACGGCGATCGCGCGCACGGGCTCGGAGCAACTGGTCAACTGGCTCTCGGTCGCTAGTCCGTTCGGGTCTGGCGAGAAGCAGGCGCTGCTCGAAGCCGAGACGCTGCGGGAACGGGCCGAGGCGTTGATTACGCTGGCCGAGATGGAGCTTGCGACTGGCGGTGGGAGCGACGCGGGTGGCCGGCTGCAATAGAAAGAGCGAGCGATGAGCGATGATGCGGCGGAACGGGCATCGGTGCCGACGGAGAAAGGCTCTGCCGAGGCTGCTGCGCCCGCAGAACGCGTCGACCGCAAGCTGCTCGAGTTGCTCGTCTGTCCCGTTACCAAGACGTCGCTCGACTATGACGAGGCACGGCAGGAGTTGATCAGCCGCAAGGCCCGGCTCGCCTACCCTATCCGGCGCGGCGTGCCGCACATGTTGCCTTCCGAGGCCCGACGCCTGGATGATTAGCGCTGATCAAGGCTTGGCGGCGGCGGCAAAGTAGTTCACGTCGGTGTCCGTCGAGAGCGACCAGACGTCTGCGATGGGATCGTAGATCAAGCCGTCGAATGTCACTGCGGAGAGGCCAGCCGCCGCCATGTATCGGGCCATCTCGTCCGGCGTGACGAAACGGTCCCATCGGTGCGTGCCCGCGGGCAACCAGCGCAAAATGTACTCGGCTCCAACGATGGCCAACAGCCAGGCCTTCATCGTGCGGTTGATGGTCGAGGCGACCAGAATGCCACCCGGTCGCACGAGGCCGGCGGCCAGACCGATAAATGCGCTGGGTTCCGGCACGTGCTCGACGACTTCGAGGCACAGAACGGCATCGAATTGTTCACCATCGGCCGCGACCTCTTCGGCCGTCATGGCGCGGTAGTCGATTTCGAGGCCCGAAATGCCGGCATGGGTGCGCGCGGCCTCGACGTTATCTGCGGCGGGATCGATCCCGGTGACGATGGCGCCAAGACGTGTGAGAGGTTCCGAGATCAAGCCGCCACCGCAGCCGATGTCGAGCACGCGCAAGCCAGAGAGCGGCTTTGCAGCTGGAAGATCGCGTCCGAAATGGGCTGACAGTCGATTACGCAGGTAGGTCAGCCGCGACGGTCCCAGCCGATGCAGCGGAGCGAATTTTCCGGAGGCATCCCACCACTCGCCTGCGATCCGGGCGAAGCGATCGACCTCTGTCCGATCGATGTTGTCGCGAAACGAAGTATCACGGGCGGCATTGCCGGGTATGTCTGGGCTTCGGGGCATGCTGCATTGGCCGGCGCGGGCGTGTTCCTGTCAAGGCCGACCTTGCCGGCAACTCCATCCGGCCGTGATGCACGGCTAATGGCCGTTCACAGCCGAAAGTACTTTCGTTTCTGTGTGGATCGGCGATCCTGCTTTCGGGTTGCCGAACTGCCGGGTTCGAGGGAGCCGGGCTGCGAGACCGTAGGATCAGGGGAGAAGCCAGTGAACAGGATCGCACGGGTTTTTCTTGCGGGCGGCCTCGCCATTTTGCCGCTGTTGATCACGGCGCTGGCGATGGGTTGGCTGATCTCCCTTCTCAGTGACTATCTGGGACCGCACACCGCGTTCGGGCGCGTGCTCACTTCGCTCGGCATCGGCGTTGGCGCGTCGGCGGCACCGTACATCGTCGGCATAGGGCTCCTGCTGCTCGCCATATACGGGCTAGGGCTGCTGGTCGAATCCCGCATCGGGCCTTGGCTGACGGCCGCCTTCGAGGCGGGAATTGCCCGCATCCCGGTGATCTCGCGCCTTTATGACCTCACCCGACGATTTACCGCTATTCTGGACACCAGCAACAAGGGCGGCGGAAATCTCGCCGCGATGAGCCCGGTCTGGTGCTTCTTCGGCGGTGAGCCGGGCGCCGCGGTACTGGCGCTGGTTCCGTCGCCCGCCCCCATCAAGATCGGCGAGACCGAGTACATCGGTGTTTTGATCCCATCGGCGCCGGTTCCGGTGGGCGGTGCGCTGATCTACGTGCCGACGAGGTGGATCAAGCCAGCCGAGGGAGGCGTCGACGGGCTTATGTCAGTCTATCTCTCCATGGGAGTGACGCCGCCGACGACGGGGATGCCGGCAAAGACATGATGTCGCCGGAGGGGCGTGTCGACCGCTGATGCGACTAGCCCAGATGCGATTTGACTGCGGGGTTCGATTTCAGGCGCGCCGCATATTTCTGCGCAATCTTCTTGAGGCGCTCCGGCGCGAAATCCTGCTGGGCGAGGGCAAGGCTGCGATCGAACACTTCACTGTAGCGCCGGATCTTGCCGTCGGCGAACTCGAACCGGCTGATGCCGTCGAAGATCACGCGCGTGCCCTTGGCGTCGGGGAGCTTCGATGTGTAGCTGAAGCGGTAGCTGGCATAGCCGAGCGGCCCTGCGACGACGGGATCGACGAACTCCCACTTGAAGCCTTCCCCACCCTCGTAGAAATGGGCGAGCATCTCGCGAATCCCGGCTCGACCTGGGGTGGATGGCCCGAAGAAGTAGTCATCGTAGACGCCATCATCGGTGAACAGGTCGGCGAGGGCGTCGCCGTCGCCGGTTTCCACGGCGGCCGAGAATCGGGCCAGCATCGCTGTCATGTCCATGTCGTGTCTCCTTCGCCGGACGAGAGGCATTGTGGTCGATGAGCTGCGCGCTTGAAAGTCCCAAGCCGCAAATACCCCCCAATGAGCAAGGTGAGGATAGGTGGCGCACGGCGCTGGCCGCACGGCGACGCATCGCATAGGGATAATCCAGGGTTGAGTCTGTCGGTTGCACCCGTGTTTCGGTGGATGAAGGGGATCAGACCGATGTCGTCCCTGGCACGAACGCTGCATCCGATGTATGGCCCAAGGGGAGGGCGTTGCGGATGCAACGGACTATCGCGGGATAAAGAACGAGGTTCGAGCATGTCGCGCCGCTATTTCGGGACCGACGGTATCAGGGGGCTTGCCAATAAGGTTCCGATGACCTCGGAAATTGCGCTCAAGGCCGGCATGGCCGCGGGGCATGTTTTCTCGCGGAATGCGCTCACTCATCACCGACCGCGTGTGGTCATCGGCAAGGATACGCGCCTCTCGGGCTATATGATCGAGAGCGCGCTGCTTTCGGGGTTCACCTCGGTCGGCATGGACGTTTTCCTGCTCGGGCCTATGCCAACCCCGGCGGTCGCGATGCTGACGCGCTCGATGCGGGCCGATCTCGGCGTGATGATCTCCGCGTCGCACAATCCGTATGAGGACAACGGCATCAAGTTCTTCGACCCCGACGGCTATAAACTCTCCGATGAGACGGAGGCGGAGATCGAGGCGTTGATCGAGGCGCCAAGCGCCCATCTGATGGCGTCGTCCGATAAGATCGGCCGGGCAACGAGGATCGAGAGCGCACAAGAGCGCTATATCGAATATGCGAAGCGTACGCTGGCCCGAAACCTGCGGCTCGACGGGCTCAGAATCGTCATCGATTGCGCCAACGGCGCTGCCTACAAGGTGGCGCCGGAAGCATTGTGGGAGCTTGGTGCCGAGGTGGTGCGGATGGGCGTCGAGCCCAATGGCCGCAACATCAACCTGAAATGCGGGTCGACGGCTCCGGAAGCCCTCGCGGACAAGGTGCGTGAGTTGCGGGCCGACATCGGTATCGCGCTGGATGGCGATGCCGACCGGGTTGTGATCGTCGACGAGAAAGGCCGCATCGTCGACGGCGATCAGCTCATGGCCGTCATTGCCGAGAGCTGGCACCGGCAGGGGCGGCTGATCGGCGGCGGTGTCGTGGCGACGGTGATGTCGAACCTCGGATTCGAGCGCTATCTGCAAGGCATAGGGCTGACGCTGGCGCGGACGGCGGTCGGGGACCGGTATGTCGTCGAGCATATGCGCAAGCACGGATTCAACGTCGGCGGAGAGCAATCCGGACACATCGTGCTGTCCGATTTCACGACCACCGGAGATGGGCTCGTTTCAGCGTTGCAGGTCATGTCCGCGGTGGTTTCAGCCGGGCGCTCCGTGAGCGAGGTCTGCAATCGCTTCGAGCCGTTGCCCCAAATTCTCAAGAACGTGCGTTATTCGGAGGGGCGGCCGCTCGATGACGACCGGGTGCGGAAGACCATCGAAGGGGCGAAGGCGAAGCTCGGCAGCACCGGTCGCATCGTGATCCGGCCGTCCGGAACCGAGCCAGTTATCCGGGTCATGGCGGAAGGCGATGACCAACAGCTCGTCGCGACCGTTGTCGGAGACATCTGCGATGCGGTCGCCAGGGCCGCTCAGGCGGCGTGAGACAAGCTGGACGGCGTGCCTCGGCCCCTGTCGCGGAGTGCCCTCGGTGCTCCGAGCTCGAGCAGCGCATGACCATCATCGACTGTGGCGCCTCGCGCGTCGGCATGCTCAGATGGGGTGCCGGCTAGGCTTTGCCGCGGTCGGTTGTTCTGACACGTCGCAGCCGGATCGAGGGATATGCCGAAGCCCGCTACTGCCGTCGCCGAGACGGAGCGTACGCTCGAGTGCATCGAGCGCGAAAATCCACGCCTGAATGCTTTCATCTGTATCTTGCGCCAGACGGCCCTTGCCGAGGCCGCCCTGGTCGATGCTCGACGCGCGGCTGGCGACGATGGGCGGCCCCTGTCGGGCATGGCGGTCGGCGTCAAGGACATCATCGATGTCGGCGGCGTGCTGTCGGGATGCGGGTCGCTGTCACGGCGAAATCGGCCACCGGCAGACCGTGATGCGCCCGTGGTCGAACGCTTGCGCGCCGCCGGCGCTGTCATTCCGGGCAAGACGCACACAGTAGAATATGCGTTCGGAGGCTACGGCACCAACGTCACGGTTGGCACGCCCTGGAACCCGTGGGATGCAAAGGTGCATCGCATTCCCGGCGGATCCTCCTCGGGATCGGGCGTCGCGGTAGGTAGCGGCTTGCTGCGCGCTGCACTGGGAACCGATACCGGCGGATCGGTGCGCATTCCGGCCGCGCTGTGCGGATGCGTTGGCCTCAAGACGTCGGTCGGACGTGTGGCGCGAACGGGCGTGGCGCCGCTGTCTCAACTGCTCGATTCGATCGGGCCCCTGGCGGCCGACGTGAAAACGGCGGCGCGGCTGTTTACGGTCATGCAAGGGCCGGATGCCCGCGACAGGACGACGATCGGCATCGAGCCGGTCGATCCGATGCCAGAGCTAGACCGAGGCCTCAAGGGCCTTCGGCTGGGGCGCATCGCCGATCGCGACCTGCCGATCCTCTCGGACGAGGTGAAGGCCGATTTCGCGGCGGCGGTCGGACGTCTGGAAGGGCTCGGCGCCAGGATCGAGCCCGTCGAGCTTCCGGGCAAAATCGATGCCTGGGGCAATCTTTGCGGCCAGTTCATCGCGGCTGAATGTTACGCCAACTGGCAGGCGCTGGCCGACGATCCGGGGTCGGGGCTCGCCGATCCGATCCGCGCCAGAATGCTGGCGGGCCGACACATCTCGGCTGCGACGTATCTGCAGGCTCTCTCGGCTCGCGAGGTAGCGATCAAGGCGTTTCTGCATAGTATCGACCGTCTGGATGCGATCGTCCTGCCGACCATCCCTTTTCCGGCCATTCCGGTGGCGGACGTGGACGAGACGAAGGCGTCGATGGCGATGTACACGCGCTGGGTCAACTATCTGAACCTGGCTGGGTTCGCCGTTCCCACCTCGCTCTCGCAGGCGGGCCTGCCGATGAGCCTTCAGATCGTCGTGCGCCGGCTCGAGGAGCCCCTTGCGCTCAGGATCGGATACGCCTTCGAGCAGTCGCGCGGTCCATTTCCGACGCCTCCTGCGGCGTGAGGCGGAAGATCGGGTCGAGGGCGAACGCCAGGGCTTCCCCACAATCTCTCTCCTCACGACGTCCAAATTTCGAGGTCACCGATGACGATACGCAAGCCTGCTTCCGAGCTTCGCTCCGCCCGTTGGTTCGCGCCCGATGATTTGCGATCGTTCGGGCATCGCAGCCGCATGAACCAGATCGGCTATGACGTCGTTGAATTCCAAGGCCGGCCTGTGATCGGTGTCATCAATACCTGGTCCGACTTTGCCCAGTGTCATGCGCATTTCAAGCACCGGGTCGACGACGTGAAGCGCGGCGTCCTGCAGGCGGGTGGCTTTCCGGTCGAGTTGCCGGCGATCTCACTGTCAGAATCAAAGGTCAAGCCGACCACGATGCTCTATCGCAACTTCCTCGCCATGGAGACCGAAGAGCTTATCCGTTCGCATCCGGTGGATGGCGTCGTGCTCATGGGGGGCTGCGACAAGACTACGCCGGGGCTGATCCTGGGTGCGACGAGCGCTGGCGTGCCGACGGTGTTCATGCCGGCCGGCCCGATGCTCCGCGGTAATTGGCACGGCAAGGTTCTCGGCTCGGGCTCGGACGCCTGGAAGTATTGGGATGAGCGGCGTGCGGGCAACATTTCGGCCAAGGACTGGGGCGAGATGGAGATGGGCATCGCGCGGTCGTATGGCGTGTGCATGACAATGGGCACGGCGGCGACAATGACAGCACTCGCAGATGTGCTGGGGCTTTGCCTGCCAGGCTCGTCGTCGATACCGGCCGCCGATTCCAACCATGTCCGTATGGCGTCGGCCTGCGGGCGTTGCATCGTCGAGATGGTATGGGACGACCTGACCCCCGACAAGATTCTGACCGAGGCCGCATTCCGCAACGCCATTACGGTGGCGATGGCGATGGGGTGCTCGACCAACGCGGTGATCCACTTGATCGCCATGGCCCGACGGGCGGGCCGGCCGATCGGGCTCGAGGACTTCGACGCGACGAGCCGCAAAGTGCCCGTGATCGCCAACATCCGGCCGTCCGGCGACAAATATCTGATGGAAGATTTCTACTACGCAGGCGGCCTGCTGGGGCTGATGTCGCGGCTCACGTCTGAGCTCGATCTCACACAGATCAACGTGACGGGAAAGACCTGGGCCGAGTGTCTCGAAGGCGCGGAAGTCTATAATGACGATGTCATTCGCCCGCTCGAGAAGGCGATCTACCAAGAAGGCGCGCTGGCGCTGCTCAAAGGCAATCTCGCGCCGGACGGCTGTGTCATCAAGCCTTCGGCGGCCGAGCCGAGGCTGCTGAAGCACACCGGGACAGCCTACGTGTTCGATGATTACGCGCAACTCAAACGCGAAATCAATCGCGAGGATTTGCCCGTCACCAAGGATAGCGTGCTCATTCTACGCAATTCCGGACCGCAAGGCGGGCCCGGAATGCCCGAGTGGGGCATGATCCCCATTCCGACGAAGCTGGTAAAGCAAGGCGTGCGCGACATGGTGCGCATCTCGGATGCCCGTATGAGCGGGACCAGCTACGGAGCATGCATTCTCCATGTCTCGCCGGAATCCTATGTTGGCGGGCCGCTGGCGCTGGTGCAAACCGGCGACAGGATCGCGCTCGACGTGGCTGCGCGCACGCTGAACCTCGAGGTTTCCGAAGCGGAACTCGCCCGGCGCCGTGCGGCCATGGCGAAGCCCAAGCCGCGCTACGAGCGCGGTTATGGATGGATGTTCTCGCAACACATCAAGCAGGCTCATGAAGGATGCGACTTCGACTTCCTCGAGACCGGGTTCGGTGCGCCGGTACCAGAGCCGGATATCTATTGAGAGGTCGGCCAACCCGACCTTGCCTCGTGTGCATAGTGCTCAACGTCAAACTTCACCCTTAGCCGGCTCAGACCGAGGGAGACTTCGATGGCCCTTTCTCCCGCGACGCGCGACAAGCTCAAAACGGTGTCGACCGCGACGATTACCACCGCCTTGTTCAAGCGCGGCTTTCGCATCCAGATGATCCAAGGTGTGATGCCACTCGATCCGTCGAAGCCGACGATGGTCGGCGAGGCCTTTACCCTGCGCTATATTCCCGCGCGAGAGGATCTGAATTCGCTCGATGTGTTCAGGGATCCCGACCATCCTCAGCGCAAGGCAGTCGAGCAGGATTGTCCGCCCGGTGCGGTGTTCGTCATCGACAGCCGCAAGGATGCGCGCGCGGCCTCGGCGGGCTCGATCCTCGTCACGCGCCTGATGATGCGCGGGGTTGCCGGTATCGTGACGGACGGTGGATTTCGAGATGCTGCCGAAATCGCGAAGCTCGACATACCGTCGTTTCATCTGCGGCCGGCGGCGCCGACGAACCTGACACTGCATCACGCTATCGACACGAACGTGCCGATCGCGTGCGGAGATGCGCCGGTTTTTCCAGGCGACGTGATCGTCGGCGATGGCGACGGATGTGTGGTGATTCCGGCTCATCTCGCGGACGAGATCGCGGACGAAGCGGTCGAGATGACGGCCTACGAGGATTTTGCCACAGAGAAGGTCTTGGAAGGACGTTCGATCCGAGGGCTCTATCCAGCGACCGATCCGCAATCGAAAATCGATTTCGAAGCTTGGCGCAAGTCCAAAGGACGTTAGCCCGGGACGGCGGGGGCGAGGCACGGCATGTTCGAGACCACCAAGGCACGCGATCAGGTGGCACAGTTGGCTTCGTCGAAACCGGCGGAGGCGCTACGGGTGGCTCGGATGATCGCCGATCCGTGGTTTGCGGTGCAGGCCTTCGCCTGGGTGGCGCGATTTGCCTCCGGCGACGTCGGTGAGGGGGCTCTGGTCGAGGCGCGCGAGACGGCCAAGGCCGGACGCGACGCATACCATAAGTCGGCGGTGCTGGCTTGGCCGATCCGTGCGGCGGTCGAGACGGGACGGCTCGATGCCGCGCGCGCGATGCTCGATATGGGACTTGCGCTCTTGCCGAAGGTTCGACCGCCGGCTTCGCGCGCGGAAGCGGGGGGACTCCTGCTGGAAGCCGCTTTTCCAGCAGGCCGCAAAATCTGGGAGCCGGTGCTTCGTGCCATCGAGGACCACTGCCGGCCCGGCAACGACTGGAGGTCTCAGCGCCTCTACCGGTCGCTGTCGCAAATCGTATCGCTCGAGGATATGGATGCGGCTCGTCGCCTCATTGCCGCGCTCCCGGACGGAAAGACGAAGTCGCGAGCCGAGAAGGAGCTTGCCGAGGGCGTGACAATGACCCCGCGCGCGTTCTTCGAAATAGGCGGTTAGGTCGAGCGACCCGTTGAGGCTTCGATCGATTGTTGGCGCGCAGGCGGCGTTTCCACCAGGATCGACGGTCGTGCGCCGTCTTGATGACGGTAGAGTATCTCAGGCGGTAGATTCCTGCCCAAACGCTCTCAGCGGCCGAGCCATCTGGCCCATCGGCCCTTCTTCTGCTCCGGATCGGGAGGGGCGCTGTCGTCCGCCTCGGGGCCGTTCAGCTCCTTGGCGAAGGTCGAGAAGAACTCGTCCGCCAGCTTCTTCGAAGTTGCCTGAATAAGCCTGCCGCCGAGGGCCGCGAGCTTGCCGCCGACCTCGGCCTTGGCCGTGTAGCTGAGATCGGTGGCGTCAGTGCCCTCGACCTCCGCCAGTGCCACGTCAGCGCTGCCTTTGGCGAAACCTGCCGCGCCGCCGGAGCCCTGTCCGGCAATCGTATATCCGGCGGGGGGCGTGAGATTCTGCAGGGTGACCGCGCCCGAAAAATTCGCGGAGATCGGGCCGATCTTGAGCGACACCTTGGCTTCAAGCTCGGTCGGCGATTTCTGCACGAGCTCCTTGCAGCCGGGAATACAGCGCTTGAGAACTTCCGGATCGTTCAATGCGGCCCACACCACGTCGCGTGGAGCCTGAATGCGATATTGGCCTGACATGTCCATGAGATGGCAGTCCTTCTCTAGGCCACGTTGTCGCCACTGGCGCCGACATCGGCGACGCGCGTGACTTTCCAGGCGGCGCCGTCGCAGCGCTCGAACAGAAGCGGCGTCGCGTTCGCGAGAAGCTCGGTGGTAATGTCGAGGCCGAGACTGGGCGCCAGCACGTAGAGAATGCCGCCGTGCCCGACCATGGCCGTCTGCATTTTACCGGCGTTCAGCAATGAGCGCACGACGCCGGCTTGCGTCCGAGTGACAAACTGAGCGAGGGTCTCGCCGTTCGGCGGATCATCCCGCCAGTCGTGGTCGTGGCTCGGCGTTCCGACCAGATCGCCGAACCAGCGCTCACGCAAGCCCACCTCGGCAATCGGCTTTAGACCATGGGGGCGCCCGACCGCCTCCGCCGTGACCCACGCGCGTGTCATGGTGCTGGCGAAGATCTGCTCCAGCTTCGCGTTCGCCAAGGCCGCCGCCGCTGCTTCTGCTTGCGCCATGCCGCGAGCATTGAGGGGGATCTCGGCATGCTGGAAGATCCGCTTGGCATTGCCGTCGGTCTCGCCATGTCGAATGAAGTAGAAGCGATCGCATTCGGGCGACAACGGTGTCGAGCGTGCCAAGTCGAACAGCGAGTCGAGGCCGCGATGCAGATATCCGGGGGTGGTCAGTGGCATCGACATGGCAGCCTCACACGATCTCGAAAAGGCCGGCCGCACCCTGGCCGCCACCAATGCACATCGTGACGACGGCGTACTTCTCGCCACGGCGCTTACCCTCTATGAGCGCGTGGCCGGTGAGACGCGAGCCGCTCATGCCATAGGGATGGCCGATCGAGATGGCCCCGCCGTTGACGTTCAGGCGCTCGTGCGGAATGCCGAGAATGTTCATGCAATAGACGACTTGCACCGCGAAAGCCTCATTGAGCTCCCAGATGCCGATATCCTCGATTTTGAGGTTGTACTTCTTGAGGAGCTTCGGAACGGCGAAAACGGGGCCTATGCCCATCTCGTCGGGATGGCAGCCCGCCACCTCGAAACCGCGATAGATGCCGAGCGGAGACAGGCCACGCTTCTGGGCCTCTTTGTCGCTCATGACGACGCAGGCGGAGGCCCCGTCCGAGAGCTGGCTGGCGTTGCCCGCGGTTACGAAGTTCTCCGGCCCCGCGACCGGCTTCAGCTTGGCCAGGCCTTCAATATTGGTCTCGGGCCGATTGCCTTCGTCCCTGGTGAGGGTGAACATCTCGGTCCCTGCGATCTTGCCCTCCTTGTCGAGCAAATACTTCTCGGCGGTGAGCGGCACGATCTCGGCGTCGAACTTCTTCGCCTGCTGGCCGGCTGCCGTGCGGCGCTGACTTTCGAGGGCGTAGGCGTCTTGAGCTTCGCGGCTGACGCCGTAGCGCTTGCCGACGTTGTCGGCGGTTTGAATCATGGGCCAGTAGATGGCAGGGCAATGCTGCTCGATCCATTCGTCCTTGGCCCCCAGAACGTTTTGATTCGTTTGCACGAGCGAAATCGATTCGAGGCCGCCGGCGACGATGATACCGGCGTCGTCCGAGCGAATGCGCTGAGCGGCCATGGCGATGGTCTGCAGGCCCGACGAGCAGAAGCGGTTCACTGTCGCGCCGGGCACAGTGACCGGGAGACCGGCCCGAACGGCGATCTGGCGGGCAATGTTGCCTCCTGTCGCGCCTTCCGGCATGGCACAGCCCATCAACACATCGTCGACGTCCTGGGGCGCGACCTGGGAGCGCTTGAGTGCCTCCGCCACCACGTGACCGCCAAGCGTCGCGCCATGCGTCTTGTTGAAGGCGCCGCGAAAAGCCCGGCCGATGGGCGTGCGGGCTGTTGAGACGATGACGGCATCGGGCATGAGCACGTTCCTCCAGGGCTTTCTCGATGGTGCGCGAAGCATGCCACGAGGAAGGGGCGAAAGAAAGCGAGCCCCGACGGCGTTGGCCGACCGGGGCTCGTTGCGGATGTAAACCTCGACCCTGTCGACGGGACAAAGCCAAGCGGGGAATCAGTTGTTCAGCATCTGTTGCGGCAGCCAAAGGATGATCTGCGGGAAGGCGAGGAAAAGCGCGATCAGGATGAAATCCGCGATGACGAACGGCAGGGCGCCTTGGAACACCGTCTGCAATGGGATGTCGCGTCGTACGGAGGAGACGACGAAACAGTTCAATCCAATCGGCGGCGTGACGAGGCAGACCTCGCACATCTTGACGACGATGACGCCGAAGACGATCGGATCGTACCCCAATGCCGTCACTGTCGGATAAACGACCGGCAGTGTCAGGAGCAGCATCCCGATCGCGTCCATGAAGCAGCCAAGGATGAGATAGCCGATCAGGATCATGACCATGATCATCGTGGGCGGCATGTCCAGATGAACGATGAAGTCGGCGAAGCGCTCGGGCAAGCCGGCGAAGCCCAGGAAGCGAACGAAGATCAAAACGCTCCAGATCAGCGCAAAGATCATGACCGTCAGCTTCGCCGTCTCCATCAGCGCCTGATAGAGCGAGTTCAAGGTCATTCCATTGAGGAGCGCGAGGATGAAGACGACGAAGGCGCCGAGAGCGGCAGCCTCGGTCGGTGTCGCCCAGCCGAAGTACATCGACGTGAAGATGATGACGATCACCGCGACGACGGGCAGCGTGCCGGGGAGCGACCGGAAGCGATCTCCCCATGTGTAGCCTTTGATGGCGGGGCCGAGCTTCGGGTCGATCACGCTCCATACGAGCACGATCCCGGTGTAGCCGACGGCCGTCAGTATTCCGGGCACGAAGCCGGCCACGAGAAGCTGTCCGACGGAGGCCTCGACGATAATGGCGTAAACGACCATCAGCGCGCTCGGGGGAATCAAAGCTGCGAGCGTTCCCGCGATGGCAACCACACCGGCTGCCAGCCGCCTGTCGTAGCCGGCCTTCAGCATCTCGGGGATGGCGATGCGCGAGAAGACAGCGGCGGTTGCGGTCGAGGCGCCCGAAACCGCGGCAAAGCCGGCGTTCGCGAAAATACTCGCCACCGCAAGTCCTCCGGGAAGCCAGCCGAGCCACTTTCGGGCCGCATCGAACAGCGACTGCGTGATGCCGGCGTGGAAGGCGAGGTAGCCGATCAGGATGAACAGGGGAAGAACGGAGAAGGTGTACTGGATCGACTTCGAGTGCGGTACGGTTCCAATGATACCAGCGCCCGCATCCCAGCCGATAATGGCGACCGTGCCAAGCAGCCCGACGACCGAGGCCGCGATGTAAACGCGGACGCCTGCGAAGACGAGGACCAGCAGTGCGATGACACCGATGACGCCGATCGTGTCGTTTGACCACTCCATGTCAGCGTCCCTCGTCCGATTTCATATCGCCCGCGCCAACGCGCGCTGTCTCTTCGGCGACCTCGCTGAGGTCGGCGATGACGGGCATACCGATGGGCTCCTGATCGGGGTCGACCAACATGCGAAGGTATCCCCACAGGCTAATCAACAGGCGAATGAGGAGGAGGACGAAGGCGAATGTCACGATGAGCTTCGAGGGCCACCACGGTAGCTCGAGATCCATGGTGGAATCGCCGGAATCCCAGGCTCGCAGGAAGTGGGTGTAGCTGTAGTAGGCGAGCGTGCCGGCAACGAAGAGCCCGATCAGAACGCCGATGACCTCGGTGAGCCACAGCAAGCGCCCGCGCATTTTGGAGGCGAGGATTTCCATGCGCACGTGTCCGCCGAGGCGTTCCGTGAACGAGATGGCGATGAAGGCGAATGTCGTCATGGCGATTTCGACGAGGTCGATATAGCCGTAGATAGGCGCATTAAAGAGCTTTCGCGCGAGCACCTGCCAGACGCCGATCAACATCAATCCGAAGATGCAAAGCGCCGAGATGAAAGCCATGGCCTTCTCGATCGCGAAGAAGGCTCGGTCGACAGCGCCAAGGGCGCCACCACCGTGTGCGGCCGGGCCGGAATCGTTCGATCCTGCCATGACAGTTCCTCATGCAGAGACATACTTTGGGACCGCTCGGCTCATGCTGCGTCGCGGTTGCGCCGGTTCGATCCGAGTTCAACGATAACGGAGGCCGGTCGACCGGCCTCCGTTCGGTGTCGGAATCTTCCGAATGTCAATTCTTGGCGGTGGCCTGGGCTTTCTTGATCTCGGCCATCATGAATTCGAACAAGCCCTTGGCGTCGAACTTCGGCTGGTTCTCCTCAATCCATTTATCCCAGACGGGCTTTCCGGCAACCTTGCGGAAGCGATCAAGCTCTTCCGGCGTGTAGAGGATCTCCTTCATCTTCTTTTTGAAGACCGGGAGGTTGATCTTGTCCTTGTCCTGCCACGCCTGGACCTGGAGAGTGTCGATCTCGGGACGAATGTCCATCAGCAGCTTCTGGTACTGGGGCGGCAGTTTCTTGTAGGCGTCCTTGTTGATCACCAGGCCGCATTCCGTCGTGCCGGGCGACATATTGTTG